>JAAXGN010000017.1 GCA_012267415.1 Candidatus Poribacteria bacterium | reverse complement strand
GGCACGCGAGCTGGGTTTAGAACGTCGTAAGACAGTTCGGTCCCTATCTGGTACGGGCGTAGGATATTTGAGAGATGCTGCCCCTAGTATGAGAAGACCGGGGTGGACGTACCTCTAGTGCACCAGTTGTCACGCCAGTGGCACCGCTGGGTAGCTATGTACGGAGAGGAGAAACGCTGAAAGCATCTAAGCGTGAAACCCACCTCAAGATAAGATATCCCACAACGTTAAGTTGGTAAGGCTCCTTCGAGATAAGAAGGTTGATAGGCCAGATGTGTACACCGTGTGAACGGTTCAGCTAACTGGTACTAATAGGTCGAGGGCTTGATAACTATATCTTCCTCTACCGTTCCTCAATACATATACAATTGTCAAATATTTTTATACACCTTTCCGGTGGTTATAGCGAAGGGGATACACCCGTTCCCATTCCGAACACGGAAGTTAAGCCCTTCTGCGCTGATGATACTTCGGGGGCAACCCCGTGGGAAAGTAGGTCACTGCCGGGATACCTCGCTAAGGACAGGTTAATAACCTGTCCTTACAATCTTTAAGGTTATATCCTTCTCTTTCAACAATCAATAGTCCCTGAAGTGACTCTAGAAAAGGCAACCAGTTTGTCAAACGTTTCTACGTCGTGAGTGAGTGAACAGAACATTTACCGACAAGCAGGTTGGGAGTGGAGAAGTAGGTAAAGAGAAAATTTGAAAAAGGATAACATTTTGTAAACGAAGTTTCGTAAGGAAACGTTAGAACATCATACAATTTGATGTAAACGAGACTTCGTAAGGAATCTCGTTTGAAGGTTCATAAAGATAATTACCTGAAAACCTTAAAGTTACAGCACGTTGATTATATCATGAAATTAATACGGCTGTCCAAAGCGAACAGTTAGCAGACCATGATACCTTACAGCAAATGGTAAATTTGTTCATATAAAAAACAGAAGGGGCAAAACCATGAAACACTATTTGGGGATTCTCACAATAATCACCTTGGCACTTACAGTCAGTCTTATTGGATGTTCAGAGTCTGACACCGCAAACCCAATGACAAGTGACGAAGAATCAGCAGTTCGACTCACCCTTGACGAAACTTATGATAATGTCCGTAATGGCGCACATCTGATTCTGAAATACTATCCAGACGAAAAGGCATTTAAAGGTACCGTTGAAAATGATACGAATGCGGTATTACAGCAAGTCCGCGTCGAAATTCATCTATATGATTCAGCAACAGGAAACGCAACTGCGGAACTCGGTCCAACACCACCTCAAGACCTTGCACCAAGCGAATCTCTGGACATTGTACTGCCAGAAGAGGGACCAGCCTTTGATAGATGGACGGCTCACCCCGAAGTCGGCCCCAGCTCCAGCGGAGGTGAAGGCAGCGGCGAACATGGTGGACAAAGCAGCGAAGGCAGTGGTGAACATGGACAAGGTGGCGAAGGTACTGAAGGCAGCGGAAATTAAACACCGACTTCAGAACTGATGAAACTACGAACAGGACTCTGTTAGCAGACTCCTACAAGGGAGCAATAAACTTATTGCTCCCTTTTTCATAGATGCATCTGTCTACACTTAAGTAGCACAAACTTTTAGTTTGTGCAGTCGTGTCCGCAAACTAAAAGTTTGCCCTACAATTGTGTTCAAGTTATTATAGATTTCACTAAAAAATTTCTAATCTTCATAAAGAGGTACACATTCATGAATCCGATCTATACTGTTCTTACGGTAATTACCATCATATTGGTGGCAAGTGTAAGCGGATGCTCAAAAAAGGAAGAGCTATCCGTTGACGATGGCAGTGAAGAATCTAAAGTTGAATTGGCATTGAATGAGCAATACGATAGAGTACGGAACGGGGCACGACTCGTTCTAAAATACGACCCAGATACCAATGCCTTCAAAGGAACCGTAGAAAATACCACTGACGAAACTTTGAAGCAGGTTCGGGTCGAAGTTCACTTATCAAACGGAAAAGAACTCGGTCCAACAACCCCAGGTGACCTTGCACCCGGTACAAAAAAAGAAATCCTACTCCCCGCAACAGGCACGGACTTCAATGCTTGGACTGCACATCCTGAAGTGGGTGAGGGGGAACACAGTGGTGAAGGGGAAGATAGCGAGCATGGCGGAGAAGGAAAGAGTGAACATGGTCATAAAGAAGAAGGCGGTGAGCATGACAGAGAGGGAGACCATGAACACAAATAAGCAGCAGCGGTCATAATCTCCGTTAGTCCTATCTTAGAAAAGCAAATTAACGGATAGACTTTAGAACTTTCTCTTGAGTACCAAAGCTCCTCTTGGTGCATCCGTTGAAAAATCGGTTTTAAACTCCACTTCAAATGCAGAGTTCTGTTGCTGTCTGTTGTTCCAACGTTTCGTTGAGATACGTGCCTCTACAGCACTAAAAACGTGATTTAGAATAACTATCCCTAAAACTGTCCGTGCATTTTCAAATGTATCGTTTGCTTCCTGCCTTAAATCATAAGCTTGCAGACGATGTTTTGAGTCGAATTCAATGCTTGTGTTCTTAGCATCTTTCAGTGACGGGTCAAGATCCTTCCAATACCACTTACCGGTTCTATTTCTGGTTGCCTCAGAATCGTATACATGGTTCCAGTTTTCATATTGTGTTGCGTGTTCATAGTCTTCGATTTCGTCCCATTCTTCAAAGGAACCTGGACCGATAAAGATCACATTTTCTCTTACCAATTCCCTATAGTCTTCACGTGTATTGACTGCTGAATTTCGTAAGACGAAATACGTAATCCACAAACCAATCTCCGCTGCAGTATAGATGTAACCGTATTTTGAACCATTATAGAGTTGTCCCATTCCAGGGATAGCAAGAGAATAGAGAAACGCTTCATTTGGAGATTTAAGCGAAACCATGTTATCGTTTGTAGTAGATTGATCTGCCAGTGTACGTATGCCAAGATGAGATGTTAGATAAAAATCTGTGAATAGATGTTCTTGGGACATATCAGATGCTATACAGATAGCAGCCGAGAAACTGAAAATTACTGCATAAATGACTACGGTTTGTACGAGTTTCACTATAAACTATTCCCCATTAAAATGCGATAATACCTGTCGCTTCAAGAAGTCTTTCCTCAGCGGGACCAAAACGCGGTCCATAAGTAATGTCTAAATTGTAGAGATATACCTTAACACCGATACCGTAAGTGAGATGGTCTGTAAATTCTTGTAAGTTTATACCAGGTTCATATTTATAGCCGATACGCATTGCGAGGATATCCCCAAGCCAGTATTCTACGCCGATGTTCTTCTGTAGGTGTCGCCATTCAAATGCGCGGATGCCGACTCCTCTATCAGAAAGCAGTTGTTCTTTGGTAATCTTCTCAGCTCTTTCTGCATTGACACGGTCCAAATCGACTAATAGTTCCTCTTCATTTTCTGAGAGTTTATCAATATAGGATGTGATGCCGCTAACCAAACGAAGGTGATTGTATCTGTCTCTATAGAGACTCATTGATGTCCCAATCCGAAACATTCTCGGCAAAGGATCTGCTTGATTCTCATCAATAAACGATATGTCGGGTCCAACATTCTGAATTACCATTCCGATTGTCGTGGGTATAAGATCAAACGGGACATGGTACTGTAGACCTATATCCACAGCATAAGAGATTCCTGTTTCTGTACCGAGAACCATTCTAATCATCTTACCGTTTATTCCCATTGCCAATGAATTCGTCAAGTAATCGGCATAAGATAAGGTAAGGACCATGTTCGTTCCGAGGTTATCGTTGCGGATCACTTCGGGTGAGTCTACTGTGACAGGGATAGTACCTTGACCATTTAGTTGTAATGTTGCTCCTATTGTTCCTATGTCCCCCAGAGGCATTGCGCCTGAAATGAAAGTATAATACATGCCTTCACCCGCTTCACCAAAGGGGCCGCTCATATCTGAATAGAACATAGAGAGTTGTGAACCTTTCCTGTCTGAATGCAAATTACTATCAGGCAAATAAGCCAATCCGCTCGGATTCCAGAGTGATGTTGTGACATCTCCAGACACAGCCGAGAAAGCGTCTCCTAATGCTCTTGCACGAGCACCACCCCCTAAATTCAGGATTTGTGCACCTGTCCTACCAGGACCCGCAAAAACTGTGTTAGATATCAATAATAATAATACTGATACAGCTAATGAAAAATATCTAATCATTCTACTACGTCAATATACACAGAATTTTCTCAGAAACCTCTATGTTTTGACGCCTCCTTTATCAAATTTAACTTACTCATAATATAACGTAACTTCCATGTTTTTTGTTTACACAGTTTTAATCAGATAGATGAGTTACAGGAACCCACAAAGAATAAACAGGCAGATACCCAAAACATAGGATATCTGCCTGTGAAAATAGTAGTTTGGAAGTTGCACTTAATTAATTGTGTGCATCATTGTGTAGTTCCGGAACGGACCCGTATATGCGTTTCAGGAACCTCATAACCAATCGTATCACAAATACGAGAAAAAGCACTATGAGGTATACGCACCAAATACCAAAAAATGCAACAAGCGATAGCATAAAACTGACTTCACTTTCAAAAGGTTCCGGTGCCAGTGGACCTCCTTCGCTGGCTAACCATAGTGCCATAACCAAAAAGGTAATGATAGAAACACAACATGTGAATCCAAAGAAAAACACTTTCAATTTAAGAATTTCCAACTCTTTCAAGGTTGCCTCCACACGTGATGCAATTTTTTAGTGATATACAAAAATATATGCACACTTTAGTCTGTGGTACTTAAACCGACCTATTGGACTGTGCCGTAGCACAAACTTTCCAGTTTGTGCAGAGTGTACGCAAACTAAAAGTTTGCGCTACAAAGATGTGAAAGTAATTATGGTTTCCACTATAATAGTATTATACTTTTCTCGTCTTACTTTTTCAAGTTCTTTTTTACTTACCCAGACATGGGTGTGTAAAGTTTTTGTCACTGGATGCTCTCTGGCACGTAAAGTTCTTATAATCTTATGTGTCAATTTATAGGGATTAATCTGTTATGAGTATGTCTTTAGTCCCGTAGGGACGATATGTTTATAGAAAAACGGGCAGTTAACCGTCTTAGTCCCGTAGGGACGATATGTTTATGTAATTACCTTTTTATACACATATCGTCCCTACGGGACTAAAGAACGGGTGTTCAATCATGATCTATGAACATAGCGTCCCTACGGGACTGAAGACACTAACTGATTGGATTTATCTTCTTAAAATAACACCTATGGTGACAAAATATTTACACACCCCCAGACATTACATTCTTGCCATGACTTCATTTTTCTGCTATACTCAATTTGTATTAAGCTGATTCGGGTAACTCTCATGCATCAACGGATAATCTCTATGTTCTTATATGTGTTCTGTCTAAAGCATCTGCTAATTACTGGATGCAATATGGATACACAGAAAGAACCTGAAATTACAGTGTTCGCTGCAATGAGTTTAACGAATGCTCTAACCGATATTGAGAAGGAATATGTAAAAAAACATAAGGTGCGTGTGTCGTATAATTTTGCTGCTTCAACAACACTACAACGCCAAATTGAGAAAGGTGCATCTGCAGATGTTTTCATCTCAGCAAGTGACATCCAAACTGATGCACTTGAGAAACTCGGTTTACTGGCGGTGAATAGCAGAGAAGATATATTAACAAACGAATTGGTCATTGTCGCACACAAAGAGTCAGAGATAAGCATAAATGATCCGAATGATATTCTACAAAACGCTATATCCAGACTTGCAATAGGACAACCAGAAATTGTGCCTGCCGGTTTTTATGCTAAGGAAGTGCTGAAACACTTTGATTTATGGGATAGGATTCAACCACAGTTGATTTTTGGCACCGACGTACGTGCTACACTCGCTTATGTGTCAACAGGAAACGTGGATGTTGCCTTTGTTTACCAAACCGATACAACCGTGAGTGAACGGGTTAAGGTTATTTACCGATTTCCACCTAATACACATTCAACGATAGCATATCCTGCTGCTATTTTAAAGGACAGTAAACAGAAAAAGATAGCAAAAGAATATATTGATTTCTTGAAAACACCTGCTGCCTATCTAATATTTGATAAACACGGATTTAGACATCTATCAACAGATCCATCACATCAAAATTCACCTAACGAATTAAAATGAGGATTACTCCCGCTGAAATTACCGCACTTATCCTAACTTTCAAGGTTGCTATACTCAGTCTGATTGTGATGTTTCCACCTGGACTATTCATAGGATGGCTTCTATCAAAACGTGACTTCCCTGGAAAATCCATACTGAATACGTTCGTTATGCTGCCGTTAGTGCTTCCCCCGGTAGTCAGTGGCTACATACTTCTGATTCTGTTCAGCAAAAGTGGAATCGTCTTTTCACCAGTAGCGGTTGTGTTAGCTGTATCAGTTATCTCGTTTCCACTTTTGGTAAGGGGTATCATGACAGGAATCGCATCCGTACCGGTAGAACTTGAAAAAGTGGCAAGAACACTCGGTGCATCACCTGTCAGGGTGTTTTTCACCATCACACTTCCGTTGGCATACCGCGGTATTATTGGAGGTGCAATTCTTGGATTTTCAAAAAGTCTTGGCGAATTCGGTGCAACCATGCTGGTAGCCGGTAATATTCCAGGAAAGACTCAGACAATCGCACTCTCTATTTATTCTGCAGTTCAACAAGGTGAGGATGCTACAGTGTTTCGATTGGTCTTTATATCAACCGTAATTGCTTTCATTGCAATTTGGCTCACAGAACGGTTTGCATTTCGGTATGATTAAATGGCAAAAAATACTAATTTCTCTCTCAATTTTCAGAAACGTCTCGGTAGTTTTGATTTGACAGTTGATTGTGTGTTGAGTCAGAAAGTTACCGCTTTTTTAGGAGCATCTGGTAGCGGTAAAACCACACTACTCAACTGCATTAGCGGTACACTTACACCCGATAAAGGGCAAATCCTGTTCGGTAACGAGACCCTTTACGATTCAAATTCCAGAATCAACATTGCACCAGAAAAACGAGGGATAGGTTACGTATTTCAAGAGGGATACCTATTCCCCCATCTCACCGTAAAACAGAATATCCGCTACGGACAGCCTAAGACACTTCAAAGGAATGGGGATAACATATCCCAAATCCTTGATATACTTGAAATATCGGATTTGCTTGAAAGATACCCTAAGCAACTTTCTGGTGGACAACGTCAGAGAGTCGCTGTTGCACGTGCTATTAACATGCAACCGAATATCCTGCTGATGGACGAACCCCTTGCATCACTCGATAGAGGTCTGAAAAATAGGATTATACCCTATCTGTATAACATTAAACAGACATTTGAAATTCCCATCCTATATGTTACCCACGCTATTTCGGAGGTCATGGCACTTGCAGATGAAGCATACATCATCTCAGATGGTAGGATTGCCTTTAAAGGTGAACCGCATGAATTGCTCACGACACCTTCAACCTTGCCGATCGCTAGTATTACAGGTGTAGAGAATATCCTATCATTACCAATTGCATATTCAGATAAAGAGAAAGGCGTAACGGCGTTAGAAATTGGGACTCAACGACTCATGATACCTTACATTGAACCTAATATTGAAAATAACACGAACAATGAAGTACCGATCGCCATTAGGGCAGAAGATATAATCATCTCGCTTGAAGACAATCTTCCGATCAGTGCAAGGAACATCTTGAAAGGAACAATAGAGTCAGTGGAGAATCAGACTTTAGTATCTATAAACGTTGAGCAACATCTTATGACAGTTAAAATTACACCGGATGCGTGTAAACAACTCCAATTGTGTCAAGGAAAACAGGTCTATTGCGTCATAAAAGCAAATGCAGTCAATCTACTCTGGCCTGACCCATGAAGATTAAATAAATATTCCGGTTATTCTGTCAAGAAAAACATCCGTAGGGGCGGGGTTTCCCCGCCCGCATATCACCCAATAAAAACCTTAATCTTTATCAATAAAATCATTCCAGAGATGGTCTATTTGACTCTGTAGGTCTTCATGCGTCCCGTTATTTTCTATGACAATATCAGCATACTTTACTTTTTCTGAAACAGGCATCTGAGAGTCAATACGTGCTTGTGCTTCGCTCTCTGTTAAAGGTCTTTTCTGTGAATGACTTCGTTCTAATATCCGCCTTATTTGTAAATCTCGTGAACTTGTTACAACGATGATCAGATCAACTGAATCATAAGCACCCGCCTCAATAAGAAGCGGGGCATCAAGCAAAACGACACATGACGGATCTTCTGCAACGAGTTCCCGCGCCTGTGAACGGGAACGTTCAATAATCAGCGGGTGCATGAGTGAATTCAATTTCTCGAGTGCTGCTTTATCGCTAAAGACGATTGCTCCCAGTTTTTTTCTACTCACGTCACCAGAATCGTCAAGTATATCCGGTCCAAACGTTTCAGTCAGTTGATTCAAAATTGGACTATCAGACTTAAGGAGTTGATGTCCGATCTCGTCAGCATTGATAGGGATAGCACCTTTTTCAGCAAGAAGATCGGAGACAGTCGTTTTACCACAAGCAATGCCACCTGTTATACCGATAATTATGCCGCGTTGTTCATCTGATTTCATGCTATTGAGTATACAAGATGAAAATGATTTTATCAACTCCTAAAATATCCAAAATCTATCTTGACGGGAGTGTAAAGTTTTGGTTATAAACCCCAAAAATACGCTGTAGGCGGTGAATGCCTAAATGGCATTCATACCGTTGATTTGATCTCCGATTCCCGACAGGTCGCGATTCGGAGATCGCTCCTACAAGTCTTATCTGCATATTTCTACAATAATTTTACACACCCTATCTTGACCCAAAATGTATTGACAAAGTCATCATTCTGTGTCATAATCAGTGAAAAACATGCAAGATACTACATAATGGCAACAGTAAAACTGGAAAACGTTACAAAACGGTTCGGTGACCTCATAGCATTAGACAACATCTCTATTGATGTAGAAGATAGAGAGTTCTTTGTGCTACTTGGACAAACAGGGGCAGGTAAAACAACGACCTTACGTTGTATTGCAGGTTTAGACAAACCCGAAGAAGGTAACGTTTACATTGACGATGTTTGTGTTAATGACCACACACCTGCAGATCGAGATGTCGCTTTTGTCTTTCAATCACACATACTTTATCCCCATTTGACCGTTTACGAAAACATGGCATTCCCATTGCATCCAAGGAAACTACCACCCGAGGAGATACATGCCCGCGTTCTGGATATTGCCAAGATGCTACATATTGAGCATCTACTCATGCGAAAACCGAATCAGTTGAGCGGCGGTGAGACGCAACGTGTTGGACTCGGTCGCGCAATGGTACGTCGACCACAAGTATTTCTAATGGATGAACCCATATCTAACCTTGATGCAAAACTACGTGCAGAGATGCGATCAGAAATTAGATGGAGACAACGCGATCTCGGAACGACGACATTCTACGTAACACACGATCAGGTAGAAGCGATGTCAATGGCTGACCGTATCGCTGTACTTGAAGAGGGGACAATACAGCAGTTAGACACACCCACCGTCATATACAATCATCCTGCGAATCTGTTTGTCGCAGGTTTCATCGGAAGTCCAAGTATGAACTGTATACCGTGTGAGATTACACATAAGAATGGATCTCTGCAACTGACCTTACCTAAAGGTTCTAATGAAAACAGAAGTTGTACGATTGAAGATAACAGCATCACTGCAACATTGAATGATAGCAGCACCGAGAACGGTTTAGTCTTCGGTGTCCATCCTGAAGATGTCCTTGTCAATCACCACGTTGTACCCAATTCTTTTCAAGCTGAAGTCTATAGTGTTGAACCACTCGGAGCAGAGACTATAGTAGAGATAACCCTTGGACCAGATACTACTGGTACACAAACCATAATGAAATCTGTGACTGTTCCGAACTTTGAGGCGAAAATCGGTGATACGCTTTATATATCCTTTGTCCCTGAGCGAATCCATTTCTTTAGCGAAGTTACTGGACAGGCGATTCTAAGTTGATTAAACAATCGGACGGTAAAACAATGAGCTGGCAACTGAGATTATTTAACCTTATACCAAATTTTGTCAAAAAAATCGGATGTGTATGTCTGCGTAAATTGGGACGTGATCCGGATGCTTGGTTGGAAGGATTCTTGAAAAAACATAAAGGAGAGTGATCGGCAATTCAGAAAAAGCAAAATGCTGACAATTCAAAAAACTGTCAGCATTCTGAAACTCCCCCAGACGGACTCGAACCGCCGACACGATGGTTAACAGCCATCTGCTCTACCAACTGAGCTATGAGGGATTAAGCATCTATTTGCACATATAATTATACACTATTGAAAACTCGAATGCAAATTAAAATACAACTACCTGATTTAGCATCCACACATCACTTTTTCACCATCAGCACCTTGTTGTCCGTGCGTCTCATAACCATCCCGTTTCCACCAATCTAATCCACCCATCAGTTCTTTAACTTCAAACCCTAAACGTGCCATATTCAATGCACCTTTGGTGGAAGCCATTACATCCAATTCCATCACAGTAGGTGACATACGTCTTAGTCTTATCAAGATGATTCGTGCTTTTTTCACACATTGTCCTATGCGGTATATTAATCGCAGTTGGTATATGTTCAATGTTATACGCTTCTGGAGATCGAGCATCAATTACGATGATAGGTTCACCATTATTAAGCGCTTCGTAGAGATCCCAAGAATCTGTCTCAAAATTCAGTTTTGCTTTGTAGAATTCAAGTTGATTCATCATTATCCTTATTTTTGTAATGAAAACCTATTGTATATACTATCTGTTAGCTTTTACATCTCCCCATGTAGTTGCCAGTTTTCTGACAGGAGATACATCAGCGGCTCCCTCAAGTCCATTCTTCATGACATTATTGAGATCGCTTTCAGACAAGGGCATATTGAAAACCCCGACTTCATCAAGTATACCGATGAAATCCCAATTCGGATTCCGCCATGCACCGAATCTTATCTCAGTATTCAGTTTCTCATCGGGTTTACCCACCTCATTTTCACCAACAAATTCGTCATTGACAAAGAGTTTAAGGTCAGTTCCATCATACGTGATAGCAACAAAACTCCACTCACCCATTTTCCATTCTCCGCCTCTGACATTGGAAAAATTCTGGTCTGCATTCACAGCAATACTACCATAGAAATCATTATTATTCCCAATCTGAATTGTCGGATTGTGCCAATCTCTTTCAATCAAACGGGTGTTAGCATTTGGCGGTGGTCCGGTCGGTTTTACCCATAGTAGATATGTAAAACCGTCAAGAAAGTCATCAATACTCTCACTGGCAGGAATCTCCACACGTGAAGTGCCATCAAATTCAAGACCCCTTCCAATCTTTCCTTCCGTCCACTCTGCACCCATTATTGTCCCATCATTCTTATTGGCTGAGTGGTCTTTGACGGTGTTACCCTGACCTTCGTCAAGGAGCCAGATACCTACGATGGAATCTGGGTCAATTTTAGAAATAGTATTCTCAACTGAAATAAACAGTGTGAGTGTAAGACAGAAAAGTATCAGTATAATATCTTTCATATCTTTGCTTCTCCTTTGAAGTCTATTTTCTGTTATATTCTTCCCACAACGCGCGATAGAAATTCATCACTCGCACGGGGTCAGAACTACCAGCAATTTCTGCTAATGTGTATCCATCATACCCAGATTCTCTCAATAAGGAAAAGAGTTGTCGCCAAGGATACTCCCTTCGGTGTAATTCGGTGATGTGGACTAAGCCGATTTTACCCTTTACGTAATTAAAGTTGTTCTGTATGGAACCGTTCTCGACTTCTCCGAAGTTTGAATTCCAACAGACATATACATTGTCGTGGTCAGCAACATCTATAATTGTCCGGATGTGACGCAATTCAGAAGTACCGCCACCGTGAACTTCCAGACGAATCTCTACACCGAGATCAGACGCAAATTCGCCGCATTCGCGTAAAGCTAACCCAATTTGGTCCAATGTTTTTTCTACAGGTACTTCACTCGGAAGTCCATTTGGACGCACCTTTACACCCGGTGCCCCCACATCCGCTGCTAACTGGGAATACACCTTAGTGCCATCAATATTCTTGCGAACTGCATCCTGATCAACTGAATGATAGTCAAACGCAGAACCTAAACCTGCTATCTCAATCGGTGAGTCCTCAAATTGTTTTTTGACATCAGATCGTTCACTTGCAGTTAGGTCTACCTCTACACCGTGTGCGTGTGTTGTTCGCAATTCGACCCCTGAGAAACCCGTCTCTGAGCATCTTTCAATTATTGTGGGTATGTCCCAATCTTTCGCCATATTGTAAGTTACTAATCCAAGCTTCATATAAACTCCTTTATTCAAATAGTTTTTCTACGGCACATGAAAACCCTTCAATTACATCTTCTCCTAACAGCACATCGTTGCGTGTAAGTAAAGAAATGTCTGTTTCTGATCTGTAGACAGTTACTGTCTTTACAGTAGGTTCAACAACCCATACAAGTCGTGTACCCGCTTCAAGATATGCAAGTGCTTTTCTTGCCACCTTTGATTGCGTGTCAGAAGTCGATACAATCTCCACAGCAAGGTCAGGTGGTATTGTAAATGCTTTCTGACGATCTTCTGGTAATCGTGCAGATGATAAGAATGCCACATCAGGCATCAGGACACGGTCTCCAATCTGGAATCCAGTGTCGGATGTGTAAATACGACCCAGTTTTTTTTCACGAACATGGGATTGTAAATACCATTGTATATTAGAGCTTATATCGCCATGTTCTCCAGAAGTAGGCGGCATCGGTATTAATTCTCCTTCTAAGAATTCAAATCCTTCTAAATCACTTGCAAGGTATTCTTGCAATGTCATCGTGTTATATTCTTGAGGAAGAGTCTCTGTAAGAATATCGCTATTTCCGTGTGTGTCCATCTTATTTCCACCTTTTGCGCTATCCGTTGAAAATCTGTTTACTCAAATAATTTGTCAACAGGGTATGAAAAGCCTTCAATTACATCTTCTCCCAAGAGTGTATCGTCCCGTGTGAGTAAACAAATATCTCTTTCAGATCGAAATACTTTCACCGTTTTAGCGACCGGTTCAATCACCCATACAAGTCGTGTGCCAGCTTCAAGATATGCAAGTGCTTTCTCAGTAATATCATACAACGAATCGGTGGGAGAGGCGACTTCTACCGCTAAATCTGGAGCTATAGGCGAAACCTGACGTCTGTTTTCAGGTAACCTTTCAGTTGAAATGTATGCAATGTCCGGCTTTACTATCCTATCTCCTAATTTAAAAGTTGTATCTGCTGGGTAAACATGACCTAATTTTTTATCGCGAACATAAGTTCCCAACGGTAAAATGAGACTCATACTCACTTCACCATGCTCCATAGTTGGTGGAGACATCGGTCTTAATTCTCCTTTCACATATTCGTAACCCTCTATGTCATTATCAAAGAATTCTTCCAGAGTCATATCCGTTTTAATGGGTGTCAGTATATTATCATCATGATTTATGTTTTTTATATGAGTGTTCATGACACTACTCCTCTAAGAAGATTCCTTTTTTGAATTGTGTTAATCTGTTTCTTCTGTTATACTATCTCAAAATAGAACAGAGGAGAACATTTACATGGCTTACGCACTTGAAGATGAATTCGGTGACATTATTGGTAAAGCAAGACGTGGTCAAAATATGTCACATAGCGAGATAGCAGATGCTGCAGGTATTACCGAATCAGACCTATCTCGTATGGAACAGTATACATTAAAACCTACAGAATCGCAAGTATATAAAATTGCAGAGGTGCTGAATTTAGACGGAGCAAAACTCCTTGATATTGCTAATGAAACCTGGGAACCAACTCCGATTAAGGAATATGAAAACACAGATCTGAAGGTCATAACAGTAAGTGCACCTGTTGGTGGATGGCCAGTCAACGCATATATCTTAGTCTGCCAATCCACGAAAGAAGCTGCCATCATTGATACGGCTGCACATCCTGACTTAATCTTGAAACAACTTGGCACACATAAAGTAAATGCAACGGCTATTCTCTTGACTCACTCACATAGAGATCACACCGATGGTTTGATTCAACTACAGAACGCTACCGGTTGTGAAACATATATACATAAGAATGAACCTAAACCTAAAAGTGCAGGAAAACTGTATGAACTTGTGCATGCTGACGGTGTTGAGATAGGCGAACTCAAGGTAACTGTGCTGGACACTCCCGGACATACACCGGGTGGGTGCAGTTTTTTCACACAGTCTGCTGCATTCGTTGGTGATGCAATTTTCGCGGGTTCCGTTGGCGGACCGAACATCTCATATCAGGATGAAATAGATAGCGTTCGTGACAATCTGCTCTCACTTCCTAATGATGTAAGACTGTTTCCAGGACACGGACCTTCTACGACCGTAGGTGAAGAAAAACTACATAATCCGTTCTTCTAAGCATACATCTCATCGGGATGTTCTTCTTGCTGTTTTTCAGATGTGAGGCATGAGTATTGCTTTCTTATGTACTCCAAAGATTCCTCTCCATCAGTTTATCCCTTCTTGGTGTATCTCTTCTCGTGTTTTTTATGGTACATCTGATCCCGGGTGATGTCGCACTGACCATTGCAGGTGAACGTGCAACCCAAGAAGTCCTTGACCAAATCCGGGAAGATATAGGTCTGGATAAACCGTTGTATCATCAATACGGAATCTTCCTGTGGGACCTTGTTCATCTTGACTTAGGACGGTCTTTTAAAACGAAAGAGCCTGTGATTGAAGAAATCAAACGGTACTTTCCTGCTACCGCTGAGTTAACGCTTGCTGCGATGGTGTTTTCTGTTTTTTTCGGTATAGCAGCCGGAATAATCGCAGCAGTCTATCGTGGAAAGTTCCTAGACTATTTCTCCATGTCAACTTCACTTGCAGGTATCTCAATGCCGATATTCTGGCTCGGATTGATGCTGATACTTCTATTTGCTTATTACCTGAATATTCTGCCAGTGTCAGGGCGTTTAGATACCGTGTTAAGCTTAGATGTAGAATCCCTTACCGGATTCATGCTGATTGACACCTTACTTCAAGGCAATTTTACAGCATTTAAGGATGCAATTATTCATCTGATATTGCCTGCGATTACATTAGGAACTATCCCGTTAGCAATCATCGCGAGGATGACTCGCTCAAGCCTGCTTGAGGTGTTAAATCAACCTTACATTACGACTGCTTACGCCAAAGGTCTGTCTCGGTGGAGAGTCATTATTAAGCACGCACTGAAGAATAGCATGGTTCCTGTATTGACAATAATTGGATTGGAATTTGGTTATCTCATGGGTGGTGCAATTTTGACGGAGCATATTTTTTCGTGGCCTGGTCTCGGTTCATGGCTACGCGCCTCAGTCGAAGCACGTGATGTGCGCGCTGTTCAAGGGGGTGTATTATTCGTTTCTGCACTATTTATGTTTGTCAACCTAATTGTTGATCTGTTATATGCCTACTTTGATCCGCGCATAAGAGTAGGAGACGAGACACTATGAACACTAATGTTACCGCAACAAGTCAACAGCACGTCATACGTAAACTGATGCGACATCCATCGGCTGTTATTGGGGCATCAATCATACTCTTTTTTGTGACTATCGCTATCTTTGCACCCCTATTAGCAAAACATGAACCGATGACTGCAAAAGTAGAAAACCGACTTACGGGTTGGTCATACCAACATTTACTCGGCACCGATGGAGCGGGACGGGACGTATTTAGCAGAATTCTGTATGGCGCGCGAATCTCATTGAAAATCGGATTAATTGCCATAACATTTTCACTCGGTTTAGGGACACTTTTCGGGGCATTTGCTGGATATTACGGTGGTTGGTTAGACAATGTGATTATGCGGGTTATGGATATGATGCTTGCAATGCCGAGTATTCTACTCGCAATGGTCATTGTTACGATTTTGGGACAGAGTCTGACGAATGCGATTATCGCTGTTTCTATTGTTTATATTCCGCAGTATGCAAGGATATTACGCGCTTCTGTTCTGAAAGTCCGGGAATTAGATTATGTTACTGCAGCGAAAGTCATCGGGGCAAGCGACATCCGAATTCTGGTAACAACCGTCCTTCCGAATTGTCTTGCTCCGTTGATTGTTCAAGCAACTTTAGGAATAGGCGCAGCAATTTTGGATGCTGCTGGACTCAGTTTCCTCGGACTCGGGGCAGAAATAGGTGTACCAGAATGGGGGGCAATGCTCAATGAGAATACGGATTTCATTCGCAAAGCACCTTTATCCGTATTTGCACCCGGCATGGCGATCTTTCTTATCGTGTTAGGGTTTAATCTTCTCGGTGATGCACTACGGGACGCACTTGACCCACAAATAGATTGAGATTGACAAATAAAATCAACAAACTGAAAAAAGGAGAAGACAGATGAGTCTACTCGGGATTGATGTTGGAACGACGGGTTGTAAGGTCATTTCATTCCGTGAGGACGGAGAAATATTAGCACAAGCATATCGCGAATATCCATTGATACACCCACAACCCGGATGGTCGGAATTAGACGGGAATGTTGTTTGGGAAAAAGTCTCGGATGGAATTCGTGAAGTTGCTTCACAAACAGATGCCGATCCAATTGAAGTCATAAGCGTCGCTTCACAAGGTGAGGCAGTGACACCTGTATGGGGCAATTGTGATGTGCTCGCAAATGCAATCACTACATTTGACTCCCGTACAACAGGAATCTGTGAGGAGATCCTACAGAATATCACACCATTAGAAGTGATGCAAATAACTGGAATGCCACCGAGTGACATTCACACACTTGCAAAACTTGTATGGATAAAACGCAATCAACCCGAGCTATACAAAGAGGTATGGAAGTTCTTCGGTTTTGAAGACTTCATTAACTTCAGACTCGGTGTTCAACCCGTTGTTGATTACTCACTCGCAGCACGAACAATGGCGTTTGACATAATCAACAAAACGTGGTCAGATAGGATGTTTGATCTTGCCGATATTGACGCATCACTTTTACCAGATGCGGTACCATCAGGAACAATAATCGGTGAGATTGGCAAAAAAGTATCTACCGAGCTGGGATTACCCAGTGGTGTTGTCGTTGTTGCTGGGGGGCATGACCAACCGTGTGGTGCATTGGGAGCAGGTATTATACGTGGGGGAGAAGTTATGGATGCTACGGGTACTGTTGAATGTATTGCACCCGCCTTCGGAGAACCTGTCATCAACCAACAGATGATAGATGGGAACTTTTCTTGCTATCCTCATGTCGTTGAAGGACTCTATGTAACATTAGGATTTGTCTCAAGTGGTGGTGTCGTCCTTAGATGGTTCAGAGACACATTTGCAGAAACTGAAATTGCACAAGCAACCGCAGAAAATCGCGATGTATATGATATTCTGCTTGAGGATATACCCGATTCACCCGGAACGGCGATGTTACTCCCGCATTTTACCGGTTCAGGAACACCGCATCTTGATCTGGAGTCGAAGGGTGCGATTGTTGGACTCACACTTTCTACGTCAAAAGGCGAACTTGTGAAAGCAATTCTTGAGGGTATAAGCTACGAGATTAAACAGAATCTTACAATGTTACAGGATGCTGGTGTAGAAATAAATGAAGTGCGAGCAATAGGGGGTGGCGCGAAATCTGACAAATGGCTACAACTAAAAGCAGATATGTTTGGTAAAAAAGTCATTGCATTAGACATCTCTGAGGGGGTTTGCCTTGGAACTGCAATTTTAGCTGGCACAGCGATTGGTAAATACAGTTCCATTGAGGAAGCGGTCAACCTGTTAGTAAAACCGAAAGAGACATATTATCCTCGTGAAGAGATAGCACAAGAATACGATGAAAAACTTAAAGTGTATGAACAGATCTATCCCGCTTTGAATTCTATAAACAAGCAAATCTAATCATACATATCCCAAGAGTTTATATATAAAACATGAACTTCCTTGACACATAAACTTAATTTAAGGTATACTAAAGGCAAAAGGGAACATTAACAAGAAAGTCACAACAGTACCACAAGAATCTATCAGGAGTGATAGACGCATGGCAAAATACAAAAACATACTTCTTTTCTTGCTAATTCTTTTAGGTTGTGTATGCGTGGCATTGAACCTTTCTGCAGACGATGCTACAAATTCTGAACTAACACAGAATGCCTTAGTATATGTCATTGACATACGTACTGAAATCGGAGGCGGCGTCAGTACTTATGTCAAGAAGGGTATTCAGAAAGCAGAACAGGCTAATGCAGACGCCATTGTCTTTGATATAGACACCCCAGGAGGTAAGGTCGATTCCGCGGTAAAGATAATACGGTCAATCCAAGCTACAAAAGTACCTACTATAGCATTCGTTAACAGACAAGCGATTTCTGCAGGCGCGATGATTTCAGCAGCTTGTGATCAAATCGTAATGACTTCTGGCGCAACAATAGGAGACTCTGCACCTGTTGACGCACAAGGAAATGAAGCTCCAGAGAAAATTGTCACTTACATTCGTACGACTATCCGGTCAACCGCAGAACGCCAAAATAGAAATCCAGACATTGCCGAGGCGATGGTGGACAAAAGATTATATCTTGTACGTTTAGAGAATGGAGATATAATTAAGCTACGACCCATTGAGTTTATAAATGAACAGGATGCAGGTACACAGATGCAAATCCTCTGTGACGAAGGTGAACTGCTAACACTCTCTACTGTCCAGGCTCTTGATTACGGATTCGTTAATACGCAAGCAGAAAACCTATCTGAATTACTCACACAATACCGAATCGTTGAAATAGAACAGGACTATAGTGAAAATGTCATAACAGCATTGACACAGAAGGATGTGTTAAGTCAACAGGAGGAGCGTCGAAAAAACCGTGTATCTCTCATTAAGACGTTGGAACATGCTAATGTTGAAAGGTTTGAAGTAACAGTTGCTGATCGCACAGTCTTCTTTCTCACCAGTCCATATATCAGTGCATTACTGCTTTCGTTAGGAGGACTCGGTCTACTCGTTGAAATACGAACCCCAGGTTTTGGTATACCCGGTTTTCTCGGATTACTCTTTATAGGTCTGTTTTTCGGAGGACACATGCTTAACCAAGTATCCTTGTGGGTCGTCATGTTAATATTCGTATTGGGGTTAGCATTAATTGTTGTTGAGGTGTTTGTTATTCCAGGATTCGGTATAACAGGGATTATAGGTCTGTTCTTAATGTTGGGAAGTGTGTTTTACACCTTCTTTAGCGAGACCGGTGACTTTTCTATTGCCCTCTTGTGGTTATCTATCTCAATCATTTTAACCTCCGCGTTGGCAATAGTTGCGACAATCTTCCTGCCAAAGTCATCTCCATTTCAACGATTCGCACTCTCCACCGTGATGAGTGCTGACCAAGGATACCATTCAGCCGGTATAGATGACTTTCAGAGTTTTGTTGGGAAAACAGGTGTTGCGTTAACACCGTTACGTCCAGCAGGAACTGCACGCATAGAGAATAGAAGGTTAGATGTCGTCACAGTTGGGAACTTCATTAATGAGAATACCCCGATTAAAGTATTAGAGGTAGAAGGTTCTAAAATTTCTGTTGAAACTCTTGAGGAGTAACGCAAAGTTAGACTGAACATGTTTGGAGGTGACCTTTATGTGGGTACCAACTATTCTTATTGCACTCGGTATACTATTGGTATTTATTGAGATTCTAATTCTCCCCGGTTTTGGTGCGGCTGGGGTACCTGGTATTATCATCTTCTGTGTTGGAGTCGGGATGATCTGGACAAATGCAGGCGTAAAGACGGCTCTTATTTTCACAAGTATCGCACTAATATTTGTTATACCGATAGCAATTATCCTGTTATCTCTTATTCGAGAAACATCCATAGGTAAAACTTTTATTTTGGATGCTGCAGAAAGTAGTGATAAAGGCTATCACGCCGCTCCGAGAGAATTAACAGCACTTGTCGGCAAATCTGGGAAGACAATCACCCCACTACGTCCAGCAGGAGTAGCACTCATAAATGGACAACGTGTTGACATCGTAACACAAGGTGAGTTTGTAGAACCAGAAACTGAGATTGAAGTCATACAAGTTGAGGGGAGTAGAGTTGTTGTCCGAAGTCTATAATCAGTGATTTGGAAAACTATAGTAAAGTGAATAATTAATGAGACATTTCAACCCATATACCGATGACGAAGAACCCCATCGTAGGGGCGAGGTCACCTCGCCCGCTGTGAAGTGTTTCATTCATTCTAAAGTTCACTATAATCTGAAGAATCAATAATACTTGAACAAAAGGGAGATACACTATGGAAAATATACCTTTTATACCCATAATTGCAGTCGTTGCACTTATAGTAGTCTTTATGTTTTTCTGGTTCGTACCAGTAGGACTATGGATTGCAGCAGTCGCAGCAGGGGTACCACTGCGCATCTTTGAACTTATCGGAATGCGACTGAGAAGAGTCAATCCGAATGTTATTGTCAGAGCTCTTATCAGTAGTCACAAAGCGGGATTGAAAGTTGCCACGGCAGACTTGGAAGCACACTATCTGGCGGGCGGCAATGTACTTAACGTTGTCAGCGCGCTAATTGCTGCTGATAAAGCAAGGAACATTAGTCTTGATTTTACGCAAGCTGCAGCAATTGATTTAGCTGGTAGAGATGTATTTGAAGCAGTTCAAATCAGCGTTAATCCACGCGTTATTACAACACCACGCATCAGTGCACTTGCACTTGATGGTGTTGAACTTATTGCGACCGTCAGAATAACTGTGCGAACCTTTATCAATCGACTTGTTGGGGGTGCAGGTGAAGAAACAATCGTCGCTCGTGTTGGTGAAGGTATTATCAGCGCAATCGGTGCATCGGATACTTACGAAGATGTCCTTGAAAACCCAGATATCATCACGAAGACAGTACTTGATAGGGGGCTTGATGCTGGTACTGCGTTTGAAATCTTGTCGATTGATATTGCGGATGTCAATGTTGGAAAAAACATCGGTGCAGAACTACAGGCAGAACAAGCCGAAGCCGATCTTGTCGTAGCAAAAGCAAAAGCAGAGGAACAACGGGCACTTGCAGTTGCGAGGAAACAGGAGATGACAGCAAATGTGCAAGAACGACGGGCAAGAGTAGTTGAAGCAGAAGCCACTGTACCAAGAGCACTCGCGGGGGCATTTCGTGAAGGAAACTTTGATATCTCAAATACAAGAGAAGGAGCGTAAAATGGAAACAGCAATACTCGCTATAGTAGCAGTATGTGTATTACTGTTCTTAATAGTTATTGCATGGTTAGTTCCCCTCGGTTTATGGATTACAGCGATTGCTGCTGGTGTTAAGGTTGGGATTTTTGACCTCGTTGCGATGCGATTACGACGAGTACCACCATCTGGAATTGTTGAACCACAAATCAATGCAACAAAAGCTGGTTTATCATTATCATTGGACGATCTTGAAGCACACTTTCTCGCAGGTGGACGAGTCGGAAGTGTCGTGGCTGCTCTCATCGCAGCAGACAAAGCCAACATTCGGTTGGACTTCGCACAAGCCGCCGCAATTGACTTAGCTGGTAGAGATGTATTACAAGCAGTTCAGGTGAGTGTTACACCAGAGATTATTGATATACCAAGTGATGAAGACGCAGCAAATGGTATTACTGCTGTCGCCAGGGATGGTATTCAACTCATCGTTAAAGCCCGTGTCACCGTCAGGGCAAACATTGACAGACTCGTCGGAGGCGCAACTGAAGATACTATTCGTGCAAGGGTGGGTGAAGGTATTATTACAACAATAGGTTCATCGGCAAATCACAAACAGGTGTTAGAGAATCCAGTAAGGATATCCGAAACTGTGCTTGAAAAGGGGCTTGAAGCTGGAACGGCTTTTGAGATTCTTTCCATAGATATTGCTGACATAAATGTCGGTGAAAATGTCGGGGCAAAATTACAGACGGATCAAGCTGAAGCTGAACTCAAGATTGCACGCGCAAAAGCTGAAGAACGAAGAGCAAAAGCAGAAGCAGAAGAGGAAGATAATAAGGCTCTCGTAGAAGAAATGACCGTCAAACTGATTGAAGCTGAAGCTGAAATCCCGCTTTCAATCTCTGATGCTTTCAATTCAGAAAACATGAGCGTTATGGACTATTATACGCTACGGAATATACTCGCTGACACAGAGATGCGACAATCCATCGCATCACCTGGTGGTCCAGAAGATGGTGACACAACTCGGTCAGCACATTCCTTAGGACTATCTTAAACAGATCTGAAGGAGATACGGATGGAATTCAATCTTGAGGCTTTAATCCCGATTGTACTTGCAATACTCTTCATCGTTTTTGGTGGTACACGCAAACGCAAACAAACACAACGTCCTGCACAAACTCCTCAGACAGCTGAGTCAAACACTATTGAGGTAGATACTGCTAACGATAGTGATGTTGTGTTTCCACCTTTTATGGATAATTTTGAGGGAGTTCCAACAGAGACAGAAGTATCGCAGCATAATCAGACGATTGACGAAGATATAAACGCGCAAATGGTGACAGAGCAATCTGAACCTGTCCCTGAACCTACACCAGAGAGGAAACCTATAGAAACGCCTCCTGTTCCCGTGGATTCACCATCGCGTTTACCATCAAGACCTCTGCCTGCTACTTCTCTGATAGAACTGAATCCAGATACGTTTCGCCAAGGTATTATCTTGGCTGAAATATTGGGACGACCAAAGACTTTCCGCAGTCGAAGACGTTAGCAAATCTGAAAATAATTCCAACGCATTCTGTAGGAGCGATCTCCGAATCGCGACCTGCAATAGTATGACTAAGCAGTAGGAAATCTATTTGGTAAATACCGAAATCGGAGAAATAGCATGGATCTTATTGTGTGGACACGTATAATTGCACCACTTGCTATTCTAATATTTGTCATATATGTTGTCATATCAGCGAATCGATTGGATAAGCAGATTAGACAGCAGAAAGCTGATGCAAAGTATCAGGTCAAGACACCTATTGTTTCCACAAATGTTGATCCTGACGTCAAAGATGATTTTGATGGGTTATACCATTTATCTGATGAACTACAGAAGAAGGATGAAAGGTCAGAGGTAACTGGACTACAAAAGGTTACGGAGAAGATAAATAAGGAAATCGAAAGAGCCACTGGTGTTGACAAGACATCAGGTTCTCCACCGCCAATACCAGTGGATTCTCCATCAAAACTGCCTTCAAGACCGATGCCTATTACATCACTATTTGAATTGTCTCATCAAACATTCCGTGACGGTATAATCTTGTCAGAAATTCTTGGCAGACCCAAATGTTTACGCGGACGTTGATGAATCAATATCACCTGATTATCCGCAGTCTTGAACTAATCAGAGACTGCGGTATTTTTTTATGAGTTGCTATGACTAAGGTTGAATCAATGCGTTATAGATATAAACACTTTCTAATTCTGTTTCTATCCCTCATACTTTGTCCACTCAGTGCCAATCAACCTGAAAAGAATTCGGAATTAGATTCGTCTACTGAAATGGAGATTCCACCTTATGCAAGACACCTTAAAGGGGTAAAGATTTGTCTTGATCCTGGACATGGGGGTCAAGAACATATCCCAGATTTCAAACGCGGTCCTACAGGTCTCCGAGAAGCGGAAATAAACTTGAAAGTTGCCAAGTATCTTCAAAGCCTCTTAGAAAAAGTAGGTGCTACTGTCATTATGACGCGTGATGACGATTCTTATGTAAGTTTAGCTGACAGAAGCGAAATTGCTAACGAGAATCAAGTAGACTTCTTCATATCAATACACCACAACGGAATCAATGATCATCCTGAAATAAACTATACCTCTACCTGGTATCATGGTGATGCGGATGACTCCCGACCAAGTCTTGACCTTGCTCGTTACATTCAACGAGGTGTTTCGGACGCACTACGTCTCCCAAACTCACCAGCAACTGGACTCTATTCAGACAAGTTAATAGTTGCATCAGGTTTTGGTGTATTGCGAATGACAAAATGTCCCTCTATTGTATGTGAAGCCTCCTTCTACACAAACCCTGAAGAGGAAACCAGATTAAAGAACGATCAATATCTGCAGAGAGAAGCGTACGGTTATTTCGTCGGTATAGCACGATACGTTGAAGCTGGGTTGCCGAAGGGTGTTCTGATCACACCTAAAAATGAATCTGCCATTCTAACAAAGACACCAACTATTAAAATAAGAATTATGGATGGATTACATGAACGGGGTGCGTGGATGTTAAAACGGCAGCAGGTCTTTACAAAATCCTTATGTGTGAAAATCAATGGAATAGACTATCCCTTTCAATATGATCGTGACACCGATATAATCACGGTTGAAGTTAAGGAACCTTTAGCAAATGGACTTCATTTTATTCAAACAGACATGGTAAATTACTATGGAAACCATAGTTTGCCTCAACCGCAGCAATTTAAAATAGCACCACCTGCAACCAAGATTGAACTGAATGCATGGACAATGAACATGCCATACATCGGAAATGGGTATGTAGGAATTGTAGCCAATGCTCTTGATGCTGATGGTTTACCCATTGCCGATGGTGAAATTGTCAGAGCAGAAGCATCCATCGGAACACTTGCATCTTCTGAAAGCACTTCAAAGGATGGAAAGGCCTATTTTTACCTTAAGGCACTTGATCATCCAAGTGAAACTATTGTGGAAATCTCTTATGGTAAGACTCAGAATTCACTGAAAATACATTTCACCGACATTCCAAATGGGGTTATTCAAGGACACATTAGCAATGCTGCTTCAGGTGACCCGATTTCACAGGTCATATTGCGTGCTTCACCGATGTTAACTGCTGAATCAGATCCTAAAGGGCACTACTTTTTGAAAACAGATCCCAATTTGGATTATCCATATCAAACTACACTCAACTTCTCAAAACAAGGTTTCTATCCACATAAACAACTTATAAGCATTGAACAGAATAAGGCGACGATTGTCAATGTAGAACTTCACCCAATCGCTGACAGCGTGTTTGAGAATACAACCATAGTCATTGATACGGGAACAGATACGCAGCAGACTCAAAAACTGATTTCTTCATTGAAGAACATGTTAGAAGTTGCCGGTGCAAAGGTATTCAATATCCATACACCTGGACAGACGATGTCCATTGAAGATCGGATCAAAAAGGTAAACAGTATCAAACAGGAAGGATACTATCTACAAATAAACCACACGGCAAAGATTGAAGGAGAACCTATTGTCATAGCGAAACACAATCGTGGCAACCGAGAGACCGAATTTTTGCAAAAACGTATCCTTGAACAGTTCAACAGTAGACTCTATAAGACACCGATTGAGACCATCCAAGATAGAGAAACACCAATAATCCAACAGACAAACAAATTAGCAATGACACTTGAAATCCGTTCTATTGGTAATAAAGACTTTACATCAGAGCAGGAAGCATCTGCTATATTCTTAGGTATGTGGCAATTTCTAAAGGATGATACAGAAATTGAGATGAAAAAAATAGAAACATTTATGGAATACTACAACGGATTTCAAAGGAATAAGGATGCAGATCACTTCTAAGATTACTAAACTACAACTTAAGCATCCTTTCAAAATCTCGCGTCGTGAAACTGACCCTTATAGAAAGACGATTTTTGTTGAAATTGATGGGGGTATTGGTGAAGCATCTCCAGCGAAGTTCTATGGTGAAACAGTTGAAACAGTTGAAACAGCACTGCGATTCATCTCTTCAGAATTGGACGAGGACCTTGACCAGATTCACGAAGTGATGTCAAAGATCGGAGCAGTATTAGAAGGTAATTATGCTGCGAAATCTGCGATAGATATGGCACTCAATGACAGACTCAGTAAAAAACTCGGCGTTCCCCTATACAAACTCTGGGGACTCAATCTACTAAACACACCACGCACCTCGTTCACAATAGGACTGGATGAACCAGCTGTTATGGCAGAGAAAGCATTAGCAGCTGATATGTATCCAATACTGAAAGTCAAACTTGGAACAGCACGGGATATTGAGATAATGGAAACACTTCGCACTGTAACTGACAAACCGATATATGTTGATGCAAATACTGCGTGGTCACCAAACGAGGCAGTTCAGAAAATACATCAACTTAAAGAATATGGTGTAGAATTAATCGAACAACCGACAGAACCTGATGATATTGCAGGGTTAAAGTTCGTTCGCGAGAATTCTGCACTACCGATCATCGCAGACGAAAGTGTGAAACGTGCAAGTGATATTCCGAGATTATCAGGAGCAGTAGATGGCATAAACATCAAATTGGTCAAATGTGGAGGACTTTTAGAAGCGATGCGAATGATACACGTTGCGCGTGCACACGGATTACATGTCATGATTGGCTGTATGATAGAGAGTTCTCTTGGTATCACTGCAGCTGCTCATCTATCTCCACTCGTTGACTATGCAGATTTAGATGGAAATTTGTTGATTAAGAATGATCCATTTTCTGGTGTAACACTTAACAATGGGAAGTTAATGCTATCTGATAGACCAGGAATTGGTGTCGTTAAAACTCAAAAGTAATAATGTAGAATAGGAGTAATAAATGTCGAATCCTAGCAGAAACGTCCTAATCACAGGTGGTACAGGTTTCTTAGGAAGTGCCGTGACGAAAGCATTCTTGTCACAGGATGACACGGTCGCAGTCACATATCTGTTTGACGATGAAGTGAGTAGATTTAAGCAATACAATCCTGATCTAAGTGATGCGGTTACCTTTCTATATGCAAATGTAACTGAGGAATCAGCAGTGCAGAAGACCATAGATTCTTGTATTGATAAGTTCGGTCATCTTGATATATTGGTAAATATCGTTGGTGGGTTTGTTGGTGGCATTGACACAGTTGAACTTGAGGAAGATAAATGGGATTTCATGATGAACCTTAACCTCAAATCAGTGTTTCTCTGTTGCAAAACAGTAATTCCGCACATGATAGGACAGGGTAATGGCAAGATCGTAAACGTCTCTGCGCGTGCAGGACTAAAGGGTGAAGCGGGATTGAGTGCTTATTGTGTCTCTAAAGGTGGCGTTCGGACGTTAACGGAGTCATTAGCTGCTGAGGTGATGGATTCGGGTATCAACGTCAACTGCATAATGCCGAGTATAATGGATACGCCAATGAACCGAGAGGCAATGCCAGACGAAGACCATACGCGTTGGGTAAAAACTGATGATGTCGCAAAGGTAATCTGTTTTCTGACTTCTGATGAAGCATCTATTATCAATGGTGCTGCGATACCTGTCTATGGTAGGGCTTAGGACCATTGCAAATCCTATAATGAAATCTCACAGGGATATGGGTTCATCGTCGGTAGGTGCGATTTCCTTATCAATGCAGAATACCAAACGCGTATTCTGCTATTGGGGTCAATTTAGGGATGTTCCCAGGCTGGGACGTTCTTGCACCACAGGAATAATGTAACTCCGTATCGTCAATCCATCTATCATCTCTGTCTCTGTGCGCGGTTCTGGCACATCGCGATGATCGAACGCCACATAAAAACCCTCTTTTACACCTTCTGTTGATAGATACGCAGCGAGCTGTTCTTTCCCTTTGGCGTAACCTCTCTCACTTCTCCAAATCTTTGTTTCAACGATATATTTCTTTCCGTTGTGGAGAATGAGCAGATCCATTCTACCGCGCCCTGTTGGCACTTCTATATACATTGTCCCGTTCACGCTACTAACGAACTGGTCAAGATAAGCAAACAAGAGGTGCTGTCCGATGAATTCTTGCGGTGTTTCAGGAACTTGCAGGATCCTAAAACCTGCGCGGGCAATGAAATTCCGAAAGTTATTCAGGAGTTGTTCCATCTGAATATGTCCATTGGTCGTGAGATACTGAAATCCATCAGAGTCGTCGGGAAAATAGTCGTCCTCCAATCCGTTGACTACCGGTTTGAACGTTTGGACAATCCGGTATAGGTAAATCGGGTTGATTACCTCACACTTTCTGTCGGTTCCTTTGGTGATGACACCATACGTAGCGAGTTCATTGATAATATCACTGTCGGGATTAAAGGGCACGCTATTCTCATAAGAGACGACTCGCATAAGTATAGTTTGAAACCGTGGGTCTTTACGGATATTGGTCAGGAGATGTTCAATGTTGGTGTTTCGTTCCTCTAAAAGTAGCTGAAGTGCTTGTGAAAAATGTGTCATTGTGATTGATTCAGTTATCGGAATGTCCATCTCTTCAGTAAGTATCTGTGCGAATCGATTGACAAGAAACGGTTGACCTCCCGTCTGTTTGTGAATGGATTCAATGACTTCCGGAGCAAAACTTTGCCCAACCTCAGCGGTATATTGTCCAAGTAACTCTTGCACCTGAGTAAGCGTAAAATTCTGCAAAGCAAAATCGTCGTTAATATTGAATGGTGAGACAGAACGATCATAGTTGAGTTGCGCAATGCTCTTGACACCGATAATCCCAAGGCTATGCGGACATCTGGGAGACGTTCTGGAGATATAGATACGTCGGAGTGCATACAAGAAATCGCTCAAAACTGTCTGAGGAATACCATCAAACTCGTCAATGAGGATAACAACCTGTTGATTCTCTAACATCCGCGCTAATGCATTGAACCCCCTGAGCATTGACACATTATCGGTAAAGGTTGTGTTTTCTAAAAAACCTCTTAACGCCTCAGAGGGAGCTTCTCCACTTTTATGGTAAGTATTCTCTATTTCCTCGCGAATGTCTTCGGTGAGGTTACTATAGAAATCCGATGGCGCAAGGTTTTTATACGCTTGGAAATCCAAGTGGATAGGGAGGTAATTTGGTTCCTCAGTCGCGAGGACATCCATAGCAGCATAGAAAAAAGTTGTCTTACCTGTTTGTCTGGGGGCAAAGATGACAATATAACGTCCCTCTTTGACGCGTTTAATGAACTCGGTGAGTTCTTCTGTCCGAGCGACAACATAATGCTGTTCAGGATTCACAGGTCCCTGTGTACCAAACCTTCTCATATAGCCAACCCTCACTGGGATACGGGTTCATCAAGTAAATCTAATACCTACTGTTCGACGGAACGGGAAGGACGTTCTTGTACAACAGGAACAACGTAACTCCGAATCGTCAATCCATCTATTAACTCTGTCTCAGAGCGCGGCTCTGGCACCTCGCGATGATCGAACACCACATAAAAACCCTCTGTCACACCTTCTGTTGATAGATACGAAGCGAGTTGTTCTTTACCTTTGGCATACCTCTTTCACTTCTCCAAATCTTTGTTTCAACGATGTATTTCTTTCCGTTATGTAGAATGAGTAGATCCATTCTACCACGTCCTGTTGGCACTTCTATATACATTGTCCCGTTCACGCTGGTAACAAACTGATCGAGATAGGCAAACAAGAGGTGCTGTCCGATGAATTCTTGCGGTGTTTCAGGGACTTGCAAGATCCTAAAACCTGCGCGGGCAATGAAATCCCAAAAGTTATCAAGAAGTTGTTCCATCTGAATGTGTCTATCGTCCGTGAGATATTGATATCCATCGGTGTCTTTGGGAAAGTAGTCGTCCTCCAATCCGTTGACTAACGGTTTGAACGCTTGGACAATGCGGTACAGGTAAATCGGGTTGATTACCTCGCACTTCCTGTCGGTTCCTTTGGTAATGACACCATACGTGGCGAGTTCATTGATAATGTCATTGTCGGGATTAAAGGGCACGCTGTTCTCATAAGAGACAACTCGCATAAGCATTGTTTGAAACCGTGGGGCTTTGCGGATATTGGTCAGGAGATGTTCAATGTTGGTGTTTCGTTCCTCTAAAAGTAGTTGAAGTGCATGTGAAAAATGCTTCATAGTGATTGAATCAGTCTTGGGAATGTCCATCTCTTCAGTGAGTATCTGCGCGAACCGGTTGACAAGAAAGGGTTGTCCCCCTGTCTGTTTGTGAATGGATTCAATTACTTCTGGGTTGAAAGCCTGTCCTACTTCGTCTGTGTATTGTCCGTATAGCTCCTGCACTTGATTAAGTGTAAAATTGGACAGCGCAAAATCGTCCTGGATATTGAACGGGGAGACAGAGCGATCATAGTCCAGTTGTGTGATGTTTTTGACACCCACAATGCCAAGACTGTGGGGGCATTGAAACGTAGCCTGAGTGACATAAGTATGTCGGAACGCATGCAGAAAACCCTTCAGGGCAGTTGTGGGAATACCATCAAACTCGTCAATAATGAGAACAACTTTCTGCAAATCATCCCCGTACTTCAGGAAATGCTGAACCTGTTCAAAAAAATCCATCATTGACAGATGGTTAGTTATTTTAGCATGGTCAAGAAAGTGGGTTAATGCTTCGTCAAGTCCCTCACCGCGTATTTGGAAAACCCGTTCAATTTCCTTGCCAATCTGTTTAGCGAGTGACTCGTAAAATTCGGAACGTTCACAGTCTACATATATTTCAAAATTCAGTTGAATGGGAAAATAGGTTAGGTCTTCAGCAGTGAGTGCTGCAACAGCGCGTTGAAAGAAAGTTGTCTTACCTGTTTGACGGGGCGCAAAGATGACGATATATCGTCCCTCTTTGACGCGTTTAATGAACTCGGTCAGCTCTTCCGTGCGTGCGACAATATAATGCTGTTCAGGGTTCACAGGTCCTTGTGTGCCAAACCTTCTCATGTCGCAATACCTCACTCTATTTGTCTGAACCAGGCCAAACATCCAAAAATGACAGGATTATAGGATTTTCAGGATAAGAGGTATATGGTGTCTATCAACCGGATTTGATAGAATTCTTCACAACTTTGTTGTAAGAGGATTATCTTGGTAATATTGAAATCCTGCAAATCCTATTTCAGAAAAGTAACCAAAACTTTACACACTCAATGCTTATCTACTTGACAAAGAGGTAGGTTCATTGCAGATTGATTTCAATGAATCTGGTTTAATTGGGTCCTATTAACCGTGTTTGCTCAAGGAGTTCAACTTTTTCTCGGAGCGTTCTGATTTCTGCTTCTAACGCTTCATGCCCTTTTTGCTTTCTTGCAATAATAATTTGTGGGATATCAATTGCTACTACGATCAATGCAATAAGACCTGAAACAAGAATCACGACTATTGTCAGTTGTCTACTCAATCCCTCAAATTCTGTAGTAAATTTGGTATCCTGCGAAGTGAATTTGGTATCTTGCACATCAAATTTCAGATCAATATATTCTCGCATCCGTGTTTCACTTACATCAATTTCGGCTTTAACAATTTTAGTAACCTCTTCCCGTATGATACGGATATCATCGGGTGTCAGTTGGGCAAAAGCGGGATGTACTAATAGCAAAAGTAACAATAATGCAAATATACTTTTCATAAACATTTTCTCACCTCTGTAAATAGTATAACAGGACTGAACCAAACAAGCAAATCATAAGATAATGGCACAAACTCAATACAAGTATCTATCTAAAAACCGAGTTTTTTATCCACAACATTCCGCAACGCTTCACCCTTCAGATACCGTTCAAGGTTATCCAAGAAAAACTCAGTAATTCGCCGCATACGGTGCTGAGATCCACCCGCAGCATGAGGCGTGATAATCACGTTATCCATATCCCACAACGGACTTTCATCTCCCAACGGTTCCGTCTCTGTTACATCTAAACCCGCTCCTGCAATTTTACCTTCCTGTAAGATTTTAATCAAATCGTCTTCCTTGACAATCGGACCACGCGCAACGTTTATGAGATAGGCTGTGGGTTGCATAGCAGACAAGTTCTCAGCATTAATCAATCCACGTGTTTCCTCTGTCAATGGACATGCAATCATGACAACATCTACACGACTCATCATATCGACCAGTTTATCCATCGGTAACAATTCATCAACATTGTCGGGTTTATCTGTTCGGTAAGCATCAACACCGATAACATACATATCGAATCCTTTTGCACGTTTCACCATCTGCATGCCGATACCCCCTAAACCCACAATACCGATTTTGAACCCATCAATCTCAATCATCGGGGATTTGCTACCACCCCATTTATGGTTGTCTTGGTTCCTGGTGAAATGGTGAATGCCACGCGCTAAACCGAGTAGGAGTGCAAAGGCTTGATCCGCGACATGTGTCCCGTAGAGTCCTGCAGCGTTGGTTAAAACCGCATCACTCTCACGCATCGCTGGATACATGTGTTTATCCATACCAGCACTTGAAGCCTGAATCCATTTGATATTGGCTAAATGCGGGAATATGTCCTCACTACAGAAACCGAAGAAAATGTCAGCATCTTTACCTTCCTCAGCAATCTCATCTCTTGAGTTCGCCATAATGTAAGTATGCTCATCACCGAGAATATTCTCTAATCTTTTTAATTGTTCACCTTCAACTCTATGTTGTAACAGTATTTTCATAATAGACCTTTCTAATCCGTTGACCATGGAGGCGTTTCAGGCAGCAATTCCTGAAACGCTTTCAGCAGCTTGTCTTCATAGGTACCTGCATAATGTCCACTGAAGAATCTACCAATTCCTTCATCAAGAAAGTGTGCCCACGAGGCATCCTCAGCACCGGGATTTACAGGAAAAAACAGTGCGTCTACACTTTGACCTGCTTTTAAGTCCCCTGGTGAATCCCCGATCATCAAGACACGATTTTCTGAATATTTACCCTTTGTTGTAATTGTAAGATGTTCGGTCTTCGTTCCCATCTCTTGTCCTGCAATTAAAGCAACGTATTGGTCTATATTGTGTTCATCCCATTCACGTTTGAGTGCTTCGTCAGGTGTGGCGGAGACAACAATTACATCCGCTTTCCCTTGCAGTCGTTGTAATGCTTCACGCACACCAGGAAATGGGGGTAAATTGTAGACAATCTCAGCAACACTTTCGTTCACAGCAAGGCTCCATTGCATAACATGACTCAGTTCATCCTTTCTTTCACCGGTTGCGTTTTCTATAGCTTCCTGTAGCGCAGGATTACCGAGTTTTGTCTCAACTTCAGTCCATCCTCTTAAGTGTCGTAATTCAGGTATTTCTAACCCCATTTTTCTAACGAGGGACATCTCGCGCAGATAATCAAATACAAGCAGTAGTGCCTTAAACCGGTTCGTTCCTCGCATTGTTGAATAAAGGTTGACAAAATCCCATGCCTGATGCACCTGTCTTGAGATGGATGCTAACCCAAAATGTTTAACGACGTTTACACTGAAGCAGTCGTTATGTTTTACTTCCATACTGTTGAAGACGCACCCATCAGAATCAATCCCTATAAAAAAGTCGTGTTGTGGTTTAAAATCGTATAATGCTTGTTGTGGTCCTTGAGCCATTTTACCTCCTTTATTCAACAATTACTTCCGGACGGTTCTCTAACATCCATTCCGTATGGAAAACTGTCGGTTCACCGTTTTCGTTGACAATTACATTACCCTCTGAGTCAATTTTATGATAGGTATGTGCCCCAAAATAGTCACGCATCGCTTGAATTAGATTGGCAGGGAGTTTGCTGCTACGGTAACTATCAAAATAGGCTAAGGCAGAGCTGAATGCTGGAATTGGGACGCCAACGTGACTGGCTGTACTGACGACATTTCTCCAGTGTGATTGAGATTTCTCAATAACATCCTTAAAATATGGATCAAGCAATAGATTTGCCAAGTCAGGTTGACGTTCATACGCTTCTGCGATTCGATGCAGGAATTTTGCTCTTATGATGCATCCACCACGCCATCCTAATGCAATTTGACCAAGATTTAAGTCCCATTCGTTTTCAACGCTCGCTTCCCGCATAAGTGCAAAGCCTTGTGCATAAGAACATATCTTGGCTGCGTATAATGCATTGTGGATAGCAGTTAAGGCTTTATTTCTTTCTCCATCATAAGTTCCGCTCGGACCTTTAATCACCTTTGCGGCGTCTACACGTTCACTCTTGATTGCAGAAATGCATCGTGCGAAGACCGCTTCAGCGATTGTAGGAGCAGAGATGCCAAGGTCTAATGCGGAGATACTTGTCCATTTTCCCGTACCCTTTTGACCCGCCTGATCGAGAACAACATCAACAAAGGGTGTACCGCTTGCGTCCTTTTGTGTAAAGATGTCAGCAGTAATTTCAATAAGATAAGAATTGAGTTCTCCTTGATTCCATCTGTTAAATACCTTGTGCATCTCATCTGCGTTCATACCCAAGATGTTTTTCATCAAGGAGTATGCCTCACATATCAGTTGCATATCCCCGTATTCAATGCCGTTATGCACCATTTTGACATAATGTCCAGCACCGTTCGGACCGATATAGGAACAACACGGTGTACCATCTACATGGGCTGCAATTTTTGTGAAAATTGGTTCCACAAGTGCATAGGCTTCAGGTGAACCTCCAGGCATCATGGCAGGTCCCTTTAATGCACCTTCCTCTCCACCTGAAATTCCTGTACCGATAAAGAGTATGTCTTTTCCGCCAAGTTCCGCGTGGCGGCGTATTGTGTCATTGAAATTGGAGTTACCACCATCTATGATCAAATCACCTTTAGAAAGATGGGGTACGAGTAACTGAATGAATGCGTCAACAGGTTCACCTGCTTTGACCATTAAGATGATCTTTCGGGGTATATCCAATTGTTTAATAAATTCGGAAATGGAGTGTGCACCTACTATATTCTTACCTTTTGCTGCACCGGCGATAAAATCATCAACCCGTGAGACCGTTCGGTTAAAAACCGCTACCTCAAACCCTCTGCTTTCAATATTGAGTGCAAGATTTTCTCCCATCACTGCCAAACCGATGAGTCCTATATCTGCTGCCAAGTTCTGTTTCCTCCGATCTTTGAATATTCTGTATATCATACACTGCAGAGGGTAATGCTGTCAACTCCAAAATACCGAAAACTAAGGTGAAATAAAAAACTATGCTGACGTTTCTTCTGTAGGAGCGATCTCCGAATCGCGACTTAACGTAGTGAAAGTCGGGAATCGGCCAGAAGCATGTTAACTGGCCTCCTACAAGTCAAATGTCAAGTTAACTATAAAATTCACTATAAACAGTCCTGAGTTTTTTCTTGTGGACTCCTTGTGATTATGATACACTAATAAAAATAGTTAAAGTAGGAGGCAAAATATATGGTTCAAGCAAAAATGCCACGTGCTTTTCATGTGATGACGAAACCGATCGGACCGATCTGCAATTTAGATTGCGAATACTGCTTCTATCTGGAAAAAGAGGAACTCTATCCCCAAACCAAGTCATTTCGGATGACAGATGAAACGCTTGAGGAATATGTCAAGCAATATATTGAAGCACAACAGGTCAATGACGTTACCTTTGCATGGCAAGGTGGAGAACCGACACTCATGGGAGTTGACTTCTTCAGACAAGCTGTCCGATATCAGCAAAAATACAGAAGGTCTGGTATGCGGATACAGAATACATTCCAGACAAATGCCACCTTACTTAATGACGAATGGGGACAGTTCTTTAAACAGAATAGGTTCCTGATAGGTATAAGCATTGATGGACCACCTGAAATTCACGATAAGTATCGCTATGACAAACGTGGTCGTTCATCGTCAGAACAGGTAATTCGCGGGTTAAGGATACTTCAAAAGCATAATGTTGACTACAACATCCTATGTGTTGTAAACAATCATAATGCTGAATATCCGAAAGAGGTATATTCCTACTTTAAAAGCCTTGGTGCAGAGTTTATGCAGTTTATACCTGCAGTCGAACATTTTGATGGTGAGAATGTATCTCCACGGTCAGTAACTGGAAAGCAGTATGGTAAATTCCTCAGTACCATATTTGATGAATGGGTCGTAAATGATATCGGTAAGATCTTCATACAGATATTCGATATAGCACTTGAAGCGTGGTTAGGCTATAACCCAAGTCTGTGTGTATTCAATGAAACTTGCGGCGATGCTATGGCTATTGAACACAATGGAGACCTATATTCCTGCGACCACTACGTTACACCTGACTACTTTATCGGAAACATTGAAGAAACCTCAATCGCTGATATGGTAGATTCACCTTTTCAACGCAAATTTGGGACAGACAAGAAAGACACACTTCCCGAATATTGCCTAAAGTGTGATGTAAAGTTCGTCTGCAATGGGGGGTGTCCAAAAAACCGAATTATCAAAACCCCTGATGGTGAAGATGGTTTGAATTACCTATGTGAGGGTTACAAACACTTCTTCAGTCATATTGATGAACCGATGAAGCTTATGGCTAAAGCACTTCAGGAGGGTAAACCTGCCAATAGTATTATACCAATCATGCAACAGAGTCGGCAGTCAAGAAGTAACAGAAAGAAAACACCCATCCAGAACACATCTACAGCATCACAGAAGATTGGTCGCAACTCACCTTGTCCTTGCGGAAGCGGACAGAAGTATAAACAGTGCTGTCTGAATAATAGAATCTAAGGAAACACTATGGAACAGAACCGACCCAATATACTACTGATTACAAGTGATCAACAACATTGGAACACATTGGGGTGCTTAAACCCAGAAATTCAGACCCCTCACCTTGATGCATTGGCACAAGATGGAACACTCTTTCACAGAGCCTACTGTCCAAATCCGACATGCACGCCAACACGAGCATCCATCATCACTGGAAAATATCCGAGCCAACACGGCGCATGGTCACTCGGCACTAAACTCTTAGAAGATGAACACACTGTCGGAGAAGACTTTACAGATGCAGGTTACCGAACCGCTCTTGTCGGGAAAGCGCATTTCCAACCTTTGCACGGATCAGAAGAATTTCCTTCCCTTGAATCCTATCCTATTCTGCAAGACTTGGATTTCTGGCGTAACTTCAATGAGCCATTTTACGGATTTGACCATGTTGAACTCGCTCGGAACCATGCAGATGAAGCACATGTTGGGCAGCACTATGCTATCTGGATGGAGGAGAAAGGACTTACGAACTGGCGAGACTATTATGCTCCACCGACAGGTAATGCTAAAGGACAATATCATAAATGGCCAATTCCTGAAGAATTTCATTATGATACATGGATTGCTGAACGCACCAATGCACTGATGGAAAGTTACCAGCAGAACGGAGAGAACTTCTTTCTCTGGGCAAGTTTCTTTGACCCACATCCCAAATACTTAGTACCAGAACCCTGGGATACGATGTATGACCCAGAATCTCTCACAGTACCATCTGTAACAGAAGGCGAACATGAGAAGAACCCGATACACTTCCAGATGACACAGCAGAGGAAACCTGATTTCTCTGAGTGGCGTGAAACGGGTAAAGGTATACACGGATTCCGATCCCACCTACATGATCGGGATAAACTTGCGAAAGATATCGCGGTTTATTACGGGATGGTGAGTCTCATGGACAAGTATATCGGTGAGATATTAGGCAAACTTGACGAACTCGGTATTGCTGATAATACATTGGTTGTTTTCACTTCAGATCACGGTCATTTCTATGGACAGCACGGACTAATCGCTAAAGGGGCATTTCACTATGAAGATGTGATACGTGTCCCATTTCTCGTGCGTTATCCTGGTGTTGTTCCCGCAGGGAAACAGTCTGACGCATTACAGACATTGGTAGATTTAGCACCAACGTTTCTGGGTGCTGCAGGAATTGATATTCCTTTTGGTATGACAGGAGTGGATCAAACCCCTGTCTGGTATGGACAGGAAGAGCAGGCACGAGACCACATCATCGTTGAGAATCACCATGAACCGACAACTATTCATGTGAAGACGTATGTTGATGACCGCTATAAACTTACCGTCTATTACAATCGGGATTTTGGTGAATTGTTTGACCTGCAGGAAGATCCGGGTGAGATAAATAATCTGTGGAATTCAACTGAGCATGCAGAATTGAAAGCTGAACTTGTTATGAAACTGCTGTTTGCTGAAATGGGTAAAGAATCGCTGCCTGTACCACGAACATCAGGCGCATAAGGTTGAACAAAGTTTATAGCTGCCAAGATAATATAGTAAGTTAATGATTAATGAGACATTTCACCCTATACAACGATGACGAAGACCACCCAGCGTAGGGGCGAGGTGACCTCGCCCGTTGTGGAGTCAGTCAATATTTTAACTGGCATTAAATTCTGAAGTTCGCAATAAATAATTGTATCAATACCTACGTTTCCAGTGCCAACTATCACTACCAGAGATGAGTGGACGGATGTCTTCAGGTAAAGTCTCAATAAATTCTGAACTTACCTCGTTCCCTGGCCACTCGCGCACCATGGGTGGTGTGTAACCTGCAATGAGTATAACCCGCTCAATATCACTACGGATGGCAGTGGTGCTGTGGACGAGGGATTCAGCAAAAAGCAGCACTGAACCTGCAGACGCTTCAACCTGATGTACGAGTTTATCGTCTGATAGTGCTGCTTCAACCATCTCATGCTGTTTCCATGTCAACCTGTGGCTTCCTGGAATCACGCTTGTGCCGCCATCATCAGGACCAACGTCAGTCAGATAGGCAAGTGTTTTTACGAAGATACAGTGGAATTTGTCCTGTTCCATGTAGGTACCCCACCCATGCTTCGTGCCACGGTGGAAACCGGTGGGATTATATCTGCGTTTTCTAAGTTCTTCTAAATCTTGATCCTGATTTCGTCTGTTGATAATCGCTTCTGTTTCTTCAAGACGGACAGCCCCACCAACGACTTCCTCAACGAGTGGTACAAGTTTAGGATGTGCTGCATACGCTAACAATGCTGGATCAAATTCAACAAGGTTTCCCATGTGTGCATGGTGTTCACCGCGCCAATTGAGATATACCCTTGTACCGTCAAGATCGGCACCATCCCTAATCCTGTAAAGGGCTGCTTTCATTTTCTCGACTTCATCCTCTGACAGGACATTTTCTAACAAAACATAGCCGTATATATCAAAATGTAACCGCTGTGACAGTGTGAGATGAACGTGTTCATTATCCATAAAATAGTCCTAACATCAGCTAAGTTTTACTGAACCGAATCACCTAATAACCCTTTAAGCGACCCCAATATGTAGAAAGTTTCCCGACAGCATCAACCGCAAGATTAACAGGTTCATCTCCTTCAGAAATAAACAAATCATCAACATACCCTGGTGCAGCAATTGAATAGACGTAGAAGCTTACTGATTTTGCGACAGACCCTTCCGGAGCAGTTCTGAAAGGTAATCCTTTTATACCTTTGTCCGTTAGAGTCCTATTTCTATCTTCACCAGAATAGAAGTCGAATTCACTCTTATCCACATGGGCAACAAACCGGACATGTCTCCATTTACCAGTTTCAAAGTCATCTATCGGAACCCATGCTGCACCGTCAAAACATCTGACCTGTTCAGCATTCCAGTTGACGTAAATGCATGAATTGTTGGTAGCAATATTATCGGAAGAACCGATTTTGAAGTTGAAAGACCTTCCACCACTCTCAATATAGACCCAAAATTCAACCGAAAGAACAGAATTGTCGGTTTCGATGAACACGCCAACATAATCATCGTTTACACCGCTCAGGATCGCTAACGATTGTCTATCAGTCTTTGCGGTATTTTTCGTTACCTCAATATCCTCTCCTCTAACTTCCCAGTCTTTTGGTGGTTTACCATCAGAAAACTCCTCGAATCCTGTCTGTACGAGAATCTTTGCTGTTATTGCGACTTGTACAGACATGAAACAAAGGACGAGAAGACTTATAGACATAAATCGCCTGAATGATTTATTTGGTACTGATTCTGCCTTGATGCAGCATATTTTTCTGAACATTTTTCCTCCTTAAAAACTAATCAAGCACTGAACGTTTTGAAAGTCGGGAATCGGAGTTCCCTCCTACAACGCAAATGTCAAGTTATAGTAAAGTGAATAATTAATGAGACATTTCACCCATACACCGATGACGCAGAACACCCAGCGTAGAGGCGAGGTCACCTCGCCCGTTGTGGAGCCAGTCCTGTATAAACACCCTAAAATGAGGCGTGCTGTTTTACATGTCCCCAGAAGGTTGTGAGTTTTTCTTTCGGATCAACTGGTGTAGCTGCAGGGGGTTCAGCCCCTTCATAGACGAAAAGATCGTCTACAAAACCTTGTGCAACCGTTGAATACACATGGAAGACAACCCACTGCGCGACAGGATTGGTCGCTGCTTTCCTAAATTCAAGACCGGTTACGGGTTCAGCATCCAAAGCACTTTCTCTATCGTCCCCCATATAGTAATCAAATGTGCTCTTACTAACATCAGCGACTACACGTACATATTTCCATGCTTCAAATGGAAAATCACCAATCGGTACCCATGCGGAACCGTTATATAAACGAACAGCGTTGGCATTCCAATTCATATAAACACCACCATCGTTCACTGTGATATCGTCATGTGAGACGACTTTTAGGTTAAATGAACGTCCTTCACCTTTAATATATACCCAGAATTCAACGGAAATAACAGGATTCTCAGTGAGGATCGCAACACCGACTCTATCGTCGTTGCCACCACCTAAGATACCGAGTGCTTTATCACCAGTTTTAACAGTGTCATCCGTTACCAGCATCTGATCACCATCATAGTCCCAATCGTTTGGCGGTTCACCGATTGTAAACTCTTCAAATCCTGTTTGAACCAATATCGTTTGTGTAAAGGCATTCTGTGCAAAAAAGAGACAAGTTATAATTGATAATACGAAAAATAAGTTTGAGAAAAGTTTCATAAGTTTTACTCCCCATGATAAGTAAAGTTAATAATTAATGAGACATTTCACCCCATACACCGATGACGAAGACCACTCAGCGTAGGGGCGAGGTCACCTCGCCCATTGTGGATCCAGTCAATATTTTAACTGGCATTGATTCTGAAGTTCACTATAGTTATTATTTTTGAAGCATGCAACGTTCAGAAAAATCGTTCTTCAGAGTTCATGCTAATCTAAAAAAATCATAATACTGTATACACAAAAACATCTAATTATAAATAGGTAAACTGTCTAATGTTAAGGCATCCATATATTCCATTCACCTCGTTTCTGCCATGGACGACAGTCAAAACAGAGACACATAAATCGGATTGCAAAACGGGGTGTATTCCTATTATTGAATGATCCAGTATGTGGTAATAAATGATGAAAAAAGAGTACATCTCCTTTTTTAGCAACTATTTCTAAAGGTTCACCTAAGTCTATTTTATGAAATACGGTCCGTATGTCGCGCACATGATTAGAGAAATTTGGGTTTCTTCTACGAAACTCACGAATTCTTTCCGGACCTTCAGGAAAAATCACGGTCGTTCCTTGATGTGAATTCGCGTCAGTTAGATATGTAAGACTGCTGACTCTGAATGTGCCTGGATCCAACCGTAAATCCCTTGAATATCCATCAAGGTGTGGTGGAGGAACTCTCCATTCATCGGCAATAGGGAATTGGTTCATTGCCCATACACCATCAGGTTCTTCACTTTTACAGTGTGGAATAGTCGGTGCCCTTTCTGCAAGTTGTTTAAGTGTCAACCGATATTCCTGGGTGCAACACGCCAACAGATCTGGATTGGTAACACCGAAAAGTTCAATCCGGTTTTCGTTTGACATGTTTTCAATGTAAAAATTGGTAAGAAACGGTCGTTTGACAGTGTTCCATGAATCGGGGTCGTCTACCTCCATTCCCATTGTCTGCCACATCGCTATTTCTGCTTGCCCAATAATGTCATTCGGAATTAAATCGGAAAGTAGAAGGTATCCTTCTCTGTCAAATTGCTCAAGGTGTTCGGTTGAAAGCATTAATTATTCTCATCTGAATTTTTTACGCTTCATTTAATGATCATTCCAGAATAAGTTTTGACACATCAGTATTAGGTTTAGGGAATTTCATATCCAATCCTTCAAGTGTTTCAACGATGCGTTCAGTAATGACAAGGTTACGATACCACTTCTTATCTGCTGGGATTACATACCAGGGTGCCCAATCTGTACTACACTCCTGTAAAGCTACTTCATAAGCTTGCATGTAATCATCCCAGTAAGTACGTTCATGAAAGTCAGATGCATTAATTTTCCAATGTTTTGCAGGATTCTCAATCCGTGCTTCAAGGCGTTCTTTCTGTTCTTTCTGTGAAATATTGAGGAAAAACTTCAAGATAACCGTCCCATTCTCCACCAACATTCTCTCAAAATCATTGATCTGTTTGTAACGTCTTTTCCAAATAGATTCAGGTACAAGATTATGAACGCGAACTACCAATACATCTTTATAGTGTGAACGGTTGAAAATACCAATTTTACCTTTCTGTGGAACGGCTTTGTGCACTCTCCATAAATAGTCTCGGGAAAGTTCATCGCTTGTAGGTGCTTTGAAGCTTACGACTTCACATCCTTGCACGTTGATACCGGACATCACTTTCCTTATAGTGCCATCTTTGCCACATGTATCCATGCCTTGAAGGATGATCAATAAGGCACGTTGACCTTCCGCATATAGCAACTCTTGCAGTTCTAACATCCTTTTGTGAAGCTTTTTCAACGGTTTCTTCGTATCACCTTTCTTGACATAGTTGGATGTATACTCAGGATCAAATTCTTTGTTCCATTCTTTAGAACCCTCCTGTAGACTTACATTCATTCCTGGTTTAACCATGAACGGTATTTCCATATAACCCCTCCACCGTTTATTCATAGTAACGTGAGTTTGATATATAGCAAATTATTGTAGGGGTTAGGTTTCCTAATCCCTACGGACGAGGTGACCTCGCCCCTACGATAAATCCAATAACTTGCTTTATCAAACCCACGTTATAGTAGAATATAGTATTCTTACTTTGCCAAAGATTCGTAGTAGTTATCAACAAGTTTGCGATATTCAGGTGGCACATCTTCTTTTGCAACTTGTGCCAACTGCTTCTTTTCTTGGAGCAAGTTGAGTCTCTTTTCAAGGGCAGTTTCCAGTTTTCTCAGATCTCTTATTGCGCGTTCATAGTTAGGAAAAGGACCGGAATTATTACGCCATGGAGTCCGTGTAGCTTCAAGCATACCAAGCCACAACTCCTTGATTTCACGCGTGGATTCTGCTCCACCGCGCGCTACGTCGGTCTGGTTTTCACCTTCTCCTGGTTGTTCACCTTCTCCCGGTTCCTGTCCTTCTTGTCCTTCTTGACCTTCCTGTCCCGGTTGTTGCCCTTGTTCCCCTTCCTGACCATCTTCCATCGCTTGTTGTGCTTGTTCCATACGTTCAAGCAGCTGCTGTTGCTGTTCAGCAAGTTGCTGTTGTCGATCCTGCTGTTCCTGGGTCTGCTCTTGTCCTTCCATCGATTCAAGCTCACGATCCATATCCTGCATCTGTTCCTCAAAATTCTGGAGTTGTTCAAGGGCAGCTTCCAGTTGCTCCTCTTCATTCTGTGCCATGTTCGCTCTGGCTTGTTGGAGATCAGCTTGTGCTTGTTCCAATGCATCAATAACCTCTTGCTGATTTAGGTCTGCTGACTGCATACTACGCCACTGTAATGCCCGCTGTGCAGTCGCCATATCTTCTGCAGTCTGTTCCTCAGCGAGTCTTCTGGAAGCATCAGCAACGTTTTCGGATGCTTCAGGATTTTCTTGGTTCAGTTGCTCCTGCAGATCGCTCAAATTCTCTTCAACTGACTCTAAGTCGCGCTGAAGTTGTCGCTGTTGATTCGCAAGATCAGACGCTTGACGATAATCTTCTGGACTCATACCGGATTGTTGAGACCTATTCCTCAACTCTTGAGTTTGCTGATTCACCTCAGACTGATCCTCTGTCAATTGACGTAGTTGCTGTGCAGTTCTGTCTAAGGCATTTTCAGTAAATTCAGCGGCGGCCCCTTCAAGCTGCTCAATAGCTTCCTCAAGCCGTTCTTCAGCCTTTCCACCTTTTGCTGCACTCATCTGTGGTTGCTGCTGTTGCATCCCTTGTGATGCTTGTTGCATCTGTTCACTTGCCTGTTGCATCGCTTGACCGGCTTGACTCAATCTCTGCTGTTGCGTACCTTGTGCATTTCCTTGCATCTGATTTAGCTGCTCAGACATCTGCTGTGCTTGCTGGGATAACTGACCTTGCTGTTGACTGTTCTGCTGCATGTCGCTCTGTGAAGGTTCACTTTCTCTACCCAACTCTTGACTCTGTTCATTTAGATTCTGTTGCTGATCAAGCATTTCGCGAGCCTGCTCTAACATCTGTTGCGTCTGTTCTTGCATCTCACGTTCTAACTCTTCCTGATCCTGCTCAAGCTCATTCTGCAGATCTTCCATCTCCAATTCAAAATTCTCAGCAAGTTGCGGTTGACTACTTCTTGCCTGACTCAGCATCTTAGGAATTTCAAGATTGACTTTTGTCAGCAGCTCAAGGGCTGCTTGTTCTGGTGGAATGGCTTCTAAAGGACGGACAGCATTCAACTGGTCTGTTGCTTCACCCATCATATCTATTGCTTCTTCAAGGTTCATGAAGATTTCAGGTGCAATCTGTGATTCTTGCATCATCGTACTTAACTGATCTGTCACTTGTTGAGTCTTATCTTTCAATTCAGACTGTTTCTTACCAGTGCCCTTAACTGCAGATTCAAACTCCGTTGTGATAGGCGTAGGTTGTGAATTCACATGTTTCCATGTTTCACGAATGATCTGTTTCTGAGAGGCAATCAATCCAAGAAAAGGATTTGGCATGTTCCCTTCCATGGGTTCCCCTTCGGCAAGTCGCTGGTTGAAGGGTTTTATCTCTATGAAGTAGATTTCACTGCTGGCTTCACCTGGACCAGTAAGTGTATTATTGTCTACTGCATGTGCATAGTAGGAGATGATTTCACCCGGCTCAACATCATACTCTTCTAAATAGAAAGTATGTGTACCGGATTGAAGATGTTTGCTGACATTATCTACAACAGGATCAGTTGCAATTTCAAATGGAATCTCCTTTAACTCCCCAGGTCCTACACGATACTTCAGACTAAACTTACTTATACCGTAGTCATCTGTAACTTCAGCAACAATCTTTACCTCTTCCAGTTTCGTTGCTTTTACATCACGGCCAGGCTCCTTTATTACGACTTCGGGAACCTTGTCTGGCATTGCTTTAATCGTATATTCAATCGGTATTTCATTGTTAAATCCATCAATACAGAACAGCGTTACATTATACTTACCACTTTCGTTAACATCTATAGTCTTTGATAGTATGTTGCCGTCAACGATTAGCATTTCAGACGTATTGGCAGTTAATTCACCTTCAACGTCTTCCGCAACGCCTTCAGTAGAGTCAGGGTTAGAGAAATTAAAAGTAGCTGATTGAATAACCTTATTTGCGGTCATTCTGATCTCTGCTGTTGAACCTACAACTGCTTGTATATCTCCACTCCCCTGTTGAACGACAGGTTTTAAGTTTGTATATTCTGGATATGTGTAGGAGACAGAAACTTCATCTATCCTCGGCATCTCAAAAACTTCTACGGTAAATGTTTCAGAAGTTTTCTCATTCGCTGAGACATAGTACTGTATATCTGTGTCAATGTTAAAAATCTCGTAAGCGAATTCACGTTTATCGTCTGGGTTCTGTACCATATTAATCTGCTGAAGAATCTCCTCATTGTCTTCAGTCAGCACTGCGTCCTTTGGATGGTAATTCAGAACAACCTTCTCTGCAGACTTCCCTGTGACATGAGCTTGAATTTGTAGACTTTTCCCTGTAAGAATCCGTGCATTCCCAGGAGACACTTCAATCTTTGTCGTCAATATCGGGTCGGTTTTTTCCCAAGGTACAAAGATTCTCTTTAGACTTGTCTTCGTCTCTGTAGGGAACAAGACCGCAATCAGACAACAGCCTGCAATCACTAAAGTTGCAATTGCTGCAAACTTACGTGTTCTGCTATGGTCAATCGTGGCTTTGAAATCAATACCCTTAATCCGCTCAGTTGTATCATTAACTAACCGATGCAGCATGTGTTGTTCAATTGGATCTTCTGTTTCCCGAGAACCGAATTGCACTGCACTCACCAATCTGTCCTCAAGTTCCGGATGGTTCTGTTCTACGTTGAGTGCAACATCCCGAGTCGTAAGAGAAGCTCTGATAGGTTTTATCAGGTATTTATATAACAGGTAAATTGTTGCTGCGACTATACCCGCAAGCAGCACTGCACGTACATAACTTGGCAGTGGATTAAGCCAATCTATAATGGATTCTCCAACGATAATCGCCAAGAATCCTATTAAGACTATAGCAATTCCAGTCCAGAAAAGACTTCGTTTCCAAACACGTCTGGCATCTAATATTCTCGCTTGTAGTTCTGCATAACCATCTCTTGTTTCCATTTTTTCTCCTCTCATCACATCCTAAGCGTTGTGAAGAATCTCTGTGAACCCAGAGTTACCGACAAATGTATTCCATCAATCAATTTAGACAGGACAGAAGCAATATAGTTTTGAAAAAACCTAAATCTGATGCTTTTATCAAGTATTAATTATAATCCTTAGTTGAATTATATCAGATTCTAAGTTATGATAGCAAGGACTTTTATATATTTTAATAAACTTCATTTGAACATTTCCACATCACTCTATTACAGGCATGACTATGCACCTTGACAGAAACCAAGAAAAAGCCATAAACCATACTACTGGTCCTGCTATCGTTGTTGCTGGACCTGGCAGCGGAAAGACAACTGTTGTCACAGCACGCATACTAAAACTGATCCAAACTGAGAATATCCCACCGAAAAATATCCTTGCGATAGCATTCAACAGAAAAGCAGTAGAAGAGATGCAAAATCGGATTGCACAGAGAGTATCCGCTGAAGAGGGGATACCTGCTATTAGGACGCTTCATGCATTCGGTAAAGACATCGTAACCGAAAACCATAAACAAGCAGGATTTCTACAGATTCCAGAAATCTGGTCGGGGGAAATAGACAGAATCATCGCAGATGAAAGGAGAAAGATTGATCAAGCAGCTTCTGAAGCAGAAGTCGCAATCTATATGATTGAAAACACATTAACAGGAAAGTGCTATATTGGACAGACAACAAATCCTGAAAGACGTATGCGCGAACATTTTGAACATTCCTCTAATGATAGACTACGTAGTGCTATTCGTGCTGAAGGAGAAAATCAGTTTAGATTTGAAGTGTTGGAAAAAGTAAGGGGTAAAGATGCAAATCAACGCGAAACGTATTGGATACAACATTACAAAAAATTAGGAGATGTTTTCAACCGAGCAAATCCAATGCAAAGACAGTATAGCGATCAACTTTTTCTTGAGATGTTCTGTCAACATTTTAATATTGAATATACGGATCATCTAAACAGAAACCCAGACTATGAAGATCTCCAAGAACGTTTCAACGACATAAAAGACATCGTGATGCGGTCAAAACGTCAGGTTAAGACAGGACTGTTTGATCCAGATACTATGCATGATCCTGTTGCGCGTGAATTTGCTAAGAGATATGAAACGTTAAAATCTGCTGCCAATGCTGTGGACTTTGAGGATATGATTATCTATGCAGCGAACCTGCTTGAGACAAATTCAGACATCCGTCAGATTTACAAAGACAAATTCCCTTATGTTCTCGTTGATGAATTTCAAGATATTGCTCCGATTGATTATCGGTTGATCTCACAGTTATCTGATAACATCTTCGCTGTCGGAGATGATGACCAAGCGATTTATAGTTTTCGCGGTGGTGACTCACTGATCATGCAGGAATTCGCTAATCAAGCGGATGTTACGAAGTATGCAATTACATGCAATTATCGTTCAGTATCCACGATAGTGGAACACGCCAGAGCATTAATTGAACGAAACAGTCCACGGATACGAAAGAACCTACGAGCATTCAATCCACTGAAACGAGAAATAAAAATCGTTGAGACGACCAAAGATAACGTAAAGAAGCACTTGTTAGAGAACTTAGACGAATCCGTAGAAACAGGAATACTGGTGAGAACGAATTATGAGATTGATAGAGTTATAGAGATGCTATCAGGTCATCCAGAATTTCGTTCTGTTGAGGTGTCAACGATTCATAAAGCGAAGGGACGGGAATGGGACAAAGTTCTATTGATACACAATACATTAGAACGTAGGTTTCCGCGTAAGGACACTATACTGGAGGAGGAACGACGTGTCTTTTATGTAGCAATGACGCGTGCAAAAGAACAATTGGTTGTTCTCGGTGGCGCGTGTCAATTTGTACCAGAGTTTGACCAGATACCTAAGAATACAAGCTATTACTATCGGCAGTTCATGTATTGGTGGGGTAGAAGGAGATTAAATAAACAACGGGATGTATAGTATTAGATTTCCTTGATTGTGCTTCTTTCAACAACATTCATATTGAATGCCTCTGTAGCACATTCATCCTTGATTGTGCTTCTTCGGACGACATTCCACAGATTTAGACTTTTCTGCCTCTCATTCATCGTGATGCCTCTGTAGCACATTCGTCCTTGATTGTGCTTCTTTAAAAAACCACCCTCATCCAGATTGTGCTACAGATCGCAGTGAAATATAGGTAGGTATCTACTACTTACCGTTCTTTGAAAAGTCAATGTCATCAAACGATTCTGCGGCGAGGATTTGGTCAAACAAATCATCAAGATGGACAAGGTCATCAATCCCACTAATCTCGTTGAGAACAACGTCTGAGAAATCAGCAAACTTATGACGCACTACTTTGAGAACGGATGTCCGTTTCCCATCGATTCTACCTTGTTCAAGTCCTTCTGCTTTGCCTTGTTTATGTCCTTGTTGAACTAAAGCTTCTGCACCAGTCATAATAATATTTTCAACCTCAGTGTCGGTGTACTTAACATAAAAACTTTACACGCTATGAAGATTCCTCACACATGCTTTATAGCAGACCGCTGTCCCGTCATCAATTCCTCAAGCATGGCGCGGAAGAGTTCGTCTATCAGTTCAACCTCGCGTTGTCGGGTGAACTTTGCTCCTTGGATTGTTTGTAGGATGTTGGCGATGGCTCGTTGTTCGGGGAGAGGTGGTAGGGTGATTATGGTGTTTTTTACTTTTGTAGCAGTAATAGCAGGAAGTGGTCCCGGATTTGAGAGATCTCCCAAATCAATAAGTTCAAACCAATACAACAAATAATAAGGAATACACAAATCATAATCTCGAATAGTTACACCCATCACATTATTGTCTACTAAACCTTTGATAGATAGGATCCGCTTTTTATTGGTATGAACTGCAGCACCTACCTTTGGAAAGATAACTGTATCTTTAGGAAATAATTTTGCCTTGAGCGTTTTAACTGTATCTTCATTTACCCAATTATTTGATGCATACATTAAGGTTTCGTTACCTGTGATATTCATATCTGAAACTTTGTAAAACGGATATTTTCCTTCAACATTTCCTTGATATTTGATGGGGAAACCTGTTCCTGCACGCACGTCGGCGATTTCCTCTAATCTAATTGCTTTCCAATGTTCTGGTAAATTCATTTCATACATTATATTGTGCCAAACCCTTTTTTAAAATGGTGTTCTCCTTTCATTGTGTGTTCTTGACCTTGTGAACGGCACACGGCGTGTGCCTACTACTCTAATGATATTTGATTATACCAATTTCACTATAAGAAATCAAAGTTTAAAGTGGGAGGGGTGTGTAAAGTTTTTGGCATGACGTCATGATGAACGTCATACTGCACAAAAGAGTATCTGCTCATAATTTGGCGTTATCAAGTTGTAGCACATTCATCTTGATTGTGCAACGCAGCACGTCAACCCACGCGATAATGTATCTGCTATGAATTGGGTCTTATCAATAGGCAACAGAGAAGTCCAATGAAGGATTCATGTTGTCCAAAGAAGCACAATCAAGATGAATGTGCTACAGCTGTATGACGATGTTTTTTGTGCGGAGAGGGTAATGATGGATGGTTGTTGTCCAAAGAAGTACAATTTCATGCCAAAAACTTTACACACCCTATGTTAGGATTAGGGGTATGTAAAGTTTTTGTAGAAACACATGAGTAAAGAGAGGAGTAAGGTTTTGTAAAATGCTAAGCCCCAGCGGGGCGAAAGGTGTATAGAAAACGTTGATATTACCAGAATAAGCCCCAGAGGGGCGAGAGATGTATAGAAAACGTTGGTATTACCAGAGTAAGCCCCAGCGGTGCGAAAGGTATATCATGGCACGAAATTAAAAACACATATTCTATANNTTCTATATACCTTTCGCACCGCTGGTGCTTGGGATTTTGTTTTTCACATGTTCTATACACCTTTCGCACCGCTGGTGCTTGGGATTTTTCTGACCATTTCTGCCAAAATCTTTACACACCCTTATTAAGGTTATTAACTTGAGATATAAGTTAAGGGTTGCTATAATGAAAATCTATAGATTCTAAGATCTTTTCAGACAACGGCTCGACTGGAAATAAATGCAAAACGACAAAAAAACTTCTGAAACATCCACCCGTGTCCAGTTCTATTTCCTTACTTTTATACATACCGTCCTTGACTCCTATGCAAACCTTTTCCCACACTTGCAACCGAGACTAACAAAAACATTGGCATCAGCCGGGTCTCGCAATAGTTTTGCGGGGATCCTGATCTCGCTCTACAGCATCTTCAGTCTACTTGGACAAGTTTTCTTTGGATGGTTATCGGATAGAAAGCAGTCTGTACATTACATCACTCTTGGCGTTGCATTTACCGCAGTCGGATTGAGTTTAGTGGGAGTCATTCCTTACGTGTATGTCGTGTTTCTATTATTGGCGTTAGGGGGTTTAGGAGTCGCAGCCTTTCATCCACAAGCGACAACGTATGCAGGTGCACTCGCTGCGGAAATGAGAGGGATGGGAATCTCTATATTCCTCACCGGTGGAAACGTCGGTCGTGCAATAGGGCCTTTATTACTTCTCTACATCCCGTATAAATATGGATACGGACACTTAGTATGGGAGATGATACCCGGTGTATTTTTCGCACTGTTAGTGCCGTTTGTGTTGAAATTTGAGCATGAACTTGATCTAACTGCTTCAGCACGTGTCCTATCACATAAGGAGAACAAACAACGTATATCTTTCTGGGTAGTCGCTGCCCCACATTTTGTCCCACTACTTGCACTTTTTATAATAGGTTCACTCCGAACAGCTACAGGTGTGGGGTTAGAGAACTTCCTGTCAATATATCTGGATGACCGAAACTATTCGGATCAGATGCGATCCTTAGTCCTTGCGCTCTATATCTTTGCAGGGTCAATGGGTATAATGGGGAGTGGATGGGTCTTGAGTAAAGTGCACACACTTGTTTTACTCTTATTCTCACTTGTGGTTGCACCACCATTGCTATTCGTTGCCCTTCATACGAAAGGTATTGCCTTTTTAATCTTTCTCTTCTTAGGGAACTTAGTCCTATCAAGTTCAATCACACTCAACATAATCTTAGCACAGATGATGTTGCGGGGTCATGAGAACATCGCATCAAGTCTTATGATGGGTGCCTCTTGGGGAGTCGGTGGACTTCTTAATCTAATTGTTGGGGCTTTAGGTGATATGTTCGGTCTGCCTGTCGTGCTTGATTGGTTAGTTGCGGTTCCCTTGTTCGTTACTCCGTTTGTAGTTTTCTTACTTAATCAACCCGATCTGTCCAATCCTAAATCCTATGATTGAATTTGAATACCAGAAATTGACGAAATTAGAATGTCCATAATACGCTTAAGAAATGCGTATTAATCAGGTCACCGATGAGCAGTGCGTAATCAAGGCTGAATTTCTTCAATTGGATACCGATGCCGCTTGTCATGCGACTATCACGGTATCCAATCCGTAATGCTAATGGTGAACTGATCTGATACTCTATACCTAAATGGGTCTGTCCACCATAACGTTGCTGCCATTGATAGGAAAGGATTAACGTTCTATTAAAGATGTAATCATTGAAGTATGTTATACCAAAATTCAAATTAGTCGGGATTGATTCCGTAACAGCGGGAACAGTATTCCAGGTTAATGTTGTTTGAGAAATATCTTGTAGATTGACACCTAAAGCAAAACCGCCAAAGTTTTCTAACCCGAAAAGTGCATTCAGATCAGGCAGTCGTGCAAGTATCCCAGCATCAAAACCGAATCCCCGACTCCCATAAGTAGAGAAAATAGCAGTCGCTTCGTCAAGGTCATCTCCACCGTTGAGGTTCTGGAATATCCCTTTTATATTGACACCGAACATGAAATCTGGCGGCTCGGAATCTCTACCAAAATTATCCCACCACGTTTGACTGATAGCCACCCGAGTAGCGAGGGATATCACATAAGCATTTTCATTGTCACTTAAATAACCTGATGGAATGAAGTCATCATCTCTGGGTCTGTAAGTTGGGTCATGTTTTCGCTGATCAGCACTGATTGATGGGTCAAATGCTGGCACATCATAGTAGATAGGAATGTCATCAATACCCGCACGAATCCAAGACAGACCTAACGTCATGTATGGAAACACATTGCCTATTGCACTCACATAACTGAATGCCCCCAAACCTGAACGGCGTGTTGCATGCATCATACAGACTTGGTATTTTTGAGATACGGCAGCGATACCCGCTGGATTCCAATATGTGGCAGTGGCATCGTCAGCGACACTAACATACGCACCGCCTAACCCAAGTGCCCGTGCACCGACACCGTTCGTCAGAAAATCACCTGCATAGTTTTCCGCAGATGCAGAGGATACAACCAGCAGGCAACACAAAAAAAACATCAAGAGTTTTAGTTTAGTCAACGATTCTATTCCTTAAATTAGACAATATTGAGATTCATATCGTGCCAATAATACTGATATGTTTGTGATGTCCATTCTTTATAGATTTCATCCCACGGCATTCGGTTAAAATGTGGCAGTAACGAACCTTGCGTCACGGGTTGAGAACTCCCCTGATACCGATAATCAACGGATAGACGTATCTTGTCGGATGTTTGGTTTGAGAGTGCCTTATGTACTGTATGGCTATGGAAGAAAAGAGCATCCCCAATGTCAAAGTCTCCCTCAACCCAACGTAAACCGTTCGCTTCCAATGGTTCCGTATCTATGCCGAGTCCTCCCGCGCCAAATGCTGGTTTCACTGGATAAACACCATTTCGATGTGAACCGGATAATACCGTTAATCCTCCCAAATGCTGTGGACAATCCCCAAGTGGAATCCAAGCGGTATAGGTCTCCTCTGTTCCTCTAATATGGATAAAATCTTGATGTGCGGGTGTAGTATATTTTGTGTTCTCTGGAAACATAATCCTTCCAATATTACGAGGATGAACCAGAGTCTTTTCACCGAAAAGTTTATCACACATATCCACGATTGCAGGATGATGTGCAAATGTATGAAAGGATTCGAGACTTTGGAATTCGTCTAATACTGGCCAATATCCTTCATCACCCTCCATAAAGGGGCCAAAGGGACCCCCGACGCGAATGCCATCCATCAATGTTGATCCACCTTCTACCCATCCATGACGATGGCATATCTCTAAGAAGTCACGACGTAAGTTCATAATAGATTCTTCATCAATTAACTTTTTAAAATAGAGATACCCGTCTTGTCGTGCCTGCTCGCGCAGTTTTTCAGGTTGTTCTAACAACGTATTTGATACATTAAAAGGTTCAATTCTTTCCATAACGTTTCATCACCCTCAATATGAAATCCTGAAGTATTACGTAAAAACTCGCAATTATGATTGTTATTATACCAAGAAAAAGGAAGGTGTGTCAAATGCAACAACATTCAGACCTTCAGATGTCAGAATCTTATCTCAATTTTGAGGTTCGTATTCATTGTCTAATACACATCATCCTTATTTGTTGAAAATTTCTCCCTTTTTATTCATACAATTATCTTTTGGGGAATACTTTTCTGAATTTATGCTACAATTGCCGTGGTGCCGTCGGTTATGGTGAAAACTTATATCATGAAACGGTTAATATTGAGCGACTAATCGGACATCCGTGATGCAGACAGTAAAAATACTTGCATATTATCGCTAAATCGGGTATTCTTTTTTATATTGGCAGTGTCTTAGTTTATCCTCGGCAATAATCCGAGGTTTCAATCAAACATAATACATACTGGAGGAATGTGGATGGCGCAAACACTATCCATAGTGATTCCGATTTACAATGAAGCGGACCATTTAGAAGAAGTGCTCAGACAGATAGAGGCAGTTGAAATCGGACTGGAAAAGGAACTAATCTTGGTTGATGATTGTTCAACTGATGGCACTCGCGAGATATTGGAAAAACTCCAAAATTCAGACGATAATGATGCTAAAATATTCTATCACGAGATTAATCGTGGTAAGGGAGCGACTCTAAGAACAGGTTTTGAACATATAACGGGTGATATTACGCTGATTCAAGATGCGGATTTGGAATATGACCCACAAGATTATCCAAAATTACTTGAGCCAATTCTAAATGAGACTGCAGATGTCGTGTATGGGTCGCGTTTTATGGAAGGTAGACAGGAAGGCTTGTTAAGAAGTTACCTCGCAAATAGATTCCTAACCTTTCTCTCAAATCTTGTGAACGGTACAAAAATCACAGACATGGAAACCTGCTACAAGGTGATGAAATCGGATATTTTGAAAGACATATCACTGACTTCAGATAGGTTCGGTTTTGAACCAGAAATAACGGCAAAATTGGCAAAACGAAAGTGTAAAATCGTTGACGTGCCGATCAGTTACCGAGGTAGAGACTATCATGAAGGAAAAACTGTAAGTTGGAAAGATGGTGTGGCAGCCATTTTTCATATTTTCAGGTTTCGTTTTTTTTCCTAATCAAACCATATTAGTCCTTCAAACAAACGGACATGTTGTAAATGCGTAATCTACAGGATTTATTAAGTGAGGTAGATAGTATACTCAATAATGCCATCACGCCTGATACGGATGCGGGTATTACACGAACTGAAGTGGAGGACGATAGACTATTAACTGAATTAGAGAAGTATTTCAATTACAAGGATTTTCGGGACGGTCAACGCAAGATAATTGAGACAATCCTCAACGGTGAAGATGTTTTTGCTGTATACCCAACCGGATACGGTAAGTCGCTGTGTTACCAACTACCAGCACTGATGTTACCAGGTTTAACCGTTGTCGTTTCACCCTTAATATCCTTAATGAAAGATCAGGTTGATACTTTAAGGCAACAAGGTATAAAGCAAGTTTCTCTCATCAATAGTATGCAATCTTGGGAAGAGAATCGTAATGAAATGAGTCGTATCCAGAATGGGGATGTCAAACTCATCTATGTTTCCCCTGAAAGACTGCGTAGTAGAAAGTTCTTAGACCTATTAAACACTTCTCTTATTTCACTGTTTGTGATTGATGAAGCACACTGTATTTCTCAATGGGGACACGACTTCCGTCCTGCATATCTGTCTATCTGTAACGCAATTGACTCACTGTTCCCTAAGTCTATTGCCTTATTCACAGCGACTGCTCCACCAGACATTCGGGATGATGTGTTACATGTCTTGAAAATCACAAAACCCAAGGTACTTGTCGGTGGAATAGAACGTTCCAATTTAAAACTCAAAGTTAATATAATTGAAGGAAAAGACAGGGAGGAACAGAAATACGAACTCCTAAAACAGTATGTATCTTCATTTGCAGGCAAGGGTATCATATATGCGGGACGTCGCAGAGAAACGGAAGAGATTGCAAACTTCCTTCAGGAACAAGGATGTTCCGCTGATTTTTACCATGCTGGCAGAGAGACTGCTGAACGCAAACATATACAGGAAGCATTCTTTGACGATAGCACAAACGGGTTGAACATCGTTGCTGCAACGAATGCATTCGGTATGGGAATAGATAAACCGGATATCCGTTTTATAATCCATTGGACAGTGCCTGGAACATTGGAGGAATACTGTCAAGAAATCGGACGCGCAGGTAGAGATAAAAAACCATCAGAATGCATCCTGTTTTATATGCATAAGGATACTGAGTTACATGAATGGTTCATTAGAGAAAGTGCTCCCGATAAATCTTCACTGCTCAGACTCTTACAAGAGCTTGAAAACATCAATGGGGCTGGAGAATATCGATTGATTGCAATGGAGGAATTAGCATGGAGAATAGGTTTTAAGGACACAAAATTACAAGTCGGTCTATCTTATTTAGAGAAATTGGGATTTATTAAGAGATGGAATAATCTACCTTCTCGTGTATCAGTGGCATTTAGGTCGCAACCTGGAGATACCAATTTTGAGCAGTCAAAACTCTATTCACAACTTAGACAACAACGCGTGACAAATATATTGAGTTTTTGTCAAACGCTTGAACTCAGTCCAAAGTCTGTCATGGAACAACTCGTTGAACTGCAGAATGAAGGACATCTTCAGTATTGGGGTAAGGATGAATTAATGCTGATTGAAATACGACAGGATAGCGAGTTTTTTGCTTCAATATCGGAAGAACAGATGGGGCTTGGGGACTATGTAAAACACAGAAAAAGCAGAATAGATAAAATGGTATACTATGCAACTTCTGAAGGGTGCAGGATGAAAATTATACGAGATTATTTCGGAGAGGAGGTGTCAGAGAATTATAGGTGTAACAACTGTGATAGGTGTTCGTAAATAGGATTTATTGTGTGCCTACACCAGGCTGGTTAAATATTGCGAAGTGCTTCCTGGAAGACTGTTTGCAGTGGAACACCAGTCTGTTCAGCGATGCTTTTACAATCTTCATACTCAGGAACTGTTTTAATTGAAATGCCATTTAGGTACCCCCGTTTAGCACGGATAGGTCCCCACGGGGTGTTGATTTCAACAATCTCGCGTTTTAGGATTACACGATCAACAGCGTAGTACCTAACACCGAAAGTGGTGGTTTCTGTGAGAAGGATATGCATCAGTTTCTGTCTGTTTTCTGCGGAACAGATGACATTGATCTGTATTGCAGGTCGTCCCTTCTTCATGAGGAGCGGGACAAAAAAGACATCTAACGCACCACAATCAAATAATTTCTCCATGACATACCCCGAAACTTCAGGTGACATGTCATCTACATTTGTTTCTATAATTTCTATACAGTCATTGGTTTCAGGCAAAGTGGAGATTTCGCCTATACATATTCGTAGTAGGTTTGGCTGCATTTCAAGGTCTCTTGAACCAGCACCGTATCCAACATGAGATACCGTCATGTTAGGCATGACTCCAAATCTATCAGCAAGTGTTGAAATAATCGCTGCCCCTGTTGGCGTAACTAATTCTTTAGGAATGTCTGTCTGGCGAATAGGTATATCTTGCAACAGAGCCATCGTGCCAGGAACAGGAACAGGCATCATACCGTGTGAACATTCAACAAAACCGTGACCGAGAGAGAGAGGCGAAGCATGTATCTTCTCTGCTCCGAGTTTATTTAGTCCGATGACTGCTCCAACGATGTCAACAATAGAATCGATGCCACTCACTTCATGAAGGTGCACGTTTTCTTTTTCAGTATTGTGGACTTTAGCCTCAGCTTCAGCAAGTCTGTCAAAGATGTTTTTCGATTTTTCACGAACGGTTGAGTCTAAATCGCTTGAATCAATGAGACTGAATATATCGGTAAGGTGTCTGCTGTGAACATGTGCATGTTTATGATGGTTGCTTTCTTGGGAATGTTCATGAACTTCAACTTTAGCTTGCGTACCAAAAATGCCGTGTTTCTCTGTTTTATAAAAATCAAGGCTGAATTCTTCATCCAATTTAAGTTTTGATAATTCTGTTTTGATATAATCTGGGTCGATTCCTGTGTCAACAAGAGCTCCAAGAACCATATCACCACTAATGCCGGAGAAGCAATCAAAGTACACAATTTTCAATTGGGGATAGTCCTTTGGTAGGGATAACTGGTATCAAGACGATTTCTATTGAACTGAATTCTAAAGGTGATGGGTTTATACATCATCAGCAGATGTATAATTTCCTAATATCTGCTGATGATGCAAAAAAAACTGTCATTTTTGGAATAGCTCCAGGAGCAATTCTTTCGGTTCGTTCCTTCTGAGTTTATTGAGTGCCTCTACTTCGATCTGTCGGACACGTTCACGACTAATTTGAAGTTTCGTGCCAATTTCAGCGAGGGTGTATTCTGTTCCATCAATTAGTCCGTATCGTAGCACAATCACATGTGTTTCACGAGGATTGAGCGTTCTATTCAATACTTCTTCCAACGCCTCAATTTTGGAGTAGTTAACTAATTCTGTTTCAGGTGTAATCTGTGCGTGATCTGGTATGATTTCACGAAAGGACACCTCAGGTGATGCCTCATTTATCGGTGCGTCTAATGAAATCGGGTCTCTTGTTGCTTGTAAGATTTCATCAACCTTTTTCTCAGAAAGTTTGACCTCTTTGGCGATTTCTTTTGTAGTGGGTTCACGTCCAAGTTTGATAGTAAGATTAGATTGCACCTGTTTTATCAACCGACGTGTCTCGCCAATATAACATGGGACACGAATGATCTGACCTTGTTGGTCTATTGCACGTTTTATTGACTGCATCACCCACCACGTTGCATAAGTGCTGAAGCGGAAACGGAGTGTGTGGTCAAATTTTTCAACTGCTTTCATCAGACCGATACTACCTTCCTGCATCAGATCAAGGAAGGTGAGAGCAGTTCTATTAAAATGATGCTGTTTTGCTATGCTTGCCACTAATCTTAAATTTGCTTCAACAATTTTCATTTTTGTGCCATGGGCAAGTTCATCAGCTTCGGTTAGTTTGGATAGGACGTTTTTGAGATGCTCCAATTCTGTCTGAATAGTTTCCAATAGTGGATGTAGTGTGTTTGGACTACACTCCTTATCTGAAGTTTTGACGATATTGGCGTAAGTAATCTCATCCAAGAAATCAGTAGGTAATTTGTCCAAAAATTGATTGATCTCGTATAACGTGATGTTGAACGTCTCAAGCAAACGCAGTTCTTCATGCTTATCAATGGGGTCGGCGTTTAAGATAGAATCGTATTCAGAACTTTGAACAGATGTAATATCTTGATCATTCTCGGATTTGGACGTCAGTTCAGGTTTTTTTAGTAAGGAATCTAAATTTTTACGAACTGTTTCACTTGCGAATGAACGGAATGAGCGACCACTTTCAGGACTCCAACTTTCGATTGTACTTATAATTCCAAGGTAACCCACTTGTAGAAAATCATGACTCACACTACTGGAATATTCAGGTTTGGTAAGGTATTCCTTAAGAATGTGCAAATTTCCCGTTAAAAGTTTCGCTTTCGTTTTATCTAACTTTTTCTGTTTTTTATTTAATCTATCTAAGATGCTCTCTATAGATTGCAAATGCGATGATATTTGATCAATGATACGTCCGTGATCTTTCTGAAATGGATTTACTTTGTGCCCTGGTATTTTACGACTTTTTGTTGGATAATCCAGGGCATTTAACACCCACATCGGAAGCAGTTTAAAGTTTGATGTAAACGCTTGTACACCCTCTTGGTATGACGCAAAGAGTTCTCTCTCTTGTTCAGGTTCCAATAAAGGTGTTTTCGCAATTGTCTGCAAGTATGCAAATGTTTCATCTTTGATAGGAGCAGTGCTGTCCTCCTTTTTTTCTTCTGAAGGAAGCACTTCAAACTCTACTGAATCAATTGGGGTATAATCTTTCATTTTGATTTTCCTTATTTCAATGATATTCTATTGAACAATCCTGAAAATTTTTAGAGAATTACACATCAATGTCGAATTGTCGTATAATTACGGTAGACTATTGGAATATATTGAGGTAAAATACGTCTAATCATTATGTCTGTTTCAAATTGTTTCTGTTTCACGAAATACGATATGTTCTTGTAGCCTTAAACCATTACTATGAATAAAGGAGACATTCTATGCAAGAAGAACTTCAATCTGATGTAATCAAAAGAATCTTAGCTGGTGAATCACTCGCCAATGAAAACTTATCCAATATTGACCTATCCAATCAATCGCTTGTCGGTGCCGATCTGTCCTCGTCAGATTTGAGTAATGCAAATTTGAACAGGGCTGATCTGACTGATGCTAATCTGAACGATGCTGATTTGACGGGTGCAGATTTGTCAAACGCAACGCTATTAAGAACCTATTTGGTCGGTGCTAATCTAACCGAGACTAAACTCGAGAATGCAAATTTGTTCGGGGCATTCCTGAGTGGGAGTCTACTTTCTGGCACTAATTTCCGTAATGCTGACTTACGAAGAGCGACAATGGGGTGTCCAAAGTGTATACCCACTGCACCGTTCGGCAATCTTACAACATTTGAGAATGCTAACCTTGAAGAGGCAATCTTTGGCGAAATCAAATTAGAAGGTGTCGTGTTACTCGGTGCTAATTTCAAGGACGCATATCTATATGAGGTAGACCTGACTGAAGCCATCTACAAAGAATCAGACCTTGAGGGTGCAATTACAAAACAAGGATTAAATTGAACCAACTGTTCTGAGATTTCTTTGTGTCTATGTTAGTTGTAATTTTACCGTTGTAATTCAGTAAATGCTGCCAAGCGATAGTATCTGTTGAAAAACCTGACGCTATTATGTGTTTAGTTAGGTCTGCACTATAATGAGACGAATCTAAGCAGAAATAGTTTACAGACTGTCTTTTTTTCAATGAATTCGTTAGAATGATAGTCATCCTCATGTAACAGGTATTATAACACAAGCCAGATTATTTGTCAAATAAATATTAACAATATCGGACTTTATTCAAAAATCTGTTGTTCACACATTTTTTTATAAAGTCCACCTTTTTCAACTAAGTCAGCATGTGTTCCCCTTTCAACGATACTGCCGTCCTTCAGTACAAGAATTGTATCCGCGCGTTGAACAGTTGAAAGTCGATGTGCAATTATAAAACAGGTTCTTCCACGCATCAGTTCCAGTAGCGACTTCTGTATGACTGTCTCAGATTGTGAATCCAGTGCAGAAGTCGCTTCATCCAAAATCAGAATTGGAGCATCTTTCAAAAATGCACGCGCAATCGATATCCGTTGTTGTTCACCGCCTGACAGTTTTCCACCTGATTCACCAATTTGTGCATTATACCTATCTGTCATGGACATAATGAAATCGTGCGCGTTTGCTTTTTTGGCGGCATCTGCGATAGCGTTCAAGCTTGCATCCGGTGTCCCGTAGGCGATATTCTCTTGAACTGTTCCATCAAACAGAAATGTATCTTGTGGCACAAGGGCAATGTTCTGTCTGAGTGATGCAAGCGAGACTGAATCAACTGGAATGTCATCAATTAGTATTGTGCCAGAACTTACATTATAGAATCTTTGCAGCAGATGCAATAGTGTTGTTTTACCACTACCACTTGGACCGACAAAAGCAATTACTTGACCGGGGTCAGCCTTGAAACTGACATTCTTTATTACTAATTCTTCCTTATAGGCGAAATTCACATCTCGGAATTCTACCACACCTTTTACATTGCTTAGTTCCGTTTTTTTCTCTGAAGATCTGTTCTGTTCTCTTTTAATGTCCATCAGATTAAAGATCCGTTCACCTGAAGCCAGACTCTGCTGTAATACACTGTTTACAGTACCGATGATTTTGACAGGTTTATACATTAAGGCTACCATCACGATATAACCTGCAAACCAACCGATAGTTAACGACCCATTTATGACTTGCCAACATCCCAGACCAAAGACCAAAGCGGTGCCTATTGCTCCCAACCATTCAATCAACGGGGGCAGAAGTATCGCAAACCGGGAACGGCGAATTGCCATGCGGTATTGTGATGTCGTGATGTCCTCAAATCGTTTCTTTTCAAACTCTTCCGCAGTAAAACTCTTTATGATACTGATACCAGATAGTGTCTCCTTAAGCTGTGTATAAATGTCAGAACTTTTCTCTTGTATTTCCTCGCTCGCTTTTCTGACTCTACCACCGATACGATATATAAAATATGCAACGAATGGGAGAACAAGAATTGAGAGAAGAGTCATCAGAATGCTCTTATACAGCATAACAGACACAAAAATGACAACCTGAATTACAGCACGCATAATTGACGCAGTAGCTGTAACGGCTTGCTGCATACCTCGGACATCATCTGTAACCCGCGTCATTATATCGCCACTGTGTTGTTGCGAAATTTTCCCAAGTGAAGTCGAAATGATTTTATCGTATAGCTCATTCCGTATCCTTAAACTAACCTTATTGCCAACTCTGTCCATCAGAAAATCGCTAAAATAGACAAAGACTCCTTTTACCAAGACGATTGCAAGTACACTCAGTAATATCCAGAAATAGAAACGGAACGCATCACCCGTACCAGTTAATATGATATCAAAACCTTGAAAATGGGGTTCATGATATAAAATGCGGATGGTTTTGTTAACGTTTGAATCCTTGAAGTTTTCAAGTTCTTTCAGGGAGTCAAGCGTATCTGCTAAGAGTTGCATCCTTCCAAGTTCACAGATTGATACGACTAAGGCACACCCCATAGCGATAAAGATAGAAACTCTGTATCGTCTCAGATAATCTAAGAACCGATTAAGTACTCTCTTCTCTTGCAAGGTTATCGCCCCAATTAGGCGGTGTAGAGTTTTTTTCATAGTATGTCCTCAGGTAACGGCACACGGATGAAGATTAAGTTATTAATGCGGTAATTCTCAATACCCCAAACCCGTAGGTGCGATATCCTTATCGCACCGGATCCTACGCGGAAACCTTCAATGAAACGGACTGGGATAAACCCGGTGCGATAAGGATATCGCACCTACCGACCTGTCGCCAGTTAAAAATGCTGATAATCTCCAAACTGAATTACGGCTGTTTTATTTAGGATACCTATATGACAACGAATTCTGAGCTCTTGATTTTGAAAATCAACAGATTCTATTATGCCGATACCTATTGTAGTTCCTGAGCTGTCAACTAAGCCCACATTTCTTCGATGAAAATAGGTGGCAGACTCTGTAAATACGTTCTTCAAACTTAGATAGTCCTTGATTTTCATTATAGTATTTGATGTTAATCTTCTGTTGGTAATAATTGCTAATTCCCGATGTCCCCATTCAGCATATAATATCTCTTCTTCAGTAAGCTGCATAAGAATATCTACCTCTTTCTGATTAGCAATTCTTCCTTTGAAGAAAGGTGTTCGCGCACTGCCTACCTCTGAGAATGTAATGTTCTGAATTACAGTGTTTTCAAAATACGTCTTAAACTTCGTCCGTCGATTCTCTTGTCGCCTCTGTCTAATTTTTTTAAGAGCCATCTTATGTACTGGCAGATAGTGTATCTTTAACCTGTCCATCATCTTGTAACTTGCGGTGATCTTTTCCATTTCTCTTGAACGTCCTAGACAGACTATATGATGTGGTCGAACTATGTCTATTTTCTGCTGTTTGAGCATCACAGCAGCGTTTTCATGAATATAACCAGTCGTATCAATAACGATAAACTCGGAAGACATTTCCTGTGCTGCATCTACCATCAGACGGGTGCCTGTCAATACGGGTAGTAGGTTTCTTACGGGGGATATTGCGCCAACAAAGTATAAGGCATCAGCATTCAAGGAATAGACAACAGTGTTCTCATCTTCAGCGATCTGATTCTGTTTAACATTCACCCCATCCAAAGGTTTTCCAATAGAAACACCACAAGAAGGGAATAATCTCATACCTATGGTTGTCGGAGGACCAATGGTAGATTGACCTATGTCGGTATCTATGAGAGCAGATTTTAAACCTCGTTTGATGGCGACTTCAATAAGATATTGACAGAAAGTGGTTTTACCTGCATCTAATGCCCCCAGAACCATGATGTGTTGATTCGGCTGGACTATTTCATCCGAAATTCTTTCCCAATCAGGATTAATTTGGTATGTGCGACTCATGATGTCTCGTTGCTAATCACGTTACTTACCCAAACTAAGTTCATATCGGAAAGTAACACCGGGGAAACTGATGAGATTATCAATTTGAGAATTGTGTTCAATACCAATAAGTTGTTCAAGCAGAGAAGACCTACGCTCTTTTCGGAGAATTTTGGGGGTTCCTTCAATTTTACCGAGTTTTCCAGCAACTCCTATGGCATCTTGCAGGTTACCTATCTGATCAATCAGTTTGTGTGATAAAGCTTGGTTGCCAGAATAGATCCTCCCATCTGCAAGTTCGACGATTTCATCACGTGTTAGGTGTTCATTACGAGATTGATGGATAGCGTCAACAAATTGATTATAGACATCATCTACAGTCTCTTGAAGTATTGCTCTATCTTCAACTGAAAGGTCTCGGAACATGGATCCAGCATCTTTGAACTGACCACTCTTAATGACTTGTTGCTCCAATCCGACTTTTTCGTAAAGACCCTTTAATTTTGTAAACTGCATGATGACACCGATGCTGCCAGTCAGTGTTCCTGGATTAGCGATGATAGTATCTGCTGCACATGCTATATAGTAGCCACCGGAAGCCGCTGAACCTGCCATAGATGCAACTATCGGTTTATCCAACTTCGTTAATTCACGGTGTATTTCCTGAACAGGTGCAACACTGCCACCAGGTGAGTTAATCCTTAAAACAATTGCCTTCACGTTTGGATCATCTCGGTATGTATGAATAAGTTTTATCGTAGCATCTGATTTCGTAATGATCCCCGGAATATCAATCACGGCTACCCTCGGACCGATTGTCGGTGGATTGATGACAAAAGGCAGCATTAAAGTAACAAAAAACAGTATTACAATCACAAGTATGATCAGGAATACACGTTTCTTTTTCATAGGATAGGTTCCCTATCAGATGCGTATATGCTTAATTGTAGTAAGGTTAATAATTGATGAGACATTTCACCGTTGACGAAGATCACCCAGCGTAGGGGCGAGGTCGCCTCGCCCGTTGTGGAATGTTTCATTAATTCTGAAGTTCACTATAAGTGATGATTGGATGCGAACAAATCAGTTTAGGTGTCTATAGTCCTTTTCATTCTTTAATGGGAAAAAGATAACCCAAAGTGTTTTGATTAACCAACCGATATCACGAAAGAAACTTTGAGTCGCAACATAATGTAAGTCAAGCTCTAACTTTTCTGGCATTAATTCCGTAATGTAATAATGTTCAGGATTATCTTTAGCTTTCAGTTTTTTCTCCTCGTCTCTATTGACAATTTGTGAGGGACCGGTAATACCCGGTTTTACTTGCAATACCTGTTTTTGTCTCTCAGAGTAGAATTTGACATAATCAGGAGACTCAGGACGCGGTCCTATAAGACTCATGTCCCCTTTCACGACATTGATTAGATTAGGTAGTTCGTCTAATTTCAACTTCCGCAAGAATCCGCCAATCCGAGTGACGCGTACATCCTGATGCGTTGTAAGACCAATCCCAATTTGATCTGCTTTCTCAACCATTGTCCGGAATTTATACATTTTAAATAACTTACCATTCTTACCAACTCTTGTCGCTTTGTAAAACACGGGTCCACGCGATTGGAATTTCGCAAGAAAAATACTAACCACGAAAACAGGTAATGTAATTGTAAAGAGTATAAGAGATAAGACGAAATCAAAACTCCGTTTTAACCAACGTGACCTACTTGAGTCTTTAATACACGTTGATGATTCGTCAATGGCAGTGAAGCAATCTTGTGGTGGAGAATCCTGAGTGAGCATTACACGCCTCTTTCTGTATCAGAAGGTTCGGTCGACTCAGTGTCTTGCCTTGAACTGATCAGATGTCTTCTTATATTCTCTTGGTTTTCTGTCTCACGCCTTTGTACAAATGCACGATTGGGTTCATAAGTGGGAACTAACTCTTGTAGTTTCGCAATAATCCCATCTGTATCAAGTGAATCGGCAAAATTAGAAAGTTCATCTATCTGAGAAAGCAGCTGCTCCTCCTCAATCGTTTCTAATTGTGCAACAAAGATACGTTGGTGTTTGGTAGCAGTGACCCCTTCTTGGGGTGTGAGTAATTCTTCATAGAGTTTCTCACCGGGTTCCAATCCTGTAAAGTCTATCTTAATGTCTATATCCAATTCTAAACCGGAAAGTCGAATTAAGTCTCTTGCGAGGTCCAGGATCTTTATCGGTTCTCCCATATCTAACATCAAGATTTCACCGCCATTACCCATTGCCCCTGCCTGAATTAAGAGTTGTACTGCTTCAGGAATCGTCATAAAGTACCGTGTGGCTTCTCTGTGTGTGACCGTAACGGGTCCGCCTTTTGCGATCTGTCTCTTAAAGTTAGGTATTACGCTTGCTCGGCTGCCGATAACATTTCCAAAACGAACTGCGATGAATTTTGTTCCGTTTCTATTCGCTTTACACTGTATTAGTTTCTCAGTTACCCGTTTGGATGCGCCATAGACACTCGTAGGATTAACCGATTTATCAGATGAAACTAGGATAAATGCCTCCACATGATGCTTGATAGCAGAATCAATAAGGTTCTTCGTGCCAACAATATTATTTTTTACTGCTTCGTCTGGGTGTGCCTCCATGAATTTGACGTGTTTGTGTGCAGCAGCATGGAATATAATATGGGGTTTATATCGCTTGATTATCTGGAAGACTTTGGAATTATCACGAATATCGCCTATTACAAGTTCACGATTAATTGGGGGATCCAACTCTCGCAATTCCATATCAATGTGATAAATACTGTTTTCGCCACGACCAAATAAGATCAATAATTCTGGATCAAGTTTAGCAACTTGTCTACACAACTCAGAGCCGATAGACCCACCTGCCCCCGTAACCATCACGCGTTTACCAGATAGATATTTTGAAATTTCAACTAAATCTATTTGAGATGTAGAACGGTTTAGAAGGTCTTCTAACTTGACTTCACGGATATGATTGATACTAACCTTTCCTTCCAGGATCGCGTGTATACTTGGTACAATTTTGAACTGACATCTTCTGTATTCACACTGACGAGTAATGTCCCTTATCTTACCACCTGGTGCAGATGGCATGGCGATTATAACTTCTTCAATCGTCCGTTTTCTTGCGATATAGGTAAGGTCTCGTGTCGTCCCAAGCACTTCAAGTCCGGCAATCGTTTTGCCGACTTTCTGCAAATTGTCATCAATAAAACCTATAGGCAGATAACCTTTCTCAGGATGTGTCCGTAATTCTCTCAGAACACCGATTCCAGCTGCCCCAGCACCAACAATCAAGACCTTTGTTCGTGGTAATGCAACCTCTTTATGTCTACCTTCACGGAATAACTTATATGAGAACTTAGCAAATCCAATGATGAATGCGTTGTAGAAAATGTCAACTAAGAAAAAACTCCATGTGTCAAATCCTTGGAAAAATACCGAGATTATATATAACACCAATCCTGAAACACAAACTGCATAGATGATTGAACGGAATTCTTTTACACCAGCATATTGCCAGATAGGTTTATACAAGCGAAAACATAAGAAGGTAACAAGACGGACCAATGTGACAACAGCACTAATGCCTAATATTAGAGGATATGTTCCGGCATTCGAAAATATCGTTAGTTGCTTGAATTGTGCAATTAGATCAAAGCTAAGCTGTCTACATGTAAAGTATGTTAATATTAATGCAATATTAACGAGGAAAAAATCAATTACAATTGAAGAACTCCATCTGACTTTTGTTTTTTCCATATTACCTCCCTTGGTTACTTTTGCAATTAGATTTCAGTATAGACCTTTTCCAATCGTTCAACAAGTACATTCCAATCATAAATGTTTTCAACTCTCTTTCTACCTGCTCTCGCGATACTCTCACGTCTATCACGATTCTCAATTAAATCTATAACGTTTTCAGCAAAATCTTCAGGTGTATCTGCAATGACGACCTCCTTTTCACGTTCCGCATCTAAACCCATCGCGCCTATGGATGTCGTAACAACAGGAGTCTGCATAGCCATTGCTTCTAAGTTCTTAGTCTGTATACCTGAACCTGCTCTTAAGGGTGCTACAAATATCGTTGCTTTCTCAAAGTAGGGGCGTATATCTGGTACATAACCTGTAACAACGACACCTTTGTTTCTTTCCAGCTGCTTAACTTGGTTGGTAGGATGATTACCCACAATCTGAAAAGATGTATTAGGATAACGTTCTTGTATCAATGGTAAAATGTCTTCACAAAAATAGATAACAGCATCAGAATTTGGAAAATAGTTCATAGTGCCTGTAAAAAGTAGGTTTATAGATTCTTCTGAAGTCAATCCACTATGGAAACCAGATTGCCTGTCGGTTTCTGTGCTTCTACTTCCATCGGCACTCCTATGATGAAAGTACTTTAAATCAACTCCCATCGGTACAACGGATAAGTCGAGATTTTCATCCTGTTTAAGTAGATAGTCTTTATCAAATTGTGCTACGACTGTTCCCCGATCAAATGACTTCATTATCTCAACTTCATAACTTCTGACACGTTTTTCCTCTAATCTTACCAAAAATCGTTTTGGAGTGCAATCTAAATCTGCTCTACGACTCAAATTTAAAGCTAACGAATCGCATAAATCCAATACCTTAGAGACACGTTTTTCATTTTTTACATATTGTCCCATACGAAAGAGTTGTGCATGAATAAGATCAATATCTTCCTCCTGCAGAAGTTGGTTTATCTTATGTTGCATCTGTTGCGAATACCAATAATGAACTTGCAAAGGCAGACGAGAAAAAAAGTGAAATGCAGTGTTTACTTTCGCAAAAAAAGAACGGAAACGAACCCATTCAATTCTTTTACAGTAAGGTTTAAGATGTTTGACTGCAGCAATGTCATCATCAGACTCAGCGAAAAAAACTAAGGTGATTTCATGTCGTTTCGAAAGCTGCCTGATAAAATGGTATGACCGTATACGGTCTCCTCTCTGTGGTGGATATGGACACCGTAAACTCAAGTAAAGGATACGCATAAATTGCAACCCCCCTTGATCCCCCTTATCAGGGGACAATTGACTGTCCAATACAACGATGTTAGACTATCTAAGAGACGGCACTCGGAGAGTGCCTACTACTATCTGAAGCAGGCAATTCTGCCTCGTCGATTAACATGACTGGTATCCCATCGCGAATCGGATATCGGCGTTTACATTCACCTTGACATACCAATTTCTGCTCTGTTTCTACATGCACTATTTTCCCTTTGCAAGCAGGACATGCAAGAATATCAAGCAAAGTCTGTGATAACGTATAAGGTTTTTCAGAATTCAATTTATCTCTCCCAGAAGAAATCTATTACCTTCCATGACATTTCTTATATTTTACACCACTGCCACAGGGACAAGGTTCATTCCTTCCAACCTTTGGCACTGTCCCCATGGCTTGTTGTGAAGCAAATTCTGCTTCAGATTGACTGCTATAGTCTGGACGTCTTCGTTGCGCAGGACGACGTTGTCTGCTCTGTCGTCTTTCTGGGACACGACGCGCAGGTTGTGTCGTAATCTCCATTTTAAAGATAAACTCACTAACCTGCTTCTCAATATTCTGATACATCGATTCAAATGTACCCAACGCCTCACTCTTGAACACAACAATAGGGTCTTTTCCACCATATCCTTCAAATCTTATCCCGTGCTGGATATAGTCAATGTTTTGTAAATGATCTTTCCAATGATGATCAATTGCATTTAAGACCAGTAGACGTTCAAGCAGCCGCATGTTTTCTGACCCCAACTCTTCTTCGCGGCGTTTATAGACACTCTTTAGTTCATTTAGAATCTCTGCATGAAGTTCCTCTGCGGGAATATCAGTGAGCGGATTCTTGAACATACGACTAATTGAAAAGGTTGTAACTAACCACTTTTCAAATTGAGCAAGTTCTTCAGGATCACGCGGTCCCTTTTCCGGAATGACTTCGTAAACCTCGTCAGCGACGACATTGTCTATCATGTTCCAAACTGTATCTTTTGGATCCTCATCAGATAGTATTGAATCTCTTAATGAATATATTGTATCGCGTTGTGCTTCCATAACATCATCGTACTTAAGGATGTTTTTCCGTGCTTCAAAGTTGATTTGCTCAACGCGGGTTTGTGCTTTTTCTATTGACTTTGTAACCCATGGGTGTTCAAGTGGAATGGTGTCATCCATGCCAGCTCTTGTCATAAACCCTTGTAATCGTTCTGAGCCGAATTTTCGCATCAGATCATCTTCAAGTGATAAGTAAAACCGGGATGAACCCGGATCACCTTGTCTTCCAGAACGCCCCCTTAATTGGTTATCAATTCGTCGCGAATCATGTCTTTCTGTACCGACTATATGCAATCCACCCGCGTTCAGGACATGTTTTTTGTTGTTTTCACAGATCGCTTCTGCATCAGCAAATGCGGTTTGCCATTCTTCAGATTCTGTGGATAATGTCTTTAAATCTACCTTTTTTTTCCGCAATGTTTCCTTTGCCAAACCTTCAGGATTTCCCCCAAGAAGAATATCCACGCCGCGACCTGCCATATTGGTCGCAATCGTTACTGCACCCGGCATGCCTGCTTGTGCAATGATATCTGCTTCACGCGTGTGTTCCTTAGCATTCAGCACTTGATGCTTTATGTTTCTATGTCTTGCTCTTAGGAGTTTGCTTAGTTTTTCAGAATTCTCAATTGAGATCGTTCCAACAAGCACAGGTCTGCCTTTCTCCTGCTGCTCCTGAATATCCTCCAAGACCGCATTATATTTCGCTTCCTCTGTCCTGTAAATCTGATCAGGATTGTCAACACGTATCATCGGTTCATTCGTTGGTACGACGACTACATCCAGACCATATATATGTGCAAATTCGTTTGCTTCTGTCGCAGCGGTTCCTGTCATACCTGCCAGTTTATCATATAGACGGAAATAATTTTGGTAGGTGATAGTCGCAAATGTTTCACTCTCTTGTGCTATGCGGACACGTTCTTTTGCCTCAATTGCTTGATGGAGACCTTCATTAAGACGACGACCTACCAGTTTTCTACCCGTAAATTCATCAATAAGTAATACCTCTCCACTCTCCACAAGATAGTCAATATCCCGTTTCCAAAGATGGTGGGCGTTGAGTGCCTGATTGACATGATGCACAAGCATTACATGATCAGGTTCATACATATTCGCAATACCGAGTAGCCGTTGCACCTCTTCTATACCATCATCCGTGAGTGAGACATTACCACGAGATTTGCCCTTATCATCAATAACAAAATGCTCTTCATTACGTAATTGTGTAACGATATGATTGATTCTTCTATAAAGTTCTGCCGGTTTATCAGATGCGTCTGATATGATGAGCGGTGTGCGTGCTTCATCAATGAGGATACTATCTACTTCGTCCAAAATGGCATAGATATGTCCACGTTGAACCTTGCTGTCCAGTGTGAGTGCTCTGTTGTCGTTCAGATAATCAAAACCGAACTGACTATGGACCCCATAGGTGATGTCTGCTTTATAAGCAAGTTGTCTTTGTTCATAAGGCATCTGGTTCAGTGTTAAACCAACAGACATACCGAGAAAGTTATATATTTGCCCCATCCATTCAGCATCGCGTTGTGCAAGATAGTCGTTAACGGTAGCGAGGTGAACACCTTGTCCCGTCAGGGCATTCAGGTAGACCGCAAGTGTTGATGTTAACGTCTTACCTTCACCTGTTCTCATTTCAGCGATGGAACCGCTATGTAAAGCAACTCCCCCGATAATCTGGACATCATAGTGTCGTTGTTTCAATGTCCGCACCGCAGTCTCTCGCACCACAGCGAATGCATCGGGTAATAATTCGTCAAGGGTAGCACCTGATTCTATCTGTTGTCTGAAGTGTGGTGTTTTTGCCTGTAATTGTGCATCGGTTAATTTCTTAACTTGCGGTTCACGCTGGTTAACCGCTTCAACTATGTCTGTAAATTTCTTTACGTCTCTGTCCTCTTTACTTCCGAAGACCTTTGTCATTATTCTATCAAACATTTCTCTCCTTGAAGAATATCAATTTGAGCACACATTAATAGTTTGTTGTTCTTGAAGATGAATCGGGAAACAGTGCAAGCAATAAACTATTGACGCTTCGTCATGTATATTCTAATATCCTTCATCTCCTGTCAATATAGGCTGCTGTTCCAGAGCAGCAATCGGCTGTATAATATTCTCTCCATCAACGTATTTTCTTAGTATAACATATATCAGGGTCGTTCCTACAGAGACTAATGAAAAAAGATAACCGAGAATGCCTCCAAATAAAGATATTAACATAAATGCCAAAAAGATAGCACAGATAGTTGTGGAAAAACTCATATCGGGAAGTTCTGTATTAAACAAAGCACCATCATCACTTAGAAAGATACCTGAGATTTTTTGTATAATGCCACCCAACCATTTATTTACATATAACAACGCGTCTTGTAGAAATGATGGGTGCAGATAATAGGTCGGCAGCAGTGCGATTAAGAACCCACCTATACAGAACAGTGCCCAAATTGGGACGTGAAACAACTTTAAAGCAGATAAAAGTAAACCATAACTCATGAGGCGCCACGGCTGATTCCACATAATCGAAAAAAGTTGATAGATAATCTCAAAAGCATCTACTTCTGTTGTGGCTGCCATCGCAGGAATAAGGAATAAACCTGCCAAACACACTAAAAATATAAATAGGAGGAGTATGCCAAAAAGGAATCCGATAGGCGTAAAAATAGAAGATATCGTAAGGATAGTTCCCTTAAGGAACGGTATTTTCGCTAATAATCCGACGCATATAGGGATTAATAGTAAACAGAGGATGAGTAGAAATAACCAAAGAAATGACCCGATAACTGTTTTCCATCTCCTTCTCAATACCCCCAATGCATTACCGATAGTATAGAGTGACTCACCACGTAACTGTTCAAAAGTAATCTTGGATGAAAGTGTACTGCATAAAAGAAATACAATTCCAAAAATTACAATACCAAACCACATCACAATAGATGAGACAACATCCAAGTCATTGTCAACGAATGGTAGCATAGGAAGTAATCCGTGAGATGTCCAAACATCTTGTGCCTTTGAACCATCCACTATTATCAGACTGAGATAAACTATAATTTGATAAATTAGGTAGGCAAGTATTATCCCTGTAAAATGAATTCCAATCCTTCGACCGCTAAATCCATATCGGTAAACCCGGATAATATCCTTGTAATTGAAATGAATCTGTTCCATGCTACTCGTCATCTAACATTTTGGGTTGATTGAACTGCTGATGATAGACTATATTCGCAGAATTATGCCTACCGACACATTGACTAAACCTTTCAAATAATACCACAATTTACTGATTCATGTCAAATATATTATTTTTAGATGTGTGTAAAGTTTTTGGCATTAACCGACNNGATTCGGAGATCGCTCCTACAGGTTTTCTGTGCATATTTTGCCAAATACTTTACACACCCTTTTTAGATGTGTGTAAAGCAATTGTCACCGTTTTTATCTGAGTTTGGCGTATTTTAGCATAGGGTGTTGTTTTTTCAAGTTTTATCTGAAGGTGGTTCTTGGATGACTGGGATGGTGTAGCTTCGGATGGTAAAATTTTCAATGGTCTCTGTTTCTGTCCGCTGTTCTGGATTTTTTCGATGATCGAATACAACATAATATCCCTCCGCTGCGTTTTCTAATTGCATATAAGCTGCGAGTTGCTTCTTGCCTGTTGTATAGGAACGTTCTCCCTCCCAAATCTTGGTTTCGACGATATACTTTCGCGAATTGTGCAGAATCAGTAGATCCATTCTACCACGTCCTGTTTGGACTTCAAGGTACATTCGTCCGTGGACCAATCGGACAAACTGCTCAAGATAGGCAAAAAGGAGGTATTGCCCGACGAACTCTTTCGGTGTCTCTGGCACCTGCAGAATTCTATATCCCACACGAGCGATAAAACTCTGAAAGTTATCAAGTAAGGGCTGCAGGCGAATCTGACCGTCGGATGTAAGATAATCTAAGAAATCGGTTTCCGCGTCTTCAGGAAAGTATTCGCGTTCCAGTCCATTTATCAGGGGTTGGAACGCTTTCATGATACGATACTGATAGATTGGGTTGACAATTTCACATTTCCCGTCAGGACCTTCCGCGATTACACCATAGGTGGCGAGTTCGCCAATATATTCGTTATCTAAATTGAATTCAACACTTCTATCGTAAGAGGTAATTCCCATCAGAAGAGTTTCAAAACGTGGGTTTTTGCGGATATTGGTTATGAGATGCTGGATGTTGACGTTCCGTTCGCGCAGCAGCCGTGTGTGCGCTTCTGAAAAGTGTGTCATGTTGATACACTCGGTTTTTGGGATGTCCAATTCTTCAGTAAGGATCTGTGCGAATCGGTTTACAAGAAACGGCTGCCCGGCTGTCTGTTTATGGAGTGCTTCAATGACTTCTGCTGCGAAAGGCTGCCCGACTGCATCTGTATACTCGGCAAGGAGTTCCTGCACCTGTTCAAGTGTGAAGTTAGGCAAAGCGAATTCGTCCTGAATGTTAAAAGGTGATATAGAACGGTCATAGTTAAGTTGTGTTATATTTTTAACACCGACGATGCCGAGACTGAAAGGACAACGTGAATCTATACCAGAGAGATAGATACGACGGAGTGAATGAAGAAAATCGCTCACGACGGTTTGCGGAATGCCATCAAACTCGTCAATTATCAGTACAAGTCGCTGCGGTTTTAGCAGATTTTCGAGTGCTGTAAAGAAGCGTAGCATTGAAAGATGATCGGTTATCTGAGACTCTTGAAGATATTGATGAAGTGCTTCCGATGGCACGTGTCCCTGTTTTTGGAAAATTATTCCAATTTGTTCACGTATATCTTGGTAGAGTTCACGGTAAAAAACAGAGGCGTTCAGGTTTTTATAGGCTTCAAAATTCAATTGAATAGGGAAGTAAGTTATATCTTCCGCTGCGAGTGCATCTGATGCCCACCGGAAAAAGGTGGTTTTGCCAGTCTGGCGAGGTGCAAAGATGACGATGTAGCGTCCTTGTTTGGCGCGGGCAATGAAATCTGCAAGTTCGGTTGTCCGCTTGACAACATAGTTTCGCGCGGCATCTACAGGCCCTCGCGTCTCAAAAGTTTTCATCACATCATCTCCTTAATTCATAATTAAAATTAACACTTTTCATGAAAAGTGTCAAGAAAAATCAGGATTAGATGTTTGTTGAATCTATAAATCGGATATGGTAGAATTTATTACATACTTTGATGAAAGAGTCTTTAGCTTAGTAATAAATAAATAAGAGATTTATACTGGGGAGAATAACAATCAGTGAAACGCATACTTGAACCAGAAGTCATGGATACAAAGGAAGCTGCTGAAGCCTATGATGCAATGGGGCACGGTGCAGTTGATCAAGCTTTTGTTGATCGTGTAGTCGCACTCGGTGCAAAATCCGGTCACTTTCTTGATGTTGGTACGGGGCCAGCCCAAATACCGATCCTACTTGCACAGAGGTGTCCGAATATAAATATCACTGCGATAGATTTGTCAGATGAGATGTTAAAGATTGCCAAACGACACATTGCGGACAGTGATCTAACAGAACGTATCACGGTTGAACTCGTAGATGCAAAATCCTTACCTTATCCTGATAACACCTTTGATGGTCTGATTTCGAACAGTATTGTGCATCACATTCATGATTCATTGCGTGCACTCAAAGAGATGGGTAGAGTCATGAAACCAAAAGGTGTAGTTCTCATAAGAGACCTAATCCGACCAGAAACACCAGAAGCAGCACAAGCATTCGTAGACAAATATGCTGCTGAGGATACACCTATTCAACAGAAACTCTATTATGAATCTTTCCTGGCATCTTTTACAATTGCTGAAGTAGAACAGATGTTGATTAAAGCGGATATACCAGGGGCAGTTGTAGTGCAAAGCACTGATAGACATTGGTCTATTGAACGGGCTGCTGAGTGAGCATTATCTCTTTTCCGATTGCTTTCATTCTTTCAGGATCTTCGTCAGCACAGAAAAGACTGACAGAATATTGCACCCCTTCCTTATGCAAAAACGTTTGACGATTTCTTGCTAATGTGATATGCTGCCTTATTTCAATTTTGAACGCCAACGATATATTATATTTATATACAAGCGAGAATCATTTTTCAAGGAGGATGAACAGAATGAAAATGCTATCAGTATTAGCAGCACTTATCTTGATGATACCCTTTTTAGTTATCATTACAAGCGACATGGCACAGGCTGAGGAAGTGTTGGGTACAGGAACAGGGTCCCTGTTAGGAGGAGACCTAACCGATCCAGAAGACGACGGTGACCCTGAAGCAGATAAGAATTACAATGCCAAATTCTCTGCCAGCGATGAACCCGGGTTCGCGGGTGGAGAATCTGCGTTTAACGTCTTTGATAACGTACTTGGACCCAGCAATGCAAAATGGTGATGCGGCCCTGGCGGAGGCATTCCGGAGGAAGGCCTACACGTGACAGCTGAGTTTGATAAACCTTATGCCTTGACACACTTCACAGTCTCTTCAGCGAACGATTATCCTGAAAGAGACCCTATAGAATGGGAAATTCAAGGATCAAACGACGGGTGAGGATTTTACCACCATCTTTTCTCACGAGGGGGATAGTTTTTGGAACGAGCGACTGCAAGTCGTCCGTTTTGATGCAGGTGACGATTTTGACGTTCAAAAAGTCGGGTATCGGTTTTTCCGACACGTCACTTTTGACACAGCATTGAACCCAAATGGCGCGTACTTTCAAATCGGCGAAATTGAATACTTCGGCGATGATAAGTTTCCTGTAGACCCAAATGGAAAACTCGCAACCCAATGGGGAAGCATCAAGAAAGTCCGATAAACGAAAATATCGCATATTATAATAAAGCGACTTGAATCCAGTAATTACTGGGTTTGAGTCGTTTTTCATTTCCGCAACAAATAGAATTGGTTTTAATCTCAAACAATTACTATATTTTAATTTCCGACTCTTCATAAAACATGGTATACTATTAAACAGCAATTCATGATACAAATCAGAACACAACATTCAAGGAGATTAAAAATGTCAAAAGTTAGTTTAATACTCTTTCTGTGTCTACTCTTAGCTATAAGCAATGTTTGTATAGCAAATGTTGCTGAAGATGGACTGGTTGTATTCTTACCCTTTGATGAAGGGGCTGGTAAATCGGTAAAAGATGTGACAGGAAATGGACATGATGGCACGTTTGAAGGTGCACCAAAATGGGTAGAAGGAAAATTCAATTCAGCACTCGAATTTGACGGTGAGGATGACTATGTAGTGGTTGATGATAACGATGCATTAGATTTTACGAATAAAATTACAATGATGGCATGGTTCAGTCCAAATGATGATTTAGATAGCAGACGTCTCATGGTAAAAAACGATTCTATCTTCGTCATCTTTGACTTTGGAAATAAAAAAAGCATAGATTTCCTCGTAAAACCGAACAACCTTTTCGCTGAATCATCAACAATTGACTGGAAAATCGGTGAATGGTACCACTTTGCTGGGACGTTCGACGGGAAGACACTGCAAGTTTTTGTCAACGGTAAAATGGAAGGTGAAGCAGACAATCCAACTGATATTACACCCTCAGACTTAGATCTTTGGATTGGTGGTGATGATTACGGACGACCCTCCGATATGTTCCCAGGGAAAATTGACGAAGTCCGCATATATAATAAAGTCCTCACTGAATCACAAATCCAGCGCGTGATGGATACTCCACAAGATGTTGATGCCAAAGGAAAACTTACAACGACTTGGGGAAAAATTAAGGGTTGGTAACCGCATATATAGGAGGTTTATGACAAGCCACCAGAAACGTCCTGTCGTTCTCATCATCAGAGATGGATGGGGCAATAACCCATATCCTGAATATCAGGAATCAAATGCAGTGCATTTGGCAAAAACACCTGTAGATGACTGGTTGCGGAAAACATATTCGCACGTGCAAATTCACACCTCCGGTGAAGATGTCGGTCTACCTGCGGGTGTCATTGGTAACAGCGAAGTCGGACATCAGAATATAGGTGCTGGACGGATAGTCAATCAGGAGTTACTTCGCATTAGCACAATGATCCGTTCTGGCGAATTCAACAAGAACGAAGTCCTCTTGAAGACGTTGGCACAGGTAAAGAATAGTGAAACTAATTTACATCTAATGGGGTTAGCAAGTGATGCAGGTGTTCACAGTTCACTTGAACATCTCTACGGTTTGCTTGCAATTGCTAAATCTAATGGATTGAATGCTAATCAAGTATTTATACATAATTTTAGTGATGGACGAGATTGTCAACCTGATCTTGGGATAAAGTTTTGCCAACAGATTGAGGCAAAATTAAATGAGATCGGAATTGGGAAGATCGCATCAGTGATTGGTCGCTTCTACGCAATGGACCGTGATGACAGATGGGAACGTGTAGAGATTGCATATAGATTATTGACAGAGGGTGTTGGATCACATGTAAAGAATGCTACAGCGGCATACAGTGCGTATTATAAGGATCCTGATGATCAGAATCGTAAAGGTGATGAATTCATTAGACCGACTGTAATTATTGACAACGAAGGGAAACCGCTACCAAGAATATCTGATGGTGATGCAGTAATATTCTATAACTTCCGTGGGGACCGACCCCGTGAACTCACTAAGGCTTTCTGTCTGGATAACTTTCCATTCCGAGCTGAAGGTAAAGATGGCGTTGTCCGAGAAATGGGTTTTAAACGGAATTGCAAAATGAGCGTTAACTTTGTTACAATGACTGAATATGAACAGGGGTTACCGGTCAAAGCGATTGTTTCCAAACCGCCAAAAATGCGAAATACACTCGGAGCGTACCTTAGTGAAGTTGGGATGAAACAGTTCCGGTGCGCCGAGACTGAGAAGTTTCCACACGTCACTTTTTTCTTCAATGATTATATAGATGAACCCTACCGAGGTGAAGAGAGACAGATAATCGCATCACCACGCGATGTAACGACCTATGATCAAAAACCTGAGATGTCTGCACCTGATGTGACTGATGAAATGTTGCGACGCATCGCAACCGAAAAGTATGATCTGATGGTTCTAAACTATGCAAATGGGGATATGGTCGGACATACAGGATCGCTCCCCGCAGCAGTAAAAGCTGTTGAAGCCGTTGACAGCGGTGTCGGAAGGATTGTGAATGCTGTTTTGGCAAAAGGGGGCGCACTCATTGTAACTGCTGATCATGGGAATTGTGAACAGATGATTGATCCTGAAACGGGTGGTATCCATACTGCACACACAACTTACGATGTTGATCTCATTGTCGTTGATGATCAGTATAAAGGCAAACAACTGAGGATAGGAGGAAGACTTGCTGATATTGCTCCGACAGCACTTCGTCTCCTCGGATTACAACAACCGACTGATATGACAGGTGAATCCTTAATTGTATAGGTTCTAATTCATACTAATTAACCGATATTTGTAGCGCAAACTGTTAGTTTGCGTTTCACTGGCACAATCTAACAGATTGTGCTACAAGTAGGTTCTAACTTATACTAATTAACCGATATTTGTAGCGCAAACTGTTAGTTTGCGTTTCACTGGCACAATCTAGCAGATTGTGCTACAAGATAGCAACTTAGGTTAAAACAGTTGAAAACTAAGGAGATTTAGCATGTCCATGACCCCACCATACGACCAACATGTCCGACACGATTTCAGGCTGTTTGCAGGACGCGCGAATCCAGGGTTGGCTAAAGATATTGCATCAATTTTAGGCGTAGAATTAGGGAAAATATCGATCGGTACTTTTCCAAACAGTGAAACACGCGTACAGATTGAAGAGAGCATTCGCGGAACCGATAGCTACATTATACAACCAACAAGTGAACCTGCAAATGAGAACTTAATGGAACTCCTCATCACTATTGATGCTCTGAAACGAGCATCAGCCAAGCAGATTACTGCAATTATCCCATACTTCGGCTATGCGCGGCAAGACCACAAAACAACAGGTCGTGAGCCAATTAGTGCAAAACTGGTGGCTGATCTTCTCACTACCGCAGGCGCAAGTCGTGTCATGGCTATTGACCTACATGTACCCCAGATACAGGGATTCTTTGATATTCCGATGGACCATCTGACGGCTGTTACGACATTAACAAACTACTTTCGTGAGAAGAATATTGAAAACGGTGTAATTGTTGCACCAGATGTCGGACGCGCGAAACTTGCTGAAAAATACACCGATATCCTACGACTTCCGTTAGCTATCATGCACAAACGCCGAAATGGAAAAGATGGACAAGATGTCAAATTTGTTGAACTTGTCGGAGATGTCAAAGATAAAACGCCTATTGTAATAGACGATGAAATAGCAACTGGCGGCAGTATATTCGAACAAGCACAAGCATTGGCAGAAGCTGGGGCAAAACCTGCTTATGTCAGCATCACACATGCCGTACTTGTTGGACCTGCATTAGACAGACTGCAGCATGATTCAATACAAGAAGTGGTGACGACAAACACAATTCCAGTACCAGCAGAGAAACAACTTGAGGGTAAAATCAAAGTCCTCTCTATCGCACCACTGCTTGCAGAAGCAATCCTAAGAGTTCATCAACACAGATCTGTTAGTCAAGTCTTCAGAGACCAACATCTCGATTTTGCTGTTTAACCTGATTTTTCGCTCTTACTGATAAGATAGATGATACCTATACTCTACCTAAGTCATTATCGATCAATTATCGGGGGGGGCGAAAGACAACTCCTATATCTCACGGCAAACTTAGATAAGACTAGGTTCCAACCCATCGTAGTCTGTCCTAATGAGGGTCCTTATGTCCATCAATTAAGGAGAGCCAAAGTCAGCACATCTGTTGTGAAACTCCCATCTTGGCGAAAGACCGTTTCATTGCTGACAAGACAACTCGCTGTAATTAAACTTACAGATCTTGCCAAGAAACATAATATACAACTCATACATTCCGCTGACCCTTGGTTAAACCCCTATGCCAATCGAATTAAAAGGAGACTGGATATCCCCGTGGTTTCACATGTTCCTAATCTCCTTACACCTGAACAGGTGGAAAAGTACGGGTGTGAGTTCATGGATCGACTTATATCAATCTCAGAACAAGGCAAGAAACCCCTTGTAGACGCTGGTATATCATCACAAAAGATAGAAGTTGTGACAAATTGTGTTGATCTGTCTATGTTCAAACCTGATCCCTTCCAAAGCAGATCAGACTCAGACCTTTTCGTCGTTGGTATAGTTGGTAGGATAGAACCTTTCAAACGACAGAAGTCATTCATTGAGATTGCCAAACAGGTTAATCAGCAGTGTAAAAATGTACGTTTTCACATCATCGGTTCGTCTCCTGACACCAATAGACATCGGATTTATGAAAATGAAGTCAGACGTTCGGTCTTAGACTATAAACTTCAAGATGTAGTCTATTTTATGGGGCACAGGAATGATATGCCAAAAGCCATGACTGAACTTGATCTATTGGTAACGCTATCTGCTGGTAGTGTTATCGCAGAGGCAATGGCATGTGGGAAACCGGTCATTGGAACGCCAATCGGCAGCACGGCTGATATGATTGTGGACGGTGAGACGGGTTTCATTTTACCAGAAGATGCATTAGACCTTATATCTGAAAAGATTGTGCACCTTGTAAGAAATCCTGACAACTGTAGGCAGATTGGAAATACTGCCAGAAAACATGCAGAAAGAAACTTCAGTATAGAAAGATATGTACAGAGGATACAAGCGATTTATGAGACACTCGTGTTGATGGACTAAATGTAGGTAGTTTGGAATCCACAGAATTAATTGGGGTTTTCTTGAGTGTAATAGTTAAGCAGTATTTGACAGAATTAAATTGTACTTGACAATTATTTGAATATGTGATTAACTATAGTGTGTTATGAGGAATATAAAAACCTTAGTTCCTTCAATTTTTGTTAGAAATAGTAGTTTTCTATAAACATTTTTTGATTTATTGTAGAGAAAATGCACTGCTATGTCAAAAGAAAGATCGATTTCAGTCAAGGGAGTCAGTTTAGATAAATGCTTGTGGACAGAGGATGACGGTAATATGGGTTCTCTTTTATGAGGAAAACCACAGGAGCAGATAATGCCTACAGGACGGATAAAGTATTTCAATTTGGATAAAGGGTTCGGTTTTATTGCACAGGACAGTAGTGAAGAAGATGTCTTCTTACACAGTTCTGCGATTAAGAATGCAGACTACGAAGAACTGCGTGTAGGACAACGGGTTAAGTATATCGTTGTAGAAGGTGATAGAGGATTAGTAGCGAAGAATGTAGAGGTTTTACTGACACCAACCGAACGACGATGGTTACGTCAAGGAAAGACTATTATTCCACGCGGTTATTCAGGTTTTCCAAATCAGAACCAAGATCAGTATTATGGTGAAGAGAGACGACAGTCTCGCAGACAAACTGACAGAAATCCTAACGCTGAATCTGAATTACATGAAGAGCAGACACCGGAGAATTCACAGGTAAAAACAACCAATGATACCGATGATCCAAAAGTAACCGTATCAAGACAGTTGAGTTTTGGGGATCTATACATTCTGAAACAGATAAATCTCGAAACACCCATGTTTTTTGCTTTGTATAATCATGTTCAGTTACCTGCTATTGTATTAGAGATGACACTTTCTGGTTTAACGTTAAACTGCAATGGTGAAGAAAGAAGATTACAGAAAACTGAAATAAAATATTGTTATAAGGATGAAGACGCTGAGAATGTTAAATCTTTGCTTACATTCAATGAGGAGATCAAAGCTAAACAGCTTAAACCCGTTCAGACACAAGACAGCGTCTACAGTCTTGACACTGAATCCATCGAAGAATCTCGCCAAGATGGCAAACGAATTGAAATTACATTGCGTGAAGGAGAAGTATTTCAAGGAACTGTTGATTGGATTAGTCCCTATGAAATAAAACTGGTATTAGATAATGCCGCAAAGGTTGTTGTTTTCCGACATGCAATCTGTAACTTCATCCTAATAGATAAGGAAAAATAGTATGAGTTCAAATGCTGATGATGTGATGCGTACGTATCAAGAACTTATTGATGAGATCAATCAGGAGATAGATCGTATACGTAATGAATACGGGAAATCCCCTTGTCCATCCAATTGCTTTCAATGTTGCTCAAACACTTCCACAATACCTATCAGTGAAGTGGAAGCGCGTGATCTGAAAAAAGGTTTAGATGCACTTCCGCCTGAGATTCGTCAACACATACGTCAGAAAGCTGAACGGACTATAAGGGAATTAGAAGCGAAGGGTTACACACCTGAGACCATGATTAAGGACACAGGTATGAAAGCAATTGATGTTGTCAAAGGCAAATCTTCTGGGGAATGCCCGATGCTTATCGGCGGTGTCTGCTCTGTCTATGAACACCGACCCGTGATATGTCGCGTATGGGGTTACCCGATAGATAATGGACAGGAATTAGCATGCTGTAAGAAGACATTTATTGGTCAACATCGTAACTATAAACCGTTAAAATATGCAGATTATTGGCAACGGTGCAGGAATCTTAGTGATGCACTTGGATCCAAACAGAAGACACCTAATTGTTATTTAGTGGTTGCGTTGTTGGAGGATACGTCTTGATGTGTATCTGTAGAGAGTTCGTATAGAAAACTGAAGGTATATATTCCTGTCTTATGTCCATCACTCCACTGTAATTGCACAGCATAACGTCCCACTGGCTGAATACCCACCAGATGTAGATTCTTCCAGTAGTCTTCAGATGGGAGTAGTCGAAATGGGTCCTTTTCCTGTTTCATTGCACTACACCTTGCACAAGGACATTTTTCTCTGAGTATACGGTATGGGATCTCACTTCGTAGTCCGTTCTTCCATTCTATAGATAGACTCTGTGATGAACGTCTGATTTCAGTTGGTTGATGATTTTGCATTATTACTTAACCGCTACGATTGCTATTTTCCATTTGTCTGCTTGATTGTATAAAACTTCAGGTTCCATTACAAAAGTGCGTCCTGCTTCTACTGCCAACACACTTGCTCTGGCATCATGCAAGGTATTCAGGGTCTGCATGCCAACTGTAGGCACATCAATTCGAAAATCGTGGTTCTCTGCAGCAGCCTTAGCAACGACAACTCCTTTACCGCCTAATTCCCCACCTCGTAAAATAGTTTTGTCAGTTCCCTCAATTGCTTCGATTGCAATAACTATTTGATTTTTTACAACAACTGTCTGTCCGATACCGAGTTCGGCAATTTTGCGTGCAGCGAAAATACCTGTTTTTATCTCTTCCCACTGGGCAGTATTTGGCTGTCGTTTTGTGAGGACACCTGGGTCAGGTAATAGATGTTTAAGAAACTGATCCTGTCTCAGGATCGCGAGTCCAGCATTTTCAAAGTGTGTAAGGATATCTGAGATGATGTCTTTCGTTTTTTTGTTACGATTTTTAGTCAAGATTTTAATTGTCGTCGCATCTACTTTAAAGGGATTAAGTAATATGCTTGGTTCAATCTTGCCAATAATCACTATCTCTTTTGTGTTTAGTTCAAGCAATTTTCTTGTGATTTTCTGGATCTGTCCAACGCCGAAAGGATGGATTTCACACGGTATTTCACTAAAGCGGTTTACCTCGTCGTTAGTGATTGGTATGATGACAAGTTCCCGTCTCTGTGAAACTATACTTTCTGCGGTTAGAACAGGAAGTTGACCTGCCCCAGCAATTATACCAATTCTATCCAAGACACTGTTCCTTAGTGAATTGTTTAATTTATAGTAAAGTTAATAATCTAGACATTTCACCCCATACACCGATGACGAAGACCACCCAGCGTAGGGGCGAGGTGACCTCGCCCGTTGTGGTGTGTTACATTAATTCTGAAGTTTACTACATAGATTTCTGCAACATCTATGTAGAGACAATGTGTTAAGTATGCCGAATTGCATCGATCGGACTCAGTTTTGCAGCCTGACTAGCCGGATAGTAACCGAAAAACACACCTACAGCGGTTCCAGCAACGACAGATGTCATAACTGACTTTAGCGTGACAACAGATGGCCAACCGAACATATCTGGCATAAATTTTCCAACTGCCCAAGCAAATCCTTGTCCAACAATTGCTCCAAGAGCGATACCGAGTAAGCTTCCAAGCAGACACATAAGCACAGATTCTGTCAAGAACTGGAAACGGATATGGTAGTTTTTTGCGCCAACGGCTTTCCGCAAACCGATCTCAGGGATACGTTCCGTAACAGAAACAAGCATTATGTTAAGGATTCCGATCCCCCCGACGATCAATGAAACGGATGCGATGACAACAAGCACCATCTCAATAATGAAGATAGTCTTTTTTGCGCTTTCAATTCCTTTTTGCGCCTGCCAAGTTCTGAAGAAAGTATCATCTCCACCGTGGTTGCGTCTAATGACCGTTTGCACCTCTTTTACTGCTTGATCTACAACCAACGGACTTTTTGCCCGAACCATAATATGTCCGACATTATTGTGTCCCCAAAATCTGGTTTGAGCAGTTGTGATTGGAATGAATATCATATTATCATCGCTTTTACCTGCCTCCAAACCTGGACCGCGACTGTTCATGACGCCAATAACATTAAAACGTCTGTTATTGATAGACACCTCTTTTCCTATTGGGTCCAGGCCCTTGAACTGTTCTTCCCAAACCTGCGAACCGATAACACAGACTTTATTCCAGAGGTCCATATCCGTATCAGCAAGGAATCTTCCGATTTGTGTACGCCATTCTCTGACAGCTTGGTATTCAACAGTGGTAGCACGCATGTAAGTCTTTTGATGTTTTCCTGCTACCTCTAAGTTTATGTAATAGCTGCCTTCAACTGTGGCAACTTCAACGGATGGACATTCATTCAATACATCTCGCAGATCATCCATATTAAGGTAGTTAGGACTTGTGTTTCGTTGCCATCTATTATTCTTCTTAATATATCCAGGTCGGTATACACCGAACATACTCGGACCACCGATTTTCTCAAACTCTAACATGATGAGTTTTTCTGCACCTGCGCCTAATGACATCATCGCAATTACACCCGCAATACCTATAGTAATACCTAACAAGGTAAGTATTGTTCTCATTTTGCTTGCGCGGAGTGCAGACAGTGCTGTAATTAGATTCTCAAGTATTTTCATTGGAATTCTTTCTCAGATAAAATATATCAGATGGAGATAGAATCTGAAGATTGCTTATGTTTACTTTTAGTGGTAAAATTGCTAAATGTTATTTATTCTCATTAAATGCTAAGTATAACACAAAACGATAGTAATTTGCAAATTGGTCTTTTTTTCGGTGCTATTATGCAATTTACCTCAATCCAGAGCGGACATATTCTACGTTTCCCTGATATACAGAACTCGGTTGCACACCAACGGGAAATACAGAAATTAACACAATTAGGAAAGAAAGCTTGGATCCAGTTAAATTCAAGAGTGATTCAGCCTCGATTTCACCTGCACCTTCTTGTGTTAAACTTTAGTCCAACTCAAGAAACAACATCAATACAAGCGCAGTTACATGGTATTGTTAATGGCGCGGAAAGGAATAAAACAACGAATCGTCTGGATTATTTTTACCTTGTTGCTCAGCCTCATACAGAGGAAGCTTTCTATGAGATAAGCGAATACATTGATCGATGTGTCGCTGGCGATCTCTCTGTAGCTGAACGATTACGCAATAGAACAGTGCTATACTTATATCAGACAGAAGGAAGTTCCTATGACATACTCAGTGAAGTTGGAACAAGCAAGTTTATAGATCAGTATCTCGTCAGTTATATACGTAGATTTGGTGTAGAATCAATTCTCGGTTTTACATTGGAGATACCACGTTTCCTATCAATACTGGCAAATCAACAAGGTGCAATACCCTTCACACACGCCATTCTTCAACGCCTTGATCGTGAAAATGGTCAGCAACAACAGGAGTCTACAACCAATATTGAAGCACACTTTTTACCGTTTCTTTTTTATGAAACTTACGATTCTCCCATAGTTAGAAGTTCTTATTGGCAGATATTAACATCGCATTTCGCTCAAGATTTTCTGAATGGTATACGAGAATTCTGCAATCAACAAGGGATCAGATTCGCAGTTACTATACCAGAAAGTGCAAGATCACTACAATACGATTTAGGGACAATAATGTCGCATGTTGATTGTCCAATTCTTACATCGGCAGATGGTGATACATCGCGACGTTTTGTTGTTTCAAAATACATAAGTAGTAATCAAACGCAACCTTGTATTAACAGAAAACGTGGAGTTCACTATTCTGAATATTTAAAGGATGCATCACTCGGTTTTAATCACTGGGTCACAACAGATAATGTATTCAAGCAATCTGAAAGTAATGCTTATGAAGTCTTAGGAAGGCTATTGCAGGTCGGTTCACCAGAACGGAACATACTGATGTTGGCTCCAACACAGAGTTTATGGATGAAACCTAATGAACAGCAGTGGAATAGTATCATAAAAGCATGGGGATGGTTGTGCCAATCCATAAGGAATTTGGGATATGACTTTGATATTGTTTCAGAAAGTGAATTTGTCAATATGCGGGTGGAATCCAAGAATGGAAATATCTACTATGAAGGGAATTCCTACCGTCTGGTCTTACTCCCTTGCAGTATTTCGCTACACGAAACAACCGTGCATCGCTTGACAGAATTCACTAAATCCAAAGGTAGAATTATTGCAAATGCCCCTGTTCCTTATTTGCTCAATGGACGCATTGGACTTGAACCTTACCTATTGGAACGATTGCTATATAGACGCCACACTACTATCTTAGATGGACCAGAAAATGAGAGAGAAATAGATCTCAAAAAGTATCTCAATAGTTTCATAACGCAAAGAATCACTGTCTATTCTAAAAAGACAGACCTACGAGCGGAAAGGGTGCGGATACATACAAGGAAAGATGAGAATAGGAACTTATACTTTATGTTCAATTATGATCAAAAATCAATTGAAACGTTGATTGAAATTGTAGGAGAATTCAAGAATGTAATAGAATTAAATCTGCGATCAGGTAAAGAGATGGATGTTGATTTCTGGCATGCGAACGGGAATACCTATTTTAAATGTATATTTAAAGCAGAAACTGGAAGACTACTTACAGTTTCATAAGCATGATATTTCTTGACATATTTGGTATGATGGTTTATGATTTAAGAATCTAAATATCTTATTCGTCCGATGTAATCTATTACACATTAAGACAGGAAGTCTACTGAAAAGGAGCAAGATGACAGGAGGCACTCTCTTTGTTGAATGTCTGAAAGCACAAGGTATTGAAGTGATTTTTGGGTTACCAGGAAATCACCTTGATACCGTCTATGAAGCGTTATATACCAATCAAGAAAACATTCATCATTATGTCACACGTCATGAAGGTGGCACTGCATTTATGGCTGATGGATATGCACGCGCTACCGGAGAAGTTGGTGTATGCATGACTGTTCCTGGTCCTGGTTCAAATAATGCGTCTATTGGGATATGTGAAGCATTTACTGCGTGTTCACCTGTGCTTTGGATAACAGGTCAGAACCCATCATTTTTAGCAGATAAGGATCCAAGAAAGAGTTTCCACGGATTGGATCAAAAGACTGCCTTTGCACCGATGACTAAACATATTGAGATTGTGCATACGGTTGATCAGATACCAGGTGCGGTAAATCGTGCATTTAGGGAATTACGATCAGGTCGTCCGGGACCTGTTCTGATAGAACTTGCTACCGATGCATTACAAACTGAAACAGAATTACTTATCCCATCAAGGAACAATGGTATTCAGACAGTTGCTAATCAGGCAGATATTGATACTGCTGTGGATCTCATTAGAAAATCGGAACGTCCATTGATAATCTCGGGTTCAGGCATTAACCACACGCGCGCTACCGATGAGATACTTCAGTTTGCACAAATCTTGGATGCACCGATTGCCATGACAGGGATGGGTAAAGGTTCTATCCCAGAAGATTCTCCTTATTCAATTGGTCTTTTCCGTGATAGTGTTGCACAATCTGCATTAAATGCATCCGATCTTATCGTTGCAATCGGGACTCGGTTTACCTACCGCGATACTGGTAATTGGTCACTTAAAATACCACAACCCCTAATTCATATTGAAGCAGATGTGAATGAGATACATAAGGAATACAGAACAGAAGTTGGGATTGGTGCCAATCCGAAATTAGTTTTACGTCAGTTGAATGATACCCTTAAAGAAGAGAAAATATCTTGTGGATGGGGTGAAGGTTTACGGGAACTGCGTCGTCAGTTGTCTTCAATAGAACCACCACAAATACTAAAAGAGATGCGGGATGTGATGCCGCGTGATGCGATTTTAACAGTTGATGTAAACATCACAGGTTATAGTGCGCTATCACATTTTCCGACTTATGCTGCTGGTAGTTACATTTTTTCTGGTATCTCTGTTGCAATGGGGATTGGGTTGACTGCTGCTATTGGTGCACAAGTCGGTTTTCCGGATCGGAAAGTGGTGGCACTGTGTGGGGATGGCGGGTTCTTGATGAATAGTCCTGACCTTGCGACTGCTGTCATGTATAATCTACCCGTCGTTTCTATTGTGATGAATGATAATCAATACACTTCAATTGAGAGGGGACAGCTTCGCAGGTTTGGTACAAAAATCGGCGTTGAACTGGTGAATCCTGACTTTGTGCAGTTCGCAGAATCATTTGGGGCAATCGGGTTGTATGTTGATGATCCTGCAGATTTCCGTCCTACATTTGAGAAGGCACTTTCTCTTGATAAACCTGTTGTGTTAGAAGTCGTAAAATAAACATGATTGAATATGGAGCAAATCATAGAGTCAACGAAGGTGCGAGGGACATTGCACCTAACGGGGATGAAGGTGTGTAATCATTTTCAAAATCCACTATAATCTTACTGATTGAGAGAATTGGAGTATTATATGCGAAAGAAGATAGGCGTTTTGACCGGCGGTGGTGATACGAGTGCGCTTAATGCTACACTCAAAGGTATCGCTTTAAAATCAGAAGAACTCGGTTTTGAACTGGTCGGATTTATGGAAGGTTGGCGCGGCGTTCTGAGAGGTGGACGGTATTTCACTCTTACGCCTGACCTGATTGATGAGAATTATGGCGGAACACTCCTGAAGAGTTCCCGAACAAACCTTATCGCGATGGAGAAATTAGATGAAGCCATTGACAACCTGAAGAAGCTTAATATTAGTGGACTTATCCCTATTGGTGGGGACGATACGTTGACAGTTGGTACGGCACTATCAGAGCAGTTCACGACTGTTTTTGTTACAAAGACGATTGATAACGATGTCGGCATAAATCCACCAGAAGGTGATGCAGTTGATTATTCTAAGATGGTTAATTATTTCTGTCCAGGTTTTCCATCTGCTGCGAACCGTGTAATAAATGCAGTGAGTGATCTGCGGACAACGACCTATTCGCATGACCGCGTCATCATAGTTGAAGCGATGGGGAGAGATGCGGGATGGTTGACGCTGTCCGCAGCCTATGGATTGGCAGACTTAATCGTTGTTCCAGAAGTTCCATATCAGCCTGACAGACTGGCAGCGGCAATTCATAAGAAATATACTGAGCAAGGAAATGTCATCGTAGTCGTCTCGGAAGGAATCCGTAACGATGCAGGGGAATTGATGATCACTTCGCAAGCAGAACTTGATGCTTTTGGACATACGAAACCGGGTGGTTGTTCTGAAATTATAGTTGAAGCGATGAAGAAGAGGTTACCGCAGATTTCAAGCTCATCTTTCCGGGCATTAATCCTTGGTTATATGCAACGATGCGGAAGTCCTACGCAATTGGATAGAGATACCGCCATTAATGCCGGCGCGCTTGCTGTGCGTTCACTTGCAGATGGGATGGTCAATGGTGTTGCGACCATAACCCGGACCGATGTTGGTATTGAACCGATTATGCTTCCTATTGAACAGGTGCTAAAACGTGATGAGACTGGACATGTAATTCGGCGTGATATTGACCCACGGTTCTATGATGCAGAGAATTATCATCTGTCCCCCTCAGGTGCTGGCTATTTCCGTCCTCTTTTTGGAAATCTACATCGTCGTAGACGCACTTTGGAAGAACGTGGGATTAAGATTGGCGAAATTGAATGATTATATCTGCCAATTCCAAGGCGATAAGATGAAGATTGAAAAAATATTTGTGTAATTGACGGGCACTGAATTGCCCTACTACAAACCCATCCGTTTGTAGTAGGGCAATTCAGTGCCCGTCGAAATATTACCCAATTTAAATCTTAATCTTCATGTTATCGCACCTATCGCCTGGGAAAGTCCTCAAACTAACCTCTGTGGAGCAATTAGGAAATCACATCTACCACTATGAATCGCATTAAGACGGGATTAATGGCAATGTGATTGGAGTGCCGGATTGTGAGGAAAGGTAGGTTGCTTCAGCTAACTCAATTCCGTCTCGTCCAATACGTCCGTGGGTAGTCGGTTCTGCCTCTCCTGCAATGCATTGTAACCAGTGATCAATACCTGCCCCTTTTGCTGCGATACCCCAATACCTTTGACTACGTTGTGCCTCAGGAATATTGCGATATGTGTCATCATCAGGGACAGGTTCAGAGTATTCCTCTGCTGATTCCATATCGTGTGTTTTCCAACGCAAACCATTTCTTGCCATTGTAGCGGAGCCGTTGCTTGTGACAAGTCCACTGCCACTATGTCCAACTTGTGCAGCCCAACTCTTTATCATCATGCCGATTCCCCCGTTTTTGAAATGGACATTTAGCACAGCATTATTCTCCACAGCTTGCTCTGGTGGCGGATATGTTCCTCCGAGTGGAACGTGAGTTGTGTATCCGTAGACGGTTGTCGCAGGTCCATATAGCCATAACCATAGGTCTAAGTTATGGATGGCTTGTTCTATCAACATTCCGCCGGATTCTTCTTTTACGAAAAGCCATGGATGTCGTTCAGGAGAGAAGTATCCGACTTGGTTACAATATGCCATCTGAAGCGTTCCAAGGGTTCCATCATCAAGTAGAGACTTTAGTTTCATATAACCGGGATCAAAACGCATCATATAGGCGACCATCAGGAGAACACCTGCATTTTCGGCAGCAGCTACTATTTCGTCACCTTCTGCGACTGTGCAACACATCGGTTTTTCCATCAAGATGTGTTTACCTGCTTCTGCAGCTGCTTTGGTGATTTCAAGGTGTGGACGCGGATGAACACAAACATCAACAGCATCTATGTCGTTCCTATCCAGCAGTTCTCTATAATCGGTGTATGCATCTGCACCGAACTTATCTGCTTGTTCATTTGCTGATGATTCATTGATGTCTGCGATGGCTACAATGTCAGCGCGACGGGTTGGTTCTTGGTAATAAGGGGAGTGTAGGTTGCGAAATATCCCGCCACAACCGATAATACCGACTCTAAATCTATCCATCATTTTTTCCTTTTTATGGTGAAATCTATAATCACTTGCACACGATTGTAGAGCAAACTTTTAGTTTGCGTACACGACTGCACAAACTAAATGAAGATTGAAAAAATATTTGTGTAATTGACGGGCACTGAATTGCCCTACTACAAACGGGCGGGTTCGTAGTAGGACAATTCATTGCCCGTCGAAATATTACCCGATTTAAACCTTAATCTTCATAAAGTTTGTGCTACAGCACAGTCCAGTCTGTCAGTTTAGGTTTCACATAGCAAAAGTTTGCCTATATTTTATATTTCACTATATATAAATACTACATTTTAGTATAGGAGGCGGTGCATTGTCTGTCAATAATTCAAGTGCTTCAGAGATAATTGCATGTTGTAACTCGTGATTGTTTGGTTCTCCGAGTGGATATCCGAATCCGTAAGGAACGCGTAAAGCCCGTGGTGGTTTGACTCTTTTTGTAATACTATCATCAAGCGTGATGGAAACAGTAGATATACCTGCTGCTTCAACGGCGCGCTGAATCAATCCTACAGACTGGTTGCAGGTTGGTCACACAGGTGTTAGGAATGCGACATCTACCTTGTCATCCTTTAGTTTCAGTGCCACCTCTGGTGCAGTTTCATCAATCAAAGGTTTAGGTTTTATGATTGATCCCATAAAACTAAAATGTCTATGGTTTAGTGTGCCGATTGTGCCATCTGCTTCTAATTCACGGAATCTATCAAGCGGACAGACAAGATTCACATCTATTTTTGCTCCACTTGCATCATATACCATGCTCCTATGTCCATGCAACAGTGATTGAATATCAATCGTATTCGGTAGCTCTCTGTAGGAACAATCTCCCCCAATAATCCTTTCACTATAAGGTTTCTGTTCTTTTAGATACAGTCCTGCAGTTGTAATTAGAGCGATACGGCAATCAGTTAGTGCTTTATTCAGCGGTGTGATAGGGGTATTGGGATATGATTTTACTGGATATGCTTTCAGAAAGAAACAGTACAGGTTATCCAGTTTGAAAATCGATGTCATAATTGCTCTCTTCTAACCATTTGCATAGATTAGTCTCTGACGGTTAACACATGGGAGTTCAATTGTCTGTCCAGTGAGTCCACTCTCAATCATAGCGAAACCGATCTCGTTGACAGCAGTATAGTCGTCCCGTGAACAGTGTGGAAACGGACCACCGTCGAGATAGTCCGTTATCTGTTGATATGCTATTTTGAAGGGACCTTCATTTTGGGGTAGATCAAGCGTATCATTTTCAACTAACTTACCTGCCTTATGGACTGTTGTTCCACTATAAAATCCCGCTTGAACGGTACCTTCACTTCCAAGCACATCCACAGAGAATCCGCCTCTGACACCATGTTTACCGACATGAATACCAATCACACCACTCTTATACTTAATTGTAGCAGTCACAACTGCGGGTTCAGGTTCGTAGTTATCCGGAACATCAGCACTCCCTTCAACATATCCGGTTACGGATTGGGGATCGTATCCTGCGAATTGGCATATCATATCCGTGGTATGGATTGCAAAGGATAACACACCGCCACCACAATAACCGATGACAGTTTGCACTTCACCGATAAGTCCATCTTTGATAAGTGATTGTAGTCGTATTAAATGTGGATGCCAGTGACGCGTATAGTCAACGACGATTGGAATACCTTTCGCGTCTGCCCCAGCAGTCATCGTGTCAACTTCATGAAGTGAACATCCTGCTGGTTTTTCGAGAAAAATTGCTTTGATGTCTGCCTTTAAGACGTTTTGCATCACTTGAAAATGATGTGGACCCCGGACACAAACAGCGACAATGTCAAGTTTTTCACTTTCAAGCATTTGCACATCTGTATCGTAGTAATTGATTGAATTGTTTGGAAAACCGGGACCCCAAGTGCTTTTAAACTCATCCTGTCGCTCAACGGACATGTCTGCAACTGCCACCAATTCAGTCGTGTTGCAATGACGAATTCCACCTGTATGGCAATACGGGTATGGATCGTCAGGTTTTGAATATCGTGCTGCGATGCTACCGAGACCTATTATACCGACTCGATACATTAATTCTACTCCTTTTCTCTGTTTGACAATAGGTTAGCATACATGGGTGTTATTGGCAAGATGTAAATGAGTGTCAAGTCTGTTTATAATAATCACATTCATTTTGCAGACTGCAGTTGATACAATCAGGCGTTTTCTGACAAACTCTTGCGCCGTGTCTCACAATTAGTGCGTGATATTCGTTGAATAGTTCAGCATCCGTTGGTAGATTATCCATGAAAAGAGCTCTTAGTCTTTCATAATGAAAGTTTCCTTCAACCCATCCTAACCGACTTAGCAGTCTATATGTATATGTATCTACCACAAAACTGGGTTTTTCCGCGGCATAGAGAATGATTGAATCAGCAGTTTCTGGTCCTACCCCATAGATAGAGAGCAATTCTCGCCGCAATTCTGTGATATCTTGTTTGAACATTTCCGACATGGGACGTTCAAGAATGTGGTCAACAAAGGCACGGACTTTCTTGGCTTTCATTCGGAAATATCCTGAAGGTGTTAGGAGTGTTTCTAAGTTCTCTTGACTGATATTGTGTATATCTTCAGGTGAGAACACCTTTGCATTCTTCAGATTGTCAATTGCTTTGACAACATTTCTCCATGCAGTTGCTTGTGTCAAGATCGCACCCATTGCAACTTCAAATGGAGTGTCGGCTGGCCACCATTTTAACGAGCCATGTTGTTTCTTTAATTTATCATATAGGTCAAGTAATTTCCTGTTGAGATTTCCATCACATACAATTCGCATAACTGTTTTATCTGATTGATTTATAGGCTCTAATGTGGGATGCAGTAAAATGGACAACTGTTCAATACTATTCTACCTAATGCTACCTGTTCTCAACCGAAGGATATTGTATAGACAGTTGGTGACAAAGTCAAGTGAATTCTGTTCTTAAGGGTGTGTAAATTTTTGTAGAAACACATGAGTAAGTCTTTGTAAAATGCAAAGTCCCAGAGGGACGAAAGGTGTATAGAAAACGTTGATATTACCAGAATAAGCCCCAGAGGGGCGAAAGGTATATCGTGTAAGGGAATTAAATGCACACGTTCTATACACCTTTCGCACCGCTGGTGCTTAGCCTTTTGCTGTTCACACGTTCTATACACCTTTCGCACCGCTGGTGCTTAGCCTTTTGCTGTTCACACGTTCTTATTCTTATCCTGTAAATCCTGTAAATCCTGGTTCAGACAGGTAACCAAAACTTTACACACTCACTCTAACATACCAGTTGAATTAGTCTCGGAATTGTGATATTTTATATTATATGAATAAACATTTACAACCGAAATCACACAAGATTGCTGTGCTTGCAGAAGGTTCTTTCGGTGTACTTGAATCCAAGACTGCTACTGTTCTGGTTCGGTATCTTCCTGATAACGTCGTCGGGGTCATTGATAGTAGAAATGCTGGGAAAGATGTCAGTGATATTATTGACATTGGCAAAGGAATTCCTATAGTCCGTAATCTTTCAAAAGCCATGCAATATGATCCAACGATGCTTGCAATTGGTATTGCTCCACCTGGCGGCGCGTTGCCATCTGCATGGCGGTCTACAATCTATGAAGCAATCCAGAGCGGATTACACATCATGAGCGGTCTTCATCATTTTTTGAGTGAGGATGCAGAACTTGTTGACTTAGCAGAAAGGTATAATGTCGTCTTGTGGGATGCAAGGAAACCTCCTGAAAACTTACCTGTAGCAACATGTAAGGCTGCTGAGATAGATGCCACTGTCATTCTGACTGTCGGTTCAGACTGTCGTGTTGGGAAAATGCTATCTGGTATAGAGATAACACACGCAGCGCGTAAACAGGGTCTCAATGCCGAATTCTGTCCTACAGGTCAAAATGGTATCATGGTATGGGGGTGGGGTATCGCAATTGATGCTGTAATTTCAGACTTTACTGCGGGGGCTGCTGAAGAAATCGTCCTTGAGGGTGCTAAGAATCATGATCTATTGATTGTTGAAGGACAAGGTTCGTTGGTGCATCCGGGGTATTCAGGTGTGACACTCAGTTTGCTACACGGCAGCATGCCTGATGCAATGATATTCTGTCATCAACCGTCGCGAAAACAGGTCGCACGATATACTGTCCCACTGCCATCGTTGACCGATATGATAAGGCAGTACGAGATGTTAACTCAACCGATTAAACCTGCGAAAGTAATAGGTGTGGCACTGAATTGTTTCGATCTATCTGAACAGGAATCTTATGAAGCAATTGATGCTGTTGAAACTGAAACAGGTTTGCCCGCGACAGATGTTGTAAAATTTGGGGCAGAGAAATTGGTTGATGCAATATTGGGTCTGTAATTTGAAAGAATTCATTTTTGATGGTTTTGTCACACACTCCTGTTTCTTGCAGAAACTTCCCATGTTTCTCTACAGTATCCATCCGCGTCAATCACATAGTAGAACTGATGCAAGGCTACTGATGGACAGATGTGTGTTGGACACACATATACCTCTTGTCCAATTTGTATCGGTGTATTCTCAGGCACGTTTATTGCCCAATGTTCCTCGTGTTGTTTATCTACTTCCGCGTTGCTGATGTTTAGGATACAACCACGGTCTCCATCAGGATCAGCAGCAATTGCCTTGTGTCCCAGATCGAGTGTGAATCTGTTTGCGGTAGGTATACTTATAATACGACTTAGGAGTAAAGCTGCAGGTGTAAATCCCAAGTCAGGATAATTGGTAGCATATCCATTGTCATGAAAGACAAATGTCCCCGGAGAAGCTTCGACACCCGGTACTTCAGCATAGATAGGGAATGTTGGTGTGCCTCCGATTACGATGAGCGGTACATCAAGTCCTTTTGCAGATAGTATATCCTTCATCTCATCAACTTGTGCAATGGTATTTTGACACGCTTTTTTCCGTTGCTCCAAGTCATTATCGTGTATATGTCCATCATATACATGCAAACCCCACGGTTGCAGATTCTGTGATCGGTCAATAGTTTCGTATATCTTGGCAGCGGTATCACCAACGGCTATACCGGTTCTATTCATACCTACATCCAGATCAAGCATTACTTTGACCACTTGATTCATCTTTTCCGCTGCACTAGAAAGCTGCTCTACTGCTTGCTGATGGTCGACGATGACCTTGAAATCTACTTGTGGATTTTTCTGTTGAAGTGAAAGAAAACTGTCGATATTTGGACCAACCATCTGGTATGCAATAAGGATATCCTCAATTCCGTTTTCAGCAAGCATTTCTGCTTCTCTCAGTGTTGCACATTTGTGTTTTAGAATCCCAGCTTCACGTTCCATCTCAATTATCTCTGCGGTTTTGTGAGTTTTCGCATGGGGTCTAAGCTTAGAGGTGTCGCCACCCACCGTAGCAATAGCGTGTGCTATATTCTGTTGCACAAGATTGAGATAGACAACGAGTGAAGGTGTTGGAATGTCTTCAACGTTCTGTATTAGGTATTTTCTGTTCATTTTTAAGGTGACAGTATTCGGAAGAAAATCAAAATAAATTATGGGTTAATCCAACCCATAAAAACGATCGTAGGGGCTGGGTTTCCCAGACCGCATACTACAGGTTTCTTTGCTCGATAGTTACACAATTTAGATCCTCAACTTCAGGAGAGTGCCTACTACTTTTAACTGGTTCTGTTGAAACGATTCATTGCTGTTAGAATATCATTCTCCAAAATAGTATCCACAGCATCAACTGCTCGTGTGACCATAAGTTCCATCACGCTTTCCTCTTCCTCTGAAAACTCTGAGAGAACGTAATCTACTAAATCCCCAATGGGTTCACCGATACCAATACGTATTCGGGGAATCTCAGTTGTTCCAAGACGTTGGATTATAGATTGCATGCCTTTCTGTCCACCGTCGCTCCCCTTTTTCCTTATACGTAATGCACCTAACACTAAATGAACATCATCGTATATGACGATAATATCTTGTGTATGGATTCCAAATCTATGTGCAAGTGGGGCGACAGCGGCACCACTGTTATTCATGTAAGTCATCGGTTTTGCAAGTATAACATCTGCGTTCTGCCACTTTGTTTGGACTATTAGTGAATTATATATAGAATTGACTTTTGCAGGGGAAGTGGCATGATTTTGTTCCGATTGAATTCTATCATAGATCGCGTCAACTACACGAAAACCGATATTGTGTTTTGTTTTTTCATAGCGAATTCCAGGATTTCCTAATCCGACGATGAGTTTCACATAGTGCTCCGTATATTTACATCATAGAACAAATTAGTAGCATCAAAATCGCATAGGTGCTGAAAGATTGACATGACCCGTGAGTGTCTCTATCTCTTGTCCCTCAACAAGTAACTGAATATGTCTGATTTCATCAGGGAAATTATCAAGGACTGTCTTTAGTATTGCTGAAATTGTAATGTATTCTGCCATTGTTCCGCCGATATGTCCATCTGTCAGATGGTGCGAAAAGTCAAGATACGCTGTTTTTTGCGTATCAATAAAGACCTCGTTTAGAACTGTTCCGCGCGGGATTGGGTTTCTATAGTTAGGAGGTGTTTCCTTTGTTAGTGTATTAACGATACTTTTCAATCTATCAACCAACTCACGACTCAACTGAACTTCTACTTTTATAGGTTTGACTTCCAGTGATTCTGGATCAAGAAGAAAAATATTAATCTGTTCAGTTTGAAGTCTAAAGTCAGACTGGTTTTTTGACTCTGGGAGTTTAGGGGGTGCTTTACTGATTTCTGTCTGTTTAGATTTCGCGATTAGAAGAAGTGTGACAGCAAGTGCAATTATGATCCCAACTAATGTGAAACCCCATATCAGGAATAGTCTTGAAAGGAAAACGCGTCTTACTAAACTCACTTTTTGCTCCAGACATTTAGAATGTTTTATTTATGCCGAAATATGAAAATAATTACACATTCCCCGGTAGGTGCGATTTCCTAATCGCACCGGATTTGCTCTAAACAGTTTCATAGTAGGTCTTCGCGTAGGCCCCGGTGCGATAAGGATATCGCACCTACCGACCTGAGTATTATTGATAGTGTATAAATAATTCCATAATCCACCATAGATACAGCATCATTCTTGTTGATTAGCGTCAGTCATATCAGAGGGTTGCGAAGATTTCATTGTGTAGGTATGTAGTGCGCGGGCAATGGCGGTTGCAAGTTCTTTGATATGATTGTGGTCTGCTAACAGTGACGCATCGTTGTTATTCGTGAGATATCCCAACTCTAATAGGATTGCAGGCATATATATTTCATCCAACGCAATCAATGGTAATTCAGAAATCGGTATAGGTTTTTCTGTCATAAAATTCATCTCTTTTTGAAGGATTGTGCCAAATTCCTTGCTCTGCGTCAGAAAGTTGGATTGTGTTCTAAGGTTAAGCTTGTTTTTACCAAATGACGGCATAGTCAGGGTTCTAAAACGGAGCATACCGTTGGGATTATTGATAAAAATATGCATACCATTCTGCTTTTTTGAAAACGAGGCATTGCAATGTAGACTTAGGAAGAGATTTCCTCTAATCCGATTTGAAGATTGGACGCGTTGTATACGTGTTTTTTCAACATCACTCTCGCGTGTAAGATGAATTTTGTATCCGTATTGTTTGCTACGTTTCTGAATTTCTCTTGCAACATTTAGAACAACGTCCTTTTCCAGCAATCCACTCTGTGCTTTACAACCGATGTCTTCCTGTCCACCGTGTCCAGGGTCGATGACGATTGTCCATTCTTGTGTCTCATCATCAGGGGCTGGTATCCAAGCTGTCTTAGGCATGAACCGAATCCGTTGGAGATTTGGATTGTAGAGTACTTCAACATCATCAATACTCGGAAGGATCTCGGTAAAAAAAATGATGGGTAACATCGGTTTCCCATCAATTGCACGGGGTGGTAGGGAGAGTGTAAACGTCTGACCATCTTCGGGGACCTTTACAGTGTTTCTCCCCATAAGCAACACCAATTCTTTTTCTTTGAGTTTTATCGTAAGTTGTTTCCTGGGTCTATTGTATAATGGGGAGACATCAGACTTAAAGATATCGTTGAGTTCTTCAACAGGGATGTAGATTGCTTGTTGATACAGTGTGTACTCTACTTCGGCAAGAGTATTTCCTTCCTTATCAACAAAACGCACGGTAGCAGCTTGTACCATACCGTGCGTTAGTAAAAGGAGAAAAATAGTGGATATGAGAACTGAAATAGACTTATCTCGGCGTAACCACATATTATAGTTATTCCGCGTCTTCTTCGTTACCCCGTCTTCGTGAAATTACTTCGGGTTCTGTCCGTTCATCTTCTGCAGTTTCGTCAGTATCTTCATCAGTTGCTTCACCTTCTTCACCTTCCTCGCCTTCTTCACCTTCCTCAGGTTCTTCAACTTCTTCTATTATGACACGTGGTTGTGCGACTGAGACGATCATACGGTTAGGTTCATCTAACACTTCAACTTCATCATCAAGTTCAATATCTTGGACATATATAATATCGCCTACTTCCATGTTCGTCACATCCACAGTAATGTCATTCGGCATTATTGCTGGAAGGCAATTCAGTGTCATATTTCTGAGAGGAAATTCAATGACACCACCATGCTGTGCGCCAGCAGGTGTGCCAACTAATATGATTGGGACGGTAGAAGTTACAGGTTCATCTAAAGAGATTCTGATGAAATCTGCGTGAAGGAGCATCTGTTTTTCAACTGGGTCTCGTTGTATCTCTTTTATAATGACAGGTTCAGGTTCACCTTCATTTAATTCCATATTTATGATGACATTTTCACCATAGGTTCTAAGGAACTGTTTGAACAGTCGTTCATTGATCTGTAAAGCAACAGAATCCTTTTTGCGTCCGTATACGACAGCGGGGACATCGCCTGCGCGACGAATTGCACGTGCGTTCTGTTTACCAAACGCATTCCTATGTTGAACATCTAATTTTGCTTGTTGCATTTTTCTTCTAAACCTTTTACATAAATGGGACAGGGCGGGTAGGATTCGAACCTACGCATGCAGGTTCCAAAGACCTGTGCCTTACCGCTTGGCCACCGCCCTTCAATTGTCAATATACATACCCCAGGGACATGTTTTGGTGGTCATGCATAAACTATAAGTGTTTTTGAAGTGTGATTGGCAACGTTGTGCAGAATGTGTGTCTTGCATCAAGGCAAATATTGTAGCACCACTCCCGCTCATCAACGCGCCCAAAACCCCAACTTGCATAGACAGATGGGATTTTATCTCAGACAGTTCAGGATGTTTTGAAAAGACCGGTATTTCAAGATAGTTATACAAGTTTTTTCCAATCCCAACAGTATCACGTTTCTCAACACAATTTCTAATAATTATACTCTCTTTTGCCTGCTTTGTCAAGGGAATATGCAAATTGCGAAATATGTCAGAAGTGGAAACAGAAATGCCAGGGTTTATTAGTACCAGAGATACATCTGTCAATGGTGAAATAGGTGTTAAAATGTCCCCAATTCCTGTTCCGAATGCTGTGCCCCCGATGAGACAGAACGGGACATCAGCACCTAATTCCCTTCCAATTTGCATCAGGGTACTTTGCGTTATTTCCAATGAAAACAGTTCATTAATCCCGTGAAGAACCGCAGCTGCGTTTGCACTCCCCCCAGCGAGTCCTGCTGCAACAGGAATACGTTTCTCAATCCTTATCTCAAGTCCCCCGATACCACCCACACTGTTACTTATTGCTTGTGCAGCTGCATAAGCAAGGTTGCTTGAATCAGATGGTACATCCGGATGGTTGCACTGAATTACTACACCTTTTTTGTCTCGTTCGCGTAGTATGATCTCATCATGCAAGTCAATGGACTGGAAAACTGTCTCAAGGTTGTGGTATCCATCTTCGCGTTTGCCAACGACGTTGAGGAACAGGTTTATTTTTGCATGTGCTCTGATCCGTAAGGTTCTGTGTTGCCGCATTAACTATCATCTAATTCCGGTAGTGCTGAAAACGGTAGAATCTCAATTCCTGAATTTATAATTGGGTCAAGCTCAAATTTACTATCCTTAATTTCACCGTTCAGTTCCACTCGTCCGATTTTTACGACAACCCTTGTCTGTTCAGGTGCACGTTGGATTTCTACCTTATGGGGTCTGAGTATGCCATCAACTACACGGTAGTCAGAGAAAAACGCACTTTGTTGAAGAGCACCTTGTTTGTCAACGATACGCCATTCAGTGATCTGCGGTTCATTCCCATGTATCAACATAACGATGGTCTCAGTATGTCCAACTTCCACACCTGGACGTGTAACGATGAATTTATTTCCAGAACCTTTTACTTTTATCCTTTCAATACGTCCATCAAGGAAAGGATTAGCGAAGACTGCACTGAGGACATCTGAAACGCGTAAATCTATACCAAAAATCTTACGTAATACACCATCAGACAGTTCACCTAAGTATCCTTTCTGTTCTTCTACCAAGACAAGTAGGAACTGATCTCTGTTCGCAATTGCCACTGCTCTTGGATCGTTGAAAGCACCTAACGCCTGAATATGTAATAGATTATCACCATCGTCAGTTTTCTTGTACCAAAGCAATTCCCGAAGTTCATCAGGTTCCTGATCTGCTTCTTGAATGGTAACCCTCATCTCCTTTGTTTTCAACGTGCTTGTTAGAGCGTATCTTGCTTGTAAGGTTTCCAGATGTGAGAGAAATGTACTCTTATCTGTGAATACCTCTTGTCCATAATTCTTGGTAACACAACCAATTATAGAAAAACATAGACAAAAAAACAGCAAGGGTAATAGAGAAATACCTATTGTCAGGTGCGTTCTCATTTAGTAAACCTCGGACATAGATTTTTCCACGATGTCTACTGCTTCCTCAACGTGTGCAGCATTTATATTCAATGGTGGTAAGAATCTTAGCACATAGTCGCTTGTGCATATTGTAACTAAGCCGTTTTCTATACATTTTGTAGCGAGTGGTTTTGCATCCACATCCATGACAAGTCCGCGTAATAGACCCTTCCCGCGCACCTCATTTATCGGATATTTACCTTTGAGTTCCATGAGTCCACTTGCTAAATAGTTGCCCATTTTGACAGCATTTATAGCAAGGTTTTCTTCAAGTATCGTTTCGATTGTTGCCACAGCTGCAGCACTTGACAAGAAGTTACCTCCGAAAGTTGCCGCATGTGTCCCCGGTACAAAACTATCGGCAACGTTTTGCTTTGCTAACATTGCACCGATGGGTACACCACTCCCCAATGCTTTTGCCATAGTAATTACATCGGGGACGACACCGTAGCTTTGGTAACCGAAAAATGTACCTAATCTTCCCATCGCAGTCTGCACTTCGTCAAAGATGAGTAGTAGGTTATGTTGATCGCAGAGTTCTCGCAATCCTTGGAGGTATCCATCGCTGGGTATATTGACCCCACCTTCAGACTGAATAGGTTCAACCAAAATAGCACATGTTTTTTCACTGATAGCGGCTTCGGTAGCGTCAAGGTCATCAAATGGGACGTATTTGAAGCCTTCAAGCATGGGTTCAAAACCGACATGGTATTTCGGTTGAGCAGTTGCGGTAATTGTTGCCATAGTTCTCCCATGAAATGAATTATCCATTGTGATAATTTCGTAGGAGTCTTTTCTACCAGTATCTTTTGCATATTTGCGTGCAATTTTGATGGCAGCTTCATTTGCTTCTGCACCACTATTACAGAAGAAACACTGATCCATATCTGAATTTTCAATCAAAAGTCTTGCTAATTCTGCTTGAGGTTTTATGTAGTATAGGTTTGAAGTATGTATAACTTCCCCTGCTTGTGCGCTAATAGCTGCGACAACTTTTGGGTGTGCATGTCCCAAACCGTTGACAGCCAAACCGCCAAGAAAATCCAAGTATTTTTTGCCATCTGCATCCCATAGATAAGGTCCTTCACCTTTAATGAATGCAAGACTTCTATCACCATACGTGTTGATGATATATTTAGATGCAACTTCCTTAATTTCTGATGTTGTCATAGATAACCCTCCTTTTAGAATAACAAGCGAAAATGAGAAATTTCAATCCCTACAATTCGTTCAACGCAGCAACAATCTGTGATGATGTCGTCCGATGACTGTATCTACGTCCAGTGTCTTTCCACGCCACTTTACCTTCAGCATTTATAATATAGGCTGTTGGATGTGCCAGATGTGAATTGGGATTTTTTACGTTGTATGCATTTATCGCAGATAAACTTGAATCGGCTAACATTATAAAACTGGGTGAATTATTCTGTACGTATCTTGATATACCAAACTGTGTATCACCACTAATCGCGATTAATTCAACTGCACCTGCTGCGATCATATTTGCGTATCCATTCTGCAACTCACCGAGTTGCGTCCTACAGTTCGGTCAGCCTGTAGTGGAATAAAACTGAATAACCAATATTTTCCCAGCGTATTCGGACAGTGAAACGTCATTACCATCACCATCTGGTAGTGTAAAATCTGGTGCAGTTGCTCCGACTGCTAATCCTTCACCTGGTGATAAGGGATCGGGTTCTGCTTCCAGATTTGGTGTATTTATAATTTCTGAAATTTGGTCATTTTCCAGACAACCGTAACTAATAAGAATCGCCAAAATGAGGATGATATATCCTATTTGACTCAAAAATATAGATTTCATGTTAGTATGTTCCTTCATCTCCTTGTAATTGCATCCATTGTTGAACATCATCCCGCATTTTCTCAAGAAGCGTCCGCGATGTGTCCAAGAATGCTAAGTTGTTTAATTCATACGGATCAGCAATAACATCATACAACTCCTCAACAGGATGGTGCTGTGTTAGATAGACAAGTTCAGCAGTTTTAGGATCAAATTTGGCTTTTTCTACCCAACTGTTCCAGACTTCTGCATGACTTTCATGTATACCTTCAACCTTCGTAAAATGTGTAGTCCAAATGTTCTCAGGTAACAGATTTAAGATGTATTTGTATCGGTTATTTCTTACACACCGTTGGGGAAATACATTCATATCCCCGTCGCGCGTATGTGTTCCGTATATTTTATCACGAAAGGTTGTTTGCTGTCCATTCAAAACACACTTAAAACTTGTACCATCCAAATCTGTCGACGGTTCACCACCTGTGATGTCTATAAGTGTGGGCATGAAATCAACATGAGAAATCATTGCATCTGAAACTGTCTCAGCGGGAATCTCGCCACGCCAACGGGCAATAAATGGAAGTCGTATACCTGTATCATACAGTGTCCATTTAGCATGTGGAAATTCCGATCCGTGATCAGTCGTATAAATAAAGAGTGTATTGTCCACATATCCGTGTGCATCCAAGATTCTATCTACTTCACCGATCCGTGCATCCATCGTCGTAATATCCTGATAGTAGTTTGCAAGTGCTCTTCGCGTAATCGGTGTATCCGCTATGTTCGGTGGCAATTGTAAAGCATCAGGATTATATATCTTGTTGGGTTCCCACGTTACATGTGGATTGCTATCACCAAGGATTAAGCAGACAGGTTGTTCGGGATTCTCCTGTTTGTGCGTAGCAAGGAATTGTTCGACAGGTACCGTATCAAGACCTTCTCTACGATACTTCCGTTCGTGTTCTGAGGATTTCGGTAGGAATGCATCAATATACTCAAAATCGAAGAGTTCATCCGGTTTGACGTGTTTTTTCCCTGCAAGCGCGACACGGTAACCGAGGTTTTTGAGTGCACTTGGTAGTGTCTCAAGATGTGAGTGGCATGCCGTATGATTACCCATTGCTCCGTGCCGAGATGGATATAGACCTGTATATAGTGTTGATCGGGAAGGTGTGCAAGTAGGGGTTGGTGTGAAGGCATGTGTAAAACGGATTCCTTCAAAAGCGATTCGATCCAGATGTGGTGTTTTGATATCTGGATTTTCATAACAGCGGAGAAACTCCCAACCGTGATCATCAGATAGGTAGATGATGATGTTCGGTTTTGACATCAGTTATTCCTTCATCATAACATGCGGTTTCGGTTTCTGTTGCTGTCGGTTCTCAATTTTATAGGGTTCCGGAGGAAATTTTGTAGAGACAACACCGCTCTTCATTACCCACCGAAAGTTCTGCCAGAAACGGGGTGTAGTCTTAACAATTTTAGGATTCGTCCAGACACCTGCGACAGCGATCCGGCTCTTATCACTCTTATTTGGAGGACTATAGTGCCACATACTGCTATGCCAGAAAACAACATCACCTGTATTCAGTTCAATATGATGAACGTCCTTCTTCTCAAGCATCTGTTGAACTCTTTCTCGTGGCAGTTCACCGTGTATACTATCGGGGTAAAGAACGTGTTCAACGATTTCCGTTTTATGACTGCCGGGTATGAATTGCATACATCCATTTTCTCTTGTTGCGGGTTCAAGCGGCATCCAGAAGTTGAAGGGTTCAGTTTCGCCATCCCGCCAAAGACCGTTATCTTGATGCCAAGGTGTTGCACTACCGGTACGTGCTGGTTTTAGGAAACAGCTGTTGAACTTCACAATAATATCATCCCCGAGGAAATAACGTGCAATGTTTAGCAACTTTTCTCCGCCATGCACATTATGCCAGATTAGAGGGGATTGTACACAGAAGTTTGCCAACTTACGGTAGCGTGCAATCCTCCCTTGTGGTGAATCATCCATAGGGTCCATCGGATCAATATCTGCCTTTGTACCGGGTTCTGGTGACATTATAACATTCCGAATCACACCGCGGAATTCAGCTGCAAGTTCTGGTGAGATCACATCCCTCTGAATAAAATAACCTTCATTTTCATATTTCTCTTTCTGCTCAGTAGATGGTATCCATCTTTCCATTGCCTTCTCCTTCCTATCTCACACAAAGCCTATTCCCAAAACCGAAACCGTAAACACACAAGAGAGAATAATACATAGCAAAAAGGTTTTCATAATATACTGCCTATCAACATAGTTAGTCATGTTTATTTAAGCAATATTAAATAATGAATTATCAATTTTCCGAAAATCCTACAGGTACCGAACCCGTAGGGGCGGGGTCTCCCCGCCCGTCATCAACGTGCCACCTGCATATTTAATATTCAAACTTGCTTAAATTATCGTAATTATTAGTTTCACATTTCATTTTCTTCAAAAAGATAATATTGTTGTGGACGTTCTTGGACTGCTCGGATTAAGTAGTTTCGTGTCCATTTTAAAGCGTCTGGCAGATGGATTGCTTCTCCATCTTGTAAATGATTTTCTTTTTTATTATTCCTTCGTAGTGCTGTAAGACTCATTGTATTTGACTTTTTACTATTGCATGGTTGGCAAAGCAAAGCACGATTATCTATATCATTTGTACCGCCTTCACTTTTAGGTGTAATATGATCAAGATGTAAATAACGTTTATCGGGTGGAACAAAGTTGCAACCCCAGCACTGCAAACCGAATTGTTTTACAAGAATTTGGTGCATTTCTGCATGTGTATGTAGTGGTTCCATTTGATGTTGATAAACAACTGCTAATTCTGGTACAGTAGGTTCTTCTATATCTGTTCGTATGGGTGCTTTATCTTGATAATGGATTTCATATTTTTCACTTTGTTTGTCAAGCCATTCTTTATCAGTTGCGTATTTCTCTATCCGTTCTCGTTCTTTTTTGTCAATGCCCATCATACGTGTAATAATATGATATCGAGCATCTATACGCCTATCAATACCTATCCAACGCCTTTTAAGATTGTTAGCTGCTATAATTGTAGTGGCACAACCGCAGAATGGGTCTAACACAAGATCGCCTTCGTTGCTACTTGTTCTAATTAAACGTTCATATAGTATAAGTGGCTTTTGGTCAGGAGATCCTGTTTTTTCATTTTTTTCGAATAAGGCAGTGTCGGTCCATATATCGGGGACTTTAATACCTTCTGCAGTTGACAGATATTTCTTATATCTAAAGGGTGAGTTGGGTTTTGCTTGGGTGAGTAACCCATTTTGATACATTTCTTCCATACGAGATTTTTTAAACCTCCAAGCCCTTTTTATACCCCTAAATTCATAAATTTTATTGCCCCCTTTCTCATTAGTACATGGAAAGGTTGCATAACGTCCTTTTTCATCTACATGTTTATAGTTTTTTGCAATATATTCATCACTATATGGAATTAGAACGGGTTTATGTATGTAATTGTTTGACTTAGAGTAGTAAAAGATGGTGTCGTGTGCTTGTGGAAATCTTTTTTTAGCTAGATTATGCTTTACACCTTCTTTTCTAAGCCATGCAATTTCGTTAATAAAGTTGTTTTTTCCAAAGATAGCATCCATCGCCATTCGGATATAACTATTTGCTGTGTGGTCACAATGCAAATAAATAGAACCTGTATTTTTTAGTATACGATGCATCTCTATAAGTCGTGCTGAAAGAAAGCATAAGAATGCTGCGGTATCTTCACCCTGACAGTGTTTTGTGGCATCTATTGCTTCATATAAGGGAGTATAGTTATCTTTTATTTCTTCAAGCCATTTTGGATGCACTTCATTCCATTTCCACTGGTCAGGGGGTATTCTTTCATCTCCCCATTTCCAGTTGTCTACATAAAATCCTGCTGTGCCTGATCTACTTCGTTTTGTGTTAAATGGTGGATCAGTAGCAATAAGATCAACTGTTTCACTGTTCATGCCACGCAGCACTTTCAGATTATCCATTTCATATAAAGCGTTGTCGGGAAAGTTTTGTGTTGTCATTAGCATCCTGTTTTATAAAATTTGTGTCAAAAACTATGCTTTTCAAATCTCAAAACTACTAATTGCGTAGCAAAAAGGTTTCATAATATACCACCTATCAACATAGTTAATCATGTTTATTGTATTATACCTTTGTCAGAAAACGAAAAAACTTGTAACCTTTCTCCAATAAACACGTAGTCTTTTTATAGTGCCTTAGCATATTGAATTTAAGCACAATTGTGAATATCTTCTCATCAAGTTCCAATTCTATCAGAAATTATGCAGATTGTCAATCCATTTACATTTTGATGTTTGAAAATTCCTATAGGGCGACGACATGCTGACAAAGGACATGGTTCAAGACATTCCTACTGATCCGGGTGTTTACTTTTTTCACGGTTCATCTGGTAAAATTCTGTATATTGGTAAAGCGAAATGTCTACGCAAAAGGGTGCGTTCTTATGTGCATAATGTAAAAAATCGACGTACAAAAATCAAGAGGCTTATTAGATGGACAGAGTCGGTAAATTATCAGATATGCCAGTCTGAACAGGAAGCACTATTTTTAGAGTCACGTCTAATACTGGAGCATCAACCCTCCTATAATACCGCGATGAAATATGGTAGAAAAGCCTGTTACATCAGGATAGACATAGGAGATGATTTTCCACGACTTGAACGGGTTGAAGCGATACAATCGGACCGCGCGAGATATTTCGGTCCACTCTCAAGTCGTAGATGGACAGATGAAGCAATTGATGTTTTACAACGTATCTTTATGATACGAACCTGTCAGGATTCCATTATACCCCGCGTTGGTCATAGGACGTGTTTGCAGTATGATATCAAACGTTGTACTGGACCTTGTGCTGCTCTCATCACGAAGGAGCTATATAGAGAGATAATAATGAATATTATCAATCTATTAGAGGGTGAGTATGATAAGGTGCAAACCAATCTTGTTGCAAAACGCGATACTGCATCAACCATGCTCAAATTTGAACAAGCTGCTGCTATTCATAAGCAGCTGGAGAGGGTTCAGAAGGTTTTTCCTTTCCTTGATGCACATAGAGAGAAAAAGAGGAAGGAATAAAACATGGTCAGTCAACGGACAATTGACAGATTGTTTTGAGGTGCGTGATAATAGTACATGAGTCTTTTACGGCACACGGAGTGTGCCTACTACTATTAAAACTAAAAATAAAAAAATGCTTGACAAATGTAGTTATAATATGATATTATACTTTTGTATATATATACAAAGGAGGTTAAACGATGTATATCGCGAGATTTGCGCTGATTACTTTCGTTGCCTTTGCGCTCATGATGGGTTGTGGTATGGTCGGTAAAGAGGCAGAAATGACTCAAGAGACCAGCATGGCTACGGAGGATGCAAAACCGATGGATAAAGTCTCGGTTCCTACTCCGAAAAAATCCGCCTATCAAGAAGTGACCTTTAATGTTGAGGGCATGACCTGAGGCTCATGTCCAGGAATAGTGCGGTCTGCACTTAAAAAGGTCGATGGTGTTGCAGAGGTAGTCAGCGTTTCAAGAGAAACAAAGAAAGTTGTCGTGAAAGTTGAAAAGGGTAAACTTACGAATAAAGCCCTGATCAAAGTTATTGACGATGCTGATCCTCGTTTTACGGCATCACTTGTGAATTAGATTACGTTGATTGGGCGAGTCTTCTCGCCCTTCATCTCTTTCACGCTGTAATAGTCAAGAAAATAGTCGTAAACAAACATCATTACATAAATTATAATGAATTGAGGATTGATTATGTTAAATAGAGTTACCATTAGCGTTGCTATGTTAGCAGTCATGCTTGCTATGTTGACAGTCATCTCTGGATGTGCTAACCAACAAAAAGATGATTCAGAACAGGTATCAGCCGATACAGAGACAGCGTTAACTGTTCCTACTGAAGAAGTCAGCCTGAATGTAACAGGTATGGTCTGAAGTTCATGTACAGCTAAAGTGCAGGATGCACTTTTGAAGATTGCTGGTGTAACCGAAGTTGTGACGATTTCAGACAAAGATGAAAAGGTTGTCTTAAAGGTTGAAAAAGGTAAGGTTGATACTGATACGTTAATAAAGACCGTTGAAGGTGTTGAAGAAGTTGATGATCAACCGCGTTTCACAGCAACGGTTTTTGAAGAAGCAACGGTTTCCGAAGAAGCAACAGTTACTGAAGAAGCAACAGTTACTGAAGAAACACAGTAGATAATTTAGATAGTGCTTTTATGTCTATCTAAAAACCTTGAACTTACCCCTGATTATATCCCTACTTTAATCCTCATGTATGAAAATGCATGAGGATTTTTTAGGCACATCTGCTATCCAAACATCCGTTTCTCAAGCAGAGATTGGACTTCATAAATTGAACCTTTCTTTTCAGAGTAGGGTTCCGGCATACGAATAGGCGTAGAAACGATTCGCGGTTGGTTTGTGGGTTCACCTTGAATAATGAAATCGTTGAAAGTGTCCCAATCGGGTATCCCTTTTAGGGGCCATGCATCCACAGCACAGTATTGAAATAGTAGCAAACGTCTGGACTTTTGTGAAGTATTCGGGGCAGAACCGTGTAGGGCACGTACATGGTGAATAGTTATGCCACCAGCCTTTAGTTCAATTGGCACAGCACCTTCTGGTGTGAAATCTGGATCCGTAACTGCTCCGACAAACGCTCCATTCTGATGATGGTCTAAGGTCGGGCCGGTGTGAGAACCTGGGATTACCATCAAGGCACCGTTCTCAACTGTCATATCATCAATGACGACACCAACAGCAAGCAGATCATCATTCGTATGCGGGTAGAAAGCCCAATCCTGATGCCACTCAACTGGACTACCGAACTCAGGATACTTCATATTCAGTTTATGTCCATTGTATCTTAGTCCGTGTCCTATGAGTTGGCTGACAATCGCAAGTATGTTCGGATGTCGTAACGTTTGATCATATACGGAGTGATATAGACACGGGCTCTTGATTCTACGTACTTTTGGGTTTTCTGCTGTGTGTCCGGGTTCCAAATCAAAAATGTCGTTGTGTTCAGTGACTTCCCGAGATTTTTCAACAAATTCATCTGTGACACGGCAAAGCGCAGCTACTTCCGCATCCGTTAGAACCGCTTCAACACCGATATAACCATTTTTCTTATACAACGCTATCTGTTCCTGGGAGAGCATTCTTTTAACTCCTATTCAGACATATTCCATAAATATCATTGGGTTCCTCAATCCTAAAACTCCCTACTTGATACTTAGTAATTATACACAGATTAGCGGTTAGAGTCAACAATATTGAAGTTGAGAGTGTGTAAAGTTTTGGTTACTTGTCTGAACCAGGATTTACAGGATTTCAAGATTACCAAGATAAGAATGTGTGAACAATAAAAGTCCAAGCACCAGCGGTGCGAAAGGTATATAGAACGTGTGAACAACAAAAGACCAAGCACCAGCGGTGCGAAAGTATATAGAACGTGTGTTATTAATTTTCGTAGCATGATATACTTTTCGCCCCGCTGGGGCTTACTATGGTAATATCAACGTTTTCTACACACCTTTCGCCCCTCTGGGGCTTGACATTTTACAGAAACCTAACTCCTCTTCTTACTCATGTGTTTCTACAAGAACTTTACACATTCGTGAAATCTGGGTGGACATATTAAATTCAGTAGCATAAAAAATTAAAACTTGACTGTCAATCACAATTCTCTTATTATAATCCATATTTTCGGTTTTGAAAGAAAAAAGGAGATACCGATGGCTACAGATCTAAATAATCATATACAATCCTTATGTTTAGTGGATACACACGAACACATGCGTAGAGAAAATGACTGGGTCGATAACGGTCCAGATATTCTTCAGGACCTATTCGGCAACTATGTTCCTGCAGACCTGGTTACAGCAGGGGCAACACCTCAAGCATTGCACGATCTAATGGATCCCAGTAAGGACATCAAACAAAGGTTTGAAGCGATACGAGATGCATGGGAGGCAACACAATTTACAGGATATGGTGAAGCAGTTCGCATCGTCGCAGAAAACATCTATGAACTTGATGAATTGACAGGTCAAGGGATAGCAGATGCACAAGATAAGGTGAAGGACATTCGTTCTAAAGGAAAACGTCTTGAAATACTGCGGGATATGGCTAATCTTGATCACATTCAGACCGATGACTTCAGTTGGGACTGTGCTCCGGACATGTCCGGTCCAGAGTTCTTCTTATACGACCTTTCTTGGGCAAATTTCTGTAATGGACACATTGATACAAAAGCCATAAATGCTGAAACAGGTATTGCGGTAAAAGACCTTGCTACATTAAGAAGTAGTATAGAATCAATTTTCGCTAAACATGCCCCCTGTGCAATTGCAGTAAAATCGCAACATGCATATAACCGAACACTTACTTGGACAGAACGCACAGATGCTGAAGCATCTAATGCATTGGATAAAGTGTTGACAAAACCTTCAGAAGAGATAGATGTAAATACGCGTCTTTGTCTTGGTGATTGGTGCTGGGCACGCGGCGTTGAACAGACGATCGAACATAACCTTCCATTCAAAATCCATACCAGTTACTATGCAGGAAACAACCGAATGCCTGTCAGTCGTATTCCCGCAGGAAATATGTGTGCCCTGTTTTCACGGTATCTGGATGCGAAGTTCGTCTTAATGCATATTGCATATCCATATAACGACGAATTAGTTGCGCTTGCAAAACATTATCGTAACATATATGTAGATTTCTGCTGGGCATGGAGCATTGACCCCTATAGTTCACGTGACTTTCTTAGACGTTGTATCCATGCTGTGCCGTCAAACAAGTTGTTTGCATTCGGTGGAGATACAGGTTGGCCTACAAGTGCAATGGCTTACGCAATACAAGCAAGAAGAGAAATCCAACGCGCACTTGAAGCTGAAATAGATGAAGGATACCTAACTGAGAAACAAGCAATGGAATTTGCTACCCGGTTTATGAATACAAACCAATATGAATGCTTTGATATTCAGGGTACACGTGAAAATATTGCTAAAGTTGCCTAACCGTGTCAGGAACAGATTCACCAGGTCGGTAGGTGCGATACGGAAATCGCACCATTAGCGTCAATTTAGTTCATAACTGTCTTGTGTTTGTGTCTTCAGTCCCGTAGGGACGATATGTTTATAGATCATGATTGAACACCGGTTCTTAGTCCCGTAGGGACGATATGTGTAACAATAGGCAATAACTCATCGTAGGAGTAGGGCTTCGTAGGGGCGGGGTTTCCCCGCCCGCGTATTACCCAATTAATAACTTAATCTTCATACGGGACTAAAGAGAGGTAACCACACGTTTTTCTATAAACATATCGTCCCTACGGGACTAAAGAGACACGAATACTAAGTTAGCTTAAGAGGAATTATACCCATGTGTCCGACCCGGTAGGTGCGATTTCCTAATCGCACTGGATTCTACGCGGCAACCTTGGACGAAACAGAATATGGTAAACCTGTTTCATTGAAGATTTTCGATTAAGTTCCGGTGCGATAAGGATATCGCACCTACCGGCCTGTCGGGTTTCGCTATGCTCTACCCGACCTACAAAATAAGACTAAGAATCACGTAAAATCTTCAAACTTTCAGTAAAGGGTGCCCGGGCTATCCCTTTTTCTGTGATTATTGCTGACACTAAGGATGCTGGCGTAACATCAAATGCGGGACTGTAGACCTTTACACCTTCAGGTGCAGTTGCCTTTCCAAACCCCTCTGTTACCTCTTCTGGGGAACGTTGTTCAATTGGTATTTCTGCACCCGTTTCAAGAGCGAAATCCAACGTAGATGTCGGTGCAGCAACATAAAACGGAATGTCATGTGCTTGAGCAAGAATGGCAACGTTATATGTCCCGATTTTATTTGCAGTGTCTCCATTTGCTGCAATACGATCCGCACCGACAATAACACACTGTATTTTACCTTCTTTCATGACCTGTGCAGCCATATTGTCACAGATGAGTGTAACGTCTATTCCTGCTTGCATGAGTTCCCATGTCGTCAGTCGTGCACCTTGTAACAAGGGGCGTGTCTCATCCGCGAAGACCTTTATATTCTTACCTGCATCATGGGCACTAAACATAACAGCAAGTGCTGTCCCGTAGTCAGAAGTTGCCAATCCGCCCGCATTACAGTGTGTCAGAATCGTATCGTTTTCATTGAGCAGTGCCATACCGTGTTGTCCAATTGCACGACACATGGCTTTATCCTCCTCAATGATCTCCTCTGCTTCTGAAAGCAATTTCTCTTTGAGTTCTGGAATAGAGAGATGACTATTCTCCTCTGCAGTCTTCGTTATTCTGTCTAATGCCCAAAAGAGATTTACCGCAGTCGGACGGGATGTAGCAAGATAATCCGTGGCAGATTTCAACTCTTTGGCAAATTCTTGATATGTTTCGGCATCTGAATTCCATATTCCAAGCACTGCTCCTAAAGCACCCGCGATACCAATTGCAGGTGCACCACGAACTCGTAGCGACTTGATCGCTTCCCATATTGATTCCAGGTCGTCACAGTAAATCTGCTTGAATTCGTTTGGTAGTAAAGTTTGATCTATCAGTTTGATTCTATCCTCATCCCATTCTATTGTTGATATTGCCATATTCTATCTTTCCTCCTTTTTTATTCACAATCCTCTTTAAGCCCGTTTGAATATTAAATATGCAGGTTGCACGTTGAAGACGGGCGGGGAGACCCCGCCCCTACGGGTTCAGAGCCTGCAGTAAAATCGGAAAATTGATGATTCATTATTTAATCTTGCTTAACCTAAATTGGACATGTTAATTGACCCAGTTGTTCAGTCAAACGTAGGTTTTCCGCATAATTGACAGGACAGTCTATTACGGATGGCACTTCCTGACGAAATGCCTCATTTAAAATGGGTACGAGCTCATCGCTTCCTTCAACACGGTAGCCTTTTGCTCCGAATGCTTCGGCATATTTTACAAAATCAGGATTTGTGAAATCGATATGTGCAGGCCTTCCGAAGTCATTCATCTGTTTCCATTCAATCAGTCCGTAAGCCTCGTCGTTAAAGATAAGTGTCACAAATGGAACACCCACCCGAACAGCCGTTTCAAGTTCTTGTGAATTCATAAGAAAACCACCATCTCCACACACAGCAAGACACTTCCGTTCAGGATAGGTTAACTTCGCCACGAGACCCCCTGGCACGGCTATCCCCATAGCCGCAAACCCATTTGATATTATACACGTATTCGGTTTGTAGCATGGATACATCCGTGCGATCCACATTTTGTGTGCACCTACATCTGAGATCAGAATATCATCCTCATCTAACACAGACCGGATATCGCTGAGTATCTTTTGCGGTTTCATTGGGAAATCTGAATCGTCTCGATGTTCAGAAAGTTGATCAAGTATGATCTTGCGTAAGGTGTTTGATGCGTAATCAGCATCTTTAGGATAAATCTCTTCAGCCATCAAGTGTCTAAGACTTTGCCTTATGTTTCCAACCATTTCTACATCCGTAACATAGGCAGCATCACTCTCACTGGGTTCAGTGTCAATATGTATCAACTTTTTGTCCCGATTGGGGTTCCACAGTGTTGGATGATACTCCACTATGTCATAACCGACTGCAATGACAAGGTCTGCCCTGTCAAAACCGCAAGAAACATAGTCATGTGCCTGTAATCCAACGCTAAGCAGTGATAGTCTATGTGTCCACGGGATACTGCCTTTACCCATAAAGGTGTGAGCAACGGGTATGTTCGTCATTTCAGCAAATTGGGTCAGAATACGAGAAGCATTCTGTCTAACGACACCATTTCCTGCAAGGATTATAGGTTGTTTCGCATCGTTTATCAACTGTGCAGCACGTTGTAAACACTTTATAACCGGTTCTGTTTCACTTGGAAAATCATGCCGTATCGGTTCAGCATCAACGTCCATCTTTGCAAGATCTTCTGGAAAGTCTATATGTGTTGCACCGGGTTTCTCAGCAACTGCTATCTTAAAGGCTTTACTAAAAGACTCAGGTATGATTTCTGGGAGATGTATCAGTGTGTTCCATTTTGTCATCGGCTTAAAAACGGATACGGCATCCATATATTGATGGGATTCTTTATGCATCCTATCTAAACTTGCTTGTCCTGTAATTGCAACGAGTGGTGCTCTATCCATATTTGCATCGGCAACTCCCGTAACAAGGTTCATCGCCCCCGGACCAAGTGTAGCAAGGCACACACCTGCCTTACCTGTCAGACGACCATATACATCTGCCATAAAAGCAGCACCACGTTCATCCCGGGTCTGAATAAACTGAATCTTGGATTCCAGCAATGCATCCATCAGATCCATGTTTTCCTCACCCGGTATACCAAAGATGTACGCAACATCTTCATTTTCTAAACACTTTACGGCAAGCTCTGAAGCTTTCATGTAACTCACTCCTATCAATATAGATATTGTTTTGCTTTTCTGACATAAAACCGATACAATTAACTGAGGTTGTGCTGAAAATCGATCAGTTTAAGCAATATTAAATAATGAATTATCAATTTTCCGATAATCCCGAAGGCACCGAACCCGTAGGGGCGGGGTCTCCCCGCCCGTCATCAACGGAAACCTGCATATTTAGTATTCAAACCTGCTTATACTATAGCAGATAAAAAATGAAATTGCAATTCTAAAGGGGCGTGCAAATATTTTGTCTCCATAATCGTCAATTTAAGAAGATAAATCCGATCTAATAGTGTCCTCAGTCCCGTAGGGACGATATGTTTATAGATCATGATTAAACACCCGTTCTTAGTCCCGTAGGGACGATATGTGCAAAATAAGGCAATAACATAAACATATCGTCCCTACGGGACTAAAGAGAGATAACCACACGTTTTTCTACAAACATATCGTCCCTACGGGACTAAAGACATTTTCATAGCAAATAAATCCTTATAGATTGACACATAAGGAAACAAAATTTTACACGCCAGAGGGAATCCAGGAACAAAAACTTTACACACCTATTCTAAAGGCATGAAATCTGAATGAGACACTTTTGCACTATCGCTTATTATATAATCTTAATCTTCTGTATAGAAACTTATATCTATGCAGAAATCACTAAACAAAATACATATCCAGAGAAATACTATTCCCAAACGAACAGAATCATCGGCACTGCAAACACACATCAGCAAGAGTTAATAATACAATTGCACCCACATAGAACGATTGCAGACTTGAAAATACAGAATGCAGCCTCAGGAATCGTAAGTATAGAGCCAGTTTTTAATACAGATACACCCGCGGGTCAACATCCACAGCTTTCACGATACTACTTAATTAGGTTTGATGGTCAAACAGATATACAGAAGTTTTTCCAAATATGCTCAGAACATCCTATCGTTGAAAAAGTTGAATTCAACAGACTTAATCAGTTCTGTGATGAGACAGACCCAAATGACCCGCGATATATTGAACAGTGGAATCTAAAGGCGATCAATCTTCCCAAAGCATGGCATATCCAAAGTGGGAAACCTTCCGTTGTTGTGGCTGTCGTAGACAGTGGGATTACAAGAGAACATCCTGAGCTCATAAATCAGATATGGCAAAATCAGGATGAAATTCCATCCAACGGGATTGATGACGATAAAAATGGATATGTTGATGACATATTCGGTTGGGATTTTAGCGATGCACCTACACTACAAGGTGTAGGTGATTACACATTACGCGATAATAACCCCGTTGATGAAAATGGACATGGAACTCATGTATCCGGGATTATCGCAGCAGAAGCGAATAACGGTATCGGAATTGCAGGTATTGCGTGGCACTGTCAACTTATGCCACTCAGAGCAGGAATAAGGCTTGCTGGTGGAGGGCGATTCTTACAGAACGATGATGTCGCCGCTGCCATAGTATATGCAGCTGATAATGGCGCGGATGTTATCAATCTTAGTCTTGGTGACACAGTCAATGCTTTTATTATTCAGGATGCTGTTCAATATGCTTATAGCAAAGGATGTATCATAGTCGCTGCAGCAGGTAACGCAGTGCAACCAGGGGCATATTTCCCGGCAGCATTGAACAGTGTTATCTCGGTCGCATCGCTGGATAACAATCTACACTTAGGGAATACAAACTTTGGGGCATCAATTGACATCGCTGCACCTGGTGAGGATATTCTAAGCACGGATATTGCACCATCTGGATTAGGATACGCGCTTCGTTCTGGCACTTCTATGGCAACAGCACACGTATCAGGTGTAGCGGCACTGATGATCTCTGCAAATCCATCGTGTAGTAATACAGAAATTAGACATTGGTTGGTACAAACTGCAAGGCAGCTGTCTATTACTGACCTCGTCGGAGCTGGTTTAGTTGACGCTTACGCAGTATTGACTGAACAGATTAATCTAACAGCACATATCACTGAAACACGTTTTTCACATAGTAGTGAAGGGGTGAATCAAGGAAGAGTTGAGGTATATGGTACAGCAGCTGGACATGGTTTCTCTCATTTTTGGCTTGAATACGGTATCTCTGAGACACCTGACCTCTGGTACCCTATAGGCATAGTAGAAACTGAAGTCAAGCATAATACGCTCTTACAGGAATGGAACACCTCAGACTTGGATGAGGGTATTTATACGATCCGTCTTAACGTTAAAGATGAAAACGATCATACAATTAGAGACAAGGTCGTCGTTGAACTCAGACATACTCATCCTGTGGTATCCAAACATGAATCAAGTGTCTGGTTATCACGAGACAGGTACGATACGACAATCATCTGGCATACAGATGTTTTAACAACTGGAATAGTTGAGATATTCAGTGAAAAAGATATAGATAAACCGATTAGAATTGCGCGATCTGACTCTGTCAATCTTCAGCATATTGTCTATCTATCAGAAACAGGATTACCTACAGGAGAATATCTATACCAACTCAAGTTGCATAATCTATCCGGTATAACCCATATTGATAACAGGGAGAATGGACTGTACCCGATCACAGTGCGTGAAGATCAGATAAGCCGAATTTATTTACAACTCGCAGCAGTAGCAAGACAAGGTTATCACGCAATCGCAACGAATTTAGATTTAAACAACAATGGGAGAAGAGAACTTATCGGTGTTGTAGCTGAAGGTCCGCTTATGTCATCATCGCAGGTACTTGAGCTCACAGAAAATGGCGATATCGTCAACGTTGCCTCAATCAATCAAAACATCTCAAGAATATGGGACATTGCCGATACCGATGGAGATAACTTGTATGAGATATTGTGCAGTTCCTCGACAGGATCAAAAACAATTACTTTCTTGCTTGAGCAACCTACTACTGGAGAATATCCCACCGAAAGAATCTGGGAGTCGGAGGAAAACTGGGGTGGCACCATCTCTGATCTTGACTCTGATGGATTACCTGAGATCTATTCACGACACAATTCAACAAACGCAATATCGGTCTACGAATCGGTTGCTGATAACACCTTTATGGAAATTACAAAGCTGGAGAATCCAACACAAGGCATGAATTCTATCGGAACGAAATTTGCAACTGGAGACTATGATGGTGACGGACACTATGAGATAGTCGCTGGAGACAGTGATGGGCATGTCTTTATCTATGAAAACAGAGGCGACAATCGCTATAGACATACTTGGTCTGATGTCATGATAGATAGTTTACCCCTGCTCTTTGCTGCAGGAGATATGGACGGTGACGGTATATCCGAATTCGCAATTGGTGCAAAAGCTTGGACTGTCGGAATTGATCTCCCACGCCAACACTGGTTGTTTGCCGCTTACACATCCAGCGGAAATGACGCATACAAGAGAGTATTACATCAACGGATTCGTGAACTGCAAGACGGTGAAAGTGGTATCCGTATTGCTGATACTAACAGTGATGGATTGAATGAATTGTGTATCGTTGTACCACCGAATTTCTATCTGATTCAGTATGATGGTTTCTCCTACATACCTATTTGGCATCAAAATGCAACAAGCACTTTCAATCCAATTGTCGCTGATATAGATTCAGATGGGAACAACGAACTGTTATTTAATGCAAACAAAGTTCTAACCGCATTTGACCAAAATACATCCATCAATAGCACACAAACAACTACTACAGTACCTGTAACACAGACCCATCAACCTGAAATGGTATCAGCACAGTATTCAGCACCACAGCAACTCTTAGTTGAGTTTAACGTACCTATGGATAAATCTGCAGGATACACCTCACGTTATAGTTTACATAGATACGTACCAGAGAATGATAACCGTTCTTATGAAAGTTTTACACCTCAGTCAGCAATCTTGGATAGATCACTTAAGAGAGTTGTGTTAACCTTTTCTGAGAATGTATTCAGTCCAGATTATACTTATCGGCTTGAGACGTTCCAGCTTTCTGACCTAAACGGCGTGGAATTGTCAGAAGAGAAAAGAACGATCTTGGTGGTGTATTCAGCAGAAACCGACTCGAATATAAAAGTTTATCCCAATCCTGCACGAGGCAATCAGGTTGTGTTTGATAGACTTCCAGATAGAAGTAAAGTCAAGATCTATAATGTCTCTGGGGGGCTTATTGCGTCTCTGAACCCAGAGGATGATCAACATATTGGAGGGCGATGTAGAAAGGTCTGGTCGTTGAATGGTGTGAGTAGTGGTATATACATTTATGTATTAGAATCGGATAAAGAAAACCTGATTGGTAAAATCTCAGTCATCAAGTGATAGGATAGATGCATTTTCATACATAACGTCAGTTTGATTAATCATTTCGGATGCGTTCACTCACGACATTTTCCTATCGGAGAAGCGTGAATTGTAGCACAAACTTTCCAGTTTGTGGCACACCTTCGCAAACTGGAAAGTTTGCGCTACATTTATCAAACTCACGTTACATACGAAATTGTGTCAAAAGAGGAATATGAGAGAGTTTAGGAAAAAATAAAATAGGGTAGGAAATAAAAAAGGCAGATACCCTCTCGGATATCTGCCTGTAAAATGTGAGTGATTAAACCTGTTATTCCTTCTTCCAACACGGCAATCCACGACTTCTTCGCCCTGGATCATCACAAAGAGGTGTTCCGCCTGGTGTTGAACACCTTTCCCACGACTTACCACAAGTACTTAATCGACACGTTCGCGTCCTATGCAGGCTGACATCAGAAGGTTTACACGTCCAGTACGAATGTCCGCTTGCACAGGTAGCGCTATGTTCCGTTGACGAACTCACCGTCTCTGAACACCCTGAACGACCACACGAATACACACAGGTATGCGACTGACACGCATAAGAGTTTGTTAACGCGCAACTATCCCCATTTGCATTTGTTAATGAGCAACTCGCCTGGAGAGCATGATATGTAGCATTTGCAATCAGATCTGTATGACCACACGCAAAATTGGTATGCGGTTGACATTCATAAAATGAACCACTCCAACCTGAAATTGTTGTCTTATGATCTGACGACTCACTCTCTGCGGGTCCGCTATGGATACCACAAGTATAGGCGACATCAGTGGGTGTAGCCCCTGGGTTTTCCGATGATGGGAGGGTAGGGGCATTCTCACCGTCTGTGACAAGGTTGCTCTCGTCTGTATAAGCAGTTTCCCAGGAACTTGGTTCATCAGAAGATGAATGGTCGTGCACACCAGGATTCCCAGCCCCAAAAAATTTAGTACAATGACCACTCGGTGAGACAACTGAGGAATCCTCTCCGTTAATAATTTTGTAATTTGTGCAGGGTCTAAATTGCTTACCACAATAGACATTTACTCTATCTCCATCTTTGAATTTCTTATCATGCTTTGTGCAACGGAAGATATTATGAAAAACTGGGACATCATGTCCAGGACATTTATAATATTCTCTTCCGCACCCATCAATTTCGAACGCAACTGCGTGGTGGTCATTCCCGCAGACCAAGATATGAGACTTCAATGCTTCATGGGGAGATTCAAACATGTATGTGCAGGGGCCCTCACACTCAAATGCATAAGGAAAACCAACTGTAGTCCAGTAATACGAATTGGGATTATGGACATCATCCGGGGAATTATAATGTTTGTAGAGTAATTCCTTGCCAATATTATGGTTCATGTCTGAAGGGGAAGGCCTGGTGACTGTTTTGTGATACCATCCAGTAAGAGAGTAATGCTCTTCAATCTTTTGTGCAGAATCATACACGGCACTGCGGATATAATTGCCATCTGAGTCTTGCTCAAATCGGACTAACTCATGACCTGCCCAGGCATGTAAATATTCATCATACCAGGCTGCATATCCTTTTATTGGCACATAGTCAATAACTACACCATTCTGGTATTCTGGAAAAAATCCACCACTGTATGCAGTACTAACATCCCATAGAGCAAGACTCAGATCGTTCATTACTACCTCCATAGTAGTTAGATATGCTGCACTTGCGATAGCAGTTCTTGTTGTACTATTACCATAATAACTTGTGACATATACACCATAGGCTGCAGGTGCAAGTGAACCCCCAGAAGCTACAGCTACACAAGCACTGACAAGGGTTGCACCACCTGAAAGGAGTTGAACTGTTCTCCCTTTTCTAACTTTGTCCTGATTTATTGACCAATCATTTATGAGCTTTTGCATTACAAAACGGACATCGTCGTAATTCTTATCAGCCATATCCATGTAATACTTCGCGGTAGTAAGGCCTGACAGTACATTTGTTACGGTATCTGGAACATCCGCATCAGATGAATTCAGAGAGAGAAAAAGGAACATCAGACAAATAAGGGTTGTTTTTAATAGTTTATTTAACATAATAGAATCCTCCATTTATTTTCTAGGCAAGGAATAGTTAGAAGGTCCATATCCTGCTCCTATAGTTCCTTCAGGAATAACAGACCAAGTCAATTTTAGTAAATCACCTTTGTATGCACCAAGTGGATGCTCATCAATTGCAGCCAAAAGTTCTAATATCTTATGCTTTAACTCTTCATATACTGCAGTATCTGTCTCCCCGGTATTTCTATAGTAATTAAGTAGATAATAACTCTTCGCTATTACTGCTGCTTCTTGGTTATCCGGTGGAAATGGGGGTACCCATTTGGCACTCCAATGCCCGCGTTCTTCCTGCTGCAAGCGGAGTGCTTCTACTGGATGCGTTTCCAGCAGCTCCTCGTGGTAAGTTAAGGGACCTGTATACATCGGTTTCACAGGTTCCACTGTCGTTTCACGTTGTTCTACCGGTATTTTATCCCAGTGGTCACCATGTCGAACCCATTTGAATCCAGGTTCAGCAGGAGGAGGTTTGACATCAGAAATATCTACCACATTGGGTGAATTTGCTGCTTTGTTATGTGCTTCTAACTTTTTCTGTGCTTTTGCCAAATCGGCTGCAAGCTGCCGTATTTCTGATTGGGTATTGACCATCATGAACACAAAAGCACCTATCAATAAGACAATGAGGATACCGAGTCCCCAGTATAATTTATTCCTCATGAGTTTTACTCCTTATCGTGTCGTTATCCTTGCTATTTGCTGCGTCCAGCGGACAAGGTGGTCCACCTTTCCAAGTCTCCCGCATATAATCTTTTGGCAACCTGTCAGGGTTGCATTCTGGATTGATGTTTGATCGTTCACATTCGGATGTCTCTACCGCTGTGTCGAGCGGGCAAGGTGGACCTCCTTTCCAGCACTCCCGGACATAATCTGTGGACATCCTGTCAGGATTGCATTCAGGTCTAATTGGTTGATAGAACGGTTGACAATTTTCTATTCGAGAGGGTTCACAAATACCAGTATTAAAAGGTTCACACTGCACAGGTTTGGGAGCGTCGGGACGCGCTAATTTTATCCCGATACTGCCAAACGCCACTGCAGCAAGGATGAAACCAAAAATAAAATATCGGATATATTGACGGTGTTTTGACTTGTAGTCTCGTCTCATCTTTTGCCTCCTATTATATCATGAAGCAGGTTAATCTTCTATTATAGTTTTGACAGTTTTCATTCTGCGCGATAGAGTTCTGTGTTTAGATTAAAAAAGAAAAAGGCAGATACCCTCTCGGATACCTGCCTGTAAAATGTGAGTGGTTAAGCATGTTATTTTTTCCAACAGGGCAAACCACGTTCTTTTCGCCAAGGATAATCACAAAGTGGTGTCCCCCCTACTGTCGAACACCTTTCCCACGACTTACCACATTCACTGTATCGACATGTTCGCGTGATATGGAGGCTGACATCAGAAGGATTGCATGTCCAGTACGAATGTCCGCTTCCACATGTAGCACTATGTTGCGTTGACGAACTCACTGTCTGTGTACACCCTGAACGACCACACGAATACACGCAGGTATGAGACTGACATTCATAAAGACCTGTCGCCTCGCAACTATCGCCCTGCGCATTGGTTTGTGTGCATGTTTTCGGAGCATGATACGCTGCATTCGCAGTCGGGTCTGTATGACCACACGCATAGTCGGTATGTGGTTGACATTCATAAAAAGTGCCACTCCATCCTGACATCGCGGTGTTGTGATCCGAACTGATTTGACACGCATACCCCGCATGAGCTGAATCCCCACAAGGAGGTGTTATCCGAGAATGGCTACCTGATACAGTTGTCGCATGAATACCACACGCATGCATAGCACTACTACTGTCATCACCAGCATCCGCACTATCATCCCCATCTTCGTCGTCTCCTTCATCCGATGTACCATCGGGATTAACACTCGAATGATTCGGATCGTGTTTGTGTCTTGTCCATTTATTATAGTCAATTACATACCCACCCCATCTCTCAACAAGCCGTTCATTCCCTTGCCCGTCAAGATAGGTATCATAGACCCGTTCATGGTAACCCCTATCAACGAAATCAATGCACCTACGAAACTTCTCACCACAAGTGACTGAGTTTTTATATACTTTGTTTGCGTTCGGAAGTTTAGTATACAGCTTAACGGATAAGGTACACTTCACTGGTTGATGCTCTTTCACATCCTTTTCTACACACGAATACCAAACATCAAAACATCCTGCAGGTACTGAGCTGTCGTCCTTTTTTTTCGCACCACACACTTCACCATGTTCGCCAAGAGGTGAGTTGAAAGTCTGACGACAATCACCGCCACACCTAAAGTCCGGTAAACTATAGTCAGGATTGCAGTTCCATTGTTTGAGAATAGGACTATGGTGTATTGCATTATGCGTTGTAACCGAGTTTAAATGATTAGAACGCTCCCTTACATACTTGTTATATGCATTGTCATACGCCTTAATCGCTTCTTTTGTCTTGGCAACTTGTGCTATTTTCATCTTCAATGCCTCGTCATAACGATGCAAAAAATTATCAGATCTATCCCAAGACAGACTTAGTACTTTCGCAGCACCAATTAAACCTGACACGGTAGGAATCGTTACACCACCAGTAACAACAGCAGAACCGATAGCACCAATAGCCGCAGCGATTGTCACCGACTTACCTTTCTCTATCGCATCCAATTTGGCTGAATATCCCAAAGCCATATCGCCTACAATACGATTCACTGTTTGAAGCGTGTTAAACTCTTCACTGGCTTTTCTCTTCGTGTTTAATTCTAATCTTAAAGCGTGGTTCAATTTGTCATGAGGACCGTGATCCGTACTACCTGAGTCACTTGCATACAATAACGGATAGTACGCGAAAAAGGTCAACACAACCGCAGCTAATGTAGTTCGAAATACTGTTTTAAACATAAAAAATACCTCCTTTTACCACCACAAAGGGTCTCCATCTTCGTCCCACCTTAAAGGCGGCTCCAATCCAATCCATGTTAATTTCGTAAATCGACTTGCTGGATTATTAGGATCCTGCCAGTTAATTATTCCGTCTTTGCTATACCATAAATCATTATGTTTTCTATGAAGCTCTTCAAATTTTTCATCTAACTTCTGCGGATTAACCCCTTCAGGCACCACGCCAGTTGCACGAATATATGCCTTCAGATACTCTACCCTCGCGTATTCAGTAGCTATTTCATCATCTGGTGGAATTTCAGGGATATATTCCGCACTCCAATGGTTCATCTCTTTACTGAGCTCCCGAAGTGCTCTTGCGGGGTCTATTTCAAGCAGTTCCTTGTGATAGGTTAAGGGACCTTTATATGTTGAAACGGGATGAGTTGCTTGCGTAGGGTGTTCCGTGTTTGTCCCATTCGCGATTGATGGTTCGTGTGGCGCATCGTGCCATTCGTCCCCGTGCCAATGTCCACCACCTTCAAAAGATTTACCAGGGGGTGGTGGTCTATTCTCAGGCTTACTGTGATGGATGCTATCCTTTAACTCTTGTGCTTCCTTCAATTCGGCTGCAAGCTGCCGTATTTCTGATTGGGTATTGACCATCATGAACACAAAAGCACCTATCAATAAGACAATGAGGATACCGAGTCCCCAGTACAATTTATTCCTCATGAATTTTACTCCTTATCGTGTTGTCATCTCGGCTATTTGCTGCGTCCAGCGGACAAGGTGGTCCACCTTTCCATGTCTCCCGCATATAATCTTTGGAGATCCTGTCAGGATTACATGTTGGATTGATGTTTGATCGTTCACAACCGGATGTCTCTGTCTCTGCGTCCAACGGACAAGGAGGACCTCCATTCCAGCATTCTCGTATGTAATCATTGGACATCCTGTCAGGATTGCATTCTGGTCTAATTGGATGATAGAACGGTTGACAATTTTCCGTTCGAGAGGGTTCACAAATACCAGTATTAAAAGGTTCACACTGCACAGGTTTGGGAGCGTCGGGACGCGCTAATTTTATCCCGATACTGCCAAACGCCACTGCAGCAAGGATGAAACCAAAAATAAAATATCGGATATATTGACGGTGTTTTGACTTGTAGTCTCGTCTCATCTTTTGCCTCCTATTATATCATGAAGCAGTTTAAATGTTTAGACAGACCACAAAGGAGAGGTTGGCAGGAGATAAGAAAAGCGATGTCAACGACTGTCCTTTGGGCTCGCTGGTTTCCATGTTTATGATTGCTACAGACCCTTGTCTGTGCTAACATGCAAACCAGCCCTGTCATACTTGTTCTATGGCAGTGCTACGCGCTGATCGTGCTTTTGTAGAAGTTAGCACTATCAGCGCGCCCCGAAAGGGGAAGCGTGCCCAGGTGTAATACACTCAAAAAGTATATTTCTAACACCTTATGCAAAGTCTACAAGACTTCACGTTTTATGTCAATAGATAAAATGATCTTATGGCATACGACAGTTATTATAACACTTTTTTGCTCTGTTTGTAAATTTTTTCTTTCATATCTTTAGTAAACTTTTGAATTAAGGGGATATTTTGAGTTGTAGGAGGGGCCTCTGAAAATTACGCTTGTTCCATTTCATCGGTTACAAAACTTGTACCATTTCTAATGTATTGTATAATGTATCTTTTGTAGCACAAACTTTCCAGTTTGTATCTTTTGTAGCACAAACTTTCCAGTTTGTGTCCTGAAGAATCCCAACAATTCAGAAAGTGCATCCATTGATGTGTAACAGCAAATGTAATGATCTACACCTCGTATCATTTAAAAATCACAATGGAGCCATTAATTGGAAGACCGCAGCTCATTAATGAGATAGGACTTACGCATTCCCCCTTGATAAGGGGGTTAGGGGGTTAAACAGTCGTTATTTCAATGATATTTTGGTGTTTTAACCCCCTAAATCCCCCTTATCAGGGGGGACTTTAAGAGAAACTGCGTAAGTCCTGCTATAGTTCTGACAGTTTTGCTGTCGCACCATGTGCAAGCAGCAACACGCATCGGGACATTCCCAATGCAACAACAAAAGCCCGCGAAAAGACACCTTAAAGACATTACCTAAATGAAGGGTAAGTAATTACGGGTAAAAACTGATTTTACCCAGGCCGGTAGGTGCGATTTCATGAAGATTAAATAAATAATCAAGTAATTCTACTAATAAGACCCATCGTAGGAGTAAGGCTTCGTAGGGGCGGCCCATTATATATAATGACCCCGCCCGCGTATTACCCAATTTATAACTTAATCTTCATCTAATCGCACCGACCTGGGGACTTCGGGCTATCGACGGGCAATGAATTGCCCTACTACAAACGGACGGGTTCGTAGTAGGGCAATTCATTGCCCGTCGAGATATTACCCGATTGAAATCTTAATCTTCACAACCCCTACGATTGTATCTGATCATCGTATTTCAACGATAAAACGAATAGACAGACACACCCCAGATGAGTCTGATAATCACCCATGCACCACCAACCATAAATTCGCCTAATATTAGTCCCAAGAACAGTGGCATCACACGATGATAAAGACGAATACCACCAAAACGCAAAATCAAGTTCTTTGCTGCCCAACTGATGAACACCGAAAACCAGAGCCAACCGAATGTCCACATACTGCTGGCAACAGCATAACCTGTCGGATGAAAGGGAAACATTGGAAAACGAGAGCGAAGCCACCACAATAATCCTGTAAACAGAAAACCAACACCCATAAATGTTACAGCAGGAACATTCGTCTCACTCGGATAATACAGCCACGTGCGTAGTCTGTTATACCCACCATTCCCCAAACCTGGATTAGCACCTATATCATAAGACACAACCAGATATGACCAGAATGCAGCAAGGACACCAAAAAAGACTGCACACATCATCGCAATCACCATACCTTTCGCTTTCATATTCCCAACTTCAGCAATCTTAAAACCTTCCAAAGTGTGCGGCATAGGATGTGCACGATAGCCTCTGTTAAAGGCATAGTATAGTGACATCATCGTTAGACTCTGCGGCGGAATAGGTCGTGAACCGAACGCATCCAATATAAACTGACGAGGATTCGCAACGAACATCTCATGGGTTGGCGGACCGACTTCAGCACGCACTCGGGTAATACCCAAAGCAAGTAAATAATAGATCAGAAAATATAACGCTATCATCCAAACTGCCATGCCACCATAACCTGAGAATATAAAGAGAAAGAGTATCCCCGCAACAAGTCTAGCAAACACCCAACGATAGTTCGTTGTATCTTTCATCTCAGGAGCAACGGACCCATCCGAATCTATATGCTTATTCTGCGTTCTACCTGTCCCAATTGTGTTTTTGATAACGTGAAGAATGTGTTGCCGACCACCATAGAGTGCAAAGCAGGCAATCCCAAGATAGGCACCGACACCTTGCGGACCATGATATGGAAAACCCGGCAGAATCTGCAGACCCATCGCTCTACCCAAAACCCGTTCACCTTTCCAGAACAGATAGAAGAACCACAGTGAAAATGACATCTCCAACGGCATCAAGAATGCTAACCCTACGCCAAATGAAAGGATATAAATCGGTGTCCACCCAATAGCATCCCACGGTTTTTCAGTGAAGTATGCACCGAGATTAAATTCGCGAACAGGTATCTCAGGAAATACAGGAAAGAAGGCATGGATACCATTGATCAGATCAATACCACCTGCAATAGCAAAACCGACCCATAACATCTTGCTCTTGAAGAGTCTCCCATCTGAATGTGTCATCTCTATCGGCAACCGAACAATTGGATATGTCAATCTTTCGCGTTCTATCCACTGCTTCCGCAAAAGAAGATCAATACAGATCATCACCCATATCAGCACAGACAGAAAAAGTGTCCACCATAAGATCGGTTCCCACCATGCAGATAGATACCGCTTTGTGTAAAATGTCGTATCCCCATCATAGAAATCTTGTAATACGGATACATCACTCAACGTCATCCAACCCGGCAGATACCGCCAGAAAAGTTGTTGCCATTCGTTCTCAGGTGTAGCAAACCAGAATCCGTTTGGTATCGTGGGTATAACGGTTTGCATCATGTCGTGGCCAGAAATCGCTGACGAGAGCGATAAAATCACATAAATCGTAAGGAGTTCTGCCTGTCGCAAGGCAAACCGCGGCAAGAAGAACTTAACCAAGAAATTCAACCCGGTTAACAGTGTTAATGTAATCACGACATTGTAGATCAGAGACATTGTCGTTGGCAAAGTACTCCAGTAACGGAGATGATTTGCCATAATAAAATAGGTATTCGGCGGAATGAGTATTATACCGATAAGGATAGCACGAAAAGTTACACCGAATTGTTTAGACTGGTGGGATTCATGATCTTTCGTGGCGTTTTGGGACAACGTATTTGTCATTATGATACTTCGAAAACGGAAGGAAGTGTCTTCAAAGTATACTATATCTGTACAGATTATTCAAGGAACTTTAAAGGGGTCGCACAGGTGTGTACAATTTTTGTAGAAATATGCAGATAAAACTGGTAGGAGCGATCTCTGAATCGCGACCTGTCGGGAATCGGCCAGAAATATGTTAACCGGCCCCCTACAATACAAACGATTCTGTAGGAGCGATCTCCGAATCGCGACCTGCAATAGCATGTTGACTAAGCATTAGAGGAATCGCTCGTAACGTGTCAACTTGAAGACAAGACTGTCAATAAAACATGCAACGGACTCAGCATGTCAAGTGACGGGGATCTATCAATAGGTGCAATTGGAATCAGAGGAAGAATGTTAATAGTCAATATAATCCCATAACTGATTGAGATTGCGCGTTTAGGATGATACCTTATGGCAGCCATTATACCTACCAAAGCCACAAATATGCCATTTACGATCAGTATAAAACCGCTTTTCATCATCGGAGAAACGCTTAATCCACCCATAAGAAGCGATAAGGTGAATAGGGGTATTGTTAAGAAAACACCTAAAAACCACCATATAACGACTGCCGTGATTTTGCCAAGAATCGTCTTCCAAAAAGGTAGAGGCGTTAACGCCAATAAAGCAGCAGTGTCACTGTTCTTATCAGCACTATATTTAGACAAAGAAAAGCAACGTTCTAAGTTAACCGATTCAATTGCATGTTTAGGGATCAATAATTGCGTAATGTAAAGGCATACAGTGAGAACTGAATAGACACGTGTGCCAACATCAAAGAACATGCCAGATGATTGTTTTTCTATACCTTGTGCGTAAAACGCCAATGTACTTAGGAAAAAACAGAGCACAAGGCAACATAGAACTGTAAAGTGAATTATTAGGTATCTACGGGTATTCGTATAAATGCGAAGGTCTTTTAGGAGTACTGCGAACATATTTTATGTTATACTAATTTTATCTGTTTTTATCTCATGTAGCGCAAACTTTATGAAGATTAAATAAATAATCAGGTAATTTTGATTGCCCCAGGCCGGTAGGTGCGATATCCTTATCGCACCGGATCCTACGCGGAAACCTTCAATGAAGCGGGTTGGGAAAAACCCGGTGCGATAAGGATATCGCACCTACCGAGCTTGCGATATTGAGAATTACCGAAGTAATAAATTAATCTTCATACAGATTGTGCTACATAGGTAGCAACTTAGGTTATCATAATGAAATGACGTTCTGTTTTCTATTGACAGAAATAACGAGAAATGCTAATTTTGTCTAATATCCTCAATAGTGATTCCAAACGCATACATTGTAAGGTAAGGAGATATAAATGTCAAAACTTAATATAGCACTAATCGGCGCGGGGAGACGTGGGGGTGGCACACATCTATCTGTAATTGCAAAACTCAAAGATGTGTACAATCTCGTAGCAATCTGCGACATGGAAGAAGCAACAGCTACGAATTTCGCGAAGAAGTACGGCGCAAACCCATACACAAACGTCCGTGAACTCGTGGAGAAGGAAGACCTGGATGTTGTAGATATTACAGTACCCAGCTTCGCACACCATGCCATTGCATGTTTTATTGCTGATGCAGGTATACATATCCTTTGTGAAACACCTATCGCACTAAGCCTCCCTATGGCTGATCTGATGATTGAAAGTGCCAAAGCCAACAATGTAAAACTTGAAATAGCAGAAAACTACTACCGAGCACCACGCGAACGTTTTCTGTCAGAAGTCATTGATGCGGATGTTATCGGTGATGTGTCAAGGATTTACCGCATCTTTCATGAGGGTGGATACCACGGTATGAGTATGCTCCGACTACGCGCAGGAGGAGAACCAAAATCTGTACTCGGTATAACACAGACCTCTCCTGTGATACCCATAATTGATGGAATGAAGCGGAATCATACAAGCGAAAGATGGAGTCTCGGTTATATTGACTTTGACAACAACGCATCCGCTCTAATGGTATACTCAAATGTTATCCACGCGCGGTCTCTCGGACGAGGACAAACTGGTATATCACAAATTGATGGAAGCAAGGGGACAATCGTCGGTGAAGATATATATGTAACACCACAATCCGACCTGCAGTCCGGAGCTAAAGGAATCGCACATCGCGGAAAGAAAACAACTATTGATGTTAATGGTGTGGATGTCATTGAGAAAATTGAATTAGAACTCCCAGACAGAACAATAACTTGGGACAATCCATTCAAAAACTATCCGCTTGCTGAACGACAAATTGGTATAGCAGACGAACTCTTGAGTATCGCAAAGGCAGTGCAAAATGATACTGAACCGGAATACGGTGCTGCCCTGGCACGACAAGACCAAGAGATGAACATCGCAATGAATGAATCTGGAAAACGTAGTAGAGAAACGATTCTATTCCCACTCGCAAATCTGACTGAAACCGAACTCGCATCACACAATAAATATGAGCAACTGTATGGGCATCCTATTGATGATATTGAAGCTGGGATAGACACCTTTTTTCCAAGGCACTAAACCGACATGGTAGTAGGCACACGCCGTGTGCCGTCCGCATGGTAGTAGACATGCTTCCGCGTGCCGTCCACAGAGGATTACGGCACACGGCGTGTGCCTACTACTTTGCATCAAAATCTCACAAATATTGTTGCCAAGATACCTTTATCTATGATATACTTCATATATTAGGAAATATGCGTATTTTGCCCAAGGAGGAATAAGCAGATGTTAGGCCCTATGGAAATACTTGGAATCCTCGTGCTTGCTCTGGTAGTCTTTGGTCCAAAAAGACTGCCTGAAATGGGAAAATCAATAGGTCAAGCGATTCGTGAATTTAAGAGTGTCGGTAACGAAATTCAGGAAGAGATAACAAAGGTCACTGATGACATTGATATCGATCCAGATAAGACTATTAAACCACCAAAATCTACATAACCCCGTGAGCACACAGTAAGATGGAATCGAATGACGTTGCAATGACCTTTTGGGAGCATCTTGAAGAACTCCGAAGACGTATCATAATATGTCTGATTTCCTTGGGAGCTTTTTCATTTATTGGGCTCTTGTTTACCGGTCCCATAAGATATATCCTTGAGTTACCATTGAATAGTCCTATAGGCAACATGATCGCAAATGCAATTGAAACGGGAGCTGGTGAAGATGGGTCTATACTCGGTTTTATTGCACTTACGCTCAGAACCGGCAGCTCCAATGTAGAAGCAGAACTTGTCTTTACAGGACCACTTCAGAACATTATGTCATATCTGATATTAGGTATCACAACAGGTGTAATCATATCAATCCCTGTCATATTATACCAAGTATGGATGTTTATTATTCCTGCATTAAAGAAGTCTGAACGGCGATTGGCATTACCGCTTTTCTTTATGATCTTATTCTTCTTCATTCTCGGGGCAGTTTTCGCACATTTAATTGTAGTTCCAGTCGTGTTACATTTCGCAGCAGATCTTTTTCCAGAAATCAGGAACCTCTGGGACTTTAAAACATATATCGGTTTTGTAACAGTTTTGGTTTTAGGGTTCGGTGTTGCCTTTGAGTTACCGATAGTCATGGCATTTCTTGCACGAATCGGCATAACTGACTCGCGCGGTTTTCGAGGAAAACAGCGGCATGCACTATTAGGTATCGCAGTTCTCTCTGCAATCTTAACACCTGCCGATCCCGCATCAATGGTTCTCATGGCAATTCCACTTTTCATTCTATATCAATTAGGTATCTTTTTCGCATTCCTCGTTGAAAAGGAGGCATAGGATCAATGACTAACGAATATTTTCGACAGCAGCTCGCTTTGTTGTATGAACTACAGGAACATGATCGAGAGTTGTTGTCTTTTCACAAGCAGCTACAAGCAATTCCAAAACAGATTGCACAGTTAGAAGCAGACGTTACGAAATACAAAACTGAAATTACAGCAAAAACCGAAGAACTCAGTGAAATTGAAAAAAACTTACGATCACTCAACGCGAAACTGGAAATGAATGAAGTCCAAAAAGAAAAATATAGGAATGAACAACGCACTGTAACTACCAACAGAGAGTATGCCGCACTTGAAAATCAGATAGAATTCCTCAACGAACAGGATGGGGAAACCGAAGAAGAAATATTAGAATTAATGGAAATGGTTGACCAATATCAAGATGAATTAACAGCACTCGAATCCAAGGCTGCTAGCGAAGATCAGAAAACTGCAGAGAAAACTAAGGAATATCGTGAAGAACAGAAGAAGCTGAAAGCAAACATTGACAAGAAAATGGAACAGCGGAAAGAATACTTTCCGAAAATTGAAAAAAACCTCTCAACACAGTATCAACGATGGATGGAAAAAAGAAGATCAGACTTTGTGGCATTAGGAAGAAATGGGACTTGCGGCAGTTGTCGTCTCACAATACAACCGCAAAACCTAAAAGAAGCACAGCAATATGAAAAATTAGTATACTGTACCAGCTGCAAACGCCTCTTGTATGTTGAACCAGAGTCTTCTGATATACCCTATCCGTAGATCAATTCTTTAATGACTGCCAAATTATATCAACCCATTCAAGAATTATCGGATACAGGTATCGTCCAGGCAGGAATCACTACGCGGAAAGGGGGATTCAGCAAAACACCGTATTCCTCACTTAATTTAGCCTTCCATGTAGGAGACGACCCTACTGTAGTTTCTCAGAATCAGAGACTTTTCTCATCTCAAACAAAGATAAATAAACTCAGATACTGTCAACAAGTTCATAGTGATGTCGTCTGCAATGCAGATAGTGTCCCATTTTCAGCATGGACTAAAGAGGATCTCAACGTGAATCCTATGACCGGTGATGCGTTGATTTCCAATCGTAAAGGTGAGACTTTAGGTATCTTTACAGCAGACTGTGTGTCAATTTTCATTTTTGATACAGCAACACCTGCAATTGGTATTGCACATGCAGGTTGGCGCGGAACTATTGCACGAATTGCAACTAAGACCATCACTGCAATGAATACTACATTCGGTACTGATGCCAGGAATTGTAGAATCCATTTAGGCCCATCAATACAAAAGTGCTGCTATACCGTCAGCGCAGAATTAGTCAATCAGTTTACTGACAATTTTGGCAGCGATGTAAAAATTGAGGATCGTCTCTGTTTACATACAGCAAACATCAAGCAGTTGTGCGACATAGGAATACAACCAGAGTCGATTTCTTCATCACCATACTGTACCTCTTGTAATACGGATCTGTTCTATTCCTATCGTGCTGAAGAGGGACAGACAGGAAGAATGCTGTCATTTATTCAACTCAACCATTAATTTTACTCCTATCAATTGTCGGTTTTATGACATCGGAGATGTAGCATGGAAATACGATTAAACGACAAAGTAGCAGTTATCACAGGAGCCTCCACCGGAATCGGTGCAGCAACTGCAATAACTTATGCAAAAGCAGGTGCAAAAGTTGTTCTTGCAGATATAAATGAACAGGATGGACTTGAGACACTAAAAGTTATTGAAAAAGATAACGGCACAGCAATTTACTGTTCAACCGACGTTACTTCAGAGAGTGACGTAACGAAACTCATGAAAACCGCAGACGACACCTATGGACAGATAAACATTTTAGTAACCTGTGCTGGTGTCTTGCAGGGACCCAACGTACAGATAGAAGACTTTGAGGAGTCAATCTTTGATACTGTTATTGATGTCAATCTAAAGGGAACTTTTTTCGCAATAAAACATGCAGTACCAATTATCGGCAGGAGCGGCGGAGGCGTTATTCTCTGTATCGCTTCCGGGGCAGGTGTGCGCGGTGGAAGTTCATCTGTCGCCTATGCGTCAAGTAAAGGCGGTGTCAACGGTTTAGTGATGACTGTAGAGAATCAAGTCAGGTCCCATAATATTCGGATGCACACTATCTGTCCAGGGGGACTTGCAACACCATTGAAATTAGGTCAGATCGCAGAATCTGCAAGACTTACAGGCAATGATCCGGATGCTGCTGTTGCGAATGCCTTGAAATCGCTTGGTGATCCCGCAGGTGTCGCACGTGTATTGACTTTTCTGGCATCCGATGAAGGGTCTTATATGCGAGGTCAGATATTTACCCGATAAATTAACATTAATAGGTATTATCATCCCAAAAGACTTTGAAGGTTCGCAGAAGAATCTTGAAGTCATTCCAGAGAGATAGGTTATCAATATACTCTAAATCAACAGGAATACCTTCACGAATCGTCCCCCGTCTCCGCGGACTCAGTTGCCACAATCCTGTCATGCCAGGTCTAACAAGATGCCGTTGGTTCTCCCATTCCTCATATTCCTCAGCAAGAAATGGCATTTCTGGTCGAGGTCCGACAAGACTCATTTCACCTTTAATCACGTTAAATAACTGTGGTAATTCATCTAAACTGGTCTTGCGTATCCATTTTCCTATTGAAGTAATACGTACATCATCAGTTGAATCAGGTTTCTCTGAATAAGACGGGGTATCAATATGAAGACTCCTGAACTTATGTATGACAAAGAGTCTATTGTTTATACCGACTCGTTTGTGGGAGAAAAACACAGGGCCGCGTGAAGAGAGTTTTATCAATACGGCTATAATTAGCATTAAGGGTGAAAATATCAAGATTAAAAGCAGTGATGCAACAAAATCCAATAGATATTTTCCTTTCTTTGCATAAAAGGAGTTAAGACTAACAACTGAATTCTGTTCCGCTGGTTGGTTCATATATGAAAGATCAGGTTTTGTAATGCAATATTTAGCAGGCATATTGCTTTCTTCCTAAATTGTATTCCTAACTGTAACTTATGTCATTTTTTCTGCAATTCATTGAATACATCAATGTACTGTTCAGCAATGTGGTCCCAATTAAAACGTTTATGTATCTGTTCCGTTGCACGTTGACGAAAATCTTCAACCTTCTCCAGATTCTGTTCTAAAGATTCAATCTGAGTTTTGAGGGATTCGGCATTTTTGTCAAAAAGCACACCGTATTTTCCCCCTTCCAAAACTTCGTAGTTGAACGGGGTGTTGAGTGCCAAGATGCAGTTAGAAAATCCTAAAGCTTTCAAAATAGATGGATTGATTCCACCAAATTGATGTCCATGAATATAAGCAAAACAGTGGTGATGTAGTTCTTTGATATGATCAGAATTGTCAATATGTCCGAGAAAAAGCACATTTTCATTTGCCATACTTTTCAATTTATCCAAGAACGCATTCTCCATTTTGTTCCCTCTATAGTCTGCACCACCAGCAATAGCAAGTTTCTTCTCACTATTAGAAGTCACAAAAGCTTCCATAATCAGGTCTGCATTATTATCAGGAACAAGACGGCTTGCAATCAGATAATAATCTCTGGATTGTAGACCATACTGCTCAAGCACTTCAGGATGTTCAGAAGGTTCAATATTAGCACCGTAAGCGATATAGGTTGTTTCTGCACCTAATTCTTCAAGGTAGAGACGTTTCATCTCTTCAGCATCGGTAATCACCAGCGGAAATGCTGAAGTTGCCATCTTTGCTGCCCATTTGAAATATACTGCACCTATACCTTTCCATTTCGGTCTTAACCACTCCATTCCATCAACATTGATAACCGCCTTCTTTCCAGTCATTCTGAAGAACCAGCCGAATGGACCGTTCCCAGCGTTCCAAACAAAAACGATATCGGATGGCGAGAAGGATGCGTGGATAGACGCAAAGAAACTATGACTAAGCGTGCTAAATAGCTTATGTTCAATACTCGGTAGGTAGATGAGTTTTATCCCCTTCCATTCTGAAGGTCTTTCTTTGAAAAATCCCTTTCTACAGTAGACGATCACTTCATGTCCAGCTTCAACCCAACGTGGCGCAAGCTCCCCCATCACTGTCTCAGAACCGCTATATGTAGCAGGAAGTCCTCGAATACCTAACACTCTAATTTTCATGGATAATCCTCTATTTTGGAAACACTCATTAGATACATTAAAAATATGAAATATTCATTAAAAACGATAGAGTGCCTTTGCTTCAATCTCATTTCCCGATTCATTCATATCTGCTATATTATCAACATTTCTTCGCCAGATGCGTGACCATTCTCCATAAATTGAATACCGACCTATATCAACCCAATTAAAACCCAACTTCAAACGGTGTTCACTTTCAGTAATACCAGAAAGCGGAGTCCATACATCATCAGCAGGGGCATCGGGTGAATGGCTTAACGTTACGTCTCCTTCCCCATGCCTTTCAAGCTCATAACCGAAAACAGTTTCAAGTTTATCGGTAAAACGTCTACGAAACGCTATCCAAAAATTGTCTGCATCAGAACCGATATGATGTCCAATGACTGAACTGAAGTGTCTGTAGACATTATACGGATTCACATGCGTATAGGCGTATTGGTTAACAAAAGCGTATTCTGCATGGACATCAGTATCTTGTAAACCAAAAGGATCAGTAAGATAGATACCACCAAGTAATCCAAATTTCGTATCCCAGTGCTTAAAACTAGCAGCAGGATTTCCATCATCAACCATCAACTCGCCATATATCTCAAGGTTGTTAATAGGTCTAAGCCGTAGGTCAACACTTGCAAACACATTATCACCGCTACCAGGTGTGCGACTGTCTGCACGTGATATCGTCTGTTCACTTATCAGATAAATGTTGACAGGATTTAGATAACCAGGCTCAAAACGATTTCCATAGACAACTACCTCAGAAATACCAAATCCGAATCTATCCCAGAAATACCCTTCCGCACGATGTCCTGAGATATACTTCTCATTGATGTCAACTGATCTGTCTTCCAATATAGCCGTAAAACCGGTGAAAGTTACAGTCTTGAATGTTGACTGAATCTTCAGCATGTCAAACGAGATCGGGTTATGAGAAACCAATAGCCTCCCGTTGTAACCTGGTCCCCACTGAATGTTATCCTGACCAACAAGGAATTCAGCCCAATCCGTATTGAACTTCATATAAGCATTAACAGCGGTCCTATTCTTTAACTCTCCCTCCAATTGTCTATATTTTGATTCATCTTGATAGACATCCTCAAATATATCACCGTATAGGAACCTATATGCCATATCTGTTGTAAAAGCGAAACTATCCTTATACTGTCCGTATAGATGCGGATAGAATGTAGTGACATGCATATTACCCTCATCAGCAGGTAGTTCCGATACATTGTCAACTAAACGTGTGATCTCTTGTTGTGCAGCCCGTAAATCAAAGGAAAAACGATACGTAGATTCGTCTGTCAACGTCATCAGGTGAAGTCTGCGTTTAGGCGGAGTCTCAGTTCCAGCTTCAGTGTAGAATGCTAACAGTTGATCTAACCGTTTCTGATCAATGTCGCTCAATACGATCTGGTTGTTTTCAAGTTTTTCAGATGCTTCTAAGAGAATAGATGCAACCTGTTTGCGTGTGAAGGGAAGAGAACCACGCGGGACACCAGAAACGACACGTTTATTAAGTAAACGATGGATAAAGCGGTAGGTTTCACGGTTGAAGTCCGATAAATCAGGATTTAAGGGAACGTTTATAAGAGAATCCGCTTCAGCAGTTGAAATAGACCAGATATGCAAAAATATGCTAAATATAAGAACGATACGTAAAATCATCTGTTTCTGCCTCCGAAAAAAAGTAGTTCATCTCAATTCTATTTCACAATTGTCATCCGTCGTACTGCTCTTGCTTTACCCGTGTTGAGACTGTAAAAATAAACGCCACTTGCGACAAGTTCACCAGCAGAATTACGTCCATCCCAATATGCTGCCATTTCTCTGCTTCGGTAGCTGCCGGCATTTTGAAAACCTATATTGAGTTCTTTGATAGTTTCACCTTTTAGATTATAGATTTTAATATCCACCTTTGCATCTTGTGCTAAATCGTAAGGTATCCACGTCTCTGGATTAAATGGGTTGGGATAATTTGGCAGAAGTGCTGTTTTTGCTGGAAGAACAGAATTAAGCAGGACTTCCAAGTTGTCAATTCCGTTGCGAAAAACATCGGAACCATCATCTATCTGGTATGCTGCAGTAAGCCATTCTGAAATACGCTCAACATGCTCAGGTAAAACAGATAAACGTGTTGGCGGAGCTGATACTATGCAAGATTCTCCTAAATGTGCTGCAATGAGAAGCAAGTCAATGATGTCAATCCGACCATCTTTATTCACATCTGCTTTTGGATATTGCAAGGTTGGTGCAGCAAAGTTGTTTGAGACAAGAATTAGGTCCTGTATATCCACAATACCACTGTTATCAATATCCCATAGAAGCGCATTTGGAAGTGGTACATAGGACGTAATATCAGGCAATGCTTCTTTCCAGCCAGCGTGGAGCTTTTCGTCAAGCTGTGCGACAAGTTCTCTGTTTTCTGGACGATTGACTATGTTCACAGATTCAGTTGGATCTGTGTCGTAATCATAAAGTTCACGTCTTCTGCTGTTTTCCCAGAAACTATATCGATATCTGGTTGTACGAATGGAGGATCTCTTGGAGTAAGTTTTGCCACCAATTTCACTAAAAACTGCTGTTTTCCATGGATACGTCGGTTGTTCAATGACTGGTACGAAACTAAAACCTTCCAATTGTGTGGGGGTAGACAATTGACATAGGTCACATAATGATGGAAAAATGTCAACAAGTTCAACGAGAGCATCTGTTCTATTCGGCTGCTGTCCTGGAACACTGACAATCAAAGGTGATCGAAGAGCAACATCAAAAAGCGTAGCTTTCCCCCAGTTGTCCTGCTCACCTAAATGAAATCCGTGGTCACTTGTAAAAGCGATAACAGTGTTTTGAGAAATTCCAAGAGTATCCAGATGTTGTAGGACACGACCAACCTGGGCATCCATGTAACTTGTTGATGCAGCATATCCACGCATGAGTTCTAATGTCTTCATCTCAGAAATCCGTGTATTACCAGTCGGAATATCCGCATAGTCTCTTAAGTCATTGCTAAAATGTGGGTTAATGGATGAAATATCTTGAAAAGTGTCAACGGCATATAGATCATAATATTTTTTAGGCACAATGTAAGGAAGATGTGGATTATGAAACCCTATAGCAAGGAAAAACGTCTGGTTTTTAATCTCCGACAGAATCTCAATAGAAGCATTTGCAATCTTACCATCTAAAAGTTCGTCATCCTCAACATCAAGTGCCTGCCAAGAAGGTGTGGTAGTTCTGTCAATTCCCACATCCTGAGACCAAATCGGGACACTCCAGGAGAGTGTATCACCCCAGGCGTTAACGTGTGCAATTTTACCTACTGATTGCGTATGATACCCTTGGGATTTGAAATGTTGTGGTAGTGTCAATACTTCTGGGATTATCTCATGCCATCCAGTGACGTTTCCATCTACACCTGTCGTCTCTGGACGCAAACCCGTCATCATAGGTACACGTGATGGATTACAGAGTGGATATTGGCAATAGGCACGGTTGAAGAGCGTGCCTCGTGCTGCTAAGGCATCAATGTTCGGTGTATGCATCTCTGAATGACCATAGCACCCAAGCAGTGGTCGCAAGTCATCGGCAACAATTAGTAGAACGTTATAACATCCAGATGCTTCTGCCTTCGGATCTGGTAACAGATGTGTCGTAAATGCTGCTGCAGTCCCCACCTTCATACTTGTAGATAGGAATTCTCTTCGTGTAAATCTTTTTGGTAATACATTCTTGTTCATATTATTTTTCATATCTTATTTTACTATAGTCATGCGCCGTGTTGCAATTACATTATCAGCAATAAGCGTATAAAAATAGATTCCACTTGCGACAAGTTCACCAGCAGAATTACGTCCATCCCAATATGCTGCCAATTCTCTGCCCCGATAGCTGCCGGCATTTTGAAAACCTACTTTGAGTTCTCTGATAGTTTCACCTTTTAGATTATAGATTCTAATATTCACCTTGGCATCTTGTGCTAAATCGTAAGGTATCCACGTCTCTGGATTAAATGGATTTGGATAATTGGGTAAAAGCCTCGTTTCATTTGGAACAACTGAATTCATCAACATCTCTAAATTTTTAATACCTCTGTAATAAATGGGAGAAGAATCATTGATTTTACGCGCATCACTGATCCATTTTGCGACTTGGTTTATGTGTCGAGCTGCTATAGAAATAGTCCTTGGAGCCCCTTTATTAGAAGATTCACCTAAGTGCGCAGCAACGATCAGCAAATCTATGATATTTACGTTACCATCTTCATTAACATCAACTTTAGGGTTGTCAGGAGATTCTGTTCCAAAATTGTTAGAGACCAATAAAAGATCTTCAACATCAACAATGCCATCATTGTTAATATCCCAAGACAAAGTCTGTGGGGGAGGGTTTAATTGTTTTAGTATATCTGGTAAAGCTTCTTGCCATCCTGATCGAAGGCGTTGTCTAAGGAGTGCAACAAGTTCAGCATTTTCGGGTAAATTTGCTAAATTAATGTTCTCATCAGGATCAACATAGTGATCGTACAAACCTTTACCAAAAACCTGATTGCCAATTACTGTTTCTGTGTATCGATATTGTTCAGTGTGAATAGAAAAAGCAATATCAACTTGGCTAAAGGCTGCAGTTTTCCATGGGCTTGTTGGATTTTCAATGACCGGTCCCATACTTATTCCTTCCAATCCATCGGGGATGGGAAGTTGACATAAATCACATAAAGTTGGATAAATATCAACGAGTTCAACAATCGCTTCTGTCTTCACACCAGTATGAATCTGTCTCGGGTAACTCACAATCAAAGGTGAACGGACTGAGACTTCATAAGGAGTTCTCTTTCCAAATGTACCGTGCTCTCCAAGATGAAAACCGTGGTCTGAAACAAAAACAATGACTGTTTTGTCGGTGAGTTCAAGTTCATCTAAGTGATCCAAGACGCGCCCAACCTGCGCGTCCATATAACTTGTTGCAGCAGCATAGCCACGGATCAATTCTAAGGTTTTCTCTTTAGAAAGTTTACCACCTTCTGAAGGCATATCCGAATACACCACCATCTCATGTAGAGGATGGATAAATACATCAGGGACATTTTCAATAATGGGAGAATCGTATAGATCGTAATATCTTGTTGGAACATTGAAAGGCAAATGGGGTTTGTAGAAACCCACAGATAGGAAGAACTGTTTATCACGTAATTCCTCTAATACATCCATTGTTTGCTTTGCAACCTTACCATCCCTTAACGCATCGTCAGAAACGTCTAACGAATTCCAAGATGAATCGTCATGAAACGTGTTGCTATTGGGGTGCCACGCTGGAACACTCCAAGAGAGATTATCAATAAAAGAACCGTGTAAGATTTTGCCTATTGAACGCGTATGATAACCGTATGTTAAAAAATATTGAGGAAGAGTTACAACCTGGGGAACTGTGTCACGATAGTGCGTATAAAGATCCCGAACACCAATCGTCTCAGGACGTAACCCCGTCAATATAGAGGCACGGGATGGATTGCATACTGGAAATTGGCAATACGCTCGGTTAAATACAGTTCCCCTTTGTGCTAATTTATCAATGTTAGGTGTATGCATTTCTGAGTGCCCATAACAACCTAACAAAGGACGCAAATCATCTACCATAATGAAAAGTACATTATACCGTTCTTCTGCAGCTACATTGAGATTCGGTAAAAGACTTGCTGTAAAAGCAGCTGCACTTGTCTTCATACTTATTGAAATGAAATCACGTCGTGTAAACACTTGAGAAGTAGTTTCTTGTTTAGTATCGTCCTTCATTCGTTACATTTCTACTTTCGTATTGTCATTTTCCGTGTAACTTTTATATGGTCTGTACTAAGCATATAAAAATAAACGCCACTTGCGACAAGTTCACCAGTAGAATTACGTCCATCCCAATATGCCGCCAATTCTTTGCTCCGGTAACTACCTGCGTTTTGAAAACCTATTTTGAGTTCTCTGATAGTCTCACCTTTCAGATTATAGATTTTTATGTCCACCTTAGCATCTCGCGCTAAGTCGTAAGGTATCCATGTCTCTGGATTGAAAGGATTAGGGAAGTTCGGTAAAAGGACAGTTTTTTCCGGATTTATCGTATCAAAAAGTGCTTCCAACTTGGCTATCCCATCACGAAAAACTTCAGAACCGTCATCTACTTTCCGAGCCTCAATAAGCCAATCTGAAATACTGTCAACATGCTCGGGTAAAACGGATAGAATTCTTGGTGAGGCTGAGGTGATGGTAGTTTCACCTAAATGCGCTGCTATTATGAGCAAATCGATGATATTAACCCTGCCGTCCTTATTCACATCTATTTTGTCATTTTCAAGAGGCACTGTCACTGTCCCAAAATTATTTGAAACAAGGATAAGGTCTTGTATATCAACAATCCCATCATTATTTACATCCCAAGGAATTATACTCATGGGTATCGGTGGATTCTTAGTACCATTCGGCATTTCGTTCTTCCAGCCAGACCGAAGTCGTTGTCTTAGATGTTCAAGAAGCTCTGAATATTCAGGAAAATCTGCAACATTTATAGTTTCGTTCGGGTCCACATGATAATCGTATAGTTCATGACCAAATTTTCCGCGAGGCCCCCATTCAGTATAACGGTATCTATCAGTACGTAGAGAATATGATTTGGAGCCTGCACGTCTAAGAAAACTAATTGCTCCGGTTTTCCAGGAGACATTAGGTGCTTCTATTACAGGGATGAGACTCAAGCCTTCTAACTGAGTCGGTATTGGTAGTTCACATGCGTCACACAGAGTAGGGTAAATATCTACAAGTTCGGTCAGTGCATCTGTCTGAGACGGTCGCTGTCCTGGAACACTGATAATTAACGGAGAACGCGCAGCAATCTCATAGAGTGTATTCTTTCGCCAAGTGCCGTGTTCACCAAGATGAAAACCATGGTCCCCACAAAAGACAATCACTGTCTTTTCAGTTAATCCCAGATCATCTAACTGTCTGAGAACTCGACCAACTTGTGCATCCATGTAACTCGTAGAAGCTGCGTAAGCTCGAATGAGCTCTAAGGTCTTCTCATTAGAAATTGGAACGTCGCCAGATGGTATATCTCGATATATTCTAAACCATTCAATACTGTTTTCTGCATAATCTGGGGCATGCAGAGGATAGGCGGATGTCGTGGGTAAATTGAAAGTATCTTCATCATATAAATCATAGTATCTTTGTGGTGCGTAAAAAGGCAAATGCGGTTTGTCAAATCCGACAGCTAAAAAGAACAGTTCATCTCTTATCTCAACTAAAAGATCCTCAGTTTTTTTCGCATTTATACCATCATTAAGCTCATCATCAGACACATCAAGTGCTAACCAAGAAGGTTTTCCAGCGTAAGAGGTGGTGGCAGGATAGTGTTTAATTTTACCAATAGTATATGTATTATATCCCTGTCCCATAAAGTATTGAGGTATGTCCATCGCATCAGGAACAGTGTACTTATAGTCAGCGGAATTGTTGTGTACATTTGTTGTCTCCGGACGTAATCCTGTTAGTATTGATGCACGAGAAGGATTGCAAAGTGGATATTGACAATAAGCACGGTTGAAAAGTGTTCCCTGTTCTGCCAACCTATCAATATTTGGGGTATGCATTTCATCAATACCGTAGCAACCGAGCATGGGTCGCAAATCATCTACAATTATGAAAAGAACATTGTATCTATTCTCTGCTCGGGCATTTAGACGCGGCAACAAACCAGTCGTAAATGCAGCAGCACCAACTTTCAAACCCGTGTTAAGGAAGTTACGGCGAGTCATGAAACCAGAACTTGCCTTCCGCTGTGAATCTTCTTGCATCTGTTGCCTCCTATTTCCGTATCAACATCTTTCGGGTAGTGGTGAAATCTCCCGCAATAAGCGTATAGAAATAGACTCCGCTCGCCACAGGTTCTCCAATTGAATTACGACCATTCCAATGTGCTGCACGCGAAGAGGTTCGATAACTACCCGCTGTTTGAAATCCCACCCTAAGATGACGAATGTGTTCACCTTTCAAATTGTGGATGTGGACACTGACATCAGCGTCTTGTCCTAAGTCATACGGTATCCAAGTTTCAGGATTAAACGGATTCGGAAAATTGGGGAAAAGTCTGGTTTCATTTGGAACAACTGAATTGATCAACATCTCTAAGTTCTTAATACCTTTGTGATAAATAGGAGAAGCATCCTCAATTTTACGTGCATCATTAATCCATTCTTCAACTCGGTCTATGTGTTGATCTGCTATGGAAATAGACTTCGGAGCTCCTGTATTAGAAGATTCCCCTAAATGCGCGGCAACGATTAGCAAATCTATGATATTTACATTACCATCTTCATTAACATCAACTTTGGGATTGTCAGGCAACTCTATTCCGAAATTGTTAGAGATTAATAAAAGGTCCTCAATATCAACAATACCATCAGCGTTGATATCCCACAGTAATGTTTTAGGGGGTACAATTCGTGTAGGGATTTCGTCAGGTAAGGCTTCTTGCCAACCAGCACGTAGTCTTTCACTGAGCTGCTCAACGATTTCAGCATATTCAGGATCATCCGCTACGTTGATTTCAGAGTGCGGATCAGTTCTGTAGTCATAGAGTTCTTTAATCCTACCTTCTTCGGAGTATCTGTATTGATCTGTACGGATAGTACGTTTCTTCTTCCGTTGGCTAAAAACCGCAGTTTTCCATGGGATTTCAGGTTGGTCAATTACAGACATCATGCTAAGACCTTCCAATTCGGGTAGAATCGGAATTTGACATGCGTCACATAAGGTTGGAAATACATCAACAAGCTCAACCAAGGCATCTGTGTTTTTACCAGCCGTCATCTGTCCAGGGATACTTACAATTAATGGTGAATGCAGTGTTGCTTCAAAGACAATGTTTTTCCCCCAGTTATCATTTTCTCCAAGATGATATCCGTGATCACCACAGAAAACTATAACTGTGTTCTCTGTTAGTCCGAGTGCATCAAGTTTATTCAAGATAATACCTATTTGCGCGTCCATATAACTTATTGTAGCAGCATAAGCACGTATCAGTTCCAGCATTTTGCTATACGGGATCGGTTCCCTATTAGATGGTATATCCGCAAAAGGTCGCACTTCATTCCATATTGGCGGGTTTATATCAACAGGTGTATCTCTTGATGTGAATGGAATGTTAATGGATGTGTTCTCATATAAATCGAAATACTTTCTCGGTGCTCGTAAGGGAAGATGCGGTTTATAAAATCCAACCGTCAAAAAGAACGGATCGTTCTTAATCTGATCCAACACTTGCACAGCACGTATTGCTGTTTTACCATCTCTAAATTCATCATCCTCAACATCAAAAGCCTGCCATGATGGAGTTGTCTCATCAAATCGCGGCCATAAGGGTCTCCAAGATGGTACACTCCATGAGTACATGTCATCCTGGAAATCTGGAATATGAACAACTTTTCCAATGGATTGTGTATGATAACCACTGTCTTTAAAATGTTGAGGGAGCGTGACGACATCTGGGATTGTTTCCCTAAAAAAAGTTCTATTCTCAGATATTTGTGTCGTATCAGGTCTTAGTCCAGTCATTATCGTCGTTCGTGATGGACTACAAAGCGGAAATTGACAATAAGCTCGATTGAAGACTGTTCCTCTTTCAGCTATACTATCAATATTGGGTGTATGCATCTCTGAGTGTCCATAACAACCTAATAGAGGTCGTAGGTCATCTACCATGATAAATAGGACATTATATTCTGTATTTGATGCAACGTTTAGCGAGGGAAAAAGACTTGTGGTGAAGACGGCTGCCCCTGCTTTTAAACCTGTTGAAATGAACTCACGACGACTAAAAGTTGGTGAGGATGTTCCGATTTGATCGTTATCTTTCATGTGTGACCTTTCTATTTTGTGATTACCATTTTACGCGTTGATTGAGTCTGCTGTGTGTGAAAAGTATAGAAGTAGGCACCACTTGCCACCGGTTCACCATAGGAATTGCATCCATCCCAATAGGCTGCACGCGATCGAGATCGATACTTTCCAGGACTTTTTAGACCCACTTTGAGATGTCGTATAGATTCACCTCTTAGATTATGGATGTAAATATTAACATCAGAGTCTTCTGCTAAATCATAGGGTATCCAAGTTTCAGGATTAAATGGATTCGGGTAGTTGGGGAGAAGCCTGTTCTTCATTGGTTTCGTAACATTGATTAATGTATCTAATGTAGCAATACCTTTCCGAATTACAGCGTTGGTATCCTCAACCGTCTGTGCTTTATTTGACCAATCCTCAATCATAGTGATATGTTCAGGGAGTATATTCAAGAGTGATGGCGTATGATATGTTGTTGATTCGCCAAAATGTGCAGCAACAAGAAGCAGATCAAGAATATCAATATGGCCATCTTGGTTAATATCAGCATTCAAGTATTCAGAAGACTTTGATCCAAAACATCTTGAGACAAGTATCATGTCTTGGATATCAACTAATCCATCTTCGTTAATATCCCAAGGTAAAGTTTGTGGCATGTTCGATTGTTTTAGGATAGTTGGTAAAGCACCTTGCCATCCATCTTCAAGTCGTTTCCTCAGGGACACGACGATGTCCTCATACTCCGATAAATTTGCAATATTGACGTATTCATCGGGGTCAACATAATGATCGTATAAACTCCTTGGAGGTGAATCATGCTTTCCCGTTCCTGTGTATCGATACCGTTCAGTGTGAATAGAGAATGCATGACCGACATCAACTTGACTAAATGCTGCAGTTTTCCATGGACATGTTGGTGATTCTATGACAGGTAACATACTTATACCCTCCAGTCCAGTGGGTAAGGGTAATTGGCATAGATTACATAACGTTGGATAGATATCAACAAGTTCAACGATTGCCTCAGTCTTCACATCAATAGGGTGCTGCCCCGGGAAACTGACAATCAAAGGCGAACGGACCGAGACTTCAAAAGGAGTTCTTTTGGCGAATGTTCCATTCTCGCCAAGGTGAAAACCATGGTCCCCACAAAAAACAATCGCTGTTTTTTCGGTTAACCCAAGCACGTCTAATTGATCTAAGACACGTCCAACCTGTGCATCCATATAACTTGTGGATGCAGCATATCCTCGAATCAACTCTAATGATTTTTCTTTAGAAAGTTCACCGCCTTCTGAAGGGATATCCGCATACACTCTCATTTCATGTTGAGGATCTAAAATTACATCAGGGATGTTTTCAATAATTGGTGAGTCGTATATGTCGTAATACTTGGTTGGGGCATTGAAAGGCAAATGGGGTTTGTAGAAACCTACAGCTAAAAAAAATTGTCTGTCACGAACCTGCTCTAACACATCTATCGTATGCGTTGCAACCATACCATCCCTTAGTTCATCATCAGCAACATCAAGCGAATTCCAAGATGTTTTGTCAATATCCAATCTATTTCTAGGCACCCAAATCGGAACGCTCCAAGAAAGATTATCTACGAAGGGGCCATGCATAATTTTGCCAATTGAACGTGTATCATAACCGTGCGCTTTAAAATACTGTGGGAGCGAGATAACATCAGGGACTGTCCTACGATAGTGCGTAAAATTATCAAGCACTCCTATGGTCTCAGGACGTAGACCTGTCAATAAAGAAGCACGTGATGGATTGCATAATGGAAATTGACAATACGCTCGGTTAAATACGGTACCCCTTTGTGCCAGTTTATCAATATTAGGTGTATGCATTTCTGAGTGTCCATAACACCCAAGCAAAGGGCGTAAATCATCAACTATGATAAATAGAACATTATATGGAGTTTCTGATGTAGCTTGAATGGATGGTATCAGGCTTGTTGTGAAAACTACAGCACCTGCTTTCAAACCTGTTGAAATGAAATCGCGTCTTGAATAAGAACGGTTGTGAATAGCAAGTTTATGTGACTGTTTTTGTGAAATAGTATCCATATTTATTGTAACAGATGAAGTCTGGTAATTTAAACCTTATTAAATATTATATCCTAATCTTGTCATCGTGTCATTAAAAATTGGTACAATTTTATGATGTATATCGAAATGTTCTCTCGGTGGAACAGTATGTAAAGTTTGTCGGGCATAATCCAGAAAGGTATTATCAAGTTGCAACTCACAAAATTCACATATACGCGGAAGGACTTCATCAGGTTTTGATGTAAGCTCTTCAAACTTAACCGGATATATACAATCTGAAGTTCTCTCTAATAAACGTAGTCCTTCACGCATTGTTACCACCCATTCAATAGCAGCTCTGTCCAAATGTCGGTCAAAATCTCTTTTTTCTTTAATCACTTCTTTCAAATCATCGTCTGTGGCAACCAACTGTTCTACTAATAATCTCCATTTACGGTTATCTACACCCCACCAATCATGCGTTTCACCATTTACCTGGATACCGAGTCGTTTCGACCATGCTGCGATAGAATGGCACGTATCCCACCCATTTCGAATGAGGAAAAGAAACTTGGCATCAGGAAAAAGTGCACGCACAAAATCCACCCGAAAAATGAGTTCGGGATACTTATCAACAATCCTATGTGACCTTGTTATAGATAAGTAAGCTCCAAAAAGTTGTTTCGCACAATGATACATTTCTTCTGTTGCGTCTTCAGACGTAAGTCTATAAACACCATCCTTATCACTATAACTACCGATGATGTCTTCATACGGATGAATTATGTGCCACAGTGCTTTCGGCTCATTTAAATAACCAACATCCCTATGCATTGAAAGAATTGTGCCAAGTATTGTTGTTCCACTCCGACCCGTTCCTATGATAAAAATAGGCTTTTTTACAGGTTTGAATACGCGTTTACTAGTTGCGACCCTTCTTAAGAAAGAAAGTACAAGTGGATTTATCCACCGTCCTTTTGTCGTTGCTGGTCGTCCTTCAAAAAAGAAATAACTCATCAAACGAGATATTGCTTTGCTCGGACGTGTTCTGATGTATTGTGTATTTAGCTGCGCAATCATGTGTTATATGTGAGAATTTGTCAAAATCATAAATTGTATCATCATAGACGTCTTTTTAGTGTTTCACGGATGTTTTTGATGCGGTTGATGTTAAAAAGAAATGCACCAATTGATTTTATTGGAAATGAGACAATATTTAAGATAAGATAAAAAATATTCGGCCGCATCATTGCCGGTTCATAGTTGTGTTTTCGCATCAATAAACCGTTTACTTTTTGGCTGATATACAGTTCCGAGGAATTCAGTATACCTTCATTCCTATTCTTGTCATGCCAGTTTCCCGCACGATTGGGGTTTATTCCGAGGCTATCAGGTGTATCTGCGTTTACAGAGGACCCTACCTGCGGCACTTTGAGTAAGGATTGACAGTAATCAATACCTACAAAGGCACAGATCTGTGAAACCGTGTCTTCGGGGGCAGCAAGGAGTTTTTCAAAATAGATAGATTTGACATTGTCATGATCCGAAAACTTATCTGCAGCGGTAACAGCAGTATGCCAAATTCTACTAATTGTAACTGGATGATAGTTCAACCAATCTCGAAAACTTTCTTTTATAGGTAGGTTAGTTCCACCAAGAAAACGGCGTTTCCATTTCCGTTTTTGTGACAAAAGTACATCACGCGGATCACGTATCATATTTATTATCTTCACTTGTGGATAGTATTCAAGTATCTTATCAATATAGAATACATTGCGCGGCGTTTGGTCACAAGGTATAGAATTCCCATTCAGTGATGCCTCAAAACGTAAAAACTCAGAAAACAGAACCACTGGAGAAATGGGATAACCTGTAATATTTTGACAGAATTGACGCGCCTCCTCAAGAAAACGCTGATGTCCTCCATGAGTGCGATAACCTTCACGTTGTATACAGAATAGTTTTGCAGCCAACTCTGTTGCATCCGAAATATTTAACTCAGTTGCGGATGCTGGGGACCATAACTGTCCAAAAAAATGCAGTTCTCCAAATGTGAATACATCATCGTGATTTCCTAATATGCGTCCCATCATTGTTGTGCCGCTACGGCTATTCCCAACTACAAACAGCATTTTATCCAGTTTCACTTTTTAACCTCAAGTATACCGAAACTGTTCTTTGGAATTATAAACGCTTTCAGGTTACCTTTCCACTCTTCAATCTTAACTTCAATTTCACCTGAACCCTCCATCTCTGCATTACCACCGTTCGTTGCTTTGAGATTATCATTCGCTACATACCGATAGGTGGCATCTCTTTTCAACTGTTTTCCATCAAAATAAAAGATAGGTGAAATGTCTCTGCTCATCCGATTGCTGACCATAATGAAGTAAGTATCTTCGTTACCCACGACTCTTACCTGAATACCAGACATCATTTTGCCTTTATAGTCTAACTCACCCTCAAACATCGGAACGTTCTCTTGTGAAACATCAAAAAGTGTCTCTGCTTTACCAATTACTTCACCTATCAACTGAAAGGCGTAAAATACGGTACGACGTATCGTGTCTCCATAGTCCGATTCTGGTTCTCCACCATATTTCCAAAAAGTTCTTTGTGAAATAGGTGTAACTTTTGAAAAAACAGGGAAACCTTTACCATAGCCAGCTATGACATGGAAGTTCGCATGTGTGATCTTTGGAATACTAAGCATTTTCATGAAAAAATCTCCAACATACATGACGTGTAGTTGGGTGTTAGCAACTCTATTTGCAGGATTCGCTATATTCCATTCTGTAACCCACATCTCTTTGTTGGGAAACAACGCCTCGTAGTATTCCATTGCTTCATCAATGCCAAAATGTATCCAACCGAAAAGATAAGCTTTCATCTTCTCTATCTCTATATCCTTCACGGCTTTATATGCATAGACATGCACTGAGAATGCATCATACCAGTCAGAAGAACCAGAAGTGTTTTCCGCAAGTCCTTCGTCCCATTTACGTTGTGGTGTTGCTAACAAGAATCCTTCTTTATGAAAAGCAATAGGTGAAGCACACACAGATAACTTTATCTGTGGATCAACTGCTTTCATAGCCAACGCGTGTTCCTTTGCTGTTTGCATATAGGCATGCACTGTAGGGAATCTGTTTAAATAGTGAGGCAGATAGTGCTCATTGCCAAGTTCCCAATGACGAATGTTATACCCCATCTCTTTAGCATAACGAACCCATGCTGCACTCTTTTCTGGCGAACCTGTCCACACATTAACCATAATTATAGGTTCTATACTTAGGTCATTACACAACTTCATAAAGTCGTCAAAAGAAATGATCCCATTACGTTTTTTTCTCAGTTTATTGAAATTCCCTCTGTTCCGCTTATTGAGTTGTGTGCTTAGGGTTGTGTTCATTTCATCTTCATAGAATCCTGAAATATCCCAGTGATAGAAGTTACCAACTGTTCCTCCCGGAAAACGGAGACTCGACGGATTGAGTGATTCTGTCAATACTATGAAGTCTTTATCCAAGTATCCATAATCCCCACTCATCATATTTGTATTGAAACCGTAAAGTTCTTTCCGTAAAGGTACTGCAGATTCAGTATCAATATATATTTGAACACGATCTTCGTCAGATTCTCTTCTGCTACATTCTAAGTTTAACATCATTAGGAGCACAACACTTATACCAAGTGTAAAGCATATCAGTATATTTCTTATCAAATTGGAATGCCAAAAGCTAAATAAACTCATAAGGTGATTTTTATCGGCTTATATGTCTGTATCGCTGTATCGCTTACGAACATAATGCCAGCACACATCCAAAAATAGAAACCGTATCCCCTGAATTCAAGTGTTCTATTGAAAAAGAGTAGGAAGACTGTAACAACAACCAAACAGAGCATCACCAAAGCCATCTCTTTTGTAAGTCTGTTAGCAGTTCGTTTATACAACCTTAATGATGCAATAAACAGTCGATAAAAAATGAATGCAAACAGACCTAATCCTAAAACACCGTAAAAGCACAGTATAGCTACCCAGTAGACATCTTTAAAACCTTTCTTACTTAGGACTTTAAAGAGAAAAGAACGTTTACTCTTATTCAGTCTATCAATTGTTGTGTTCTGGTCAGCACCATACCCTAAAAGAGGTTTATTTGCCAAAACGGTCGGAACATTCCCAAGGATAGCTCCAAGTCGTTGCTTCTGTGCCACCTTAACGTAAGAACCTGAGAATACACCCGTTACATTCCCTACAAGACCAACTCTTGCTTTGCGTGGATTGATATATTCCAACTCAAACGGATTTACTATCGCCAACATGATACCGAAAAACAACAAAATCACAAGGGACAAGCGAACAGTCTTTTTCCATCCGTATTGAAAAAAATACCATACGACACATGCCAGCAGTGCTGAAAATGTTGCTGCACGAGAATATGATCGGGCTATGCACATCAACAATATACCAATAGCAAGTAGATTCAGGTATTCAAGGCGTTTTACGCGTGAAAGAAAAATCACCAATACAACGATCATAAAAACACCGTAAATTACTGTGTCCCCTAAAGTACCGTAGATACTGCCAATCTCTCTACCAATTTCAAGCAATCTATATTCTTTAGTAAAACCTGCCACCTCAAGTGTGGATGCACGCGGTAAAAACATGTCGTAAAGCGTAGGACCTCCAAACCACTGAATCATGCCGATGCCAATTTGTACTACGCCAATACACAATATTATCCTAATGAGCGTATCAATCCGTTGTTTAGATAGCGGGGAATTGACAATCAGATAAAAGAGAACGATGTATCGCGCAAGTGGACGAATATTGTATAAACTCCCTATCAGAGGTGACCGATTAATCACCATTGAGAGAAAAACAACGATGTAGAAGCCAATAATTGGGAAATCAAGCGGCGTTTTAACAAAAGGAATCCCTTTATATAGTTTGTTTAAAACAAGCTTACCGAATGCCACATAGATGAATATCTCACCCAAGAATCTAAAATAAGAGTAAACCGAATCACTGACTGGAAGAAACTTCAGTATAAACTCTTCAAAAGCAAAGTATCCAGTGAGAAAATAAATTATATTCATACTAAACAATTAATTCCCAATGCGATAAATCCTGACCTATTAACTGTTCAAGCTGAACATTATAGGGTGCAAAGTATGCTGCTAATGTTTGCTGTGTCTGAGGACTTATAGGTGGTGGTGAAAAAGATTTGCTGTTCAAATCTAAGACCGCTTTTCTGATTCTGTAAGCTGCCGAATCAGGAACCAACTTCCGAATTGCACGCCGCAACGGATTCCGTGAAGCAAGAAATTGTGTGAACAGAAAACTAAATGATTCTGAACGCGGCATTGCGGCTTGATTGTGTTTTTCTTCTACCAACGGTTCAAATTCACTGCTTACGCCAATAAGACTAAATAGTTTTTGGCACACGCTTCCCGCATCCACTCTCAAGGCATCTGTCAAGATACAGTGAACCTGTTTTACTCCAAACAGTGAAATAATGGACTCTATATGCATAACATAAGTACTGTTTAATTTGTAAGCACACTGCCTCCATTTAAACCAATCTTCATTTATTCGCTCCTCTTCTGTTCCAAGTGCTGCTTCGAATGTCTTGATGTTCTCCCATCCTCTACGACGCGCCCACCAATATGCAGAGTAGGCACGGGAAACGGGTTCACGCAAGAGAATCACAAGATGAATCTCAGGATTATGTTCATGAATGCGTTGCATTCTATCTTCTGAACACATGACCATCACGTTCTTTGCAATCAATGACTTATCTGGAGGACATTGCGAGAAGTATTTTGCGTAAGCTCGACCATACCCTTTTTCGTATTCATGATCTTGCAGAAAATATGTCATCTCCGGTTGAGGATGTGCGTAGATATCCGGATGTTGCGCTAAATATCGCAATAGTGATGAAGTGCCTGACTTTTGAGCACCAACAATCATCAATCTAATGCGGGAATCTTCTTTTAAATTCATACGTAAATCCTATTCAAAAGGTCGCCATGGCGGTTTTTTACCAATTAACTCGCTCAGTATCTCAACGTCCGGTTTGAAATACGCAATTAACTTACTTTGGGTTTTATCCGATATGGAGACCGCTTCCTCAGTCCGAGTATTTAGACTCAGATATAAAGGTTCTATCGCTTTTCTCATTGCACGTAAAGGTTTATGTATTATAGGTTTATTGTGTGTCCACTTCCGAACTTTGAATCTGAAAGTTGTATATCTGTTATGTAACCCAGAATTCCGCATCGTTTCAGTTCGATTTGTAACCTTAAATATGTAATCACTATAGAAGTCAGGATGAATCCCAGCAAAATGACAAATATCATTAAGCACGTTTAATGGGTTCTCTGCAAGTTCCTCAAAAAATAACGTATATATTCGCTGCTCACCAATTATATCATAATATCGTTTCAGATACTCGCTATAACAACCTTGCTGAAGTGCCTGCATATACTGTGGAAAATCAGAAGGGTTCGTATCTTTAAATACTTTATCCTGTTTTGTATCTGTAAGTAGATCTTCAGCATAATCATCAAAGTTAAGACTCTTCGGCAGCCTTCCTATTTGAACTGCAAACCGGTACCACGAAACTAATCTTGAAATAGGTTCTCGAAGACTGAAGACCAATTTGGCATTTGGTAAAAACGCCGCAATTCTCTCAAGAGCAGATGAACAGTAGAGATAATCTGGTGTAGACTCAAGTCTTATCTGATTCTCCTCACAATCTGTAAACAACTGATTGTATTCTTCCACATCCCCTTTAAATCTGAACTTTGAGGGTAACGGATAATCAGAATCAAGGAAGAAACGTGTCTCCTTAAACGACGCAGCGCAGATAGTTGGGTGGGCAGCCAGATAAGAGAACAGAGATGTTGTTGCTGCCTTTGTTGTCCCACCCACAATCAAATATTGATAGTCACTGACAGATTTTTTCGAATCGGTTTTTTTCTCAATCATTTACATCGCCTTTTTACCGTATTACCATACCAAGCCCCAGAGGGGCGACAGGTGTATAGAAAACAACGATTGTATTATACCAAGCCCCAGAGGGGCGACAGGTGTATCATGTTTCAGAGTCGTCATCGGAATCAAATACGTATTTTGGATTATAAGGTACATCAAAACGTTTCAGAAACGCAAGATATTCTTCTTTGAATGTTTGGTTCAAATGATGCACCTCCTGATTTTTTATGTAATTAACAACAACACCTAACTGAGAATGAGAATACGAAAACGCTGCAAAACCTGTCTGCCATTCGAACTTTCCTACAACCCAACCTTTTCTATTAATGAATTTAGATGAATTTGCTTTTATGTCTCTCACTAAGTCAGACAATGCGATGTCCGGTTTCATACCGATTAGGATATGTATATGATCTGGCATTGAATTGATACGTATAAGCGTCTGTTTTCTGTTTGTAATTATGCGTGTTATATATTGGTGTAATGCTTCTTTGTGTTGTTTTGGAATGAGGCATTGTCTTCCTTTGACAGCAAAAACGATATGCGTGTATAGTTGTGTGTAGGTGTTTGCCATGATGTTATTCCTTTAGATTGTTTACCTTTCGCCCCTCTGGGGCTTGATATTTGCTGAATGCGATACGTGCTATATACCTTTCGCCCCTCTGGGGCTTGATGCTTGCTGCATGTGATAGGTTCTATATACCGTTCGCCTCTCTGGGGCTTGGTCTCGTATGTATCTATGTTTTCTATATTTTAACTTACGCAAGGGCGTTAATTAACCTCTTTAATAAAAACACCTGTTTTCCAAAGAAGAAAGACCAAATTACCTACAGCAAGGAAAGCAGTAATAGAGATCGTTAACGCTATACCATTCAGGCCCCATACAGACAAAAGCACTAACGCAATAACGAAGTTCAGAACAGCCATCGTCACCATATTCCTGAAAACCAATCCGTACGCTTTCTGTGCATAGAGACCCGCATTTAGCACGGGTATCATACAAGAAAAAACCGTTCCTAAACTCAACCACATCAGAAGCTTTCCAATTTGCACTATAGCCTGTGGATTGAATTTCTCACCACTAAAGAGCAACTGTGCAATTCTTGATGCACTAAACAGAAGTATGATGGATAGAGGTATAGCAATATATATCACCCAACGTAGATTGCCTAAGAGAGATTCTTTCAGTTTTTTTATGTCTTTCTCAATGCTGTCAGTTGTCATTTCTGGCAATCCAGTAGTTGCTATACTAATCCCTATCAGCGTCTGGATCGCAGAAAAAATACGAAATGCACTGTTGTATATTGTAATAGCACCTTTTCCCAGTCTTCCAACCAATAAAACTTCAACTATTATCCTTGCAGTCAACTGGCGGATGGCAAAACCTATTGTTGGGAGAGAAACCGCATCCTTGAGAGAACGGAGCGTATCAAAAGAAATCCAAGAAAACCCATATCTGTAACCAGCACGATACATGCCATAACACAGCCATACAAAGTATATGAAAAATCCACCTGCATAAGCAATAGAAACAGCATACACCAACTGTTCTGTATTTGTCCAATAAAGAAGCACTATGATTGCTAACAAAGGGGGAAGCGAATTTCGGAATGCAACCGTCTTGAAATGTTTCTGACTATTTAGATACGCACCGAGTATTGTACTCACAGAACCGAAGATGACTAACGGGGCACTCAATCGTAATAACGTTCCCATTTCAGCCTGAACAACACCCGTTCTACTTGAGAGTAATGATTCTGCTATCAACGTTGACAATGTCGTAAGGAGCACCATCAAGACTACTCCCACACAGAGTGAAAAGTTGATGATACCGCTTGTAAAACGTTGAAAATCGACTTTGTCTCTCGTTTTTTCTTCGTTAATGAAGAGAGGCACAAGGCTAAATTTTGCACCTTCACGGAAAACAGTGTCAACTATTAGAACAACCTTTAATGCTGCAATGAGTGCATCCGCAGATTCACTGACATCAAGTTGCCAGGGAATTAAGATATGAAAAATGAGACTCAAGCCCATCCCTGCAAAAGTAATTAACATGACCCAAGGCGTAGGTTTATGTCTCAATATCTCTGCAAATTTCCCCAACTTCTTAGGTGAGTCTCCCTCGCAAGTCTGATTCAAATGCTCTATTACCCATTGAGAATTTTTTCGACGATATCAGTCGTATGGATATAATCCGTATATACTGTTTGAACTGGCGTATTAACACCTAATTCCTCAAGAATCTCTCTGAGCCTTGCGTTACCATCAGCTCCCTCAACACATACATCAGGAGAAACTTGGTCAACTAAATCCAGTTGCGACTCCAAAGAGAATACCTCAACCCTATCCACATGTCTACATGCCTCTAAGAGTGCAATACGATGTTCAAGCGGATAGATAGGTCTGTTTTCTCCTTTGACGCGACGCACCGTATCATCTTCAGCCACACCAACTATCAAGCAATCACCACAAGCAGCTGAAGCCTCCAGAAACTTCAGATGTCCATAGTGAAATAGATCAAAACAACCTGTAACCAAAACGGTCTTCACGTCTGTAACTCCAATGCTCTAAATGCATATTTTGCTGTCTGTCTGTGCTGGTATACTTCCGCTTCTGGAGGTGCCACAAAGTAATAGGGACTATTCAATTTATCTAGCTCTGGAGCAAGCTTTTCTCCATATCCTCCAATAACATAGACTTCAGTTTTTTCAGGGACTCGCATCCGTTTGTAGATTGAGATAATATAATTCATGTCGGAAAGCGTAATTGGATTGGAGACTTTCTTTACAACCTGTTTGTGATAACCTCCATTCGCGGTAATAGTCCATCTAATACCAGCCAATTTCTCTTCCTGTCTTGGTATAAATGCTATCTCTGGATAACTAATAACCACCCATGTGCCTGCAATAATAATCGGTTTGGGATCAAATACAGAGATACAGCTATGATCATGCCCGCCAGCAAAAATAGCAATCCCTTTTTCTGTTTTTCCTACAATGGTAGCAGCACTCATAAATTCTGTTGAAAACGGTAAAGGTTGACATTTATGTTTTTTAAGTAATTCAACAAACCATTGTCGCTGAGAAATGTTCAACATACCGCTATTCCCCGCGTGAGTCAAATCCCACCTATCTATCTGAGTCTCGGAAAGTCTTGAAGCAATATAGGTTGACACGGGTAATGCCGGTCCATTGGAATAAGAAGGAAAAGTAAGAAGTGACTGAAAGGCTGAACCGATGTCCCGCTTGACATCCGTCGGAGTACCTGTCTGTTCGTACTTGTTATCTATCAAGGACTCTCGGTTGTGTGTCGGTTCGTAGATGATATTGTTATATACAACACCTTCTCCAAAACTAAGTGGGAAGATTGCTTGATATGTGTGCTTATCAAATTCAGAAATCACGCCTCTCACACATCCCTCAAGCGTTCCAGGTGAAGATATGTCAGTTTCCACTCTAAATTCCGCAACGATATCTAATGTATCATTGAACAGGTAACCTTTTGTAAATGAACAACCGATGTCAAGAATCAGTATTTGCATTAAAATACCTATTTAAGAATAACCATTTTTCGGGTTTTTTTGAAAGACGGTGTTGTGAGTTCATAAATATAGACACCGTTTGCAACTGTTTCACCAACGTCATTTCGTCCATCCCAATGCGCAGCTCGGTCCCGATTGAGATAATAACCCAACTCTCTATGTCCAGAAAAGACCGTTCTTATCACCTCACCAGCAGCAGTGTATATCCGTATCGTGATTTCTGCATCCTCCGAGAGTTGATAAGGTATCCAGGTTTCTGGATTAAATGGATTTGGATAGTTCGGCAATAGTTTTGTTGACATAGGACCATCAGCAGGCATTAACAGGTTCTCTATAAATCTCTTTACTAATATCTTATGTGTATCTTTCCCTGATAATTCTTCAATTTTCTCGTAGAATGAATGGAGCAACGCTATTTCAACATCAGAAAGTGACGAGCTCATTTTAAACAGAGTGTGTGTGTTTTTTAGCACAGATGGAGCTGCCTCAGCATGTTGTTCTCCGATCCTTTCAATAACGGAAACGACATCTTCCAAGTCCACTTTCCCATCTCTGTTAATATCATACCGAGAATTCACAGGAGTACGTTCACCAAAATGTGCAATGATTGTAAGAAGATCCACTATGTTTACATGTCCATCTAAATTGACATCAACTGAAGGTAATACTATATCACCTTCCTCAACAACATGCAATACTTGGTTCACCGGTACATCGTTTAACTTCTGTACGATTCCACTTGGCCAATAGATTTTTAATTCACTAACCTTCTCATTCTGTGCCAGACCGAAGTGTATACGCTTTTGATCCTGTTGTGCCCAATGAATACCACCATTTCGCTCACGAAGTTGAGTCTTACCATCAGGTGTCGTAGCGAAAAGTTTTGCACCGATCCCGTCTCTATTGGAAACTTTTCCTTCTAAATCTACCTGAATCCAATTGTTACCAACACCCAGGTTACGGTAAAGTTGGTCTGGTCCATCGTTAAATGGATAAACACCTCTACCATTGGTCACAAAAAGATCAAGGTATCCATCCCTATCGTAATCACCCATAGTAACACTCATTCCCCTTCCCGCTGTATTCGCTTCCGCACCACCCGCAGCGGGTACTTGAATGAATGATCCATCACCTCTATTTTCATAGAGTTGGTTCGGTAAATTGCCCGCGCTACTTGAACGAACGACATAAAAGTCTATATCCATATCGTTGTCAAAATCTCCTGCCGCAACGGAACGCGCGCTAACAACCTCCGGAAATTGAACTAACTGAAAACGCCTATGTGAATTTGTGATACAAAGAACCGCATTCGGATCGTAAGTGATATCATAAATTGAAAAATTAATCGGTTCTACGTCTATTATCGGATTTTTTGAGGATATGAGTGCCTCAAATCCTGTCCAAATTGTTTCAAGTGGCGGTACAGTATTGTATATCACTTTCCATCTATGCGTCTCAGGATCATAACCTACATACGTTCTCCAATTCTCCTTTTCTGGACGATCCGCTAATCCTATCACTCGCGGGTCAGTGGGGTCAAGAAACGCAGTGAAGGAAGATACATTTCGCTGCCGATCTATTGGAATATAGCTCCCATCAAACGCATATACATTGTGGGCATCTTTCCCAATCACCAAGTGCCTGAGTTGTGATGCCCAATCCGAATGAATCTCAAATTTAACAACGCCATCCGTCTTAAAACTTAACCCTTTCTCACCCTTGTTAACTATCACATAAACCCTTATTCTATAAGGATAAGACTCCGGTGACGGGGGTTCATTTGATGGTCGTATCGTTTCTGCTTCAGAAGTGTCAATAAAGGGACGATTAACACCACGTACCAAAAAACCATCAGGAAGTAGATCGCCATTGAAATCGGCAAACGTAGCGTCCAGCACATTATAGATCTTCGGGTAATTAAGGGAAGATATTTCATTTAACTTAGGAGTAGAAGCGTCATATATATATAAGGGATATGGATTGTGACCTACAAAGAGTTCCATCACCCCATCACCTGTAACATCCGAAAGCTGCGCTAATGACGTATTCTCTTTGATGTGATATCCTGCATGAGAATTGACATTTTCAAAGCCACCTGGTATCTGGGCAAAAACTGTTGAAGTTATGAGTGAACCTGATCGGTCCGTTCGAGTTGTCCCAGTAACAATCAAATCCAGTAAACCATCCCTGTTCCAATCAAACCAGAGTGGAGTTCTACCTCTCAGTAACGGCATATCAATACCGAACTCAACTGCACGTTCAATTAGTTTGCCATTTTCGTTTACATAGAAATGATTATCATGCACTGGATTGGAAGGGTTAACCCCACCACCACCACCGCATAGAACAATTAGGTCCTGGTCTCCATCATTATCAAAATCTCCCCACGCAACGCCATGTGTATCTGCAAAAGGGAATGCATCCCATACCTCGTCAATAATATCTGTGAATGTTCCATCACGATTATTACGGTAGAGACTCGGTTTATGCTTATGGTTCGTTGCCCATAAATCGAGGTACCCATCTCCATCAAAATCACCCCAAGCATTTCCCCAACTTTCACCGATGCGTGTGATTCCTGCTTGATGTGAGACATCCTCAAACTGAATGTCACCCCAGGCTGATGACAATAAACAGAAAATCAACAATAACCCTAAATTCCGCATTTTTTCTCCTTAACTCTTTACTTGAGATTTAATGTTACCTCAGAATGAGCATTTTACCAGTGGACTTAAAATCATCTGCAATAAAAACATAAAAATAAACCCCGCTCGTGACGGACTCGCCAATCCCATTCCTACCATCCCAATATGCAGCTCGAGATTTGTCATAATACACACCAGACGACAATTGTCCCAACATTAATCTCCTTACGTGTTTCCCACCTGCAGTATAGATAGAAATGGTTACCTTTGCAGGCTCCGCCAATTGAAAGGGGATCCACGTCTCAGGGTTAAATGGATTCGGATAGTTTGGTAACAGCGTCGTTACTTTCGGTAGTGTATCCTCTGAAAGTAGTAACGTCAATAAGTGTTCTAAAATAACAACACCGTTTTTCAGGTAGGTATCCTCTATATTTAACTGTTTAGCAAGTCGTATCCATTTTGTAAGATTTTCAGATGTCAAGTAATAGGATTCAACAGAACCCTTCTTGATCGTAGGAGCAGCATTTCCAGAACCTATCTCTGATGCAACAATGAGCAAGTCTATAATGTTGACTTCTCCATCTCCATTGACATCAGGATAGATGTTCATCTGTGCAATAACATTGAAATCGGAAACATTGAAGTTCTCAGCAACTAAGACCATGTCTGTTGTATCTACAATATTATCTCGGTTGACATCTGGTTTGTTGTAATGAGGTACCGGTTTCAGATCCGGAGGAGGTTCTGTCTGATTCTCTGAATCGTATTCCATCAGATTTTCTATTATGCCAGCAATCGGTGAAAAATCGAAGATATGGTTCTCGCTCAGATCAAGGATCTTGAGATTTGTAAGGTTTTTTAAAGGATACACATCTGTAATCGCGTTATCGTGTAGATCTAAATCCGTCAGGTTGCTTAAGTCTTTGAGCGGGAGTACATCTGTTATTCTATTGCCATCAAGATCCAATACTTCCAAGTTTGTCAAATCTTGAAGGGGATACAGATCAGATATTTCGTTGTCATCAAGATCTAAGTCTATCAAATTTGTCAGTTCTTTGAGTGGAGATATATCCGAAATTTGGTTATTATGAAGATCTAGCACAGCCAGATGTGTCAACTCTTTAAGTACAGATATATCCGATATATTGTTGTCGCCAAGATCCAGGTCAGTCAGACGAAACAAATCTTTAAGGGATGACACATCTGATACTTGGTTGTCGTCAATGTCCAACCAAACTAATCTTGTTAAATTTTTAAGGACAGATACATCTGAAATTAGGTTGTTATCCATATCTAATCTTACCAGACTACTCATATTTTTAAGAGCAGACACATCTGATACTTGGTTGTCGTCAATATCCAATACTATCAGTTTTCTCATATTTTCAAGAGCAGACACATCTGATACTTGGTTGTCGTCAATATCCAGTTCCAACATTTCTGTCATCTGGTTAAGCGCGGATATATCTGTGATTTGATTGTCGGAAATATCCAACCACATCAACTTTGTCATATTTTGAAGTGAGGACACATCTGAGATTTGGTTGTCATCAATATCCAACCATGTTAGATTTGTCATATTTTTAAGAGCAGACACATCTGAGATTTGGTTGAGTTCAAGGTTAAGGTATGTCAACTTTGTCATATTTTGAAGTGGGGACACATCTGATGCTGTAAAGTTGTATGCAAGATCCAAGTATGTTAGATTAGTTAAAGTTTCAAGCGGTGTTAAGTCTGATATATCGTTACCATTGAGCGCCAACCATGTGAGATTCTTCAAATTCTTGAGTGGTGACAGATCTGATATTAACCAATTATCGTGAAGATCTAAATGAATCAGATTCTCAAGATTTTTGAGTGGCATCAAATCTCTGACAAGATTGTCACCAAGATGCAACTCAGTTAGATTGATGGCAAATTCAAGACCCGTTATAATGTAGATTTCAGATTGAAAGGCATCAAAGATTTCTAAACTTGCCATCTCTTCCTGAGTTATGACAGTTCCTGGTTTTTTATCTAATACCAATTCAAGCGCAGCGCGGAGATTAGGGTCTGGAATATGGACATTCTGTGCAAGTACATTCTTCGGTAAAACCGTAAATAGGATGTTTAAGACCAAAATGAGACAGGTGGTGTAGGAATGTTGATACATAATACTAACTCGTTTCAACTCTGAGATGGTTCAAAGATGAAATACTATATACTCCTTAGTATGTAATAATACATCGTTATGTCTACATGGGTGAAAGTAGTTGGAAGGAATGGAAATGAATAGAGGGTTATTCCAATTCCTTCCAACAGTGCTTTCTACAGTGAGAATGATTGAGAACATAAACTGCATGCACGGACTGATTTTAATAGATACATTGTTATATGATATGTCTGCATCCTATTCAGCTTCATTTGCAGCACCAGGTGTTGCAGGAACAGTTTGGAATTCTCCTGTGCCATTTGGTAAGCGTCCATAAGAAACGTCTGTTTCCTGTTCTCCAAAAACAACATGATCCAGTACCATATTACCCTCAGCATCAGGTCCCACAAGCATGACCGTTTCCCCACCTTTAGATAGTTTGAAGTTAGCATGAAGTCCCTCAGTAGCAGTTTCGTCATTATGATCCTCATCTAACCACACAATCAGATACCCATTCGCTTGTATCATTGTTCCAACTGGAAATTGCCATTTTGTAGGATTGTCCTCTTTATCAGAAAGATACATACCAGAAAGGTCCACTGAGATGTCAGTGGAGTTGTATAACTCAAGCCAATCGTCAAAATCACCCTGTGGATCCATGATCACATTGTCGTTATCCGCCATCAGTTCATTTATTACAACAGCAGACCCTTCATTTACTGGTTCCTCCATGTCGTCGGGTGGTTGCATGTCGTCGGTATCACCGTTGCCTATACCGGGCATACCAGGATTTATCACATCTGTAGCCTTCTCACATGATATGAGGACAACACAACTAAGCAATATCATTATTAATGTAAACTGGAATTTTAACAACTTAATTCTCCTTATACGTTAAGTAAGGTTAGGATTTTATAACGAAATTTTGGATATTGAATATTACTTCCAATTCATTACAAGAACTTGTCAGAATTGTAATAAAATTATAATTCTGCAACACATTTACATTATTCTTGCTGTCCTGATATATTAATCTTTAATATCACATTGTTGTCCAACTTGAATTTCGTTGCTAAGAGCTCGCCTGGAACTTGCACACACATCAGACTCGGATCTTTTATCGCTCTAATCCTATTACCTATACTCATTCTTGGCACATCTTCACAGACCATGATACCAGGGGTTGCACACAGTGAAGCATACATCTTAAAAAACTTAACCTGTTGACTATGCGAATGCTCAGCGTCATCAATCAGAAGATGATACGGGCCATGATCGGCAGCAGCTCGTAACCCGTTTTCTGTGTAAGCATCAACGTTAAGAAAAACGCCTTTCTCACCCAAATCTTCTTGAATTGGACTTACATCAAGTCCCACAATTTTTTCTACAAACGGCATCTTGGCAAATGCATGTCCACTCCCTTCACCGAACATAGTAACACCTATTTCCAGAACCCGTATAGGTTGCATTCCGTTTTGAAAAAGAAGTGAGGCTATCACCCAATCATATAGGTTTGCGTAATTGTGTCGAACGCCTGTTTTGTCTGAATTAGACTCAGAGAAATATACTGAGGGGGGCTTTTCTGAAAAACATTCTACCAAAGACTTTTCTACAGACATAATGTATCATGTCTCCTTCTAATACTCATTGCTCGGATCAAAACCCAAATTTGATAATCAATTCGTAATTCATCTTGTCATAATACCATATCCTAAAAACAGTGTCAAATTTAGTCTCTATCATTCTGTTTCTATTACAAAAACTTCCGATACACGTTCATAATTTTTTCATAGTGTATGTCAGCATTAAATTCTTCTTCCATTTTTTTTCGTCCAGCTTTTCCCATCTCTGCAGCTTGATCCTTATGTTCGGACATCCAAATTAGTTTATCTCGGAGTGCCTCTGTTCCGCCAGGAGGTACAAGAAACCCATCAACTTCATTTTCAATTAATTCTGGAATTCCGCCAATCGTCGTGCCAATTACAGGTTTGCCGTAAGCAAAGGATTCCAAAACAGACATAGGGCAATTTTCATACCATTCTGATGGTAGTACTGTGCACATACTATTAAGAATTAAATCACGGAGTTCATCTCCCTGTTTAAAACCCAAGAGATGGATATGTTGGCAGGCATTTTCATCCACAATTTGCTGAACTTCAGACGCAGCTTCGCCTTCACCCGCGATATACAGAGGAATATGTTTGAGTGGCATTGCAGCCTTTATCAAAGATAATATCCCCTTGCTTCTATCTACCCTTCCAAAGTAAAGCACGTAATCCCCACCAGCGTAATTCACTGGAAAATCTGACACATCTGTAAAGTTATGAACTGTAGAAATCTTATCTTCGGGTACACCCATCTGTATCATCTTTTCTCGATGAAAATGAGACACGGATATAAAGTGATCAAACTTATCAACTGAACCGAGAAAACGTGATACATAAGATTCTGTAACACTCAACGCAGTACGTGATAATTTACCTCTATTGCACCGCTTGGGTAGTGCGCGTATAAAATGTTTACCTGCACATGCTTCACAAATCTGTTCGCTTGATAAATGCGTGGCGACTGGACATGTTAACTTATAATCGTGAAGTGTTTGAATAAGAGGGACTCCCACTTTTTTTACGCTACTTAGTATTGAAGCAGTTAACTTGCCATGATAGATATGAAAATGTGCAATATCTACAGTTGTGTTTTTTAACAAACGTTGAACTGATTTAACCGCACTCCGAGAATAAACAAAACGGAGAAGGTCAATCGGTCCTGGAGCATCAAAATCCGCTGCACGTGGAAAATACGCATCCCATTCTGACGGTTCGTTTTTCGGGTGCGCTGCTGTGAATGGAATTACGTTGTGTCCATGTTTACGCAGAAGTTCACCTAAAGTGAAAAAGTATCTGTCTGAACCACCCCGAACATAATGATTCTGAGAGATTTTCAGAACTGTCAACATAATCCATCACTCCCGAGGACCAGCGTCCTCAAAACGGAATTGAGAAATCGGTTCATAAGTGACTGTACCGAGGACTTTCTCTATAATATCTGTATCCTTAACATCAAGGATGACTTTGTCAATTTCGTCATGAATGATCACACCCCACCAATTGTTGGAGATATTATAATCAAATTTTACATTGAGTCTGAATCCGTAATTATTCCTCTCAAAATTATTGAATTCAATAATGGACTGTACATTTTCACACCAAATTCCAACATCATTCTGCGTAATGTTATTGTATTCAATACGTGGACGGTTCTGTCTGCCGAGGGTATAAATACCAACTTCGTTATCGTGGATTGTATTATATTGAATCTTAGAGTCGCTCCCATCTAACGTAATTGCTGTCTTATTATTAAGGAGCACACAATCAACTACAGTTGGGGAAGCGGTATTTATGTCAAGCGCAATATCAGCATATTCAATCACTGCACCTCTCACAAAACTATCTATATCATGCGTGTGATCATACAGAATACCTATCCAGTCACCAGAACCAGGATTGGATTTGTCGGACGTTAGCGTTACCCAGTCATCTAACACAACCTCCGATATAGGTGTACCGATTTTCAGTGTACCCCTAACTGTGATCAGCGCATCACGACCAAATTTTACGGTAGTTCCAGGTAATATCTCAAGAATCACATCAGGCGGAATCTCTAATACACCCTCAACAGTATACACCTTGTCTGCAGACCAAGTAGTATCTTCAGAAAGAACAGAGTCAACAATCAGAACGTCAGAATCCTTATCGGTACCATTGCCAACTTTAGGCGAATCTTCGCAACCGCAAAGAACAAAACAAAAACAGAGAAAAAATGTAAATATAACTATATTTAAATTATGTAATTTCATGGTAAACATAAGTTGTAATGAAAACAGTTAATCTTCATTAATTGATATCCATCAAATAGTATCCAGCATGCTATAAACTTTGGTTAGAGTCTCGGATCAACCGTTTCGCTTTCAAGTGCTAATACGCCAAACACACATTCATGCACTTTGGATAAGGGTTCATAATTGACAAAACGTTCCAATGCTTCAACACCCAACGCAAACTCACGTATAGCCAGTGAACGTTTCTTAGATAGACCTCTGGATTTCAGCCGTTCTAAATTATGAGGTAAAGTGTATTCAGGTCCATAGATGATACGAAGATATTCACGTCCTCTACATTTGACAGCGGGTTGCACTATCCCCCGCTTACCCTTGGCAACAAAATCGTAAGGTTTTATGACAATACCTTCTCCGCCATCTTCAGTGAGTCCTTCCCACTGCTGAATCGCTTCAGTTTCGCTTACAGGATCAGATAAATCTACAACATTGTATGCGGTTGCAAACAGTAAACCATTATCAGCACCTTGACACAGTTTCTTCAGTATCTCCATGTGCCACTGATGGTCTCTATCAAAATAGACTTTACCTTCAGTCGCTAACAGATGAAAAGGCGCGAGTTTCAAATCCGTGATGTTTTTTACTTGCCAACAATACCGTCTATATGCCTCTACATATCCTTTGACAGACACTGCGCGTTCCTGATATACATCCAGCATCTTTTTCACACTCACACCGCGTTTCTCAGTGGACATCAAAGATGTAATTGCCGATTCAACAGCAACCTGAGCAGACGCTGCAACCGGTGCATACTGCTGTCGTAATAACTCCTGTGCTTTAACTGACCACGGCATTAACTCACAATCAAGACATAACCATTCCGTATTTAAGGATTCCCATAATCCCGCTTTATCAACTGCATCCTTCACGCGTGTCAACAGTTCTATTTCCACAGAGACATCGTCAAAGAATGGTCTCCCAGTGCGTGTGTAGCAGGTTCCAATTGCCTCTGCAGAAATACCGAATCGTTTCTTAGCAGATTCTGTATCCCGACAGACAATAACAATGGCACGTGAACCCATGTGTTTCTCTTGCCAAATTACTTTTGATACACCTTGATTGCGGTAGTAAGTAAACGCTTCAGTCGGATGTTCAAGCAGATCAACTACTTTTGACGTTTCGCAGGGAGACATCGTCGGTGGAAGATAGATTAACCACTTCGGGTCAACGGCGAAACGACTCATCACCTCAAGTGCGTTGACAGTATTCTCCTCACGGATTGTTACATTGTGGTTAAGCCGTGTACTGATAATACGTTTTCCAATGACATCATTTATGTTGAGAATACCTTCATCAATATGTTTTTGCGTGGCAGACGCTCTGCTCGATTCATCAATTAGCGGTTTAGCAGGTTCATAATACGTTCTGCGCGCGGGGACAGATATGAGTTCTCTTTCAGGATATCGCAATGCAGTCAAGCGACCCCCAAAAACGCAGCCTGTATCAACATTGATGGTTCGATTTATCCATTGCGGTTCTGAAACCGGCGTATGTCCATATACAACAGTCGCCATCCCTCTATATTCTTCTGCCCAATTAAGACGTTCTGGCAGTCCGAATTCGTCTGTTTCTCCTGTCGTCTCACCGTAGAGGGCAAACTCTCTAACACGTCCAGATGCTCTTCCTTGCAGCTCCTGCTTCATACCAGCATGTGCAACGATCAGCTTTCCATCATCAAAAACATAATGACTGATTAAACCCTCAACAAAATCAGCAACCTGGGACCTAAATTCTTCCGATTCATTTTCTAATTGAGACATCGATTCTGCTAATCCGTGGGTCCTATTAACATTCTTACCCCGTAATGCTCTGGCAAGTTTTACATCATGATTTCCCGGTACACAGATTGCATCACCGTTCTTGTGCATATCCATAACCAGCCGCAGCACTTCAGCAACCTTTGGACCTCGGTCAACATAATCCCCAACAAAAACGACTTTTCTATCATCTGGATGGGAAATAAATGTCTTCCCATCAGTCTCTGCTTTAACAGCATATCCTAAATCTTGCAGTAATTCAAGAAGTTCATCATAACAACCGTGTATATCCCCAATAATGTCAAATGGACCGTGTTCATCTGTTCGGTCAGTCCATAGTTTTTGACGTTCTATCCTTACAGATTCCACTTGCTCTGGTGAGGAAAGGAGATAGACAAAGCTTCTGAAACCCTCGCGTTTTAGACCGCGCAAAGATCGTCGAAGTTGACTAACCTGTCTGCGAATAACATCCGGTCTAATATCTCTATCAAGTCTTCCTTCGTTTCGCTCTTGACAAATCTTGGATGGCAGATTAAAGACGATGGCAGCTGTCAGGTAATGATATTCCCGTGCTAATGATTGTAAACTCTTCCGTGCATCTGCTTGCACATTTGTAGCATCAATAACAGTCAATTTTCCTGCAGCCAGCCGTTTAGCAGCAATGAAATGTAAGACATCAAACGCGTCTTTTGTTGCCGCTTGATCAGTCTCATCATCAGAAACAATACCTCTACAGAAATCTGAAGAAAGAATCTCTGTCGGTTTAAAATGCTGCTGTGCAAACGTCGATTTACCGGAACCTGAAGGACCGATGAGAATTACAAGTGATGGATCAGGGATATTGATATGCATAAACGTTCCAGCAGTGCAACATGTGCATACCGGCTGACATGTTGAGCAGCAAATGGATAGGTAAATCTTTCATTGTAAACCTTAGTTTTCCCAATCAATGTCATCAAGTGATTCAGCTGTGACTACCCTATCAATAAGCGTATCAAGTTGCGAGAGACTCCGCGTTGAAGCAATCTTGCTGGTAAGGGATTCGGGAACTGAATCAAATTGATGTCGTAGCAACTTAAGAAGTACTTCCCGTTTCGCTCTCGTTTCACCGCGTTTCTCACCGCGTTTCTCACCTTGTTCAATCAAGTATTCAGCCATTGTTTGTGCCATTTTTCCTATCTCCTCTTTACGGGGTGTATCTTGGATATGCTGGTATACCAATGTACGTAATTCATCATGTTCTTCTGGTGGACGCCGATGTAAGATCAACAGATACAAATAATAGATCGCACGTTTCCACTGCTGTGTATCCTCTTCATCAAGGGTATCAATATGCTTTACTGCCTCTACCAATGCAGTGCGTATCTCTTCCTTGCTCCCAAATTCCTTTTGTAGGACAGTGAGTAACCACCCAAACGGATGATCAGTTTTTGTTAATTCTGTTGTGTCCGTTTCCTTTACGTTAAAAAACAGTATGCCAAATCTCGGAACAAACTCTGAGAGCACATCTGGCAAATCAACCAATGTGCTAAGTGATAATGGTGACTTCCATCTTTGTTCTCCGGTATAGAAGATAATTGGGATAATCGGACGGAAACGCCTCTGACTTCTTGGAACGTTGTTTGATTCCCATTCCCGACGTTGAAAATCCCAAATTAGGGTCATGTAGAACAGAATTCGAAATGCCATCGTTGTGTCAACTGATGATTGATGTTCTATTAGAATATAAATCAGGAGTTCCTCTGCTTCTGAACCAGTAAGGAACGGTACACTATAAACAAGATCGGCTTCTTGCTCCCGAAGATTATCTGGTATGAAGTTCCTATTGATCTGGTTGAGTTTGCTAAAATCAAGGTGTATGGCAAGATACTCAGCAAAGATTTCTAATAATCCACGCACGTTTTCACGATCTTCTAATAACCATCGTGCACTTCGATCTGCAAACTGTTCAATCGGAAAATCAAAAAAAGTGAGTAACTCTGTTTCTTTAGACTGCATATTTGTGGCTTGGTATGGTCAATTTGGTATCACCAACTATCATTTATTATACACTTTTCAATGCCATAATGTCAACTCATTTCAACAATGCATGGAACTCACTGAAGAAGACTTTCAATGTCCAGATTTTGCTACAAACATTGCCATCTGTGTAGGTGCACCTAAGCTTTCTTCAGTCTCTCCTATAGGGTAAAACTTTACACTATAACCGAAACGATCACACACTTTAGAACTCCATGTTTCAAATTCCTCACGGGTCCACTCAAAACGGTGATCTCTGTGTCGAAACCGTCCGACAGGTAGATTCTCAAACTTTACATTGTATTCTACATTTGGTGTTGTCAATACAACGATTTGAGGACGCGCATATTCAAACAACACCCTCTCAAAAGATGAAAGACGTCCTATATCTAAATGCTCAATTACTTCAATTACAGCAGCTGCATCATAGCCTTGCAAGCGATCATCTCTGTAGCAGAGCGAACCTTGCATCAACTTTATACGTTCCTTCTGTCTGTCTGGTAACCTATCTAAACGCAACCTCTGCTGTGTTATCTTCAGTGATTGATGCGAAACATCCATGCCGACTATCTCTTCAAACTGCTTATCTGCCATCAGTTTACGTAAGAGTTTCCCTTCACCACAACCTAAATCCAGAACACGTTTTGCACCCGACTCTTTCATTACCTCTACTGTTTTCGTGAGACGAAGTTCATTCAGTCCAATCCTCTTTTCAATCTTCTCTTCTTCCTGAATTACGTCAATCTCCTCCTCACCCATATCACCGAAATGACTCAATACGTGCTGGGTTAATTTTCGCTGATGTTTAAGGTAACGACTGACGATCTGCTCCTGTTCTGGATGTTCAGAAAGCCAACCTTCTCCATGCTTTAGTAGTTTTTCAATTTCTGCATCGGCAACCCAATAGTGTTTCTCATCGTCAAGCACAGGGATAAGCACATAGAGATGTGATAGCAGTTCGCTCAAACGACATGTCTTCTCAAGCGTAACACTATAATATCGGCTTTTCCCCCACTCAGGAAATTGAGAATCTAACCCGTATCTATGTGCATCAACCTGATAACCGAGAGGTTCAAAGAGTTTTCGTAGGAATCTTTCACCCCCACGACACGGTAGACTCGGTAACTTTACAGTAAGGGGTATTCCCGTTTTTACAAGTTCAGGACGGTCTTTACATTTTCCAGAGAGAGCAGTTCCAAAAACCTTAGCAATAGCAACGCTCATGAAGGATGAAGCAACATACGGACGGTCATTAACATATTCTGATAATGAAAAACTATCTCTACTTCGACTATACTGTCTTCGCACAAGTCCAACTGAATCAATTTCAAGCAACAGACACACAGTACATCTCTCAGGAGATGCTTCAGGATAGAATACATGTGCTTGTCCAAATGCGGCATCAAAGGATTGCAGCTTCTCTGGGTGTTTGTGCAACAAGAATCCAAGGTCTGTCGCAGGAGAATGCGTGGTGGAGATTGTTAGCAGCATGACAAGGCATCTTTATATCTTATAGTATTAGCAGATTTGGCTTCAGATATTCAAGTATTTTTCTCTATTTTCTTTGTCCGCAGACGTTCAATCTCTGCTAAAGCTCTGGCGAGTTCAGTCTCAGCATTTTGACGTGCCCTGGTTTCCTGTTGTGCACGTATTTCAGCGTTTTCAGCACGCTCTTGCGGTGTTTGTAACCATTGCAAGGTATCTGGATTATATAGACGCAATTCGCCATCCCGTTCGCCTAACTCTAAACCTAAGACTACCGATGGTATACGATCATTTACAAGATCAATCTCTTGATATACACCATCAATCAATCGAAATCCGATAAAACTTGGCACGATCTGACCAAGCGGATCGTAGATATAGTATTCCTTTACCGCAAGGGTAGAAGCGTAGAGGTTTTTCTTTTTTTCGAAATCGTTTGAAAAGGTTTTTGGACTTGCCACCTCCAGTACAAAATCGGGTGTGCGTCCCTCTTCCCATGTGAGGTAAGTTCTTCTCCGCTTTTTTTCAACACCGAAAACAACAAATACATCAGGAGAGACCGACTGTCTTGGGTCCCCTTCTACGTAATACATGAATATATTGCCTGACACATAAACATCATTCTTGTTTCTGTAATGGTATCTTAACATCTGTATCCAATCTGTCATCAAGTCTCGATGTACATCCGTTTCTGCCATAGGTTTTCCATCCGATTCGGGATAGACTATTGTCGGTGCAGCTTGTATTTTTTTCTGCATCATATCATCTCCGAACATTAGGTTATTCTGTATTTTAAAAGTATAGTGTAAAATGACGTAAATTTCAAGAAGTTAATGAAGGAAAGTCGAAACAGTAAAAAAGACAAAACCTGCTTGACATATATAGACAAATTTTGCTAAAATTTACAACAAATTAACACGGTGAGGAGAACTTATGAACCGTAGAAACTTTTTAATTACAGGAAGCGCAGCAATAGCGGGAGTTTTACTAACAGCAAATCCATTACGATTGTACGCCGATGGCGACCATGCACATGGATATAAACTTCCGAAATTACGATATAAGTACGATGCACTTGAACCCCATATTGACAAACGCACGATGGAGATCCACTATAGCAAACACCATCAAGGTTATGTCAATAAACTTAACACTGCAATGGGAGATTATCACGATTTATCTGAAATGTCTATTGAGGATCTGCTGCGCAATATTGAGAAAGTACCGATGACAATACGGCAAGCCGTCATCAATAGCGGTGGCGGACATGCGAACCATACACTGTTCTGGAACACCATGATTGCTGGTGGTACGGAACTTTCTGGTAAAGTTGCCGAAGCGATGCAAACAACCTTCGGTTCACTCAATAGTGCAAAAGAGAAATTTGCTACTACAGCAAAAACCCACTTCGGGTCTGGGTGGGCATGGCTTGTCGTTGATGACAAGAAAAAGCTGCAGATTTACGCAACGAAAAATCAGGACAGTCCTTTCATGCAAGGACATACACCCCTCCTCGGACTGGATGTTTGGGAACATGCATATTACCTAAAATACCAGAACAAACGTGGTGATTATGTTGACGCATGGCATAACGTTGTCAATTGGAAACAGGTTAACCTCAATTACGTTGCAGCAATGAAAGCATAGGTGGTGGCAATGGATCGTAGAGATTTTATACGCATGAGTGGCTTGTCGCTGACCGGTTTCCTGCTGAGTCCGTGGGGCGTTGAGGCGTTTCCAAAACGTGAGAACGAGGAACTGATTCCTTTCCTCGATCAACCCCCAGAATCGCCAGCAAAACGCGGTCTACTCGATTGGAGCACATTAGACTCATTCATCACACCAAACGACGAATTCTTTAATGTTTCACACTACAATAAACCTGTCATTGATCAAAATACTTGGAAATTGGAGATCAGCGGATTAGTTGATAATCCAATGATGCTAACGATTGATGACATTAAAGCACGTCCAAAGCAGGACGTCATCTTTACATTAGAATGTTCAGGAAATCACGGGTTTCCAACATTTACTGGCGCAATTGGGAATGCAAAATGGGCTGGAACACCACTCGCTCCTATTCTCAAGGAAGCTGGAATTCAAGAGGATGGTATTGAAGTCATATTTTTCGGACATGACTCCGGCGTAGAGAAACGACGAGGCAATGATATGCCGCAAAACTTTGCACGAAGTATGTCCGTAGAAGATGCATTAGAAGAAACGAATATTCTCTGCTATGAGATGAACGGTGCACCCTTACCACAACCAAACGGGGCCCCTCTACGACTTATTGCACCCGGGTGGTATGGCATCGCATGTGTCAAATGGCTAAAACGTATTGAAATCCGAGATACTCGACTGATGAACAGATTCATGGGACGTGACTATGTTACGATACGAGAAGAGAAACGACCCGATGGAGAATCTGTTTGGATGGAGACATCTGTCGGTAGGACAAAACTGAAGTCCTTAACAGCCAAAGTTACCCGAATCGGTGACGAATATCGTATCTATGGTGCAGCGTGGGGTGCTCCCATCAAAAAGGTTGAAGTCCGGATTGACGATGCTCCATGGCAAGAGGCAACAATTGATCCTGTAGAAGATGATGACTATGCCTGGAAGATTTGGCATCTCAATTGGGATAATCCATCTAAAGGGGAACACACCATAGTCTCAAGGGCAATTGACACTAAAGGGAACATACAACCTGCGACGGATTCCGATTACATCACAAAAAAACGAACCTATTGGGAAAGTAACGGACAGGTTGTTCGTAGGATCCATATCAAATAGGAGCCACAATTGATCAACATAACCGATGAACAGAAACAGTTGTACCGTGATGAAGGTTATTTCATTTTGGAAAAGGTAATTCCAGACAATCTTTTGGAATTGCTACGAGGTGAATGTGGAACCTTCATTAGTCAGATGGAAGCACGGATGGACCAGGAAAACAAGGAGGTTATTGGACTAAATCACAGAAACAAACGTTATTTTGTCTCTAACTGCTTTAGACAACAACCCAAACTGCGTGAATTTCTATTCAGTGACCTTATGGCAGATGTCTGCCGCGCAACATTGGGTGATACCGCTTATCTTTTCTGGGAACAGTATGTTGTCAAAGGTGCAGAAGCGGGGATGAAGTTTAGTTGGCATCAGGATTCCGGTTACGTCGGTTATCCTGATCATAAACCTTACCTCACCTGTTGGTGTGCACTTGATGATATGTCTGAAGAAAACGGCACAGTTTATGTTATGCCGTATTCACAAATCGGCATACGTTCATGGGTTAAGCATATACGAGAAGAGGGCAGTAACGATTTGGTAGGATACTTCGGACCGGAGAAGGGAGTTCCTGCCATCGTTCCTGCTGGAAGCATAGTGGTATTCACGAGCATCAATTTCCACAGCAGTGGAACAAATACGACCAATACAATGCGGCGTGCTTATCTTGCGCAGTATTCTGCTGAACCCTTGTTGTCTCAGGATGGGAGTCGTCTGTGGGGAACGCTGAACCCCTCTTAAGGGACGGGAAACCTGCTGTGGGAGAATCACCCCCGCAGGTTTAGCAGATGAAAGGCGATCAGGACTTTCACTTTATCAAGGATAACTCAGACACTATTTTGATCGGGGCAGAGTGCCACTGGGGTGGAAAGTAAAATCATACGAAGAAGATGCTCTTGACCCTTATCTGTTTTTGGGCTGGAAAGATTTAGAATCATCAACTTCTAATCGCATAAATGATGAACGCGTTGACACGTATTGCTTATCGTGAAGTCTTTAGAGCAGCCCAAACTGAAAACAGCAGTACCCTAAATAACCTAAGTTACCGCCTATGTTGCACAATCTGTATGAAGATTAAAAAATTCTTTGGGTAATAGACGGGCACTGAATTGCCCTACTACAAAAGGGCGGGTTCGTAGTAGGGCAATTCATTGCCCGTTGAAATATTACCCAATTTATATCTTAATCTTCATTTAGATTGTACATATTAGTCAACAAACTAACAGATGACATTACAAGTATTGCTAAAAAGACGGTGTTTTCATGTCTAAGATTCGTAGGTAGCAACTTGAGTTAAATAAGGGATGTGCATAAAGAATTCAATGTTATAAGATGTGCTTAATAGTATAGTAGTAGGCACACTCCGTGTACCGTCCACAGGGTCAAAAACGCACAATGAATTGTGCTTGGTGAATGCGCGTGTGGCATTCACATTAAACAGCATTTCTATGAATCAAGCGGCACCTGTTACCTTTCGCTGTCTGTGATGATGTGTCAAATAATTATGCACACCCCTCAGTTAATCACCCCAGATGATTGCTTCAACTATATCAGAGACTTGATTCACCGTAGTATCCGGTAAATAACACAGAAATTTCGCATCCCTAGCCCACCAATCCAAACACTTAACTTGGTCCGCTAAGACATATCCTTTTACGTTTACATTCTCTTCATCTGGAATCTCAACTGCAAATTTTGAAAGAATTATGTCACTATTAGTGGCAATAATTGGACAGACAACAAACACCCTTTGCCAGTAGTTAAAACTTGATGCTGAAAGAACCAAGGCATGATCCCCATCCTTTGAATCACTAACAAATTCTACCACGGTTCCCCGCAAAGGAATAAAGTCAGGGTCATGGTCAGTTTCCCTTACAATTTCTTGAACTATATCACATACTTCGTCTACCGTGTCATTAGGCAAAAAGCACTGATACTTTGCATTTCTCTTTTTCCAATTCAGAGTCGTAAATTGATCGGTCTTGATAAAACCTGTTACGTTTTGTCCTATCGGGATTTTAACTTTAAATTCGCTTTTTCTTTCATTGGTAGTTATCGGGCAGACAACAGCAACTTTCTGTGCACGATTAAAAATGAAAGGGGATAATACAAGGGCAGGACGATATTTTTGGATCTCAACCCCTTTTTGCGGATCAAAGTTAATTTGAATGACATCGCCTCGCTGGGGAATATAGTCGGGGTTGTTTTGAGTTGATATTACCATGTCTTGGGACTGACAGGTACCACTGTCTCATTATCTTCAGACGTAACATTTTGAATTTCTTGCTCTAACAGTTCTGTGAGTTTTACACGCGGACGGTTCTCAGGACGTCCAACATGCTCAGGACGGCGAGTTTCAGATGTATCAATACTATCATTCAGATTATCTTCAGAAGTCTCAACTTCTTGATCTAAGAGTTCTGTGAGTTTAACGCGGGAGTGGTTCTCAGGGTGATCTACCCGCTCAGGACGATAGGAAAAGCGATAGTGTTTACGATTCTCCACACTACCTTCACCGTCATGAATTTTTATTAAGTTATCAACGAAGACCAATAATGGATGTGAAAAATGATTCTTATCTTCACCAATGACATCAATTAACTTATCACGAGTCGTTGTGAGTATCCGATAGTCTTTATCTGTCAATGAAGCAAAAAGTTCATTTTCTTTCTCTTTGATTATATCAACTAACGCTGCCACAACCTCAGTAAGAGATGGGACAATCCTATCCTCTATGACAGTTTTATGTTGAGTATTTTGACTTTCCCATACCATATTTTGATTCCTCAAAACGAAAATGGCAATATTCAATTTGTCAGTATTGAGTTGAAATTTGATAGTATTATAGCAAGTTAAAAAAAAGATGTCAACATAAAATATCCAAATCACGTGATGAGATGTAGAACGATAATACTACATAATTGCAAAACAGAGTTACATGTGGTATAATAGTCTTATGAAAGATTATATACTTCTGTTCTTCAATGTTCTATTAACAGTTGTGGGTCAGATACTGTTAAAGAAAGGTGTAGATACGGTCGGACGTATAAACAATTTTAAAGAACTCATATCTAAACTGACACAGGTTATTTTTAATCCTTATGTTATGGGTGGAATTTCAATTTACTGCTTCACAACTTTTGTATGGTTAGTGATCCTATCTCGCGTAAAATTGAGTATAGCGTATCCCATGCTGAGTATTGGATATGTATTGGTTATTCCATTTTCTTGGTTAGTTTTCAAAGAAACCATCCCCATGGTTCGTATAATCGGTGCGATACTGATCTGCATTGGTATATACCTCGTGGCACAGGGAGAAGTTTAGCAGATGCAAGAATCAACATCCGGTTTTAACGCAACCGAAAGCAGAAAAGGTTATACCTATCCGTTACAAAAACGTTCTTACTTTGCGATGATACTGTCTGCTGTTCTGCCTGGACTCGGTCAAATATACCTAAATAACACAATTAAAGGATTCATACTTCTTGTTGTCTACATTTCATCTATAGGTATTTTCTACATAAACTCCTATCCAGTGAGAGGATGGGACGACTTAACGCGATTTAAATCTGTTTCAGATAATCAAAGGACAGCGGAAGAAACAGATAGGTCAATACACCTTTGGACGCTTGACAATGGAGATGCACTGATGTTCCGACCTACATGGATATTGAAAGTTACGGCATTAATACAAGGATTAGTCTGTTGGTTCTATGCGGTCTATGATGGATGGCGAGGCAGGCAAATCTACAGTGTGAATGCGTAGTTAATCCAATATGAAGATTAAATAAACATTCAGGTAATCTAATCCATCAAAATGATCGTAGGGGCTGGGTTTCCCAGACCGCATATTACCCAATTTAAAATCATAATCTTCATTTTTGAATAGGATGATATGTTTCAAGATGATCAAACCAAAACGTAAAGTAGCGTTAAATGCTTTTTGTATTTTCAATCTTTGTATCCTCTTGACAATATCAATGCTTGCTTGTCGCAATGACTCCCTGAAAAAGATTGAAGTACTTATGCAGTCTGAGATGCATCATGAAGCAAAGGAACAATTGGAGAATTATATAAAAACTGAGCCAAACAACGCACAAGCAAGGATGTTACTGGGAAAAACATACAACGCATTAGGTCAACATCACGATGCAGTTGACCAGTTTAAAAAGGCATCCCTATTATATTCTTCTGTACCTAAAGAACGTATTGCAGCGCGTTTTGCGTTAGCAAGAACCTACCTTATCTTCGGTGATAGAAAATCCGCGTTCGCAGTTCTGAATTTAATCCAGAAAGGAACTTCAGACGAGAAGACCTTAAGAAAAGTAATTCAATTGGTTGGTGATAGTTATGTGACCAAACAACTAACATTCGGTAATTCTGACAACTATTCACCCATTTTCTCATCTGACAGTACACAAATTGCATTCTCATCATTTCGGACAGATAATAGTGAAATCTACTTGATGAATTTGGATGGACAGATTAAACAACGTGTGACCTATACAACTGATTACAACGACACCAGTCCAACCTTTCTTAGCAACCCTAATTACATTTTCTATAGTAGTGAACCAAAATCGTCTCGTGAAGTAAAGGTTGTCATTCAGAGCAGTGGTTCAACCCCGATCTATACGGGTTTCAACATCACGCATATCCATAGTAAAGTCACACAACCCATCCTTCCAATCAGTTTTGGTGCGCGTGTTCCACGTTCTTCACCTTTAGGTAACCGTATCGTCTATGAGACCAATACAGATGGAAATTTAGAGATTTATCTGATGGACTTAAGTGCCACAGATCTATCCCAACTAAATCCAGCAGACATCCCTAAAAAACGTATTACGAACAACGATATTGATGATGGGAGTCCTACGTTCTTTCCGAGTGGAAAACGAATTGTGTTTGTCTCATCAAGAAACGAAGTCCATCAACTCTATACAATTGATATTGATGGGAAGAATGAAAAACATCTCAATCCGAGTCAATACGATACCTATAATCCGACAGTATCTCCTGATGGAAAGACAATAGCGTTTGTGTCAGCGAGAGATGGGGACTGGGAAATATACCTCGTTGACAGCAACGGCAAAAATGAACGGCAGATTACCAGTGGGATAGGAAGGTCAATTCAACCTGCATTTTCACCAGGTGGTCGATATCTTGCATTTGTCTCGGATAGAAGTGACACATTCCACATCTATTTAATGGACTTGGATAAACCTGTTACGCGTGAAGAATTAGTGAAGTTACTACAACAATAAGGTGAGAAACAACGATTTTAGGATGACAATCGGAACACAAGCGGACATCTGCTTTCAAACAAATTTGAGAGGATTTAACCTCTCTTTTACGTCCACATGGGGTCTTTTTTCACCGAAAACGATAGACGCGGGGACAAAGTTACTGATTGATCACATGGAAATTGGTGAAAATGACCGATGCCTTGACCTTGGGTGCGGGTATGGTGCTATTGGACTTGTCATGGCAAAGATCGCACAAGATTCAGAAGTCTATATGGTGGATAAGGATTTCGTTGCAATAGAATACACAGAAAGAAACATAAAAGAGAATCATCTATCAAACTGTCATGTGTTCTTGAGTAACGGATTTAGTCATATTCCGAAGATGAAGTTCGATGTGATAACTTCAAACCTACCCGCCAATGTTGGTAAGGAGATGCTTCATATCTTACTGTCAGACGCGAGACGATATCTGAAGAAACGCGGGAAACTATATGTGGTAACTATCTCTGGGCTCAGAGAGTTTATTAAACGCAATTTCATCTCGGTTTTCGGGAACTATGAAAAGATAAAACAACATAAAACACACACGGTTGCAATGGCAACTAAAGTATAGTGAAAATCTGAAACAGATTAAACCCGTATATTGTAAAGTTAACAATTAATGAGACATTTCACCCCATACAACGATGACGAAAACTGCCGTAGGGGCGAGGTCACCTCGCCCATTGTGGAGTGTATCAATAAGTCTGAAGTCTACTATAATGAGGCATTTCACACCCCATACAACGATGACGAAAACTGCCGTAGGGGCGAGGTCACCTCGCCCGTTGTGGAGTGTATCAATAAGTCTATAGTTCACTATAAACATTGGAGGATAGAAAATGAAACAGAAAGTGTATGGTATCATATCAGTGCTATTCTTGATGGTGCTTCCTTTAGTTGGTATAGCCAAGGAGACTGACCAGATGGATTTAGAAAAGAAACTTAGCATGCCACAGGAACATTGGTATGACACAAGCATGTTGGGAAAGAAAGTTGGATATGTTCACACCTACTTTGACATCGTTGATTTTCAAGGAGAAAGAATGTTACAAAGTAGAACTGATGTTAAATTTCAAATAAAGGGTTTGGGTAAAGATTTTGTAATAGCATCCACTCGTACTGAATATTCTGATCTGAAGTTTAATCCACGATACTTCACCTATACACAGAAAGAACCGGATGAGAGAAAAGTGGAAGGAGAGATTATTGATCATGTTGCTCATATAAAGACAACATTAAACAGTCAGGTCTCAGAATCAGAGGTAATATTACCGAAAGATACGATTTTTAATGGTGTCCTATCCAATTATTTGTTTGCTCAAAACAGACTCAAGATAGGTGAAAAGTTGGCGTTTCACATATATGATCTTGATCTGCTAATGCCTGTAAAAACAGGAATTCAGGTAAAAGAGAAGAAACTTTTCATAGACAAAGAAGATGAAATACCAGTTTATGAAGTTAAACTAAACATGGAGATCATGGGGGGTTTAAACTTAACGATTTGGATCTCTGAGGATGGTATAGACTATAAAACATCAACAGATATGATGGGTCTCCCTATTATCGTGACAAAGACTGATAGAAACACCGCTCTTGGCATCCCTGAAGATGTTGATATTATGTTGAAAACACAGATTGTTCCAAGCGGGAAGAAACCCAGGCAGGGTGCATCTCAATTAGTTGTAAATCTCAAACTTTCAAAAGGAAACTTAAAGGAAACAGTACTAATTAACAATCGTCAGAAACTCAAGTTGGATTCAGAGAAAACCGGTAGACTCTCAATACAGAAGCAAAAAATTGATGAGGATGCTACACTTACATTACCAATTGAAGATCCAGAAATGATGGAATTCCTATCCCCAACACTTTATATTGAATCGGATCATCCAGACATAAGTGCTAAAGCAGCAGAAATCATAAAGGGTGAAGATGATGCTTGGCTTGCAGCTAAAAAGTTGAGTAGATGGGTATACAAGCATATTCGCTATAAACACCTTAGCGGTGGTTTCGGAACAGCATTATCCACGCTTGAATCGTCTTCTGGTGATTGCACCGAACATACGGTACTGCTGATTGCGTTAGCTCGGTCGGTTGGTATTCCTGCAAGAATCTGTTCTGGTTTAGTCTATGGCGATAATGCGTTCTATTTTCATTTTTGGCCGGAAGTTTATGTTGGACAATGGGTTCAGATGGATCCGACTCTTGGTCAACTCGTTGCAGATGCAAACCATATTCAGTTTGGTGGCGGTATCTTAGAATCTGATACGATGTTAGAATTTACTGAAGGTGTTTTTCGTACAGTCAATCAGCTTGCGATTGAAATCGTAGAATAAGCAATATTGAATAATGAATTATCAATTTTCCGATAATCCTGCAGACGCCGAACCCGTAGGGGCGGGGTCTCCCCGCCCGTTCTGGAGGTCATATCGCCCATCGTGGAGTGTTTCATTAATTCTATAGTTCACTATAATTCCACATTTCCATTCAATAGGAGCAATTTCTATTGGCTTTTCTGAATCCCCTATTCCTATTCGGTTTATTTGCTGCTGCAATTCCGTTGATGATACATCTTTGGAGTAGAAGGCAAGCAGTAACTGTTGACTTTAGCAGTCTGATGTTCCTTGTGGCAGCACATCGGCAAAATGTTCGACGTCTCCAACTGAAACAACTACTGATACTGCTGTTAAGGATGCTGATTGTTGCACTGATCGCGCTTGCATTAGCACGTCCATTTCTAACACTCGGTTTACCACTTGCCTCAATTCGTGCGAAAACTGATGTCGTCATCGTATTAGATAACTCCTATAGTATGGGATACAAGGATGTTGATGGAATTTGGTTTGAAGAGGCAAAATCTATCGCAATAGATGTACTCAAATCGCTACGACATGGAGATTCTGCTGCGTTGATTCTGATGTCTGATATTGCCAGACCAGAATTTCGACAACTTACACCAGATATAGAAAGTGTGATACAGACGATTCAAGAAGCTGAAGTATCCTATAGAGGTACAAACGTCCACCCCAGCATTGAACTTGCACATGAAATACTGTCAGACTCACAACAGCAAATTAAGGAATTGTATCTTATTTCTGATTTCAGGCAGAACGGTTGGACGCAAGTAGGCGTAATACCGAATGTTTCTGGTTCTCGGATTTTTCTATTGCCAGTTGGCCAAGATACACCACACAATACAAACATTGAAGAAATCACACCTTCACATCAACTAATCGGTGTTGGTTTACCTGCACAATTAAACGTAGGGATTACTAATCATTCTAATACAAGGTTAGCACAAACGACTTTGACATTTCACATTGGAGAAGAGAAGAAGCAGACCCATACATTTAATGCTGATGCCGATGAACCTGTCTTGACAACCATCACCCATAACTTTGCTGCTCCCGGCATTCACATAGGTCACTTTGAACTAACATCGGACCGCTTGAATGTGGATAATAAACGCTATTTTGCAGTTGAAGTATTGGGAGAGATTCGTGTGCTCTGTGTAGGTGAACAGACTGACTATCTGCAATTGGCATTAAATCCTTTATATAACAGGACTGGGACTGATTTATCACTCAAGTCAAGTATGATTCATCCTGTGGCATGTACACAAGTAGAATTCGAGTCGTTTCCGCTTGAAGATTATGACATCGTTATCCTCTCTGATGTAGAGTCCTTGACTGCACGTGCTAAAGCACAATTGAATGAATTTATCAGACAAGGTAAAAGCATAATCGCTTTTGTTTCAACTACCTACCAGCTGCCGTGGGATCCAGCAGTAGTTAGTGGAAGGACATCATGGGAAATACCCCAACATGTGACAGACTATGATGCCGATCATCCAATATTTGACATTTTTCCTGACGATATCTTATCAGGTCAATATGGTCCAAAATTCTATCAGGCGATGCAGGTAACCCCAGCTGAGGATGCAAAGATTCTTGCTTCTTTCGGTGACGGTACACCCTTTCTGATTGCGCGACGCGAAGGAAGAGGTCATATTCTATTTTTTAACGCTGGATTTGATGTAGAATCAGGCGATAATGAACTCCTCATCAATCCTTATTTTCTACCGCTTATTCAGAATACAGTACTATATGCTATGTATTCTGACGCAAAGAGGAACATTGATATAGGTGATACCTATACATCAAGCTTTCCAAATAGCAGTGGAACGACTGCTCAGATAAAAAGAGTTGATGCTGCAGAGGAAAATCAGATAGTTACTGTACCCGTAACTGAAGATGGCGTAATTCAGTATAATAGGACTGAGATGCCAGGAATTTATCAAGTCGATATGAAAACCCAAGATAGACTCTACCGTAGTTTCTTTGCGGTGAATACGCCTATATCCGAAGCAGATTTAGCACCATTTTCTCTGCAGACTGCATCAGAAAAGATAAATGCTCAGCAAGTATCAGCAGAAGAGTCAGGTGAATTAGATACAGCAGCATTAGATACCAAGCGACATGGTAGAGAAATATGGGGTGAACTGTTGCTGTTAGCTGTCTGTTGTATGCTCCTTGAAGGCTACTTATCTAACCGTGCAAGCAAGTCAACTCCGGGTTAGAATCATGATATATTCTGCAGTAGCACATCCCCTGCCATGTTTTACACAGCATAACGTCCTAAAATTAACTAAATCCATAAGCATCAGTTTGTTTTATGCTATTATATTATGTGGTACTTATGTTCAACCCGTATACGCCGAACAGGAGAATCTTGTACGCAGTGTCTTTGTTAGGGGAAACCAGTCGTTTTCACAGAAACTTTTACTTGACCTGATGCAGACAAAATCGGGAAAACCTTATGACATTGATAAATTGAAGGAGGATACAGAAAAAATAACGCGATTCCTTCAGGCAAAAGGATATAGCTATGCTAAAGTGTCAGTAAAACCGATAAGAATACAGAATGAGGATGGCGTTTTTATACGGATAGAAATTGATGAAGGCATAATTGGGGACATAACACTCACAGGTAACACAAAAACTAAGGACAGTATCATCTTACGCGATCTCTTATTTCAAGAAGGAGATGTTTTTGTTGAGGCGGATAGGAAAGAGAGTGAGAGAATTATCAGTCAGAAACCTTTTATCGGCGCAGCGAAGATCGAAACGGAGTTGGATAAAGAAACGAACAAAGTCAATATTCATGTATCCGTTACCGAATTCTTCTCAATAACAGGGGCATTTGACCCAGGGTTTAACAGTCAATCTGGATATTTCCTTACACAAGTAAAAGAATCTAATCTGTTTGGGTCGGGACAAGGCGGAGAGATAAGTTATGAGAGAATTACTGAATTAGAAGAGAAACCGCGCGGTCTTATTACCCTACGGTATAGGCTGCCACGTTTAATCAACACACATTGGAACTTTAATGGTGAATACATCCAAAAAAGGGAAGGTGATTCGTGGGGAGTGGAAATAGAACGACCACAATACTCTTTGAAAAGTAAATGGAGTGCAAAGTTTAGGATATCAGAACAGATTAATCTTATTCGATGGTATGAAGATGGGAAGAGAACTGACCTTTTTGAACAGACATTACATCGGTCTTCTGGTAATATACTGCGATACTATGGAGACAGACATCATCAGAACCATATTGGACTATGGATAGATTCCCATGACACAAGGTTTGTTCCAATTGAGAGGTCTTTTGGATCGGAAGCAGCACTATTGAATAGGAACATTAGACGGATCGGTGTGATATTTGGTCGGAAAAACGTTGGATTTTATCAGACACGATTTCTAAGACGCATGGGAAGAGACGAGTATTTTATTACAGGTTCAATATACAATGCGTCATTAGGATATTCATCACCGATCTTTGGCTCCGATAGAGTAGAATCTTATGCGGCTCTATCCTTCGATTCTGGTTGGGTAAGTCGGAACAAACTCTTTGGTACAGCCTATATTGCGTATATAGCAAGTTTCACGAACAGGATTGAACGATCTGTCCTTGAATCGAGATGGGAGATATTCTTGATGGATGTGTTTAATACTGGGGACATCTATAGAGTTGATACTGGATTTCGCAAGAATGGATTATTTGACCTACAACAGATTTTCGTAGCGAAATATAGGACACAGATGCAGTTTGGATGGAATGGTCAAAGTCAAGTTATCCTTGGTTCAGGGAACGGCTTACGGGGGTATGGAGTCCGTCAGTTCAGTGGTGAGAAAATGATGTTGTTGAGTTTAGAAAGTAGAACATTGTGCGGTGGAGACTTTTTTAAACGTCTCAATGATGGTCTTACGAAGGCTGCAACTTTCGTATCAAGACCGTTTATCAAAGGTCGGACTGTTGATCTGGGTCTTGTACTGAGTCTGACTGTATTTGCGGATTTTGGTTATGTCTGGGATAGATACAGTTCTTTTCATTACAGAGACGTCAAGCGAAGTATAGGATTTGGGCTTCGAGGTAGTTTTGCCCGTGTTGATGCAGGCATTTTCCGCTTTGAACTGGCTTATCCTCTTGACCCTCCTTTCACACCATCCTTACAACCCCAACTATTCTACGGTTTAGAACGAGAGTTTTAGCTGCTTATATATGGTAGATTATACAATTAATTCTACATTCTGATTGTAGGAGGGAACTCCGCTTCCCGACTATCAAAGGGTTTGGTCGCGATTCGGAGATCGCTCCTACAAGCAAGGTGTATAATCATTTTCCTGTTTCACCATAACAACTCGGATTTATGGATAAACCGCCGCAGACACCACATGAGAGAATCACATGGCGTGCAATACTAATAGGTCTTCTCTCGCTTCCCCTTAATGTCTACCTTGTTGTTCAAACAGAAACAGTCTGGACGACACAATATCCTACGACGATGGCGATATTCTTCAACGCCGTCTTTACCCTTTTCTTAGTTACAATCGTAAACCTATTCCTAACTAAATTCCTACCGAAGTGGAAACTATCACAAGCAGAAATGTTAACGGTATATCTCATGGTCACCTTAGCATGCGTAGTTTGCGGGCATGATCTTTTGCAAGCAACGATGTGCATTCTTGGACATGCAAGTTGGTTTGCGACAGCAGAGAACGAGTGGCAATCTTTATTCTTCCGCTATATACCAGATTGGATGGCTGTCATGGATCGTAAAGCACTCACCGGTTACTATGAAGGTAGTTCATCTTTTTTTGAAGTAGCGCATGTTCAGGCATGGTTTAAACCCGTATTGTTGTGGTTACTGTTCTTTTCTGCACTCTGCTTTTCAATGCTAATGTTGTGTGTCATTCTTAGGAAACAGTGGATTGAACACGAGAAACTGAGTTATCCGATTATTCAATTGCCGCATGAGATGTCAAAGGGTACAGCCTTTTATAGGAATAGACTTCTCTGGATCGGTTTTGGCGTCGGCTTGGGTATTGATCTGTTAAATGGACTGAATTTTCTTTATCCATTCGTTCCTGCTATTACAATAAGACACGACATTGGTGGGATGTTCACAGAAAAACCGTTGAATGCAATTGGTTCAACACCGATCCACTTAAATCCTTATGCGATAGGTTTAGGGTTTTTGATGCCACTGGATCTCTCACTCTCGTGTTGGGTATTCTATCTGTTTTGGAAAATTCAGATGATTTTTGGATCGCTGTCTGGACTAAATCAGACACCGGGGTATCCACATATTGATATGCAGTCTCTGGGTGCGTATTTCGGTTTATGTTTTTTCGCGCTCTGGATTACGCAGAAACATTTGTGGAAAGTCTTCCGTAATATCATAGGTGTAAAGTCTTCACTAAATGAAGATGGTGAACCGATAAAGTATCGCACCGCGTTTATCGGATTTCTAATTAGTATTGCTATCGTTTTTGGTTTCTGTTTGAAGGCTGGTATGTCGTTGTGGGGCATCATCGGATTCTTCAGTATACATTTCATTCTGGTTTTGGCTTTCACGCGCATGAGGGCAGAACTTGGCACACCAACGCAAGACTTCTACCGTGCGGGTCCAAGTTTTTTCCTTTCATCTATATTTGGATCTAGAAGAATAGGTGCACAGACATTAACAGGATTTGCTTTTCTTTACGGTTTCACGCGGAACTATCGTTCGCAACCGATGCCTAATCAACTGGAAGGCTTTAAACTTGCAGAGAAAGGCGGAATCAAGAGTCGTCAATTACTGTGGTTAATGTGGGTTTCCTCGGTGATCGGTTTAATCATCGGTTTTGTTGCGTTTCTTCATGCGGGTTACTTACATGGAAGTTTGGGAACCTGGCGTGGACAGGAGGCATTTAATGACCTACAAAGATGGCTAACCTTCCCAAGTGAAACGGATTGGAGACATCTGAGTTTTTTCGGGTTTGGAATTGTGCTTACTTTAGGTACACTTATGATGCGTTTAAGGTTTCTATGGTGGCAACTGCACCCGTTAGCCTATCCGCTTGCCGGTAATTGGAACTTTGGCAGACTCTGGTTTCCTGTATTTCTTGCGTGGGTCATAAAGTCTATACTTGTTCGACATGGTGGTATTGGTGCATATCGCAAAGCACTACCACTTTTCTTTGGTGCAATTTTAGGTGAATTCGTTATGGGGAGTGTATGGGCAATTTTGGGGCTGTCGTCTGGACAAAGGATGTATTCTTTCAAGCATTGGTAGAGCTTCCGATTCTACGAAGCATCAATCATACATACTGAACGATTGATGCTGAACCGCGCTTTGATGAAGTCTGAGAATTATTCAACTTAGGTAGATTGATTTTCATCAAATCTCAAAGCGTGCATCCCAAACCACATAAGAGTTGAATAAAACTCAGTACTTCACCCGGTCCGTTTCCTGTCAATCCTTCTTCTTTCCATCCTTTTTGTCCTTCTTTGCGCGGAGTTCTTGTAGAATTTCAACAACAGTTTCCATCTGTTCCTCTAATTTATTGAGGCGCGGTTCTACAGGGTCTGAATCATCATCTTCATCAACATCAACAATTTCTATTGTATCTATAGTCGGTTCTTTAGATTCATCTTTATCAGAATCTGCGTCCGTTGCACTGAAGATGGTACGTGTTACAGCTTCCCCTACATCTTTCATGATGTTGCCGATAGTTTCCTTCTCTTGCTTAAAGGTATAGTCGAAATCAACTGTTATACCTTCTTTAAGATACGTAGAAACTTGATGATAGGCATACCCGATGTCCCCGATAGATGCACCATCATCCAATGGTTCAAAAAGTCCTTCTGGTAAAGCTTCTAAATCGTAGAGACGGGCCAGTGCACTGTTGAACTGTTTGATACATCGGTTTTCTCCATTTCCAAAATCATTTCCAAAATTGTCAAAAACAGATGGTTTCTCAAGCAGTTTTGTTGTTGCTTCTAACATTCGGACGATTCTCCGAACTTCCCTTTGCGTTTCACGTTCATTACTCATCATAATTCCCCTTTTAATAGAAGTATTTGACTTTATAGAGTCATCAGCATGTAAAAAGGATAGTTTAATTTTGAAATTTATAGAGATTTATCTGTTATGTTCAATCAGCAGACTATGAATAGGTTGGAAATAGAAATAACGATGCTGTTTCAGATGTTTATAGGTTGTGCACCATATTTAACGCGAGAAGATGCAACTTTTATTGACGAAAATTGTAGTAGGTGTTGAAACATCTATATTTTACGAAAAGATGCAACTTTTGTTGGCTTCATTTGTAGTAGGCGTTGAAACATCTATATTTTGAGAAATTTTACGAGTTAATCAACTACCAAGAATATTGGTAAACACTTTGAGAGAAATACATAATGCTATCAACACTCATTAGTAGAGAACTCCTTGACAACCTAATGACGTTCAGATTTGTGGCGACGTTTATCATTATGTTGCTGCTTGTCGTTACGAGTACATCTGTGCTGATTAATGATTATGATCGTCGGTTAGCAAGTTATAATGCGGCTGTTAAATCGAATCACGAGCGATTGCTGGAAAGAAAAACCTATTCAGGTGCCAATTGGGATGTTGTCCGTCCACCTAACCTGATGAGTATCTTCAATGTTGGCTTGGATAAACGGTTGAGTAACGAAATATTTTCATCTTGGGGTTTAGTGCCTACACTGTGGGATGGTCAGTTGCACGGATCAACGAATCCACTTCTGAATCTCTTCACATCAATAGATATTGTCTTTATCTTTGAGGTAATTCTGAGTCTTATGGCACTCATTTTTGCCTACGATGCACTTGCGGGAGAACGTGAGCGAGGTACGTTGCGCCTTGTCCTAACGAATCCAGTGAGTCGTGCTAAGATCTTATTGGCGAAATACATAAGTGCTATGATATGTTTGCTGGTGCCGCTTTTGATAAGTCTGCTCTTTGTTGTGATAATGCTAATGTCATCTACCATTGTGTCACTAAAGGTTGATGATTTTCTTCGTATCGGTGGAATTGTCTTGAGCTCAATTGCGTATTTATCAGTATTCTACTTAATTGGCATGTTGATTTCAGTCGTAACCCGCAGAACAAGCACTGCTTTAATGCTTGCGATGTTTTTCTGGGGGTTTTTGGTGCTGGTATATCCGAATGTGATTCTTGTTGCGTTTACCTCCGCGCAGTCTTCTGAAGAGCGTCTGACACCCGCATTCAATCAAATTGAACAAATATGGGAGGAATTCGACAGAGAACGTAAGGACTACCTTGCCAATGATCCTATTCCTGGAGAAGATTCGCATTTAGGCGTGGCAGGTGGCTCAGGTTTCTTCGAGATATGGTATAAAGAAAAGTCAACACTTCTATACACCTATATTACTGCTTCTTATGTAGACAGACTTGATGATGAATTCGAACCTCAGGTGCCGCATGTTCAAAACTATTACCGTTCCATCGTACCGAAAACTATTGAGGCTGCAGAACGAGCATGGCTCGTGCGAAAACAGGCACTTGAATCTGTTTTCTTTCGACCAGCGATAGTTGATCGTATCTTTTCAAGGTTATCGCCAGTCGGGATGTATGACGCTGCGACGCAAGCATGGGCAGGTACAGATCTATTCGGACTCAGAGATTTTTACGAAGCGACGCGAAAGCACCGAAGGACAGTGATTGACTATCTTTATGATAAAGACGCGTTCGGGGATAGACAATGGTTTTCTGCTGACAAGGGGTCGGTGAAATGGGATACCTTTCCACAGTTCTCTTTTAAGAGAAGTAGTGCGCATATAAATGCAAAGCGAGCACTACCGGATTTAATGCTGATGCTTATGATGAACTTAATTCTTTTTTTGATTATATTCTTAGTTTTCCAAAGGAGTGAGGTGTAGGTTGGCTGTCAGTGATCAAGGATTACCCATCAGTATGTATGCATCTACTTTTGGCTTGAATACCGCGCAAGAATGTCTTGCTGACTGCTGAAAACCTATAACTGAGAACAGAGATATGATTTGGCATATAACAAAACGCGAACTGTATGATAATCTTAATAGTCTCAGATTTGCACTTACGACTGTGTTACTTTTCGTTCTGATGTTGATTAATGCAATTATCCATGTCCAAGAACATCCTGAGCGTATGAAGAAATATAGCGATGCTACCACAGCATCTGTGAATACCTTAAGATCTCGAACAGATTTATTTAGTGTCGCGCAAGAAGGACCAGGGAATCTTTACAAAAAACCGTCTCCGCTCTATTTTTGTGAAGAGGGTGGTGACATCTTTTTGACAAATTATGTCTACGGAGCACATACCATTCAGATTGACAATAACCTAAAGGTTTTCTGGTCGGTGTATTATCCCGGGGCGTTTCCTAATGTATTCAATTTACGTCCAGATACTGTTAAAGTAGACTGGGGATTTGTAATCGGGTATGTTCTGAGTCTAATAACGATTCTGTTCACCTTTGATTCTATTTCCGGTGAGCGCGAACGTGGTACGCTACGATTAATGTTGTCCAACTCAGTGCCACGACACACTGTATTGATGGGCAAATTCTTAGGGGCATTAGCAAGTATTAGCGTTCCGTTTACTCTTGCGATATTGATGAATCTATCGGTAATTTATGTATCCAAGGACGTTGATCTTGGTGCAGATGCGTGGATCCGTTTAGTTATTATTTTCAGTATTGCGATTTTATACCTTTGCCTGTTTATTGCGTTAGGTTTGTTAGTCTCGTCATCTGTACAGAACAGTGTTACGAGCCTTGTGATACTGCTATTGACGTGGTGTGTTTTCGTCATTTTTATACCGAGTACCGTCCCTTCCATTGCAAGTGGGTTCTCAACAAACCCGATGACTTATGATGAATACTTCAAACGCCGACACCAAAACATAAAAGAACTAAAGGAAGAATACGCTGCTCTTTCCCAAAAGACGCGTGGATTTCCAGATAAAAAGATACAGATAGATAGTGAGTATGTTGCCAAAGGCACTGAACAAGAGGAACGTTTGTCCCAAGAACATTTAACGCAACAGATTGCCCAAATTCAACTGGCACGTTCCGTCACCCGTATTTCACCTGTTACGCTTATGCAGCACCTTCTTGAGGTATTTGCCGGAACAGGATTTGAACGTCATCAACAATTCTTAGAAAACGTGCAGCATTATACAAGCGAATACCGAGAATTCATCATAGATATGGATAGGGCAGACCCCGATAGTCTCCATATTATTGGGGTTCGAGAAGGCATGTCGCAAAAGCCAGTGAATCCGGAATCAATCCCGATATTTGAAGACAAGCTTAGTCTCAACCGTGATTTCAACGCTACAGCTATTGCTCTGTTTTTGCTGATTCTGTTTTTTGTTGTTCTTATGTCAGGAGCTTATCTAAGGTTTATTTCCATTGAGATCTGATCGTAATAAACAATAAAAACTGAAGTGCTTTTATAAATGTCAGTTATAGTGAAATACAAAAACAGATACACACTTTTGGTACGTGCAACCTAAACCGGCAGACTGGACTGTGATGTAGCACAAACTTTATCAAGATTAAATAATTATACAGGTAATCCAATCCATCAAAACAATCGTAGGGGCTGGGTTTCCCAGACCGCATGTTACTTGTTTCCCCCTCCGCATATTACACAATTTAATCCTTAATCTTCATTTAGTTTGTATAGTTGTATACGCAAACTAAAAGTTTACGCTACAATTGTGTGCAAGTAATTACATATTTCACTATATAATAGAAATTGATGATCTCTTACTTGATTTCACAATTTTTTTCAAGTTATGCAACAATTTCACCTAAATATTGTATCATGTATAGTCAAAAGTATATTTGTTGTGGAGAACTGTGATGATAAAAAACGATGCTGAACTTGTTAACAGTACTTTGTCAGGTGACGAAACAGCCTTCACCCTCTTATTTCAGAAATACCAAAAGAATATTCACGCTATCGTGTGGCGTAGAATCAAGGACTATCACATCGCCGAAGAAATCACACAAGATGTCTTCCTACAGGCATACAATAAACTGTCTACGTTAAAAGATCCGAATAAGTTTGGCAGATGGCTATATGTAATTACGAAGCAGTTTTGTACAAAATGGCTTCAAAAGGAAAAACCTACAATGCTATCCTTAGATGCCATTGACACAGCCACTTTGGATAAATCAGATTTTGCACATTATAATGCAGAACAACGTGAGAAGGAGGCAAACGAGCAGTACAAAGAAATTGTTGATGATCTATTGGAGAAATTGCCTGATAACCTACGTACAGTAGTGGTACTTTATTACCTACATGAAATGAAATACAAAGCAATTAGCAAATTTCTGGACGTTCCTATCAACACGATTAAGAGTAGGATCAGCCGGGCACGACAACGATTGAAGGAGGAAGAATTGATGATTTGCGAAACTCTTGGCACCATTGAACCCCCTATTGACTTAACCAATCATGTTTTTTGTGATAGCATGGAATTCAAAGCTGGCACACCCTATTTTGAAGACGAGGATAAGGTGTATACAGGACCGCAAACCGTGGAAGCATTGATGAATGCCTTTGACACGGAGTTTGACAGTTATGTTATAAAAATCACAGTGGGTATCGTTGAAGGTAAATCAAGCAGTCTCACAATTGATGAGATAGATAAACGGTATCCACGGACACAGTGGCTTCAACTAATCTTGGATAATGGACTTACCATAGAAAACTTTATGCATTATGCATCTTGTTTGTCTAAGCGGCATATTCTGGCTTTTTTAGAAGACAACCCAGACTTCCAAAAAATGACATTTTTCGGTATACCACCCAATCAAAATGGCTGGGAAAAGTATAAAATGGCTGTTGTCAGGGATATTATTGCCACTGAGAAAGAGGTTAGAGAACAAGCTGGAAAGAAACATAAAGATGAGGTAACTGAAGACTCCGCAACAGAATGACCGAAATAACTCAAGTTGCTAAGTATGTAGCACAATCTGTTAGATTGTGCCTGTGAGGACGCAAACTGACAGATTATGCTACGAAAGCAACTTGAGTTATTTTATAGTGGATTTTACAATTAACTGGACATCTGAACTGTAGGAGGGAACTCCGATTCCCGACTACCAGTGTTTTCGTCGCGATTCGGAGATCGCTCCTACAGAATATATGTGAACTTATTTACATAATTTGACTATATATGGAGAATGCAAAATGTTCCTAACGCTAATTAGAAAAGAGATGATGCATCATATTCTGAGTGTTCGATTTGTTGCACTTCTTGTGATGTGTTTATTACTAGTTCCGCTGACCCTACATATCAACTATCGGAATTACCGTCAAAACTTGGTAGATTATCAAGAAGCCGTTAAACAGGCAAACATTGAAGAGACTACAATAAACGTGAAGATGCCACCAAAACCGGAAGTTGAAGTTTCTAAACTTTTTCTCAAACCGACACCTCTTAGCGTTTTCGCGAAAGGATTAGGGGATGCCCTGCCAAGTTACCTTGGAATGACCCGCAATGGAATCACACAAGGACCGCAATCTACGTTTTCAGCCCCCCTTTCCCAACTTTTTGGACATCTCGACTTTCTATTTGTAGTAGGTACGGTCTTTAGTCTCCTCGCGTTACTGTTTACGTTTGATGTGGTTGCCGGGGAGCGAGAAGCGGGCACCCTTCGGATCACTTTATCAAATCCCATACCGCGCGATCTATTTTTATGGAGCAAATTAATTGGCGGATATGTGGTGTTTATTGTTGCATTCTTAGTGTCGTTACTGTTCGGCTTACTGATACTTGTCTGGCAGGGTTTCCCGCTCGGTGAACCTGGAATTTTCCCACGAGTCTTTAGCATAACCCTTGCCTCACTACTCTACATTGGAGTGTTTTTTGCGATGGGAACGGTAATTTCTACCTACTTAGACAGTCCCAAGACTGCACTCATTTTTGCCTTCACTGTCTGGGTATTCGCTGTACTAATTATACCACGCCTTGGTTTTCTTACCGCGAAAATTATTGTTCCGGCACGCACTTCACAGAGTGTTTATATGGAAAAGACAGCCATACGAGACAGTTTTGATGTTGAACTCAAAGAGCAAAAAACGAAATTCTATATGGAGGTGCCTCCAGATGAGCAGGGCGTACGCAGGATAAGTGACGAAATTTCAAAAAAAGTTGAAGAACGCATGACCCCCTTGGAAGAGGAATATAGATCGAAATTCCAGAACTTTGTTAACAAACTGGATCGAGATTATAAACGTGAAATTGAACGACAAGAACACGTAGGTGAAATGTTTTCACGGATCACACCCACATCTTCCTTAATCTACCTTACCACGAACTTAACACAAACCGGAAAATTAGAAAGAAGTAACTATTTTCAAACAGGTGATCGCTATTATGAAATGCTCCGTACAGATTTCTTTAGCAAAATTTTAGATCATACTTCCTATAGAGTGCGCCACCCAAGAGATAATGTCATCATTACACAACCACCGCCTTTGGTGACAACAACCTTAGGAGAGATATTCCGTCAATCGGCAGTGGATGTGCTGTTGCTTTGTTTCTTTGCAGTGGCGTTGACAACTGTAGCGTTTTTGAAATTCTTTCGTTCCGATATCTGACATAGAAAATTGTAATAAATCGTGGCAATTTTTAAACGCTTAGCGCGAATAGATGCAACTTTTAGCGGAGTCATTTGTATTTAAGTATTAAAACTGTCCTATTGTATAAGGCCGTACGAGTTAATCACCTGCAAATAGTAGAGAAAAATCGATATGTTAATGACATTGATTCAAAAAGAGATGATGCATCATCTTCTGAGCATCCGATTTATTGTCTTGCTTCTGATGTGTCTCTTACTGATTCCACTCACCTTGACAATCAATTATCGCAGCTATCGCCAAAACCTCATTGACTACCAGGAAACGGTGAAACTTGACAACTCCGAAGAAATCACTGTAAACACGAACATGGAACTGAAACCGGAGTTGGAATTCTCTAAACTTTACCTCAAACCGACACCTTTAGGCGTATTCGCGAACGGATTAGGAGATGCGCTGCCAAGTTATCTCGGTATGACACGCAACGGCATAACACAAGGTCCGCCTGCCTTGGTTTCCACTTCACTCTTTTACCTGTTAGGACATCTCGACTTCCTTTTTCTTGTCGGCACTGTATTCAGTTTACTCGCGCTGCTGTTCACATTTGATGCAGTTGCTGGTGAGCGAGAGGCAGGCACACTCCGTATCACTTTGGCGAACGCCCTCCCACGAGATCTGTTTCTCTGGAGCAAATTGATTGGCGGATACATTGTGTTCATCGTCCCGTTTTTAGTGTCATTCCTGTTCGGCTTACTGCTACTGGTATCGCAAGGATTTCCGTTGGGTGAATCAGATATTTTTCCAAGAGTCCTGAGTCTTATACTCGTTTCAATGATCTATATTGCAGTCTTTTTTGTGATTGGGACGGTGATTTCCACCTATTTGGACAATTCCAAAACAGCACTCATCATCGCATTCACCGTGTGGGTATTTGCTGTGCTGATTACACCCCGCGTCGGGTTTCTCTCGGCAAAGTTCATCGCACCGACACAAACTTCACAAAGTGTGTATCTGGAAAAGACTGCCGTTCGTGAGAATTTCAACGATGAAGTTAGAGAAAAGCGTCAGGAGATACAAACAGAATACTGGAAAGACCGTCCGTCACCTTCTATACAGGAACAGGTGAATGCGTCCTCGGAAATAGATAAACAGCTTGCACCGGTTGAAGCGGAGTATCGGCAGAAGTACAATGACAATGCCAACGAGATTGACCGACGTTATAATCGTGAGCAAGCAAGACAAGAAAGCGTGGCGGAAACATTTTCCCGAATCTCACCGACATCTTCGCTCATCTATCTCACGACAAATTTAACGCGGACAGGGAAAGCAAAACGGACGAATTATTTTGAAGCAGGAGAGCGATATTTCGATTCATTGCATGCGGAATTGTTCAGTAAAATTAGAGATTATATCCCTGTGAGAATAATGAACCCAAAGGATAATATTCAACTGACACCGCCGCCCGCTGTGGAAACCCCGACTTTAGGAGAGACATTTCGTCAATCCTTAGTAGATGTACTGCTGCTCTGCTTCTTTGCAGTAGCGTTGACAACAGTCGCGTTTCTGAAATTCTTCCGATCAGATATTTAATCGGCACTTACAATTCTTAGACAACGTGCATCTTTACACGAAACAATTTCGACAATTCATTGTTGATACCGATAGAACAGACAATGAAAGCCTACACCTTAAAAGCAGAGTTGTTAGACACATAAGCGATTGATTTTTTAGCATTTTGAATCCCTTTATTAAACGGAGGCAATCTTAGTCTCCGTATTTTTTTGGAACTTTAAAGAGAAGATTGTGTGTAATCCAATAATACCAAATTAAAGGAGATTTGAATATGCTGAAAACAATCTTACGATTAAGGACTTTTTATCACAGACCGTTTCCGCATTCGAAATTAATAATGCTTCTACTCACTGCTACACTGATTATCGGATTTCAACTTGCTACACACGCAGACGTTAATGAACTGCTATTACATTTAAAAGATTTCAAAGACCCAGGCAGTTTTAACTGATCTTTCGGGAAAACCTATCAAGTTAGACAAATTGCGTGGCAAATTCATTCTTGTGAACCTCTTTTTCTTAGACTCTGACACCAATGGGGAGAAGTTACAACGTCTGGAGAAACTACTCAAAAACTACGATGCCTCACAATTGAGGACAGTTGGCATTAGCAACAGTGATTCTACAAAGGCAATTGAGCCGTTTAAAAAGAAAAATAGACTTTCAATGCCTATCTGGCACGCTAAAAACGACCAGATACAGGATCACTTTAATATAGATATGTCTGAATCTCAAACGGAACTCATAACGATACTTTTGAATCGAGAATTGATTGTAAAAGATGTATTTATAGACTTTAATCCAGAGAACCTTTCAGAAAAAGTTAATCGGTTAATTGAATCAAGTGAGTAGCAAGCGAATGAGGTCAGGGAATCATTCTATAACCGAGATTATAGGTATTTTTAAAATGAGAAGAAACACGCTAATAAAACTTTCTGAGAGGATACAAACATGTTGTTGACGCTAATTCAAAAAGAAATTATGCATCATATCTTGAGTGTTCGGTTTGTAGCACTCCTCCTGATGTGTGTCTTACTTGTCCCGCTTACGCTTTTTATCAATTATCAAAATTATCGCCAAAATCAAATTGACTATCAAGAAGCAGTCAAACGCGCTAATGCCGAAGCAAAAGAGAATCCACCAGATGGAATAGATCCAGACAAGGAAGTCTCCAAACTTTTCCTCAAACCCACGCCATTGAGTGTATTCGCTAACGGGTTGGAGGAAGCACTGCCTACCTATCTTGGAATGACTCGCAATGGTGTAAAGCAAAGCTCAACAGGACTTACACAGGCAAGACTTTCTTTTGCGTTGGGGAATCTTGATTTTCTATTTGTTGTTAGCACAGTTTTTAGTCTACTTGCATTGTTATTTACGTTTGATACGGTCGCCGGAGAAAGAGAGACAGGCACAATTCGGATTACCCTCGCAAATTCCCTTCCTCGCGACCGGTTTCTGTTAGGAAAGATGATCGGCGGGTATCTTGTGTTTGTCGTTCCGTTCTTGGTGTCGTTTCTATTCGGCTTGTTGTTGCTTGTCTGGAAAGGATTTCCTTTAGGTGAACCAGGCATCTTCCCGCGAGTGATGACATTGACTTTTGCCTCACTACTTTATATTGCGGTGTTTTTTGGGATAGGGACAGTGATTTCCACTTACTTGGACAATGCCAAAACTGCGCTCATTGTCGCCTTTACGGTCTGGGTATTTGCAGTATTGATCGTGCCCCGTATTGGATTTCTTGGGGCGAAAATCATCGCACCTGCCCGAACAGAGCAGAGTGTCTATATGGAAAAAACGTTACTGCGCAACGATCTCTTAAAAGAAAAGCAGCAAAAATTCAACAATAAACTTTTTGAAATCTTTGGCGGTGGTAGTTTCAGTGTAACAGAAAATATTAAAGAAAAAATGGATGAACTCAGAGCACCTCTTGAAGAGGAATACCGACAGAAATTTCAGGACCAAGTAGGCAAAATTGATCGGGAGTACCAACGTCAACAGAACCGTCAAGAACGGATGGGAGAGATGTTTTCCCGAATCACGCCAACGTCTTCTTTAATCTATCTGGCAATGAATTTATCACAAACGGGAAAACTGAAAAGAAACACCTATTTTGATACAGGTAATCGTTATTACGATCAACTTGATGAAGAATATTTTAAGGATGTTTCAGATGACGCCCTCGCTATGGCGACAAATCTGTCAGATCGTATGACAGCACGTATGAATCCTTTTGCAGAATCTTCTAATCAAGAAACGGAGAAGATATCAACTGCACCTGACCTAATAGAACCTGCATTATCTGACACATTGAGACATTCTATGTTAGATACGCTTCTACTCTGTGTTTTTGCAGCTGGATTGACAACGGTAGCGTTTCTGAAATTCTTCAGATTGGATATTTGACGCAGCAAAATTGTGATACACACCGTAGCAATTTTTAAAGTGGTTGATGTGAAACAGATGCAACTTTTAGCGGTGTCATTTGTAGTTACGTATTAATACATTCCTATTATATAGCGTAACTATCTACTCTCTATTCTGTGCAGTTTTAACTATCATTATTATTTAAAGCGTCTCTTATAAACAAACCGAAACTTAAGGAGTCGTTGTGCTACGAACAATTATTAGACAAGAATTTCTCGCACATCTGATGAGTGCTCGCTTTTTTGCTGCCGTTATCATTACGCTCCTGCTGGTTGTCGCGAACGCTGTCGTTCTTCTTGAAGATTATGAACGCCGGTCGGATAGATATAACCATCAAAAAAATGTGCATCGTGAGAAAGCGCAGGAAGCGAAAACCTATTCTTTCTTAAAACTATATGTTGAACGTCCCCCTAACCCTTTAAGTCTCTTTAGTTCAGGATTGGATAAGCGACTTGGGGGAACTCTTGAAATTTATCACGGTTCTGTCCCGATGATTTCAAATACTTCGGCGCGTAGTCTTGATAATCCATTTCTAAACCTATTTTCAAAGATTGATCTTGTCTTTATTTTCCAAGTGGTACTCAGTTTGATCGCACTGCTTTTTGCTTATGATGCCATAGCAGGTGATCGGGAAGCGGGTACTCTGCGTCTGGTTGTTTCCCATCCTGTGCGGCGCGGCAGTATTCTGCTGGCAAAATATATGAGCGCGATGATCTGCCTGCTACTCCCTGTCCTCATGAGCCTCCTGATGATTATGTTTCTGTTATCTATGAGTGGTTCAATTCAACTAAGTGGTCAGGATTTTGTGCGAATAGGCGGAGTAGTCCTGACAACAAGCATCTATTTGTCTGTGTTTTACTTGATTGGACTGTTGATTTCTACGATGACGCGCCGCACTGCCACTTCGCTAATGCTTTGTATGTTTGTATGGGTCGTTTTAGTGCTCGTTTATCCAAACTGGAGCCGATTTTCGATTGACCCTGTGGATGATATGCAGGCAGAAAGAACATCTACTGAAGAACATGTGAGTCAGATTTGGGAAGAGGTTGACAGGGAAGAACAGCGATTTATAGCAAACAGTCCGCTTGAAGAAGACCCACCGTGGTTTAATCTGAGTTATCATGAACAGGGTCGCAGCTACGGTGATGGACGACAGATGCTTACCTCTAAAGTGAAAGCGGAATCTGAACATTTAGTTCCTCACGTCCAAGAATACCATGAAACGATGGAAGCTTTACGCATCCGTTTAGCGGAACAAACCGCGTTAATACGGAAACAGTCTTTAGATAAAACGACCTTCCGAGAAGCAAGATGGCACGAACACCTGATGAAACTCAGTCCTTCTGGTCTATATACGTTTGCAGCTTCCGCGTGGGTAGGTACCGATCTGGATGGTATGTTTGATTATGTTGACGCTGCGCAGCAATATCGGCGTTCCATCATAGACTATTTTCATGAGAAAAACGCATTCGGTAGCCGACAATGGTTTGATACGAGCAAGGGTGAAGTAGATTGGTGGGATTTACCACAGTTCCGTTTTGAACGGGTAGATGTTTGGGAAAACGCATCGCGAGCGTTCCCTGAATTGGTTTTGCTGCTACTCATCAATACGGTTTTGTTCACAGTGGCATTTCTGCTTTTTGTCAGAATTGAAGTTTAGCTGAATGCATAGTAGCAGGCACGCTCCAATTCTTTAGGTAACTGCACACGGATGAAGATTAAATGATTAAAAGGGTGAAAAACCGATTTTCCCAGGCCGGTAGGTGCGATATCCTTATCGCACCGGATCCTACGCGGAAACCTTCAATGAAGTCGTTGGGGTAAACTCGGTGCGATATCCTTATCGCACCTACTAGGTTTGGGATATTGAGAATTATCGAATTAATAACTTAATCTTCAGGAGTGTGCCTGTTACCTTTAAATACCTAATGGAGATACTGAATGGTATTACATATTATCAAAAGAGAGCTTTTTGACCACATCAATAGTCTGCGATTCGTCTTGACAACACTCATACTCATAGGCTTAATGGCGACCAACGCTTGGGTACATATAAACACACATCCTGAAAAGGTGCGTAACTATTCCAACAATATCACCAGAAACGTTGACGAATTGAAAGATCGGACAGAACTGTACACGCTGATAAGAAAGGGACCAGGTAATCTCTACAAAAGTCCTGCTTCGCTGTCCTTCATCGCTGACGGAGATGATGCTTACTTACCGGGGAATATATACAGTCCAGGGTCTTGGTCGAGATCCGGTTTTGGTAGTAGGGTCAGAAGCAATTGGTGGATAAGTTATGGCAGCGTCAACCCAGATTCGAAAGACCTTCGTCCACAAGCAACGAAGATAGATTGGGTATTTATTATTACCTATCTACTCTCTCTTATCCCACTCCTGTTTACATTCGACGCATTTTCTGGTGAACGCGAAAGAGGTACCCTGCGTTTGTGTCTGGCAAACCCGATTTCACGACCCATCTTATTAGTCGGTAAATACTTGGGAACCTTGATAGCTATTCTTATTCCTTTCGTTTTTGCTGTGCTGGTAAATCTTGCTGTGATTTCGACAGATAGTTGGACGCAACTGGGTGCTATGGACTGGAGTCGTTTAGGGATAATCCTGCTGATTGCTGTAAGTTACGCTGGCATCTTTATCGGATTGGGTTTAATGATTTCAGCGGGTACACGAGAACCTCGACTCAGTTTAATCGTTGTTCTGTTGATATGGGTGACAGTTGTGGTGTTTGTTCCGTCAACCCTTGGGACCCTTTCCACAAAATGGATGCCGCCTTTACAAACTAACGATCAATTTAAAGCCGCGAAAGATCTAGCGATTGACGAGAATAACACAGATTATAACGAGCAAATAAAAAAAGTCAAAGAGAAGAAACTTTCTGGCGCGCAAAGTAAACTTCAGCAACTGGCGAAAATGCCACGCGATTCTCTGTCTCCTGAAGATATCAAAGCCGCTCAAGATGAATATAATTCAGTATGGCAAAAGGACGGAATTGAAGAATTGCAAATCAAGTCAGAATTTGTTAAAAAAGATGTTGAAATCCGAGAACGTTTTAACCGTTCACATTTAGACGCACAAACCGCTCAGATTCGGAGTGCAAGAGCAGCAACCCGGTTTTCTCCTGCAGCGATTGTCCAATATGCGCTTGAATCGATGGCTGGTACTGGTTTTAATCGGCACTTACAATTTTTAGACAACGTGCATCTTTACACGAAACAATTTCGACAATTCATTGTTGATACCGATAGAACAGACAATGAAAGCCTACACCTTATCGGTATTCCTGAGGGCATGTCTAAAAAGATTGTATCGGTTGAAGCAATCCCGCAATTTGAGGACAAAATTACCTTTAAGGATACTTTCAACACTGCAACTTTGGATCTGCTTTTACTCGTGCTACTTCTTGTGGTATTTTTTTCAGGAGCATTCCTCGTCTTTTTACGCGCAGAAGTCTGATCTCGCTGAAATTACGCACAGGTGTCCAATTTATGGTGGATTATGGAATCATTTATACATTATCAATACTACCCAGGCCGGTAGGTGCGATATCCTTATCGCACCGGGACCTACTATGAAACTGTTTAGGGCAAATCCGGTGCGATTAGGAAATCGCACCTACCGGGGAGTGGAAATGTGTAATTATTTTCATATTTCACCATAATCGCTGGGTAGGTTCGGTTTCTTAACCGAACCGGACTTATCTGAGTTCGTAGTGTTGAATGTATTATGAATTAGTAATAATTTAGATTTTTACATTTTTTTTCAAGTTATGCAACAATTTCACCTAAAATTGTATCATGTATAGTCGTAAGCACATTTGCTAAAGTGCATCCGAAAATGTGTAAATATAAGGTCAATCAATTACCATCTAAAACAGATTCACACAGAAAACCCTATGTTAATTACACTCATCCGCAGAGAGCTACTTAACAATCTCATGACATTCCGATTCGCTGCGGCAACCTTCATTATGTTGTTGCTTGTAGTTGCTAATACCTATGTGCTTATCAATGATTATGAGAGTAGATTAGCCAGCCATAATACCTCTGTCAATATGCATAAGCGACAACTACAAGCGACAAACACCTACTCGGCAGGAGAAATTCGTGTTGACCGTCCGCCAAATCCATTGAGCATTTTTAATGTAGGTTATGATAAACAACTCGGAAACGAAGTCCGTATAACCCACATATTTGTCCCGTCGCTGTGGGAAGCAAGCACGCACGGATCTTCTAATCCGCTTATGGATATGTTTGCTTCAATGGATTTAATTTTCATCTTTGAGGTGATCCTGAGTTTGTTGGCACTAATTTTCGCCTATGATGCACTCGCGGGAGAATATGAAAATGGAACATTGCGTTTAGTCTTAACACATCCTGTTAGTCGAGGTAAGATACTAGTTGCCAAATACGTCAGCGCAATGATCTGCTTAATTGTCCCTTTGTTGATAAGTTTGCTCCTTTCTTTGATTCTGTTAACCACATCCACTTCCATTTCTCTAGACACCGACGATTTTCTTCGTATTGGGGGAATCATCTTAACTTCCATTATTTATCTATCCATCTTCTATTTGATAGGATTATTGATTTCGGCAGTAACCCGTAGGACAAGTACAGCATTGATGTTGTCAATGTTTGTTTGGGGGTTTCTGATATTGGTTTATCCAAATGTAATTCTTGCCGTGATACCACAACACGAGGCACCGCAAGAACGCAGGACATCCGCTTATGACAAAATTAAACAGATGTGGAAGGAATTCGACAGAGAACGCAGACGCTACCTGGCAACTGACGATTTTCCTGGTGAAGATTGGGGATATGAACTAAGAGGATGGGGATTCCGTTCATCTAAATTTATTTTTTTGGGTGATGCTCACACACTATTCTATAAATGTCGTAGTGTGATGAATTTTACAGGGTTTAATGATGAAGATGAATACAAGATGCCTCACGCACGGAAACATTTCCGCTATCTCGGGCCGAGGATTATTGATACAGCAGAAAAAACATGGCTCGTACGAGAACCCGCACTTGAGGATATCTATATCCAACCTGCAAATAAAGAGAGAATATGGTTGAAACTCTCACCAGTGGAACTATATGATGCTGCAACTAAAACTTGGGCAGGAACTGACGTGCGTGGTATAAGAGATTTTTTCGACGCTGCAAGACAATATAGAAAGCAGGTAAATGACTTTTTCCTTGATACGGATGTTTTTGGGTCTCGACAGTGGTTCTCATCGGACAAAGGGGCAGCGGATTGGAGCGACCTACCACATTTTGCCTATCAAAGAGTTGATAGTTACACAAATGCAAAGCGAGCACTATCGGATGTGTGCCTGCTACTGATGATTAATGTCGTTCTGTTTATCATTATATTTCTGATTTTCGTGAAAAGTGAAGTGTAGAATGGTTTGGCATATTACAAAACGCGAACTCTACGACAACCTGAATAGCCTCCGATTTGCACTTGCCACTGTGCTGCTGCTGGGTTTGATGCTGACCAACGCGATTGTGCATCTCCGTGAACATCCAGAACGGATACAGAATTATCACAATGCTGTTGTAGAACATCAAAAACGCTTAAAGGCTGCTGCCGACGAAAGTTTATACAAACTCGCGCAAAAGGGACCTGGATATCTACCCAAAAAGCCATCTTCGCTCCGTTTCTGTGCAGAAGGAGGTGAACCGTATTTATCTGAACGTGCACAAGGAGGACACCACCGTTGGGGTAGGGACACGCTCGAAAGTTTCTGGATTTTAGCGTATCCATCTGCAACACCTAATCGGACGAATGTTCGACCGATCGTTAGCAAAGTAGACTGGGGTTTTATAATCGGCTATGTCTTAAGCCTTGTCGCACTCCTGTTTACTTTCGATTCAATTTCAGGGGAACGCGAGCATGGGACGCTCCGACTGACTTTGGCAAATTCAATTCCACGACACACCGTGCTAATTGGAAAGTTTTTAGGAGCATTGATAAGTATTAGCATTCCGTTTACACTTTCGATATTGATAAACCTATTGGTGATCTCTACGGCAAGTGATGTCCACCTCAGTGCTGAGGTATGGGGACGTTTAGGTATCATATTCTTTATCGCGCTCTTGTATACTTGCCTTTTTCTTGCGTTAGGCCTGCTCGTGTCGGCGAGGGTGCAAAGGAGCGCAGTGAGTCTCGTGATACTTCTACTGGTATGGGTCGTATTCGTGGTATTTATGCCGAGTACCCTCGCTTCTATTGCAGGTGAATCTTCATCATCAGGTCCTACGCTTGACTTCTCAGAACGTTCAGAAAAACTACATGAGGAACTATCAAAAGAATATTACGCTAACCGATTTAAAGAACCGGAGGATTCCCACAAGGGAATACAGATGGACAGTGAATACGTTACCAAAGACGCAGAACAACAGGAACGTTTACATGCAGAACGCTTAAATCAGCGAGTCGAACAAGTAAACCGCGCGCGTGCTATAACCCGACTTTCTCCAGTTACGATTGTCCAGCATCTTCTTGAATCCTTTGCTGGAACAGGATTTGAAAGACATCTTCAATTCTTAGAGAATGTACAAACCTATGCGCGAGAATTTCGAACATTCATTGACGACACTGATAGATCGGATCCAGACAGTCTTAATATCTTTGGTGTTCCTGCTGGTATGTCGCAGAAACCTGTCAACCCAGAATCTGTTCCAAAGTTTGAGGATACACTAAATCTCAGTAAGGATTTCAATACTGCATCGACAGAATTGTTGTTATTGGTTCTGTTTGTTATGGCACTAATATCGGGTGCTTATCTCGCGTTTGTCCGTGTTGAAATCTAATCGTAATTTGAAAACTATTTAACCTAAAAATCAATGGATAAGAATATGCAACCTATACACCTTCAAACGCATCTATGCAACATAAGTCAATGCTGGCTGAAGGTTCATCATAAATAGCAAGATTATGAGGAGAAACAAAATGTTAGAAACACGTGATTTAACGAAAGTCTATAATGAAAACGTATTAGCAGTTAATGAGTTAAACTTAAAAGTGGAAGATGGTGAAATTTACGTTGTGCTCGGTGCAAACGGTGCTGGTAAAAGTACGACTATTTCCATGTTTCTCAACTTTATTGAACCAACAAGCGGCACAGCATTTGTAGGTGACATTGAAATTCCAAAGTTTCCACTGGAAGCGAAGAAACATCTCGCGTATGTCTCTGAAAACGTTGAACTCTATCGTAACTTTACAGCGCGCCAAAATCTATCCTTTTTCGCGAAACTTGGCGGACGAAAGAGAGTATCAAACGACGAATTGGATGGAACGCTTGGCAGAGTCGGTTTAGCCGAGGAAGCATTTACACGTCGCGTCAAAACCTTCTCTAAAGGCATGCGGCAACGTCTCGGTATTGCTATCGCGATTATGAAGGACGCACAAGCTATACTACTTGATGAACCAACATCGGGACTTGACCCGAAGGGTGGTGCCGATTTCCTAAATCTATTACGCCAACTAAAAGAGGAAGGAAAAGCCATCTTTATGTCCACTCACGACATCTTCCGCGCGAAGGAGATCGCTGACAGGATAGGCATCCTCGTTCAGGGTAATCTTGAGCGAGAATTAACACGCGAAGAAATTCAGAGAGAAAATCTTGAAGAACTATATCTGCACTATGTCGCTGGATACGAACCTAAAGATTGAGGCCATTCCATACTAAAGAGGGAAAACCTTGCGAATTAAAATTTTTATGCTGGTTTGCATCATCGTGATTGGGACATCTCCACAAGTCGGGAGGACCGATGAACCTGAAAAAACACCCCCAAATGATGTTGACACCACAAAAACCAGAGATGAACAGAGCCGTCAAATCCTAATAGAAACAGCACGTTTAGAGATGGAATTGGCGGAAAACTTGATGAAAAAGAAGAAAATTGAACTGGATAACTTGCGAACGATGATGGAAGAAGAGAACAACATCGTCACAGTTTCGGAAGTAAATAAAGCTGAGGAGGAATATGAAAGTGCAGCATCGGAATATGAAAAGTCAAAACTCAATCTGCAAAAGGTAGAGCTTGACTCGCTCAAGGATGCTTGGCACATCACGGTTGAAAGTACACGTCTGTATGAATCACGTGACGGTCGCGAAATGTTTTCCATTACGTTGCAGAATAGCTCATTGCCTGTCAAATTGGTTGAAAGTTCCAAAGTAATGGGACGAAACATTGTTATCAGTGCTCAGATCGACGACATAATCGTTTCAATCAAAGAGAAAGAGGGTTTTGGTTCTGCAGGCGCAATTATTGCCGAACCTTACGAACGCCGAATCAAAACACTAAAAGAGAATGAGGCTATCATTTTAGAGTTTGAGTTAATAAAAGAGGATGTCCGTGATGTTGTTGTTCATCTGAATTACCTTGATACTCCAGATGAACGTCACATTCACCTAAAGCAGGAAGACCCCTATATCTCTGTTGTATCTGCAAGACGTTACAAAGAGGGTGATCGGAGACGTCTGGAACTTGTTATCAAATATGGTGCAGTGGAAGAGGAAGAAACGAAGGACACAGAAGTTAACACAGCACAAGAGATCAACAATGTTTATGTCTCTATCAAAGACGAAACCAACGCTATAATCGGTTCTCCCTACGAGTTCCGCATCCCAACTCTAAAGGATGGACAGGAGAAAACACTCGATTTTGAACTAAGACGGAATGTGGATAGCGTCACGGTTAATCTTCGATACCTTGACAGGGAATATCCTTATAGAATCCATCTTAAAGAGGACACACGTCATATCTCTATTTTAAGTGCAAAGAAATTTCGTGTTGATAATCAGATGATGGTGACAATTCAACTAAAGAATACATCAACGACAGAAGCAATGCCGATCAACGCTACTCCTGAAGAGATCGCTGCAGCAAATGAAATCCGTTCTATTTATATCTCTTTACTTGATGCTGTGGATGGCACAAATATCGTCAAACCTTATGAAGAGAGGATCGCGGTTCTCGGCTACAATGAAACCGTGGAATTGACGTTCCAACTCCAGAAAGATGTTGACAGTCTCAAGGTATCAATGAAATACCCTGAGCTTCCTGAACCTGACACACGCTTAATCTATCTCCAAAAAGAGTCCGCATTAGATGTAGTAAATGTCAGTTCGCTACGTTTTTCACAGGAAGGCAATTTAGGGAGCAGTGTAACTTACGATTTGACTCTGGATAGATTGGCAGAGACCGAAAATACGTTCCAATTGCGTGTCATTAACCTGTTAAATCGTCTTTCTTTTGAATTCCAAGACCCGGATACAAAGTCACGACAGTCACAGGTAAAGTTTACGCAGGAACAATCAAAGCGAAACCTGTCGTTAATTGTGTATCTACCGGAAGAATTGGATGCGTCTTATCTTGACAGTACACTTGAATTCTATGTTGCTGTACTTGATGAAACCGAAGCAAACGAACTCGGAGGAACAAACAACCGATTGGATTTATCCGCTGAGAGAATCGCCAGTATACAAGGGGGTGTGGAGCGGTTTGAACTAATTCCAAAGGGGGTGCCGGAAATTGAAGTTTCCGTACAAAATGCGTTCCAAACTATTAAGATCGGTGATCAAGTTAATATGACCGCAAAATTAAAAAACATCGGCACTCGTGACCTCATTGATATCCGCATGCTGGTTGATGTCAATCCGAATTGGAAATATACAGTGTCGCCAGAAATCATCGGATCACTCGGACGAAACGAAGAAACGGAAATACAACTCACACTCAATCCGCCTGCTGACATTACGGTAGGAGAATATCAAGCAAAACTCAGCGCGGAAGTAACGGTTGACAACCGAAAATATCCAGCGCGCGACCGTTCTATCACAGTACAAGTTGAATCAAAATCACAAATGTCGGTAACAACGTTATTATTTGGTGCGTTGATACTCCTTATGATCGGTATTGTTATCGTTACAATCCGCATTAGCCGACGGTAGAAACAATTTTTGGAGATTGAAATGAATAAAAGTTTGACACCGCTGGCAACCTGCATAAGTTCTATTTTTCTGTTGATAGTCAGCCAAGGTCTGTTATTTAAAGGAGTTGGTACAGTATCCGCACAGGAACTTGTCTCACTTCGGTCAAATCGTGCAATAGAACTCGCTTTACAGAACAACGAGGCAGTGAAAAAAGCGGAAAAAGTAGTGGAACGCGCGAAGGCAAACCTACGCGTTTCCAAAGCTGTATACTTGCCACAAGTAGGGATTACCAGCGAATATCAACGTCAAAAAAACGGAGATTTTGATGATAAAAATTATCTCACCCGCGCACAGATGAGTGTTATCCTCACCCAGTTCGGCGAAATCCCAAAAGGACTCGACACTGCACAAGAGGAAGTACGTAAAGCGGAAATTGAATACGAACGCGTAAAAAAGCAAACCATCCACGCTGTCCGGAATCTCTGGCATGATATTACACTCACACAAGAAGAGATCACACAACGTCAAGCGACTGAGGTAGAACTTCAGAAAAAACTGAAAAGTACGCAAATCAAACACGAAAAGAAACGTATCCCTTATCTCAGTCGACTCAATACAGAACTTGAATTATCGGAACAGCAACTTGATCTCAACAAACTCCAACGTCGACTTGACGTTGACACAGCGGAACTTATCCGTCTCACTGGACTTGATCCACTGGCACAAGTCGTTCTCTCTGAATCTCTCCCTGATGATGATCTTACATTAGAAGCTGCAGTTGAACTTGCCCTTGCTAACCGTCTCGACTTGCGCGACTTACAAGGAGAAATCGTACGTCAAGAATGGCTTGTCGTGGAAACCATGTGGAATCGATTTCCAGAGATCTCTGCTGAAGCGCGTTACAAAGATCTGCATCTAATATTGCAACAACATCAACAAAACCGAACTTGGGATGCGAAAGCACTCTATGATCCGGTCATATTTGACCGGGAGCGAGATGCCGCAAGCATTTTTGCCACAGATCCACACATACAAGATGGATGGGAACTACGTTTTAACCTTAATATTCCACTGTATGATGGGAACAAGACAGCAAACCTTCGCTCCGCAGAAATTGCGGAACTGGACAGACTCCAATTGGAGTACATTGAAAAGACAAAACTCATCAAAGTAGCGGTACGACGCGATTACAGAGAAGTAGCGAATGCAAAAGAACGAATGGAAATTGAGCAGAAACGGGTGAAAATTATTGAACAACGACTACGGACAATAGAAAAGGTGCTTGAAGAAGGTACTGTTGAAATACAAGGATATCGTGGGTTAACTCTTAACGATGCTTTTCAAGCACAAGCACAATTCACGGAAGCACAACGGGTTTTTTATCAGGCACGCCGAGATTTCGCAAAAGTAAAGGAAAAACTACGTGAGACGATGGGTTGGACAGAGTAATACCAATTCCACCTACTATTTACAAATGAAGATAAAAAGAATATTGGCATTTAAACCCATAAAAACGTTCGTAGGGGCTGGGTTTCCCAGCCCGTCTATTACCATATTACAATCTTCTGATGAACAGACAGTCTTCATAGTGTTAATGTATCTTCACAACAATCAGGTATTTCTCTCAATCAATTCACCGACATTTCTGCGGATTTTAGCAGCAGATTTGATTATATCCTCCATATCTTCTTCGTTTCCCAGCAATACATTCTGGCTTAAGGCGAGACCAGATTGACAGATCTTTTCGGTTTCTGCACAATGTACGTCATTATAGTCGTTGTCGCATCCAAAGAGATGAGAGGAGAGGAATGCTGCGCGATACATAGGTGTGTTATACCAATACCCTAAAGGTATACCTTCTGCACGCATAGCATTTATGAAAGTGTTGCGTGATATACCTTCAAATTCCTCAGAATCCAGAATTGCTTTATATCCGTGGCAGCCACCGCGTGTTGCACGGGGATCGAGAGGTGTTACTTTTATTCCTGGTATCTCACCGAACCACCCATCTAACCACCGCATGTTCATGTGTCTATAGTTAGCTTCTGCTTCAAGCCTTGTCAAACGAGAGAGGAGTATCGCAGCCTGCCATTCGGTCATCCTGAAATTCGTTCCGAACGGTTCTATGTTTCCAAATTCGGCATCTGGTGGCGTACGTCCACAGTTGTGTATTGACCAAGTGCGTTCATAGAGTTCTCTGTCATTTGTAAGGATGATTCCACCTTCACCAGCACAGAGATTCTTTGAAGTCTGAAAACTGAAGCATCCGAAATCTCCCCAGCTTCCGACACCTTTTCCTCGCCATTCTGCGCCGTGTGCTTGTGCACAATCCTCTATGAGTTTTATATCATTCTTATCTGCAATTTCGACCAACGTGTCAAGGTCAGCAGGATATCCAGCTATGTGTACGGGAAGTATCACTTTGGTTTTATTGGTAATTGCATCTTCCACTTTTGTAGCATCTATCAGAAAACTGTCGGGTGCAGTATCTACAAAAACAGGCACTGCATGCGTCATCAGAATGGCTACAATGGTTGCCTGAAATGTATATGCTGTGGTAATGACTTCGTCGCCAGGTCCTACACCTGCTGCTTTCAACGCAACATAGAGTGCAGTGGTACCACTATTTACGCAGACACCGTATTTTGCCCCTTGAAACGTGGCAAATTGTTCTGCAAATTCAGGAACTTTTGTCCCTCCCACACCCCATCGACGACTATTATAGATACTCTCAAACGCTTCAATATCTGCTGGATCGAGTTGGGGCCAAGTCGGAAAAGGTTTTGTGCGAATTGGTTCTCCACCATTTATTGCTAATTTAGCCATGTTAGACTCCAAAATATCAGATTTTATAGTGAAATAGAAAAATATATGCACGCTCTTGGTACGTGGGACCTAAACCCACAGACCGGACTGTGCTGTAGCACAAACTTTTAGTTTGTGCAGTCGTGTACGCAAACTAAAAGTTTGCGCTACAATTGGGTGCAAGTGATTATAGATTTCACTATAATCTCAAAAAGGTATTGTAAAGTTTTCTACAAATTCTGGCGGAAATCGTCCTGTCTCAATTGTCAATATAAGTTCAGACAGTGCTTTGCGTGCTTGCTCTGCCAATTCATGAGATATATCACCGTTTCTAACAGCATTCTCAAATTCATCTGCATCTTGAATTTCAAAACTCATATCGGGTGCCACCCATAAGTCTAAGAAGAGGTCAACGATTTCAAACGTGCCTTCCTGTCTGTCTACTGGTTTTATTATATCACAGTAGTAACCTGTCCATTCGTCTTTAAGGTTATATATTTTCCCGATGTCATACCATAAACCTGTGAATACGAACCAGACTGCAGTGTAATTGTCATCTAAGACTGTTTCACCATCTATTATGATGGGTGAAGAAGGTATTATCCTTTGTGATGTGACGATTACATTTTCATCTTCATATAGGAGTTGTTGCTTGAAATAGTTGATTCTATCTGGAAGTCGTTTATATGTAAGGGTAATTGTTTTCATCATTTTATGATGTGCTTAATAGTAGTAGGCCCACTCCGTGTGCCGTCAAAAAGGAGTTGTTGTCTAATATGCGTTGATCGAACCGGAATCCACCTCCTGTCGAAAAGCTTTGATGTGTGCCGGCGTTGTACCACAGCACCCCCCTATAAAGTAGGCACCCACCTCTAAGAGTTTAGAGATAAAACTTGCCATCTCCGCCGGGGATTGTGTGTATACTGTCTTGTAATTCGCATCCAGTTCAGGCATACCAGCATTCGGATATGCCATTACTCTTTTGTCGTTAATACCTATTTCTTTCAATGCCGCATGTAGTTGTTTTGTTCCAGTAATAGCATACGGCATTCCGGTATGTTCAGTCTGTTTAGATTCTGCACCGCAATTAAGTCCGATAATATCAACGCAATCTATGAGTGAGTCTCCATTTGAAAATTCACCGCTATCAAGGATTCTAAGTAGATCGGAAGCGGAATGTCCCCAGTCAGTTTTATAAATCTCTTTTCCCGTTTTTCGTTCCTTTGTCCATTTGTACGTCATATTCACAGCGATGGGTAATCCTGTTTCCCGAGCAATATCAACAGCAATTGCTGCTTCCTTTGCAGAGAACATCGTTTCAAGACAGAGAAAATCAACGCCTTCATTTGCCAGTGTGTTGATGACAAGTTTATGTGCTTCCCTTACATCTGCATTGGGAATCCCAAAAGTTGTGTCTCCGCTATCCGCTTCAATTGCTCCAGGTGATGGTCCAACAGACCCCCCAATGTAGACATCAGCATCATTTGCAGCGACAGCCTTTTTTGCGTGCTTCACGGCTAATCTTATTAGATGTTGGGAATCATCCTTGTCTTGTCCTGCCATATCAAGATGCAGCGGAGATGCGACAAAGGTATTCGTGCCAATCGCCTCTGCCCCGGCATTGATATAGTCTGCATGGATTGCAACAACATCTTCACTGTATATTTTGTTTGCCAGTGTGCTGTTAGGAAGTTGGATGTCCCGTGCAAACAGTTGCGATCCAAAACCACCATCAAATACAATGGGAATATCATCTTTTAGTCGTTCTATAAATTCTATCACTTATCTGTTTAACCTTATCAAAAATCTTTAGGCATCGGCTTAAATTGGCATCCCTCAACGAAGACATCAAAGAAATCTGGCGTTGTTTCCAGTTCAATATGTTCTATTTTTTTTACGAATTCTTCAATTTGCGTGCGTTTCTCTCTTGATAGGAGAACCGCTTTTGCACCTGCTAAGGCTGCATTACCTACCTTTACAATCCTATCGTCTGGTACAGGTGCAAGAAACCCGATGTCAATTGCATCCCTTATGTTAACATAGTTTGCAAACCCGCCAGCCAAATAGAGTTTGCTAATATCGTGTGGCGTGCATCCGAAATGTCTTAGAACGATATACTGTCCACAGTAATTCGCAGCTTTTGCTTGTGCTAAGTTGCTTGCGTCATCTCGTGAGAATGTAATTCCGTGGTCAGGTAATAGTGGTATCACCCGTTGTTTTCTTTCGGCAAAAACACCTTTCGGAGTCATTTGGTTATGTCGAAGCAATTCCGCAAGTAGAGAAATCAATCCTGATCCGCATAACCCTTGTGGTTTTTCGTTATCAATTGTTTGGTATGCAATCCTGCCATTGTGCCATTTTACAGATTCAATGGCACCGGGATATGCTGGCATCCCGTATTCAATTCCGCGACCTTCAAACGCTGGGCCTGCGGGACAAGAAGCAGCGACCATTCTATCGGCATTCCCTACTACAACTTCGGTATTCGTTCCAACATCCACTAACATGACAATCTCATCTGTGGATTGCATGTCTGTAGCAACTAAATCTGCAGCAACGTCTGCACCGACATGGCTTGCTATCAAGGGGAGACTGTAAACCAGTGCCTTCGGATTAGAGCGGATGCCGAGTCGTCGAGATTTTTCTCTGAGTGATGTTGTGGATCGGACACTATCCAGATATTCATGCTCAATGAGAGATTTATACGGTTTTTGACCGATAGATTGCACATTCTGTCTGAAGAAGATATCGCGCATCGTCGTGTTCCCTGCGACAACGATTTCGTATATTTCCTGACGCACGAAGGCATACCTATCGCACATATCCATGATCTGACTGTTTAATGCTGCAATAAGTGATTTCCATAATTCACCTTCATATTTTTCATCATAAGAAATACGGTGCATGATATCACTTCCACCGAAACGTTGTGGATTTTCGAAAGCACTTTCAGAGATTGTCTGTCCATTTTCTAAATCGACCAGATTTACAACAACGGTGGTTGTACCCAAGTCTATCGCCAAACCGTAGATATGTCCACGGAATCTGTCAACAGGTTCATTGTCGTAATAGACGATACCATCGTGATGGGTGACCATTGGATTATGTGTTAACAGTGTTTCTTTATCTGCACGCATGTGTTCTGTATTACTGTGCGTGAGGATGCGTGGGGTTCGTCGGAGAGGTACAAATTCGATGTGTTCGTTTATATCTACAACTAAAGATTGACATGCCAGACGATAGTTGTCTTGAAGGAAAGACTCTGCTTCGTTGGGTGGTCTCAGGTTTTCCATGCCTTGCATGATTTCAACGATACACTCATGGCACTGTCCTGTACGAAAACATGAGGTAGGCACTTGAACTGCTAAATCATCCGCGTAGTCAAAAACGGTTTTCCCGGGAGATAGTTGATAGACATTACCATCACACGAAATAGTCCCGTTTGCGGTATTTTTTGAAGATAACTGGGTATGGGAATCGTCAGTTTCCCAGGCGTTACGATAGTCTAATTTGTCGTCTCCGACGCAAAGTAGTCCTGTACCCTCGTTTATTTTTCGTTGATTTCTACAACCAAATTTCGCGGTACATTGGTCAAATCTGTTCTTGTAAGGACATCGGTATGTTGCCTGTTCGTCTGCATGGACGACGAGTTCTTCAAATATCTCTGTTATCTTATTGAGACGTGTTTCGTATTCTTTTTTGTCTATTTTTTTCATTTATAGTCTAACTTAGAATTAAACATACACTTAACCATCAACAAATACCTATTCGTAGGGGCTGGGTTTCCCAGTCCGCAGCAAATCATTGCCGTTGTACCAGGAGTGTAATAATATATCTGGTTTTCACTATAACATCCAATAGTTGACTTAGTACCATTCTTCATCAACATTTTCAAGAAACTGCTTTGCGAGAGCGACACAAGCCAATGCATCTTTGCCGTATCCATCCGCACCCATATCGTCAGCGAATGTCTGTGTAACAGGGGCACCTCCGACCATAATCTTTACTTCTTCCCGCAAGTCTTCATCAATAAATGCATCAATAGTTTTTCCCATATTTGGCATTGTCGTTGTTAGCAGTGCGGACATACCTAAGATGGGTGCTTCGTATTCTTCCACGGCATCAATGAACTCATCTTCAGAGGTATCCACACCTAAATCGTAGACGACAAACCCGGCACCGCGCAGCATCATGATACACAGGTTTTTTCCGATGTCGTGTAGGTCACCTTTTACTGTTCCCATTATGACCGTGCCGACAGGTTCAATCCCCGATTCAGACAGGATCGGTTCTATATGTGCCATACCTGCTTTCATTGCTCTTGCACATGCGAGTACTTCTGGAACAAAGATGAAGTTCTCACGGAACTTTATACCGACTATCCCCATGCCCAAAATAAGACCATCATCCATAATCTCAAGAGCTTCGGTGCCATCTGCAAGTGCTTCTTCTGTAAGTGTATCCACCGTGTGATGGTCACCATCTATCAGTGCAGCAGCGATATCCTGCATATTGGGGGTAGCCTGTGAAAACATCTGAATAAATCGTTGAATTTCGTCAGGTTGTTCAAGGTATTCTTCAATTTCTTCTCTGATGAATTCGTTAGCAATATCATTAATTGATGCCACAAGTTATACTCTCCTTCTTGTGCATATAAAATATCATATTCTGATGAAAATGGCAAGTTGTTTATGGGTGTAAAGTTTTTGTCAGTGGATACTCTCTGGCACGTAAAGTTCTTGTAACCTTATATGTCAATTTACAAGGGTTTAATTTGTTATGAGTATGTCTTTAGTCCCGTAGGGACGATATGTTTATAGAAAAACGTGCGGTTAATCCTCTTTAGTCCCGTAGGGACGCTATGTTTATGTTATTGCCTCATTTTGCACATATCGTCCCTACCAAATCAACGCCAAATGCGCGTTTGGCATTTGGCGGGACTAAAGAACGGGTGTTCAATCATGATCTATAAACATATCGTCCCTACGGGACTGAGGACACTAATAAATTGGATTAACCTTCTTAAATTGACGATTATGGTGACAAAGTATTACACATCCGTTGTTTGTTGTTGAGATTGGGTTTATTTTTCAAGAAATTTTAGTAACTCAAACCTTCCCGTTCCATGAATCCTTGAAGGCTTGTACAATTAACTTACTACTCTCTTCAAGGAGATAACCCCAGTTTTTCATAAGATGCAGCGGTTGGGAAAATCTTACCGGGGTTACACAGTCCAGTCGGATTGAAGATTTCCTTAACATCTTTCATTATCTGCATGTCTGCTCTGCTAAAGATCAATGGCATGTAGTCCATCTTTTCAACACCGATTCCGTGTTCACCTGTTATTGTACCACCGACTTCAGCACACACTGTGAGTATCTCTTTGTTGACATGTTCAACTCTTTCACATTGATCAGCATCGCGTTCATCAAACAGTACGATTGGATGAATATTACCATCACCTGCATGGAACACATTCGCTATTGCAATCTGATACTTTTCAGAAATCTCAGAAATCCTGCGTAACACCTTTGGTAAAGTTGTTCGTGGAACCACGCCATCTTGTGTGATGTAGTTTGGTGCGAGTCTTCCGAATGACCCGAATGCGCTTTTCCGTGCTTTCCAAAGTTCCTGTCTCTCTTCATCATCCTTTGCGTAATTAACCTCACGTGCATGATGCTGTTTGAATATTTCTATAATCCTGTCAGTCTGATTCTGCATTCCTGCTTTAATCCCATCAAGTTCAACAATCAGAATGGCTTCAGCATCAAGTGGAAAACCGAATTGGAATGCCTCCTCTAATGCTTTTATGACAAGAGTATCCATCATTTCAAGTGCAGCAGGAATGATACCGTTCCCAATAATAGTTGAGACAGCATTTGATGCGTCATCCATATTGTCAAATACTGCAAGTACTGTCTGATACGCTTGTGGGTTTCGCGTGAGTCTTACAGTCGCTTTCGTTACAATACCGAATGTGCCTTCAGAACCGATCATGAGTCCGCGCAAATCATATCCAGGAACTTCTTCAACTTCACCACCGAGCTCAATGATATCACCGTTCGGCATGACAACTTCCATGCCAAGTATATGATCAGAAGTAACGCCATATTTTAGGGTATGGGGTCCCCCTGAATTCTCAGCGATATTTCCACCTATTGTACAGGCTTTCTGACTTGATGGGTCTGGTGCATAGTGATACCCGTGCTTTTGCACTGCCTGTGATAGCAGTAGATTGACCACGCCGGGTTCAACAACCGCGTATTCATTTTCAATGTCCACCTCTAAGATACGATCCATCCGATTGAGTGCGATGATGATACCCCCTTGAACAGAAAGCATCCCGCCACTGAGACCTGTACCACCACCTCGTGCGATGAAAGGTGTATTGTGTCTGTTTGCTAATTTCACAATATCAGATACCTGCTGTGTTGTATCTGCAAACACAACAACATCAGGTAGTGCTTTGAATGAGGGTGCTGCATCACATTCGTAAACGGAGAGTGCCGTTGCATCTGTCAAAACATTCTTTTTACCCAATAGATCGATGAGATCACTCATGAGTTGTTGCTGCAGTTCCATTTAAATTTCCTTATTTCGTGTGAATTTCCTTTTTGTTCAGATTACCATATTTCTAACGGTTTGTCCAATTCTTATTGACAAAAAATAGAATCTTAGATAGTATATTTTAAGGTAGAATATGGAATTATATGAAAATTAACTAAAATGGAGATTTGAAATGAAATTACTTAATATTAGCATATTGGTCCTGTTTTGCGTCTGTGCAGTTTGTTATGCGCTTGAGCAAAACGATGAAGCAATCGTAGGTGTTTGGTTGCTTGATGGGAATTATGATGACGCATCCGGCAACGGCAATGATGCAACAGAGAATGGCAGTTTCAAATTTGAGGCTGGTAAGTTCGGGCAAGCAGTAGTGGCAGGCGGCGGGGGCAGCATTGATGTTCAAGATTCTGACAGTATAAGAAGCATCAGTGACGGTCTAACTGTAGCTGCCTGGTTCCGAGTTGATGCTGATTCGGATACGGGTATCAGAAAAAATGGTGCTTATCTGCTTGAGGATCAATCAGGAGGAGAACCTGTCCCGGATGGTTTCTCCTTTAGAGTTTGGACAAGCCAAGGGATTACGCCAGGATTTTACGGTCAAACGGAGTTAGAACAGAAAAAATGGTATCATGTTGCTGGAACGTACGATGGTAAAATCGTCGAAATGTATGTTGATGGTAAACCCGAAAGTGAACAAGGAGCTTTAAGCGATGCAAAAGCGAATTGGACACCGGAATGGGGTGGAAAGGTCGCTGCAGCTGGGGTATTACAACTGAAATTTGGTTCTGAGACTTTTCACGGCGGTATTGATGAGATAGTATTGCTCAATCGCGCACTTGAAGCCGATGAGATTAAGCAATTACTCAACGGTTGGGAAGATGCATTTGATGTGGAACCTAAGGGGAAATTGGCAACAACCTGGGGACGCATCAAAATTAATAGATAAGTCTGGTTTCTTCAGGACCGGTGGATCAACACAGAATGCACGTTTAGCATTTGGCGTTGATCCACCGGCCTGGGGAAAATCGCTTTGACCGAATTAATTACTTACCCTTAATCCGAAATTCAGTATTTTCTTTATCTTCCCAGGTTGTGCCCAATTACACTTTCCTGATCCATTGAGTTGACGTAACAGTTTTGGTATTTCAGGATTCTTAAGTGCGGTTCTGACTTGATGTGCTTCATTTTCGCACCAAAATGGGATATAAGCTTGCAGAGATTGATTTCCCTGCCATACCTGTCCCGCTACATCGCTTACCACAATCGGATTGAAATGTTTTCTACCGTACGCCTCCCAGATAACCTTATAGGGTGCGAATGCATAAGGTCCAACTCCCAGTAATGTCCACCAACCGCTTCTAATCATGGATTCTTTGAGTAGTGTTCCCTTCCTTGATTGTAAGACATCTTTGTAGTTTTGTAGATAATTCACCAAAGTGTCATGTTTGCTGATATGTTTCCAACTAATAGGTCTGCCGTTCTCCCGATGATACGGTAGCAGAATCCATTTATGTGGCTTACATGTTGGTTGTCGCCATATCTCCTTTGTAGCAAGAGGATATAGGTATTCATCTGGTAGATATGAAGGTTTATCATCAAAAATGAAAACGTTATTTGCACCGCACGTATTTACACCTTGCCGGGGTTTCTGATTAGGCAACAGATGGATGTTAAGCATTTCACTTGAATTGAGATCCTCAATGTTTTTCACAATCCGCCACGGATCATCTGAATTATTGAGTGGAGATGCTATATGTTCATCCCAATTCTCATCAATTTCCCTGAAATAGGATATTGGAAATGTTTGTTGTGAATCAATCTGAATTTTGCCACAACAGTAAGATTTTCGTATACCTTCAAATACCTCCGTATTCGTGAATTCATAGACTGTATCTATAGAGAACCTTCGCTTATTTGCCTGGTAGTCTCTAAACCCAGCGTGTGCACCATCTCCAAAGAAGAGGGAAGTCGGAAGGTAGAAGTAACCATGTCCTTTCTTTCTTAGTAATTTACCTAAAACTACCTTGATGACTAAAGCAGCTAAATCAATCCGTGAGGATCCTAAGAGAAGATTCTGTGCATTCTGCACAAGTCCTTCTTGAATAAAATAAGGTTTTAGTTGTGTCTTATATGCGGTTGGTAGTTCCGCGAAATTTACCCATGGTGGATTACCGATGAGTATATCGTATCTTTTGTCATGGTAATGTGTGATAATGTCTTTACAGAAGAGTTGATCCTGCGGGAAGTCTATGCCAAAATCTTGTCTGACTGAATTTTTGAAATTATCAATGAGTGAAGGGTCAATCTCTATCAATGTTAATCGTGATAGGTGTTTAGGTGTAAGTGGTATCCCTTGGTTTCGTGCAATGTTTAACAGAGCAATTATGAATGCGCCTTGTCCTGCTGTTGGATCGCAAATTTCCGCGCCATCCATCCACGCATCAAAGATGTGCCACTTATTGATGAGCCATTCTGTCCATTCTGTTGGGGTGAATACTTGTCCAATTGGTGTTTCCATTCATAAGAGGATACCAAATATCGTGTTTCATTTCAATGTTAATCTTGTATGAATAAATTAGATATGATATTTACGGAATATCTGGTATAATGATGATACATATTACAGAGAACGGAGACTGTGAAAGTAAACCTTATATGTGCAAGAACACCTTCCGCGGCTTCCGTGTCCTCCGCGTAATCCGCGATTCTGACAAAAAGAGTGACTATTACCTTACACATCCCAAACAACTGACCCGAAACCATCTATGCCACACAATACTGCATTTATCTACCATCCAGACTACCTAAATCACTATACGGGACACGGTCATCCTGAACGTCCTGCCAGACTCATCGCGAGTCTGTCCGTGCTGAAACAGAGCAAAGTGTGGGATAAACTATGCCACATTGACCCGATTCCAGCAACTATTGAACAAATTATCTACGCACATAGACCCGGCTATAGCGACTACATCCGGAAACACTGCGAACTTGAGATACCCACGACCTATGACACAAATGTCGTGTTTGAGTCTTTTGATATTGCGCTCCTATCAACAGGGGGTGTATTAAACGCAGCAGAAGCGGTCGCAACAGGAAAGGTGAAAAACGCATTTGCTTTGGTGCGTCCACCCGGACACCACGCGACACCGGGACAAAGTATGGGATTCTGCTTGTTTAACAACATCGCAATTACAGCTCGGTATCTTCAACGAGAACATGACGTAGGAAAAATAGCAATCGTGGACTGGGATGTTCATCACGGCAACGGTACACAAGACATCTTCTACGAAGACGAGTCCGTATTCTTCTTTTCTATCCACCAATCTCCGTTGTATCCCGGCACAGGTTCACAATACGAGAAAGGCAGCGGTAAAGCACGCGGAACAACACTCAATGTACCTATTCCTGCGGGAAGTGATGATGATGACTACATTCTCGTTTTCAAAAATATACTTATCCCTGCTTTAGAGGATTTCTCACCTGAGTTTATTCTTATTTCCGCTGGTTTTGATGCGCATTACCTTGACCCACTTTCTCAAACAGAACTTACTGCTGACGGTTTTGCAGCGTTAACCGATTTGATTCTGGATACGGCTGATGAAATTGCATCTGGCAATGTTGTCTCAGCATTGGAGGGCGGTTATAGTTTGGAGGGTCTCTCCGAATCTGTTGTTGCACATGTGGAACGTCTCACAAGGTGAGGAAGATTAAATAAATATTTCGGTAATCCAATCCATAAAACTCTCGTAGGGGCTGGGTTTCCCAGCCCGCATACAACCGGTTTCCCAGCCCGCATACAACAAGTTTCCTCGTCAGTTAATTACCCAATTTAAATCTAAATCTTCATAATCTTCTAAGGAGACGCATGTTCATGCCTTAATCCCAACATGAATCGCAACGATCCCAAAAGTTTTCCGATAGTATTGCACATCTGATAGACCGCACTGTTCCATTATGGTCTTCAATTCATCGCAACTCGGAAACTGCATGACAGAATGTGGCAGATACCCATAAGCATCGTCCTTATTACGCGAGATACGGTTACCAATGAACGGTAATATCTTTGTAAAATAGAAATAGTATAAACCGCGAAACACCGGATTTACAGGTTGTGTAAATTCTAATATCGCAATTCTACCCTCTCTGGCTGCAACACGAGTCATTTCACGGATACCGAGTTCAAGATCAGCAACATTGCGTATACCGAAACCCACTGAAACGATGTCGAAAGTATCGTCAGGAAACGGAAGTGAGAGTGTATCCGCTTCAACTGGCATGAACGTATGTTGATGTTTCTTTCTCTGAATCTTTTTCTGAGCAACTTCTAACATCTCAAAGCAAAAATCGGAACCGATGACAGTACCACCTGTCCCGATTTTGTCGGCGTATGCTAAGGCAAGTTCTCCCGTGCCTGTACAGACATCAAGAACACTGCTTGTTGCATTGACATCGCTTACTTTGACTGTCTCCCTTCGCCACCTGCCATCTAACCGCAGACTCAATAAGGAATTAAGAAAATCGTAGTGTCGTGCAACAGCAGAGAATAGTTTCTTTATGCGATGTGCTTGCATTACATGACGAGTTGTGCTAAATTACCCTCTGTGGAACATTATTTCACAAAAGAGGTTGATCTGAAAGTCATTAACATCTATTTTTAAGTTCTTCAGTCCCATAGGGACGATATGTTTATAGAAA
>JAAXGN010000136.1 GCA_012267415.1 Candidatus Poribacteria bacterium | reverse complement strand
CCCGTATCTACTCATTGCGAAAAATAATGTCAATAAGACAACTCTACCACTTCGTAACAACTATAATGACAAATTCCGTAATTCTCAACCAGAGGAAACTAACTTGAATAAAAAAATTATAACACTCATCACACTCATAATCACAACATTACTCATAGTAGAAAATACGACAGCAACAATTAAAGTCGGACTCATCTACGATATACACGGCCGCGGCGACCTCTCATTCTGCGACGCCGCATACAACGGCGCAAAAAAAGCTGAAAAAAAATGGAATATCACACTAAAAGAAATTAACCCAACACAAAATACAGATACAGAAAAAGCAATAAGAAGATTAGCAGAACTCAAATTCGACCTCGTCATCGGTGTCGGATTCCTCTTCCGAGAACCCATGAACCGAGTAGCACCCGACTTCCCAAATACCAACTTCGTCCTCATCGACGCAGAAGCAAAACCAAAAAACGTCGCATCACTCATATATAAAGCACACGAAGGAACATTCCTCGCCGGCGTCATCGCCGCACTCAAAACAAAAACAAAAAAAGTCGGATTCATAGGCGGTATGAAAATACCACTCGTAGAAGCCTTCGAAATCGGTTTCAACGCCGGTATCAAAAAAATAAACCCTAACACTGAACTACTCGTCAACTACGTCGGCATCACACCAAAAGCATTCAACAACCCAGCAAAAGCAAAAGAAATCGCCCTCGCACAATATAATAAAGGTGCCGATATCATCCTCGTCGCAGCAGGCGCAAGCGGACTAGGTGCCCTCGAAGCAGCAACACAAACAAAGAAATATATTATCTGGGTCGACTCAAACGGAAATGGATTACTACCAGGACAAGTCCTTACAAGCATCATCAAAGGTGTCGAACTCTCCGTATACCAAATGATCGAAAACACAATAAACAATTCATTCTCCGGAGGCACTAAACACTACGGACTAAAAGAAGGGGGCGTAGAATATATCGTGGATAAAGATAACAAAATGCTACTCTCCGAAGAAATCCTAAAAAAAGTACAAGAATTCAAAGAAAAAATCATCTCAAAAGAAATCACAGTGCCATACTCACGATCAAAATCAGAAACCAAAAAATAGAAAGGAAGTAACCTTTGGATCAACTAAAGATCGTTATACCAGGTGATGACCCGCCACAAATCCAAGATTCACCCCACCTGGATCGACTAAAACCCTATGGAGACGTGATTCTGTATAAAGATCGTCCCAAAACAATCAATGAGAAGATCAAACGTGCAAAGAACGCAGATATTATTATCAACTCACGAGGACTAGTAAAATGGTACGCTGACGAATTAAGACAACTTACAAAACTAAAACTCATTTCGCTCTGCTCCATCGGTACCGATATGATCGACCTCGTTGAAGCAAAAAAGAAAGGTATCGTTGTTTGCAACCAACCCGGACGCACCGCCCCCGTTGTCGCAGAACATAGCTTCGGACTCATGTTCGCATTGGCAAAACGTACGGCATATATGACTTCAGGTCTGAAAATGGGAAAATGGTATCGTATGGATAATGTATACCTACAAAACAAAATACTCGGTATCATCGGTACAGGACATATAGGATCTGAAATGGCACGACTCGGAAATGCAATCGGTATGAACGTGATCGCCTGGACCTACAATCCATCTGATGAACGCGCACAAAAACTAAATATAAAATATGTAGATATGGATGATCTACTAAAGACTTCAGATGTTGTAAGCTTACATGTCAAACTGACCAATGATAGCTACCACCTTATCGGAAAACGAGAACTTGCATTGATGAAACACAACGCTCTATTAATTAATGTAGCACGCGGACAAGTGATTGACACAAATGCCGTCGTTCACGCACTCAACAACGGTAATATCGGCGGAGTAGCAGTTGATGTCTATGATCAAGAACCAACACCACCCGATTACCCTCTCCTAAAATGTGAACACGTGATTTTAACCCCACATTGTGCAGATATGACACCAGAAGGTGTAGATCTACTAAATGAAGGTGCCGTTGACAATATCATCGCATTCCTAAATGATAAACCACAGAATGTAGTTGTGTAAAACTGATGTAACTTTCCGATGTTACCTTAATATATAGGCTATTCATGCAAAAAGAAAAACTCACTGGAAAAATTGGTGTTGACACGGGCGGAACTTTCACCGACATCGTTTTGTCTGTGCAAAATTTTCAATTGACACATAAGGTGCTTTCCACGCCACAAAATCCCGCAGACGCAGTAATTAAAGGTGTCAGCGAGATTATGAAGATGCACAATATCAATTCCTATAAAGATATCGCTATTGTACACGGGTCAACTGTAGCAACAAATGCACTCCTCGAATATGGTGGGGCACGCATCGCACTCATCACGACAAAAGGATTTGAAGATGTTATAGAAATAGGGAGACAAGCACGAGAAAATATCTACGACTTGTGTGTGCAACGTCCTAAACCATTAGTTCCCGCTAAACATAGATTCGGTATTAAGGAAAGAACATTGCATACTGGCGAAATCCAAACTGAAATATCACAAGATGAACTCAATACACTCGCTCGCAAACTCAAAACATTAAATTTAGATGCAATCGCAGTCTGTTTCCTGTTCTCCTACGTAAATCCAAAGAATGAACAAATCGTTGCTGATTATCTCCATAACCTGAATATACCAATCTCTTGCTCTTATGAAATCCTACCAGAATATAGAGAATACGCACGATTCAGTACCACCGTTGCTAACGCATATATCCGTCCTGTTCTGGAGAAACATCTGTCAACACTGTCAGAATCTGATAAGTTTCCAAGATCATTCCACATCATGTTATCAAACGGAGGATGCATCTCAACAGAGAATTTTGAATCCGCAGGGATAAATACCGTCCTTTCTGGTCCTGCAGGTGGCGTCATAGGTGCTTACAACATCGCAAAACCCGCAGGATACGACAGAATCATCACTTTTGATATGGGCGGTACTTCCACAGACGTTAGTCTATGTGACCAAAAGATAACAATGACTACCGAAAGCACTATCAGCGGTTTACCTATAAAAGTTCCACAAATTGATATTCATACCGTTGGGGCAGGAGGAGGCTCCATCGCAACTGTCGATTCTGGCGGAGCTTTACGAGTCGGCCCAGAAAGCGCAGGTGCCGTACCCGGTCCAATATGTTACGGAAACAGTGGAGAAAATATCACAGTCACCGACGCAAACGTCTTCTTAGGTCGTATATCTCCCGAACTATTCTTAGGTGGAAATATGTCCCTTGCAGTCGATGCTATCAACCACCATCTAAGAAAACTCTCTGATAAAGTGAACCTCACTTTACTGGACACAGCAGAAGGAATATTAAAAATCGCAAACGCTACAATGGAACGAGCAATTAAAGTGATTTCAGTAGAACGTGGTTACGATACACGAGATTTTACGCTCGTATCATTCGGCGGGGCAGGCGGATTACACGCAGCATTCCTCGCAGAGAATCTGGGCATAAAGACTGTACTGATTCCCCCCAATGGCGGATTACTATCGGCTTATGGTATGTTATTCGCTGATGTAATCAAGGATTATTCACAGACAGTCCTATGGAAAACAGATCATCATGTTGAAGAATTACACAGGCAGTTGGAAATCGGTTTTGAAGTCTTACTAACACAGGCTGTAAAGGATATGAAAAGAGAAGGATTTGCAGTGGACCAACTTCTTATCAATCGCTCATTGGATATGCGGTATGAGGGACAATCCTATGAATTGTGTGTTCCATACCATTCCAAAGAGAAGAACTTTCTGCCAGAATTTCACGCTATGCACCAACAGAGATTCAGTTATTCACGACCAGATGCAGTGGTAGAGGTAGTCAACCTAAGACTCAGCGCAATTGGAGAAACAGAAAAACCTAAATCAAAAAAAGCACCCCTCTCAAATTCCGATCCCTCAAAAGCAAGGATTAAAAAAGGTCAAGTCATTTTTGATGGTAAAAATTGTCCGACTGAGTTCTACAGTCGCGAGTCCTTAAAACCGGGTAATCGCGTCAAAGGTCCAGCCGTAATTACCGAATTTAGTGCCACAACTATTGTCCCACCTAATTTTGTTGCGGAGGTTGACGCGTACGGAAATCTGATTTTGCAAGAGTCTCCATAGGTTGATTGAATACATCAAACAACTAACCTAAATCCCATTCTTTTACATTGCGTTTTCCTCGCTTTCTTGCTATACTTCTTTTTACCAATGATATAAATTAAATGCTTTTATCGGAGTTAATCTATGCCTAAACTTGAATTCAACGGAAAACATCATATTTACACCCATCACTTCACCGTTCCATACCGCCCACTTGAAACAGATGAAAGCCGATCTTGTAACCCGACCGGTGAAAATGATAACCAATTATTCACGGTGATAACTTACACGCCTTAAAAGCACTGTTACCTCGCTATGTGAACCGAATCAAGTGTATTTACATTGACCCTCCCTACAACACGGGAAACGAAGGATGGGTATACAGCTTACAAAATATGGGAAACCTGATAGGTAACAAGCCCACTGCTTTAGCTGTGGGTCTAAAAACGCAAACTAAGGGAAAAAAATTGGTTTTTGTGTTAAAATGTGGTTATAATATTTAGGCTACTTCAGCGTTGGTGTTGTGAACATCAACGCACCTCTCACAAAGGGAAGTAGAAACTATTCAGGAAGTAGTATCATGAAAAGAACACACAAGATTGCCTTAAATCCGAACAACAAGCAACGTAAATGGTTTGCACAGCAGTGTGGATACTCACGTTGGTCATACAATCAAGCGTTAGCAGACTTTAAAAAGCATCATGATGCAACAGGTGAATATCTATCTGTTGGCAAGTTAGATAAAAGGTTTAACGTCTACAAGAAAGAACATGCTTGGACTGCTGATATGGATCAGGTTGTTTCACAACAAAGTATCTTTAAGAACTTAGGTGCAGCGATAACGAACTGGAGAAAGAAAATAGGGAGATTTCCAAAGTTTAAGAAGAGAGGCATCAGAGATTCCTTTTCATCTACTAATCAATCGGCAGAAATAAAAGGCAAGCAGATCACAGACTGCCCAAGATTGGTTGGGTAAAAATGTTTGAAGAACTTCGTTTTGAAGGCGATATTAGCAGTGTTACTATATCAAGGACAGCACACCGATGGTTTGCATCTATCACTGTTGAGACAGAGAACACTATAGCCGTTGATAAGAACTCAACGCACCCTGTTATTGGCATTGATGTAGGTATAAATACATTGGCAACATGTTCGGATGGCAGTAAATACGATAATCCAAGACCTTTGAAACGGAACGAAAATAAGTTAGCAAGGTTTCAACGTAGATTAAGCAAGCGTGTCCAAGGATCTCATAACTGGTATAAAATGAAGGATAAGGTTGCCCGCTTGCATTATCGCATTGCCTGTATTAGAAATGATACACATCACAAAGCAACGACAGATATTGTTAATCGTGTATCTGGTATAGGCATAGAGACATTGAAAGTATCTAACATGCTGAAAAACAAAAAGATTGCCAAAGCATTGTCCGACAGTGCGTTAGGTGGATTTCTTTCTATGCTAAAATCTAAAGCAGAAGCACGCGGTATAAAACCTAAAGAAGCGGGCCCGGTTTTTTGCGTCCAGTAAGACGTGTAGCAGTTGCGGGCATAAGAAAAAAGACTTGAAACTATCAGAAAGAACGTATCATTGTAGTGAATGTGGTATATCAATAGATAGAGATGTCAACGCTGCAATAAATCTAAGAAATGTCGCGGTAGGGCATACCGAGACACAAAACGCCTGTGGAGTCCAAGTAAGACCTCATTCGGAGGCACGAGAGACGGAAGCAGGAAAAGTCATTTGGAAGCAAAAACTGCTACCAATATAAGAACTAAGAACCCCACGTCTTTAGACTTGGGAGTATGTCAGCAGAGAACCAATATGGACAATACTCCAGATACCATCTTATGCAGAAATTGCAACACAGAAATAGAAATCGATGCGATTGTAAGAAATCACAAGGTCTGTCCAGTATGTGATACGCATTACCCAATGGGTGCAAGCGAACGACTCAATCTTCTCATTGATGAGGGGACATTTCAAGAAACAGATACGAACTTATACTCAATTGATTCCCTGGAATTTCCCGAGTACACTGAGAAACTTGAACGCGACATCGCTAAAACTGGGTTACGTTCAGAAATGCTGACAGGTACAGCTAAAATTGGAAAAAATGACGTAGCAATCGCAATCGGTGATGTCGGTTTTATTGGAGGGACATGCGGGGCTGTTATCGGTGAAAAAGTTACACGTTGTATTGAACATGCAAGTGAAAACCAATTACCACTTGTAATCATTTCTGTGAGTGGGGGCATGCGAATGCAGGAAGGAACATTGGCGTTAATGCAAATGGCGAAAACTGCCGCCGCATGCACTGAATATACCAATAACGGCGGTTTCTATATCTCTGTTCTTACCGATCCTACGTTCGGCGGTGCAACAGCGAGTTACTCATCCCTTGGTGATGTAATCATTGCTGAACCGGGGGCACGAATAGGATTCGCAGGGCCCCTTGCTGTCGCAAGCTTACAAGAAGAACTTCCCGAAGACTTCCAGAAAGCTGAAACATTGGTAACCTACGGATTTATTGACAATATCGTACACCGTTCAGGGATGCGTCAGTTGCTAATTGACCTTATCTCGTTCGTAAATGAAAAAGAAGCGAACTAAAACGCTACGTCTCTCGTCACATAGTACCTTGAGTGAATCATTCATGAAACGTATACTGTGCCGATTCCTGTCACTTTATTGGATTTTATACGTATTAAATAAAAAGTTGTTTGAATAAACAATTAGAATGTTCCTGCTATTAGAGGTAATAGAACGGATTTATAAACCATAAACCAGACACATATAAGTTAAATAAGGAACTCATTAAACAAAATGTCTAAGTCATTAGTAGTTGTGGAATCTCCAGCAAAAGCAAGAACGATTGAGAAGATTTTAGGGTCCGATTATATTGTGGACTCATCTGTAGGACATATCGTAGACCTACCCAAAAAGGAACTCGGTATTGATGTTGAAAACAATTTTACGCCGAAATATGTAACGATCCATGGGAAAAGTAAAGTTGTCAATGCAATCAAGGAAAAAGCAAAACAAGTTGATTGCATCTATCTCGCAGCTGATCCTGATAGAGAAGGCGAAGCAATCTGTTGGCATCTTGCGAATGAACTGAAGAAAACAAAAAAACCCATCTTCCGTATCGTTTATAATGAGGTCACTCAAAGTGCAATATTAGAAGCAATACAGAACCCTGGAGATATTGACCAATCACTCGTAGACGCACAACAGGCGCGACGGGTGTTGGATAGACTTATCGGATGGAAGATCAGTCCACTCTTATGGAGAAGTGTGAAACCAGAGTTGAGTGCAGGTCGAGTACAATCTGTCGCAGTTAGACTGATATGTGAACGGGAAGCTGAAATTGAAGCTTTCAAAGCAGAAGAATACTGGACTCTCACTGCTACATTAACACCCGATACAAAAGAGCATCTCTTTCAAGCAAAATTGCTTAAGATCGGTACGAAGAAAGGTGAGATAAACAACTACGGCTTTCGGATAGACGAAGACCATGCAAATAATATAGCAGAAGACGCAAAAGAACAAACTTTCGTAGTTGAAAAGGTAAATAAACGTGAACGAAAACAGAAACCTGTCGCACCCTTTATTACAAGCACTTTACAACAAGAAGCATCCCGGAAACTCCGTTTCTCGACAAAAAAAACGATGCTGGTTGCACAGAAACTCTACGAGGGATTAGAAATTGGTAAAGAAGGGTTAGTCGGATTGATTACATATATGCGTACCGACTCAACTCGTGTCGCACAAGATGCTCTAACTGCTGTTAGAAGTTATATCAAAACAACTTATGGAGATGACTATCTCCCCGGACGTGCAGTCAGTCACCCTAGCAAAAGTAGGGCACAAGATGCACATGAAGCAATTAGACCGACGCTACCAATGAGGACACCCGATTCCTTAAAATCAAACTTAACTTCTGAAGAGTTTCGTCTATATGAATTAATATGGAAACGGTTTATTGCCAGTCAGATGAATCCTGCCATACTTGATTCAACAACTATAGACATAAAAGCAGGACGCTATCTCTTCCGTGCTACCGGCTCCGTTATCAAGTTCGACGGTTTCAGACGCATCTATATGGAAGGTAAAGACGATATATCCTCTGATGAAGAGAACAGTAGTGACGAAAATACGACACTTCCTGATGTTAATGAAGGCGCAACGCTTGATCTAAGGAAGTTAGAACCTAAACAGCATTTTACACAACCCCCGCCACGCTATAACGAAGCAACCCTTGTTAAGACGTTAGAGGCAAAGGAGATCGGAAGACCGAGCACTTACGCATCTATTCTCTCTAAAATTCAAGAACGGGAATACGTGACGAAAGAAAAAAGTAAACTTATTCCAACCGATGTTGGAAGACTTGTTAACGCACTTCTAATTCAAGCTTTTCCTGATATTGTTGACGTCGAATTCACAAAAGAGATGGAACAGAAACTGGATACTATTGCTGAAGGGAAGATTGCCTGGAATGACACACTCAGTGAATTTTATCCACCTTTTCAGGATGCATTGAAACAAGCACCGGATAAGATGTACGAAGCACGGAAATCAATGGAAACTGAATCTGACGTGGCATGTGAGAAGTGCGGCAGCAAGATGATCGTTAAATGGGGAAGGTATGGACGTTTCCTCGGATGTGCTAACTATCCTGAATGCAAAAACATAAAAACACTAAATGGGGATAATACCGCATCTGAAGAGCCAGAAGAGACTGACACGGCCTGTGAAAAGTGTGGCGAACCGATGGTTATAAAACAGAGTCGGGCAGGCGCACGTTTCTTGGCATGTAGCGGATACCCAAAATGTAAAAACGCAAAACCTGTACCTATGGGTGTAGACTGTCCTGAAACTGATTGTGACGGTTACTTAGGTGAACGGCGTAGTAAACGAGGAAAAGTCTTCTACGGTTGTAGTAACTACCCTAAGTGTGGATTTGCAAGTTGGGATAAACCAATCGCACAACGTTGTCCGGAATGTGATGCAGCATATACTATTGAAAAAGTACTGAAGACTGGAGAGAGAATACAGGCATGTTCAGATAAACTTTGTATCTACACGAATGAACTGACAGACTAATCTTTTAGTAATTTTAGGCCAGTATCACTGATTCCAACATCGGATATAAGAAATAATGATCCAACTTCATCAAGTAAGTTTCAGTTATCAAGATTTAAGTGTATTGGAAAGAGTCAGTTTCCGACTTGAACGCGGTGAATTTGGATTCCTTATCGGCGAAAGCGGTTCAGGTAAGACAACGCTACTTAAGTTGCTCAATCGAGAATTGCTTCCCACAGCTGGATCATTAAGTGTCCTCGGACAACCCCTTGAGGAGCTAACTTCAGCAACAATTCCATACTTTAGAAGAAAAATTGGTGTAGTTTTCCAAGATTGGAAATTAATCAATACTAAAACCGTTGAGCAGAATCTTGAAATACCTCAAAAGTTAATTGGAACTAAGTATCGTATTTTGCGTGAAAATGTGAACAATATGCTACATCAAATGGGTTTAGTCCATCGCAAGCATGCACTACCAACCCAAATTTCAAACAACGAAAAGCAACGACTTGTCATTGCAAGAGCAATCATCAACAGTCCTTTACTGCTACTTGCTGACCAGCCAACGGAAACACTTGATCCTAACATCTCACTTGATATGCTGTCTCTTTTTGATGCACTGAATTTTCAAGGCACTACAGTGTTAGTTACAACTTCTGATCCTGATCTGCCAGACCGATTTGTACGTGAAAAGAATGCTTCACCAAAACGTATATATAAACTACAGGATGGTAGCATTACATCTTGACAATTTTAGTGAATTCAAATAGGCAATAATAAGTGCTAAAATTGCTATTGAAATACTGGTATAGTATAAGATGCGATACAAAATACAAAATATCTTTACACACATTGGAAGGACAAGATTAAACAACCTGTTGTGTATTCTCACGCTTGCTTTCTTCACCCTGGTACTTAATGCCTTTCTCTTTAATCACACGTCGGTCTACAAGGATCTTGAACTGAGCGAGACTGTCCCACCGCTTGTCGCTTTTCTAAATGACACTGTAATTGAGGAGGATGCTAAAACTTTCGCTAATCAGATACAAAAACAGGATAAAATCCTGTTTATTGATTTTGTGTCTAAGGAAGAAAACCTGAGTAGGGCAGAAAAACAATTTGGTTCTCTTGCTAAACTAATAAAAAGAGTTTTCTCTGATAGCAACCCATTTCCTGCCTCTCTTGAAATATATGTAGACGCATCCAATGTTTCACGAAAGACGTTAGAAGAAATCTCTTATGAAATTGAATCTTTTTCACAAATAGATGATGTCAATCTTACAGGATCTGGAATTCTCACGGATTTATTTAGACAAACCACACGTATGACAATTGCCTGTATCTCAATAACTGTTCTACTGATAATCCTCACCATTCGTGCTGCTGTCATAAGAACCGCACGTTCACGGCATGATGAAATCCAACTCACAACACTTATAGGAGCAACCAGGGGACACATCAGGAACCCTTTCCTTTTCCAGGGACTTTTCTTAGGCTTTTTCGGTACCCTTGGAGGTTTAGCTTGTTTCTATATGCTCTATTGTGCGTTTACTTATCAGCTCGGTGTGCTGGAATTCCTACCTTATAATCAACTCCTCAGTGTTGTATGTACGGGTGTCCTTCTGGGATTATTTGCTGGAATATTTGCAAATAGAAAGTATACAAAAAAACACTTAAATGACATATAAATAAAAGAAAAATTCATGCAGAATATAGAAATTAGCAGGATTTTCAGTGATATAGGAGATTTTCTACAGATTCGAGGAGATGTATCATTCAAAATTCGGTCATATCAGAAAGCTGCCAGGATTCTTGCCGATTTGACAGTGGATGTGAGGGAATTGATCGAATCGGGTAAATTTCAGAATATCCCCGGAATCGGCAAAACAATAGAAGAAAAAACGAAAGAGATTCTTGATACCGGTACATGTGAAGCTTATGAAAAACTCAAAACAGAAATGGGTTTAGAGGCTTTAGAATTATTAGATGTTCAAGGAGTAGGAGGAAAAACTGCTAATAGACTATATTACGACCATGATATTAAAAGTGTAAAACAACTTGAACAAGCATTACAGGATGGAAGTCTACAAAATGTAAAAGGATTTGGAAAAAAAACACTACAAACAATCACAGACAGTCTTCAATTCATTAATACAAACAGAGGTATCCGGCTTAGTTCAATCGCTGATACTTTGGCACAGAACCTAACCTCTATCCTTAATGAATGTGAAACCATCGTGAGATTCGATGTGACAGGTGAGGTGCGTCGATGTGAAGAGATGTGCCGCAGTATTGAGATTGTTGTACAGGGCAGACAAGATGTAACGACTACTGAGAATGACATCCTTGAGAAATTTTTAGAAAATAAACAGAAACTGGCATTAAAATTGGTTGAACGTAATGAGAGAATCACAGTACCGGTTATACTAAAACGGTTTCGACAAATTCACTTTCATATTGACAACGATTTTCCTGTTGTCCTCTATTTATGTGATGTCTCAGAATACGATTCAATTCTCTTTCTGACGACAGCATCAGAAGAACACCTCTCAGCACTACCTAAAGATTCTACTATTAACATAGACATACATTCAGAGAACACAGATTATTGGATAAATACTAAGGATGATTCAGAAACAGAGATATATGAGAAACTGGGTATGTGCTATGTACCACCCGAACTTCGTCAGTTTTCAGATTCCGTGTCATTGGCTCTGGAGAATAAACTACCGTCATTGATTGAATTGATAGACATACGAGGTGACTTGCATTCACACACTGAATGGAGTGATGGTAGAAACACGATGGATCAGATGGTGGAAACTGCCACTGCTCAAGGACTTGAATACTTAGGAATTACCGACCATTCTGTGTCATCTACTGTAGCAAACGGTTTGGATCAGAAGCGATTATTAATACAGATAGAACACGTCCGCAAACTTAACGAGCAGATTGAAGGCATAACCCTATTGGCAGGATCTGAAGTTGATATAAGACCGAATGGTTCACTTGACTATCCTGATGATATATTGGCACAACTGGATATCGTTATTGCCAGCATTCACAGTCAGTTCACACTTTCGGAAGCTGCTATGACAAAACGTATGATTGCTGCGATCGAGAATCCTTATGTGAAAATCATCGGACACCCTACAGGACGACTGCTCGGCAGTAGATCCATGTATCCGATAAATATTGATGACGTAATCCGTGCTGCCGCAGAAAACGATACAATTTTAGAGATTAACGCGTCTCCAAGTCGCTTAGACCTCGGACCAGAGTATGTTCGAAAGGCAAAAGAAGCTGGTGTCCTTATGTCTATAAACACTGATGCACACTCTAAATTGCAGTTTGGGTTCCGTAGGTTTGGAGTCAACGTTGCTCGTAGAAGCGGATTAACGAAAGATGATGTAATCAATACCTATACTTTAGAGGAACTACGTGAGAAACATATCATTAAACCGTAAATGGAGGAGTGTATATTGAAAAGATCAAGACTATCCCCCGCAAAACGCGCCATAATAATCGGAATGGATGGGGCAAGTATGGAGCTTGTTAACAATATGATCACCTGGGGACATACACCTAATATGGCAAAACTCTGTCAGACTGGTGTTCATCGTCCAATGATAGGTGTTTTTCCAACTCTAACCCCACCTGGATGGACAGCTCTTTCTACAGGTTCGTGGCCTGGTACTCATGGCGTTATGGACTTTAACATACGAGATATTGGAAAGGATCTTGATAAAACAGTGTGGGGTATAAACACTGGTTTATGTCAATCCGAATATATTTGGAATCTTGTAGAACGATCAGGCGGAAAACCTATACTTGTTAAATGGGAAATGTCCTGGCCACCTACTGTTACGACAGGTATTCAAGTAGAAGGAACTGGCCCAGGCGTTTCAAACCATCATCAGGTTGCTGGTTACCACCTATTTGTAGCTGGAAAATGGGCATCACGTCCAATTGGCGGACAACGTGACCCTGAAACACTTGACCCAAGTGCCTTACAAAAAATAAAGCACATTGATTCAGTCAATATCAAGTCATTTGACAATGAAAGATGGAAAGGAACCATCATTGAGTCTAACAAACCTATAAAAGAGGTGGAGTTAACGATCTAACCATTGGCACGCGGAAGAGAGAATATGAACCGCGGTAAATCAGGAATACCGAAGACATTCTACGGCCTAATCTATGCTTCTGGGAAAAATGGTTATGATAGAATAAAGATCTTTAAGGGTCGTTCAACAGATACCGTTATCGCAGATATCGCTGTCGGTGATTGGAGTGAATGGTGGATAGATGACTTTGAAATCGATACGGAAGCAATTCAGGGTTATGTTCGTATGAAATTAATCACCTTAACATCAAACGCCGATGCATTTGAGCTGTTTGTTCCACAGATATGGCCTCGTATCGGATACACTGTTCCTGCCGAAATAGCTGCTGACATTGATCAGAATGTTGGTTCATTCCTGCAAAATCCAGCAAGGGATGCACTCGGTCAGGTAGACGATGACACATACTTTGAGTTGTTAGACTATCATCATAATCGATTGGCAAATGTCGCGACACATCTTGCAGAAAACAACGATTGGGATGTACTCATGGTGGAAACACATGCACCCGATTATGCCAGTCATTTCTTTCTAAGTCAAGCCGATGAAATAAGTGGTGCTTCAGCAGAAACCATACATCGCTGTCGTGAGGGACTGCAACGCACCTATCAATCGGTAGATCAGATGATAGGAAGAATTGTAGAACTCGCTGATGATGAGACAGTTGTATTAATCTGTGCTGACCACGGTGGAACACCTAACCAATATCGGGCAGTAGATATTGAAAGGGTGTTGGAAGAGACGGGTTTTATAGTGAGAGATCGTGACCAATCTATTGACTGGACAAGAACACGGGCAGTTAACGTCGGATTAGTACATATCTTTATAAATTTGATTGGTCGTGAACCAAACGGTATCGTTTCTGCTGATGATTATGAAACAACTCAACTTGAGATCATTAATGCGCTTCATGCATACACTGATAAAGAAACAGGAAAACACCCTTTCTCATTAGCGGTCACACACGCCGATGCTGAGATGCTGAACTTACATGGCGACCTTGTGGGTGATGTCGTATATGCTCTGAGACCAGAGTTTGATGGTGCACATGGGAAGCAACTACCTTCAGTTAGTTTTGGTATTGGTGGTCAGCATTCAACATTTATTCTATCGGGGGCTGGTGTTAGAAAAGGAATAGCGTTAGAACGGCAAGTCCGTGTCGTTGATGTAGCACCAACACTCTGTTATCTTTTAGGATTACCGATGCCTACAAATGCAGAAGGTGGCGTAGTATATGAAGCATTGGAAGATCCAAACTGGCATTTAACACGTTTATTGGAATTTGAAAATTAGAATCTGAGAATTGCGATTATTCTGGAATCTGCTGCATATAGATGTCGTAATCATCACCACGAGCATCACTCCAGATGACAATTGCACTGCCTGTCGCCGTTGAAACTGCTGTCGGGGTTATTTGCTCTTTCTTTGCGTTACAGACAGGTATGCCGTCTTTGTTCCATAAGATATTTCCACTAAAATCAATCCTTTGTGCGTATATAGCATCTTCAGTTATGTCACCAAAATCATTCCGATAGTCAAGCCAATATACGATACAACCATTTGCTCCATCAGATACCAGTTTAGGAATCTGTTGAACTCCCCCCGCAGTGCAAACAGCAATGCCATTGGGATCCCACAATAGATTTCCATCTAAATTGATTCTCTGTGCATAGATATCAGCAAATATATCTCTATCATCCCACCAAACGACGATGAATCCTCCTTTGTCATCGCTGACACAATTTGCTTGTTGCTGATTTACTGACATTTTGCAGATTAGGATACCATCCTTCTCCCAAGATGTCTTACCATCTTCGGTTAGATGTTGAGTATATATCTGCGAACTTGTGAATAGATTTGGGTCGTTTCGGAAATCTGACCATACACAATATGCTCCACCTTTACCATCTGAAATGAGCTGCGGTGAACCTTGATTTCCTTTAGCAATACATACGGGAGTAGGTATCTCCCACTCGGTATTTCCATTCCTATCAATTTTTTGTGCATACACATTCCAATCAGGAGTATTGAAATCCCACCACGCTACGATTGCTCCACCATCGTTATCAGATATCAGAACAGGATCGTATTGGTCACCTTGACCGGCATACACTGGTATACCATTCTGTTTCCAGCTTGGTATACCGTCTGCAGATATTCTCTGTGCGTAAATGTCTTGGTTTCCTGTTCTCCAATCCTCCCAGATAATAATAACGCCGCCACTACCATCTGATGCAGCCGCAAAATCATCTTGTAATGTTTTCTCAATGCATACTGCTACACCATCTGGTTTCCACATTTTTTGTCCTTTAGAATCTATACGTTGTGCATAGCAATCCTGGGATCCATTTCGAGCATCCCCCCAAATGATGATTGATCCACCCTCCATATCTGAAACAAGAATTGGTTGACCTTGTGATGATTCGTGGTCACAGACAGGTATCCCATCAGGTTGCCAAAGCATGTTACCTTCTTTATCTATCATCTGTGCATAGACATCATAATTCTCGTTTCGTGCATCACGCCATGCAACGATTACACCACTATCCTTGACTTTTGTGCCTGCTGGGAAATGCTGTGCTTTCTTTGCAATACAAACAGCGAAATTCTCGATAGGATTCAATTGTGAAAGGACAGGAAAGGGAAAAACAAGAAGTAAGCAGACAAGCACGAGCAGATGCAATAAAACTGCCTGTCCTTCTGTATGATTATGAATGGATAGCGGTCCTGTATCAAAGCGTTGCATTTTTACATCAGTAGTTCTTCGCCTATTGGAAAAAATTGGTCAGCCATAGCTTGAAGGTCCATTGAAGTATTGTGTTCAAATGCAACGACTTCAATGCGTTTTTGTTGCTGTTTGATAAGCTCCGCTAATGGACAAAAGTCACCATCTCCACTTGCTAAAATTACAACATCTAAAGAACCTAACATAGAAACAACATCAACTGCAATGCCAACATCCCAATCACCTTTTGCGGAACCATCACCTCTCAAACGTAGATCTTTGCTCCTTATTGTATAACCGTTGTGTTCCAATAACGAAATGAAATTTGATTGTTTTATTTCTGGAATCTGAACGATATATGCAAATGCTGAAATTAGATGACGAGGTCCTACAATGAGATCAAGAAGTTTGATATAGTCTACTCTTCGTTCAAAGCGATCTTTTGCTGCATAGAACATATTCTGTACATCAACAAAAACACCTACGCGGGGTTGAGACGATTCGTTCCTGACGTTTATGTTAATATCCAAAGGTGAACCATCAAATTGACTAACAGTTTGACGAATCTGATTGAGAGTTTTACGAGATGTTTCATAACGTTTGTCTATGAGATCGAAATGTAATTGTAGATCACTTTTTAGTTGGTCCAATGCACTTTTTTCTTTATAGATTGCTTCTTCAGCTAATTTTAATTCAACTTGGAATGACTCATTTGCATCCTTAAGTTGAGTCAGTATATTAAGCTGAGATGTCATTTTGTTATTCTCAGACAACAGTTCATTATGTTTGCCTTCTAAATTTTCAAGTTCCTCATTAACGTCACTTAATCGTGTTGCTTTTTCCTGTAGACTGATATTCTCCTCTTGTAAATCGGAAAGTTGTTTCTCTTTTTCTTGAATACTTACAACCTTCCTTTTGTAATTCTCATTTTCCTCAATAAGGTATTTGCAATGTTGTTCCAGCAATTTGTTCTTTTTTTCAAGTCTGGTCTTTTGTAATTGTAAATTGTCTATACGACTCCCATGGTTTTCAGATTCATTTGTTTCATCCGCACCCGTCGACTTTGTATCTGTTTTTTTTGTTGTTTCCGAAGTGTCTTCCTGTCCTACTAACTCACAATCGCTGTCAACAGAATTCTCGTTTTCTGCTACCTTGGTAGTCTCTTGCTTGTATATTTGATTATCTGCTTCATACGCGGCTGTCAATAATTTGTATCCGTGGGCGCGTACTTCTTCTCGAGCATCAGACAGAAGTGCCCAAACTACATCACCAAAATCACCAGATTCAATCAACGACTTAGGAGATTTAAAGTATGTGTGTATTTCGTCCAGAACCATGTATCCTATTCTGTTTATTGCAGTTTCTGACTTCTCCGAAAGATGTTGCGTGACCTTGTCATCTATAACGGAATGTGTGTAAAATGCAGTTGTCAACATACTCAGTAATTCATGGGATGATGAAGAATGTAATCTGTCTGGGTCAGTAAATAGATCAGTTCTTGTCAACAACTGAAATATCTCTCTTTCGTTCAAATGTAGTGTTAGAAACCAATTGAGTTGATCCTTGTGTATTTCCATTTTTAACTGATCTTCATGCATGAGGTCCTCCAATTCTCAGATTAATCATAACATAAAAGGAATATGCTGAAATCTAAATTAGACTTCTTCAAAAAAAATGCAAAACGGTTCAGTGGCATATTCAGATATGTAATCTTATAGTTTATAAGTCTATCAATTCCTATGATATTGAAAACTTATGATATAATAATAGATAAATACGCAATCTTTGTCAACAGAAATTACTTTCTCAATTATTTTATCCGATATGTATTGAACTATGTTTATCCAAGATAGTGATGAAGAGTGGTCTTAAAACAATTATAACATCAATCCGTTTACCAACCATTTGGAAGCAGTATATAGATTTGTAAAGACCTTAAGAGGTTTAATTAACGCATTACTATTATCACCTTTGCCATAGGCTTTATAAGTCTTATAACCATGTCCTGTTAAGACTAAAACTGGTATTGCCCCTGCAGCTGCTGCAGCTTCAATGTCCGTCGTAGAATCTCCAATAAAATGGGTTACTGAAAGGTCCACGTTATTATCATTCGCAGCCTGATGTAGCATCCCCGGTTTAGGTTTTCTACATTCACAACCATCGTCTGGATGGTGAGGACAATAGTATATCTTTTCTATATGTCCACCTGCAGATTGGATCGCTTCAATCATTCTGGCATGTGTTTCAAATAGTTGTTCTTCTGTGAAAAATCCTCTACCTATTCCTGATTGATTCGTTACGATATAGATGTTGAAACCATTCTGAGACAGAATAGATATTGCTTCAAGAGAATTGTTTATGAAAATAAGGTCTGACCAAGTACAAACATAACCTCTATTGAGGTAATTTTCGTTTATCACGCCATCTCTGTCAAGGAATACATTTTTCATCTAAGTTGTTAATGGTAGGTAACTAAAGACTTGTTCTAACACTTGTCAAGATTTAGCATTAATTCCTCTGACTCCACAGTCGCACAACCTAATTTTCCAACAACGATGCCGCCAGCAATATTAGACAGTTGTGCTGCAGTTTTGTAATCTGATTGAACAGCAAGTGTGAGTGCAAAGACAGCAGTAACAGTATCTCCAGCACCCGTTACATCTACAACATCACTTGATGTAGATGGTAAGTGTTCAACCTGTAACGCACTATCAGGACCCCGTTGAAAAAGTGACATACCTTCGGCATCGCGAGTAATTAACAAAGCCGAGAGTGAAAGATCATCCAGTATTCTCTCACCGATCGAAATCAGATGAGAAACATCGTTAATCATTTCTTCTGTTGCAGCACACGCTTCCTTGTCATTTGGTGTGAGGGCGGTTACCCCCTCATAATTCCAGAAATTATTACGTTTCGGATCAACGATAGTTGGAATGTCGCAGGATTTTGCCTTCTTCACTACCGATTGTATCAATTCAGCACTAACTAAACCCTTATCGTAATCCGAGATGATGATTGCATCACATTCATCCATACGTGATAGTATTGATCGGGAGATATGTTCTCTCAGAATAGCGGATATTTCTTGCTTAGATTCTTGATCTATTCTTAACAGATGATGTCCTTGATTGTATCTTGTTAGTTCTAAACCACTATTGAAAGAATTAATCGTACCGGTTGTATCAGCATCTACAATAACACGCGTTTTTTTGCTTGTGGGACGTTGCACATCTATGCAAATTTCAGCGGTTCCGATTCCCATCGAATTCAACATCTGTACTAATTTCTCACCATCTCTGTCTTTACCAATAACACCCATTAATTCTGCTCTCGCACCTAAGCTTGCTATATTTTGAGCAACATTTGCAGCACCGCCACAACCAGTCTTCTCAGAAGTTTTTTCGAATATAGGCACTGGTGCCTCAGGTGATATGCGGTTGACTTCACCCCAGATATACTCATCTACGATGATATCACCGATAACCATCACCTTCTTATTTTGAAATTGGGGAATAATCGTATTTAATTTCACTAATCTTCGGGTAGGAAGCCCAA
>JAAXGN010000064.1:691-2485 GCA_012267415.1 Candidatus Poribacteria bacterium | reverse complement strand
ACTCCTTCAAGGGACACTTCCAATCAGCCTAGTAAAACGACCATCAGATAAAGATATCACAACCATTGATAAAATAATTACAGTTACTGCTGCTTTAACTAATCTTTGTAAGCCAGTTTTGTAGACATACATGTGTATGAGGCCTTTTGTCAACATTTTTGTTATCCTGTGTATATGTGTACATTCTTGGGCCATTTTCTTCACCAACTTGTTATGCTAACACCTCCACTGTTTTGCTGTGTACATGTTCGAACCTTCAAACAACAAACTTTCATTTCAATAACCAATTGTACAACTTCAAAAGCTTAAGAGGATAATGGAAGTGATTGACAATCTTTACAGTACCAGTTACCCTTGGGCTTTCGTTTGATTCCCACACATGAGTAGTGAAACCACTCAATTTTACAATCTGGATTGTCACACGCTATCATCCGCCCTTCTTCTCCTCTGTGACAATAACAATATTTGTCTTCTGTTGATCCGTCAAGCGTACTGCTGTCTTTTCGATGATGGGTTAATAGTTCCGGAAGAATATACTTTATGTAAAAGGTTCGTAGCTTTGGGAGCAACTCTGCAAGATATGAATAGTCCTTTTTGATTGTTTCTACAAACAAACCTTCTTGTGTCCAACAAACAAAGTCACATAATTCCATGCCTGTTACTAGAAGATGGCCTTGAACTTGAGTATAGTATGAATGATGGTGATCCAAAGACACGGAGTTGTCTTCTCCACTTTTCAAGCAATATCTAGCATCAGATAATGCCTCTTCTGACGTAGGAGAAACAAAACGATGTTTATACGGGCATTTTATTTCCAGCACGCGATGGCCACAGCAGTCACATGAACAGATACCATCGGGACTTGATCCAAGATGTGGAAAGACTGGATTTAAAATCAGACCGGATGTCGACACTTTAAAGGTCTGATGTGACTTTTGTCTGTTTTCCATATATTCCTGTCGGGCACTTTGTTCTTTTTCCCTACCCCACTTTAATGATGGAAGCTGGGAATTAGCTGATGAGTACTGAAGAATTGAGTCAACTAGAGATGATGGATACCTGCGTCCTGTACTCTTGAATGCTTTGTGCATGTTGGATGATGTAATACGCCCTAGCCTGTGTGCAAACCAGGCCTCAGAATCTGACTGTTTTCTTGTTGACTTGAACACGTTCACGGCTTCGTTTGAGGTTACCTTCAAACTAGTGAATGTGGAGAGTGAAGCTTCTTCAATTTCTTTCTCGGAGCCTTTTGACAGGTTAGGGTTATACAAGGTTGAAAGAAGAACTGGAAGGTTGGAATCAGGAGCTCCTGAATCATCTGAGGACGATCTGAAAGCAGGGATAGTTGAAATGATGGAATCGTAGGAGTGAGTAGTTGTAGATGGAACATGAGGAGGTTGGGGATCGGCAAATCCTGGAACAACACTGAAGATGGAAGCTGAAGGATGGACAGAAAAGATCTTTTGAAGAAAGGTTGTTTTGTCGATCTGAGGAGTGTAATCAGAAGGAGACAAAAGAGACCGACTTGAACCAGCAACACTTTCGGTGGCTCGTTTCCTTTTTGGTTTACGGAAACTAATGTCACAAATGGGAGATGGGTTAATCTACACAAAGGTAAAGAACAAGTAAACACGAATCACAAAAGGTAAAACAAACATACTTACTGTCTTTGAGTAAGCCTGGTTCCACACACAGGGAAGAGATGTGCAAGTTTGCTTTGCTATCTCAAGCCGAACACATGCCTCCACTTTGAACAGCAAAGCTGCCACATGTGAACAGACTTCTCCACATCTA
>JAAXGN010000064.1:0-575 GCA_012267415.1 Candidatus Poribacteria bacterium | reverse complement strand
AGGGTTGTGAGGGACATCATTGACTCTCTGTGATGGCTTCACTTTCGTCTTCAGTAAACAAACTGTTGTGTTTGACTTCACAACAGTGTAAAGAACTGTTTGAACCCACCCACTACAGTAATAAAGTACCATGTTAGTTACAGTAGTGAGTTTATGAGAAAACCAAGACAATCACCTGCTGTAATAATTGTAAGCCTCTAAACTCTTGTAGGCCTTCAACTTTTCCTTAGTAAACTCTCCAGTCCTCTCAATTAAGTAAGAATAAATACAACCGAACTCCACCGGTGGCCACAGGGCAACATCGTCTATCCACTCGTTTTCGGGAACCTGGTACGGATCCAGTGAGTCTTCAAACTCCTTTCTGGAAAAATCTTGTATCTTCTCCATGTATCTTCTCTTATCAGCAGCGCAGAGGTCGTTAACGTACGCGCTAGCCATGATAAACGCCGAAAACTTCTTTCGCTCAATGCTTACTATACAATTTAGGCCTCCAAAATGGCGGGTAATGGGCGTGGCGGTTGAGTAACATGTTAGAGTATTTACGGCAAGCCACTTATCGCGAAGGGGTCTATAAT
>JAAXGN010000154.1 GCA_012267415.1 Candidatus Poribacteria bacterium | reverse complement strand
GTCCCTACCAAATCAACGCCAAATGCGCGTTTGGCATTTGTCGGGACTAAAGAGTTGGAGGCTACTCGTTTTCTATAAACATTCCGTCCCTACGGGACTAAGACGTTCTACACATATCCTGCAATTCACCATAATGTCAGACATTGTGCCAAAAACTTTACGCACCCGTGTGTAAAGTTATGGTTACTTGTCTGAACCTGGATTCTCAGGATAAGAGGGGAAATTTGGAAGAACGTGCAAACGACATTAGACCAAGCACCAGCGGTGCGAAAGGTATATAGAACATGTAAACAATAAGAGACCAAGCACCAGCGGTGCGAAAGGTATATAGAACGTGTATATTTTATTCCCTAACATGATACACTTTTCGCCTCTCTCTCTGGGCTTATTCTGGTAATACCAACGTTTTCTATACACCTTTCACCCCTCTGGAGTCCGGTTTTTTTACAAAAACCTTCCATTCTTCCACCCATCCAATCTTCCATCCTCCCACTTCCACCGACTTGTCACGGGTGAGTAAAATTTTTTCACCTTTTTGTCTGAATCGCGGATTACGCGGAGGACACGGAAGACGCGGAAGGTTTTCTTGCACATATAAGATGTACTTTCACAGACTTTTAAAGCATGGGGATGTTAACAAATAATATCTTTTCCATGTGCTCTGCATTCTCTGTGTAATCCAGGGTGCAGACAATTAAGTGAAAAATCTTTACGCCCCCTGTTCACGTTTCAGTTGACTCAATTCTGTTGTTAATGTAAAATACAGATTATATATTTGCAAGGCGAAACGCAATGAAATGGGACCCAGAACAAATTCTTGAAGATATTGGTATTGTAGCAAAACTATGTGATATTGAAATAAATTCAGATATTATTTCTATTGAGATTTTACCAATGCCGCATAAGCCTCCCCCCAATCTACCGAAAGGGAAAATGTTTACTCAATCTGCTTGAAGCGTTTGTTCAATGTAGATTGCATCCAATTTACGAAGGTCACATTTCCTAACAGATATGAAGGGGTAATATGTATGAAATTAAAATTAAGGTTTGATGATTCCAAAATTCAATACTGGGCAGATAGATATGTTCCACAGCAAACCGACTCCATGAATACAGAAGATTTATTTAAAGATAAATGGAAACCTTTGATACAACAACGCTGCTATATAGACAAAGAACAATTAAGAAAAATCGCACAGTGGAAATCACGAAGAAGCAGTCATCATATTGAAAAAAATGATGACAGTTACATAAGGGAAATTACAACGTTTTCGTTTACTACAAATAACGAACGTGCCAAAATTGAAGTGTTAATGTGTTTGAACGGTGTCGGATGGCCAAGCGCATCAACCATTCTTCATTTCTTCCACAATGCCCCCTATCCTCTTTTAGATTTTCGCGCTTTATGGTCTATCGGAATAGAATCCTACAAGTATTCATTTTCATTCTGGGAAAAATACGTAGACTTTTGTCGTAATATCGCGAATGAAAACGAAGTAAGTATGCGCACATTAGATCGCGCTTTATGGCAATATTCGAGAGAAAACCAACCTTGAAGGGTCGGTGTAATGGTATTTGTGTATTATGCTTGCACATCTGCCAGAAAATCCCGGAATCGAGAAAGGGTTTGTTGCGGTAGTTATGCGCTACTCACCGCACCCTTGCACCAGCAGACTAATCCAAAATTCACCCGTCTATACACATCTTGACACAACACCGTCCTCATGCTATAATCTACTCACACTTAAAAACAAACACGAAAGGAATATCTATGCCTGAAGAAACGCGAGGATATCTTTTTGGTCCAACGGAATACACTAACCCCGGATTCAAAGCAACACTTGATTACATCCGAGAAGCTGCAAATACTGAACATAAAAAAGGAGAACTATTCGAGCGTTTGATGCTGATATATTTCAGTGAAGACCCCGACTATAAAGAGGAATTCTCGGATGTGTGGCTATGGAAACAATGGGCACAACTCAGAACAGATTTTGATGCTACCGACATAGGTATTGACCTTGTTGCAAAAAAGCAAGATGGATCATTCTGTGCTATTCAGTGTAAGTGTTATGCGGATGACACAAGGATTTCAAAACCACACATAGATACGTTCTTATCTGCCTCAGCAAGTGATATATTCACCTCATGGATTTTCGTAAATACTGGCGGAGAATTTGGAGATAATGCTCTTAGAACTATAGAACCATTAGGCGAAAAGTTTCGCACTGTTCGCTTCAACGATCTTGAAAACAGTCCATTTGATTGGCCAGACCTCAGCATACAAGAACCCGAAACCCTTACCTATAAGCAGAGAAAGTATGATCTAAAAGACCATCAAAAAGATGCGTTCAACGACGTTATAAACGGATTCAAAGCCTCTGACCGTGGCAAACTCATTATGGCGTGTGGCACAGGTAAGACCTTTACAGCACTCCGAATCGCTGAAAAAATTGCAGGAATTGAGGGTAAAGTGTTATATCTCGTGCCATCTATCGGTTTACTCTCACAGTCAATGCGGGAATGGTCAGACCAACGCGGCATAGACCATAGCTACATCGGTATCTGCTCCGATAGACGCGCAGGAGACACAACCGAGGACGCATCCATTCAGGAACTCAAAATCCCTGTCACCACAGACCCGTTAGCAATCACACAAGCATTACAGAAGACCGACACGAACAAAATGACCGTCGTTTTCTGCACCTATCAATCGCTCCCTCTCATAGAAAAAGTACAAGATGCAGGTGCACCACAATTTGATATTATCCTTTGCGATGAGGCGCACAGAACCACCGGCATAGACAAACCCGATGATAAGACCTCACCATTTATCCTTGTCCACGATCCAGATCGAATACGCGCCAACAAACGTCTCTATATGACAGCTACCCCTAAACTCTACACCGAAACCGCAAGAACAAAAGCAGCAGAATATAATGTTGACGTGTTCTCTATGGACGATGAAGAGAAATATGGACCCGAGTTTCACAGACTTCCCTTCTCAAAAGCCGTTGAAATCGATGAACTCTCCGACTACAAAGTCGCCATATTCGGTATCTCTGAACAGGAAGTCAATTCAATATTAGCAGGAGACACCGGCAGATACGGGAGCGAAATCAACATAAACGATGCAACACGAATTATTGGATGTTGGCGTGCATTACAGAATCCTGAAGATAAAGAAAAAGATGACCAGACACGTAAACCCTTAAGACGTGTGATCGCATTCACAAACAGAATTGACGAATCAAAGGCTTTAGCATACTATTGGAATGATATTATTGAAGATGCAATTGTCCAACTACCAGAAGATGAAATCCCTGACGATTTTGAATGTGAAACCAAACACGTTGATGGAACAGTCCACGCACTCAATCGAAAGGCACGTATTGATTGGTTGAAAGGTGATACTGATGGCGTATGTCGTATCCTCTCCAACGCGAGATGTCTCTCCGAAGGTATTGATGTCCCAGCACTTGACGCTGTGATCTTCTATAAACCCCGAAAATCCCATATTGACGTTGTCCAAGCAGTCGGGCGCGTCATGCGCAAAGCACCCGGTACCGATAAAAAGTTCGGTTACGTCATCCTGCCGGTCGCAATCCCCGAAGATAGAGACCCCGCTGCAGCACTTGATGACAATGAAAGATTTTCAAATGTCTGGAGTGTCCTAAACGCACTCCGTTCACACGATGACAGACTTGATGCAAAAATCAACAGTATTGACCTCAATCAAGAACTGCCTGATCAAATTGTCATTGGAGGCACTGGAAATGGTGACCACAGTCAAATTGCCGAGCAGCTACCACTTCTGCCAATTGAAATTCCTGTTAATGCAATTATTTCAAAAATTGTTCAGAAATGCGGTGATAAACCATATTGGGAAAACTGGGCAAAAGATGTTGCTGAAATCTTTGACAGACTAATTGACCGTATCAATAACCTACTAGAAAAATCCCAAAACACCGCTTTAAACAAGAAGTTTGAAAACTTCCACACCGAGTTGCAAGAAACAATTAACGACTCTATCACACGGACTAACGCCATTGACATGATAGCACAACACATCTTGACCCGTCCTGTATTCGATGCACTCTTTGAGAATTATGACTTCTCATCCGGCAATCCAGTCGCAATTGCCCTGAACAGTCTACAAGATGATTTTGCAGAATTCGGTCTTGAGAACGAAACGCGCGATCTGAAAGGTTTCTACGAAAGTGTTCAAAAACGTGCCAGCGGAATAAAAAAATCTGAAGGTAAGCAAAGGGTACTATCAGATTTATACGAGCAGTTCTTCAAAAAAGCATTGAAAAAGGAAGCAGACAGACTCGGTATTGCATACACCCCCATTGAACTTGTAGACTTCATAATACATAGCGTCAACGATGTATTACAAGAGGAGTTTGGTAAAACTCTCAGTGATGAGGGTGTCCATATCCTTGATCCATTCACAGGCACCGGGACCTTTCTTGTGCAACTGCTACAGTCTGGACTTATCCGACCTGATGACCTTGAACGCAAATACCACAAAGAACTCCATGCAAACGAAATTCTCCTACTTGCTTACTACATCGCATCTGTCAATATTGAAGAAACATACCGAGGACAGCGTGGTGGAGATGCCACTTACGAACCATTTGACGGTATTATCCTAACAGATACCTTTAACCTGAACAAATTCAAAGAAGAGGAACAATATACACTTCTTCCTGATGAACAGCGAATGGTAGAAAACAACAAACGGATAGAACGCCAACAAAACCTTCCGATTGAGGTTATCATCGGCAATCCTCCTTGGAAAGCGAAGCAACAAGATGCAGCAGACGAAAACCCAAACGTAGAATACCCTGAACTTGAAAAACGTATTGAAAACACGTATGCGAAATATTCTCCAGTTACGAATAAACAAAGTCTATACGACATGTATAAGATGGCAATTCGATGGGCAACCGACAGACTACAGACACAGGAACAAGAACAACTAAAACAAGGGATCGTTGCCTTTGTAACTCCTGCTACTTGGATTGACGGCAACACTGAAGCAGGGGTGCGTGCCATTTTACCAAAAGAGTTTACTTCAATTTATGCCCTAAACCTGCGGGGTAATGCAAGAATATACGGAGAACAAGGTAAAATAGAAGGGGAAGGTGTCTTTGGCAGCGCAACCCAATCCCCCGTTGCTATCACGATTCTGGTCAAAAATCCAAATGCCGAGCATGAAGGTTGTCAAATACACTACCGAGAAATTGGCAAGTATTTAAAACGACAAGAAAAGTTGGAATTACTTAGGGAAACAGACTCAGTAAAACGTTACACTGATTGGCAAATAATCACACCAAACGAATATTACGATTGGATTGAGCAACGCAGCGACACTTTTACTGATTTCTACCCACTTGGAACTAAAGAAGCAAAAGCAGGCAATACGGACAATGCCATTTTCAAATTATTCAGCAACGGCTATAAGACAGGTAGAGATCCATACATCTACAACTTTTCACGCGATACATGTGCCAAGATATCCCGACTGATGACAAAGGAATATCTCACAGCGGTCTCTGAACTTGAGGAGAACCCTGAACTCACGGTAGATAAGGTAGTGCGTCACTATACCACAAATATCAAATGGGATCGGGAACTTAAAAATAATCTGAAGCGAAAGAAAAGAACCAAATTCGATGGCAACTACATTCGAAAGGTGGCGTATCGTCCATTTATTTCTACAAATTGTTATGCTGACTATACCTTTGCCCAGATGAAATATCAACAGGATCGAATTTTCCCTGAGGCCTCAAGTAAAAACCGAGTGATATGTATCCCTGGGATCTCAAGTAAGAAGCATTTTTCTTGCCTTATGACCGATACAATGCCAGATGTCAACCTTAACGATGCAGGGACACAATGTTTTCCACGGTGGTGTTATCCTAAACCCACGGACGCAACGCAAATCACGATGGAAAACAGAACAGAACGTATTGACAACGTCTCAGATACAGCACTAAGGGCATTTCAAAAGCATTATAGAACAGATAAAATTACCAAAGACGAAATCTTCTATTATGTTTACGGTATCCTCCACGCGCCCAGTTACCAAGAACAGTTTGCCAACGATTTATCAAAAATACTGCCGCATATTCCGTTTGCACCAGACTTCCGCGCCTTCGCAGAAGCAGGGAAAGACTGTACTGACCTTCACCTCAATTACGAAACCTGTGAACAGTATCAAGGACTGAGAGTTGAACCCATCAAACCCCAATTATTTTGGGAAGAAAAACCGGAACATTTCCTGTTACGAAAACAAGCGATGAAATGGAAAGATAAAACCACGAAAGACATCCTCATCATCAACGAACATGTTATGTTAACAGGTATTCCAGAAGAAGCACAACACTATGTCGTCAACGGCAGAACCCCACTGGAGTGGTTCATCAACCGATATAAAATCACACCACCAGAGAAGAACAACGGCATCCTCAACGATGCAAACGCTTGGTTTGAAAATCCTCGCGACCTTATCACTGCAATAGAACGGATTGTTTATGTCAGTGTGGAATCTGCACGGATTATTGATAATCTACCTGATGAAATCACTGAGGAGTAATCAATTGTCACAGTCAATACAAAACTTAGATTAGAAAGGAGAAATATGCTACCAGATTTTCTCAAAACAAAAGAAAGATTGGAAATAATGCTTGACCTAGCATTTAGACAATCTCATTTATCACATTTAGGCCCCATTGCATGTGTTCCTGTTTCACTTTATTTTGAGGGAAACAGAACCATTCTCATCAGGGCAGATGGTTCGGTTGAAGAAATGAATCCGAGACAAGCTAAAACTGAACTTCAGGTCAATACGAAAGAATTTGAGAAAATGAATGAAGCCACAGTTTTTAATAAAATTGATAGTGCTGCTGAAGAAATGGCGGGACAGCAGGCCAAATCATTCTATGAAGAAGTAGGCAAAGCAGCGGAAGAAGTTGATAATGTGGTTTCTGCTGATGGACAACCGTTCTCAATGGACATTTTTTTTGAAGGATTAGAAAAAATTGATATAGATTTTGATGAAGAAGGTAATCCAAGTAATTTAATGTGTCCTGTAAATCCTAAGCTTTTTCCTTCAGTTAAAAAAGTTATTGAGGATGCAAAGTCTGATCCTGAAATAGATAAACGTTTTGAAACGTTAATGGAACGAAAAAAGGATGAATGGCGTGTTAGAGAGAGTAATCGAAAACTGGTTGGATAAAGCAACTGAAACATCATTTCAGCAGCCTTTCTGTTATATGTTATCCGCAGAAGGACATACGATAATTCACTCTACGAGGCATTCTGCAAGTGAACTGGGGAAAGACATTATAACAATCGATAGCGATGGGACACCCTGTGCTTTTCAGTTGAAAACAGGTAACATTACTTTAAAAAAATGGCAAAACGAGGTAAGTAGACAGATAGATAGTTTAGTCGTGGGGAAAATAGTTCATTCTTCAGTTGAAACTTCGCAACATCATAAGTCCTATCTTGTCACGAATGGAAATATTACAGAGGAAGTCAGTTTTGACATCAAAGGTAGAAACGAAACATGGTCGAATCAAGATCAATCATACCTTCGGTTGAGAACCATAGATCGTGGAGAACTGTTTGAGAAAGCCAAAAAATTAGGAACAAAACTGTGGCCTTCGGAATTAACGGACATAAAAACCTTACTTGAAATGTTTCTTGAAAGTGGAAAGGGGATTCTTCCTAAGCAAAAACTTGCTTCACTGTTTGAATCTACAATACCACTTAAGTTTTTAAAAAATGGAAAAGCACCTTCCCAAAAACGCTGCAGCCGTTCTATAGCAAGTGCAGGACTTTTGTGTGCAATTGCTATATCAAGTTTTTCCAACCAGAATAACCATGTAGCCGAAATTGAAGCATGGATAATGTACATCGCTTATATGCTAGCACTAGCAGAAAGATGGCACCTTTCCAAAAATGTCTATAAAAGCGAACTTGAAATTGCCACGCAATTCCTCTATGCTTCTTTAGCAAATCTTTGCGATGAGATTAAAGATAGGACGGATCTTATTGAGGGTAACCCTTTGGCAGATTCTTATGTTTATAGAATACGCATAACATGGTTATTAGGATTGATGAGTATCTATGCTTTATGGCGAAGCAGCAAGGGAGAACCTAAAGATGAAACCGACGATTTTCTTTCTGAGTTTTGCAAAGAAAAAAGAATCCAATTGAAGTTATGGGGAGAAGCGGCGATACCTCAAATTCTCGCCTTTTTTTGGTATTATCGGAAGATTAATGCAACGAGGAAACCCGATGATTTTCTTCGCAATTTGATTTCATCAATATGTATTTACAACGGACCGAAGGGAGGTGGTTTGCTTGCGGGCCCCTATTATGAAGCAGAGGATATTCTTCCTTATATTTTTGGGATCAATGAAGTACCCCTTATGGATTCCTTCAAGGGCGAATCTTATGCATTAGAAGGCCTTGTTCATTTATATACACGTAGAAACTGGAAACAAACTATGAAAGGCCTTTGGCCCGGTATTACCAGATTAGCGTCTATATCCTTTAAACCCGAAAATTTTTGCGATTTTTATAGATGGAGGAACAAAGAAGGAACAGTCAAAGTTGTGTTCCCCCAACATACACAAGACTGGGAAGAATTAAAAGCGTTATCTTTTGAGTCAGAGGGTTCGTGCATTCCACCTACAATAAAAGACGATCCTATTCTCGTATTGCTTTTCCTATGTGTATATCCACATAGAATGAATGCAGAAATTATAAGATGGTTGGATACACAAATAAAAGATATACCAAGACCGTAAATCACATGAATCTGGGTGTGGCTTAACTTTGGATATAGCAAAGAAGGTAATGTCCCATCCGGTAAATGAGTTACAAATTTTAAATGCCGATGATGTTGGATTCATGCCGACCAGTCAAAAAGCACTCTATCTCGAAATCTGAACGAGATGCAGACAATTTGATCCCATTTTGCATGTCTGCAGCGCAATCCAACCTATGTAAAGATAGAGACCATTCCGCTCTATTGGTTTAGGACAATTATACGTACTATTTATGTTAGTGTGGAAACGGCGAGGATTATTGACAACCTATCTGATGAAATAACTGAGGAGTAATGGATTCTCTGTAATCGAAATTTGAGTTAGAATGGTATATCATCGTCAACATCATTCAGTGGTTCTTCATAATCTTCATCCGAAAGTTCTAGGTCCAAATAAACTTGTTGAGTAACGTTACAGAAGTCAAGGAGAATCCTCGGACCAAATTCAAAATTAGTTTTTTTAGCAAATGTTGCCCGGATATCTTCTGTACCTTCCCAACTCAACTCAAAATGTCTGTCCGAGATAAGTTCTGTTCCCGTAAGTATCATTATAGGATTAAATGGATGTTTATTCTTTCTATTCTCGTGGCTACACTTTGCCATCTCGCGAAGAATCATTTTTTCATCGTCACACAAAGATTCTTTCAGAGTGGCAAAAACAAGGAATGCCCCCGGGAATTGCTTGCCTAAATTGAGCATTCTCTCAGTGTCCTTTTCCTCAAAGGATTTAAATGTTTTACACTCAACAAAAATCAGTTCGGTTTTAGGATAAAGAAATCTTGATTCTTGGAAAAACAAGGCGAGATCTGCTTCTATGTCTATTCCGTTCTTTTGTGCTGTAAAACTCATTAGTGGTGTAGTTGCACAACTGCTAAACTGAAACCGGGTAAAAAAACGTAGGGTAAGAAGAACGGTATAAGCACCGTGAGCTTGATTAGATGAACTAAAGGGACCTATTGTTCGATATGCCCATTTAATATCTTTCGGCGCATAGGGAAAAGATAGACTTTCAAGACATTTTGGGCATTGAAGTACGTAATTTACATCCCTCACTGAATACCATGAGTTTTGAATGCACACGGGACACTGAATTCTCATCCCTAACTGGAAAACTTTTGATATGATCAGTTGAGATAGAATCCTTTCTCCCCATATTTGAGAAGCTACCTCAGAAAATATTGATTGCTGGTTTACGATTGCTTGAACCTTGCCACGTACATCTTCCTCCAACAGATATTTCCCTTCACTACGGTTCATCTCATCTAACAATTTTATGATTCCTTTTTTTGCCAGAATATCCGCACCTCTAATTCCCCTGAGTTGCAGTAGCATTTGCTTAGCAACGCGCCCTGCGGATGAAAGTTCTACTGACCACCCTCTTAGTTCTAACCATTTCATAAATATGGCTTCCGCTTGAGGACGGACTACATTAATTATGCCGCTGGAATGAGCCCACAAATGGACTAAACTTTTATCGGAAAGATGCCAGTCCTCAGAAAAACCAGCACCAGCAATAAACTGGGCAAGCTCACCGTCATCTTCAGGGATTACTTCAGCCAATGGTGTGTTATTTTCGTCGCGTAGAGACCACTTAATTTCATTTGCATAACATGGTGTCTCATGCCATGACTTAAGAAACTTCGGAGAAAGTGTTTTGAAATTAATTCTGGTCGACAAATCACGTTCAACTGTGTCCGATGTTAGTTCACAACACCTAATCTCTTCCGCGTAATCCGAACTAGTCGCTGACACGTTCCAGATTTGTGGATACCAAGTCTGAGCTATTCTTTCTGACTTCTCAAATAGTTCCAAAAAAGATTGATACTCACTCTCAGATATAGATCGACTTTTGAGAAGCGTTGTCAAACTAAGAGGCATGTAATTTCTTGCTACGAAATCTAATATGGGATCTATTATATCGTCAGATTGTGTAAATTGCTTGGGAATTGGCAACACATTCCAACCGACAGCCCGAAGATTCCAAAAATCTATAATATCAAGACTACTGTCGGCATCAAGAAAAAAGAGACATTTCTTTCGAGAAGCGTTAACATTAAGGTAAAGTTCGGTCATACGTAAGAAAAACAGTTTCTGATGGTCAAGAAACTCAACATAGTTTGACGCAAAACATTCTAAATGTTTTGCGTCTAAACGCTCTGCAAGATTCTCCCAAAACAATGTATCAAAATCTTCAGACAATCTCCCAAAGACACAACTAAAAAAAAGGTGAAACTGCTGGTCAAAAAGAGGAATAGATATGTTCTGTGGATTCCTCTGATGGAATCTAAACTCCTCAGTAAAAAAGTAATCCAAGACCTCAAAGATACTGATCCCATAGTTCGGGGTTCTATGTTGTTCATACGAAGCAAAAAAATCTGAAATGTCATCAATTATTTTTCGATAGCCAACATCAAGCGAATAATCGGTGCATTCTCCCATTAGAATTACGTAAATCGGATCAAAATTATACAAATATCCAGAGACAACTTCTTGTACATTTGGACTTTCAAACTGTGCATCTTGCCATACCGAAGGAAAATCTTTATAGGTCGGAATTATTGGATTATACATTCCTCCCCACAGAAAAGTGTTTATTTCAATGGCTTTCTGCAGAGAAACTTTATCTTCAGGGTTAACAAGGAATGCTAACTTGATAGGTCTTAACTTAACATCAACAGTTCCGCGTATCATAAGCGTTTTTTACAACCCACTATCAATAGAGATATATACCTGATATATTTTGGTAAATTATATCAGAAATACGTTCATTCATCAAACAGATTTAACTGAAGGGTGGTGTGTAAACTTTCTGTCATTATGTCGGACATAATGGTGAATTGCAGGATATGTGTAATACGTTTTTATTCCCGTATGAAGATAAAAAATCGGTAGTATTTCATATTCCTAACCCATTAGATGTAAATTTATCGGTTCGAAACTACTTTGGGATAAACATAGCACCAGCATTGTGGAATGTGTATTGATAGTGTGTGAGTCCTTCCAAAACCCAGAGGCGTATCACAACCAATCTTTGAAAGTCTGTGCCCCTTCTATGAAGTAACCCTTGAGATGTGCAACAGCACTTTCCGCGTCTTCCGTGTACTCCGCGTCCTCCGCGATTCAGACAAAAAGTGCCAAAAACTTTACACACACCGCCTGACCGCGCAGAAAAGTCATGTGCTGAGAATTTGACATTGTCAAGCCGTAGCACATTCATCTTGATTGTGCTACGAAACAATTAGATACCTTTTCAAGTTTTAATTGACAAATGAAATAGTTATATGTTATAATACATTTTACAGTATTTAAAAAAGGTATGCATCATGCAAAACAACAAAAAACAAAAACCTATCATCATAAAAAATCAAGTGGTTCAAATCGAACTTCAACCGCAAAAAACGTAAAATATATTTGACATTTGATTTTCTTACCATTTGGGCAAATTAAAAAAAATAAATACTCAAAAAATAGCCGATAACACCTTACACAGACTGAATTAAAAGACACATTACCAAAACTTACCACGGTAAGAAATTTCTTACCGTGGTAAGTTTTTGAAGAATTGGCATGTCCAATAATGTCCAATAAAATTGACGAAAACACATAGATTGATAGTCAAAATACGGGTGCGTACCATCTTCCAACCTTCCACACACCCACCCTAATTTTCTTTGCTATGAAGTTTCAGATATGATATAATTAAGATCACACGTCAAAATTGTATATATTGTTTGCGGTGTATTGTGTTGTATCACAACATTTACAATAATCATTTAACTCCCCAATTGCGTAAAAAGTAGGAAGATAACGAGACATGCAATTAACAGAAGATCAACTCGCGCATTTTAGAGAAGAAGGATACTTAGCAATAGACGGTTTTTTCTTACCAGTAGAGGCAGAAGCACTACGGTTAGAGTTAGAAAGAATCTACAATACTGAGCTTGAAAGCGGTAGAGGCATCAATTGCGCTATCCAAGAGGATGGCACGAAACGCGACAACGAAGGTGAACGTCAAAACCTGCAGGTTATTCCCTTAAACAATCGAAGTGATTTACACAAGGCGTTACCTTTTCATCCTAAGGTTGTCTCAGCTGTGAGGCAACTCATTGGTGAAGAATTCATGTTGGAACTGGATCAGGCGTTTTGGAAACCGCCGAAAGTAGGTATCGGCACCAGTTGGCATCAAGATAACGCATATTTCAAAATTGCCGACCCGCTGCGAGGCACTGCAATGTGGATCGCTATTCACGATGCACATGTTGGAAATGGAACTATACATGTTATCCCTGGTAGCCATCGCGAGAGTTATGAACATTATCGTGACCCGTTGAGCGATCACCATATACGATGCGATCCACCTGAAGAACGTGCTGTACCGATTGAGTTGAAGGCTGGCGGTGTGTTGTTCTTCTGCTACGGCGTTGCACATTGCACGAGATCAAATCTATCGGATAAGGAACGCGCGGGGGTTGCACTCCATTTCCTACATAACGAATTCGGTGGCAAGCAAATCTGGGAAAGAAATAACACTACGAAACCGATGATTACAGGTCCTTTAGCAACCGGTGGAGAAAAGGAATTCGGTGAAAAGTTTGAAGGTAGATGGCAAGCGTTAATGGAGGATGTGCTTGCTTCTATATAGGTTCTTTAGTCCCGTATGAAGATTAAGTAATTAATAGGGTAAAAACCGATTTTTCCCAGGCCGGTAGGTGCGATATCCTTATCGCACCGGATTTGCCCAATACGCTTTTTCGGGAGGTGCCGCGTAGGACCCGGTGCGATAAGGATATCGCACCTACCGGCCTGGGAAAATCGAAATTACCTGAACACTTATTTTAATCTCCATTAGGGACAATATGTTTATAATTTAAATCCCATAACTGTGAAGACAACCAAACAAATAGTTAACTAACACAAGTCGTAATAATATTAATTTGATGTAAATGATTGCATTTTAGTTTAAACAGATAACTATTCACATCTGCTTATTTCCACTCGGAGGATATTGAATGTTCAGACGAGAAAAGAAATTATTTGCCGTTTCTCTGTTTTGTATCTCTGTTTTAACTTTCTATATTACACCATTCACTCTTGCACAAGATCTAACCAGCGATGAGCAAATCATCCAACGATACAAGTTAATGCTGACGCGGAAGCCAAAAGAAGGTAGTACATTTGACCGCGTCTACCAGTTCTACTTGGAAAATGCTGGGTTAGAGGCACTGGTCAGCGATTATCAGGCTGAAGTACAAGCAAAACCAAACGATGCTAACCTCCAACTCATCTTAGGACACATCTACAAACGACTCGGTAAAGATACTGAAGCACTTTCAACATATCAACGCGCCGTTGAACTGGCACCGAACAAATACTATCCACACGTCGCATTAGGACAGATGTATGCCACACTACGACAACACGAGGATGCAATCCAAGAGTTGACGAAGGCAGCATCACTGTCTGAACAAGCACAGAATGTCCCACCTGAAGAGTTAACGGCAATATATAAAGCACTCGGAAACGCATATTTTAGTCGCGATAAAGTTGACGAAGCGATCCAAGCATGGAAAAAAATATCTGAACTTGATCCTGATGACATATTCGCACGGATTGAACTTGCTGACCTATTCCGAGAACAGGAACTCTTCGAACAAGCAATCGCACAACACGAAGCAATCATTCAGTTGAAAAAGGATGAACCCTATCGCGTCTGTTTAAGTCGTAGGGAAATCGGTAATATACACGAAGCGAAAGGTGACTTTGAAAAAGCGATACAACATTATGACGAAGCACTCTCTCTAACGGCTCCCGGCAACTGGCTACGCAAAGACTTACAACACCGTATCATCGGTATCTTCGCAGCCGACAGTAATTGGGAAGCACTCATAGAATACTATCAGAAAAAACTTGAAGCAACACCGAATGAACCGGAACTTATCGGACTACTCGCAGCAGCTTATATTGAGAATCAACAGCTTGAAGAAGGGATGAAGACGTATCGCAAAGGGTTAGAACTCGCACCGACTGACGCAAACCTACGTCTAAACCTGATCGCTTCTCTCCGCAACGCAGAAAAATATGAGCTGGCAGCAGCCGAATACGAAGTCCTTAGTGAACAGGACCCGGATGATTTCGGTATCTACCGTGAACTCGGGGAGTTGTATCTGCAAATTGGAGATCAAGACAAGGCAAAATCCGTATATCAGAAAATGATTGAACGTGATCCGAAAAATCCAAGCACACACCTCATTCTTGCTGAGATATATGCAGGACACGAATGGATTGAAGATGCTGTTACACAGTATGAGAAAGCAATCTCCCTTGCACCAAAAAACCTCGATTTCATTGAATATTTTGGTGATTTCTATTTTCGTCAAGGTGATCGTGAAAAGGCACTTGAAACGTGGAATCGGATGGTTGCTGGTGAGTTAAACACTGCACAGAATTATAACCAGTTGGCGGAACTACTCAATGCAAAGAAATTCAAAACTGAAGCCGTTACTGCAACCCGAAAAGCCGTGGAGTTAATGCCTGATGAATATCGCTATCGTGAAGCATTGGCAAAACAACTCATGGAGAACAGTGAATATGAAGACGCACTAAAAGAATTCACGAAAGCAATGGAACTAGCTCCGAACGCGTTTTTCGCAGAAAAGATGGATGACAAGAGGATTGAACTCTACAGACGACAAGGGACGCTACACGAAAAAATAGAAGAACTTGAAACCGAACTCGAAAAAACAGGATCGTCTCAGGATAATCTTTTCACCCTTCACAAACAACTTGCCAAAATGTACCTTCGGTTAGGAAACGTTACTTATGCACTTGAAGTCCTCCTAAAAGCTAAGGAACAACAACCAGATGATATCGGTGTCAACCGGTGGCTCGCGGAAGTCTACCACAGACAAGGTAGACGTGATGATTCTAACGCTGTCTATATGCAGCTGATTGAACTGGATAGCGCAAATGCTCGCGAATATCACGCAAACATTGCAAAGTCATACCTGAATGTATTGGACTTTGAGGCAGCAACGACTGCAGCAAAACAGGTTATCGCACATAGTCCGCGTAATCCTGAAGGACACCAATTGCTTGCACAGGTTGCAAAGCAATCTGGAGAATATGAAACTGCTATTGATAGTTTGAAACAAGCAGTACGTTTACGTCCAGAAGCAATTGACATCCGCAGTGAATTGGCTGCTATCTATAAACTTGCAGGAAAACTGCAGCAATCCCTAGCCCAGTATTGGCGTTGTTGGGAATTGAGCGATAATATTAACGACAAACTCACTTTTGTCAAACCCCTCTCAGAGGTGTATTACGACCTCGGCAGACGCGGTGAATTTGAAGAGAGACTTAAGCAGATGGCGAAGTCAAGCACCGTGGGTGTAGCACCTGTCCTCGCACTTGCCGAACTTCACCGACTTGAGGGAGACCTACCCAGTGCTCGCTTCCAATTAGCACAAGCACTAAACAGACAACGCGAAAATTCAGAACTCTTAATACACCTTGTTCAAATAAGCATGGAATTAGGTGACCTGCAGGACGCTCTGACATATCAACAACGACTGGTCAAGGTTGATCCTGACTATGCACATCAACGTAGACTCGGAGAGCTGTTGTTTGATGCGGGACGTGAACAGGAAGCAATTCAAGCCTGGACGAAACTACTTCACGCAAAAAACCAGACGCTTGAGGCAGAAGTAAAACTCGCAGCACTGTTGTTACGGCACGGACTATCAGAAGAGGCATTTCTTGTACTTGACCGCGCATCAGAGAAAATCAGTGGAACGGACGCACATCTACCCCTATATCGCTTGGGTGTGATGTTAGTTGGAATGAATGAACCTGACCGTGCAAAAACATATTTCCACCGAATCCTTGAGATGACCGAACCCATCGGAGGTACTACAAAGAGGAAGTCAAATCAACCATCAATCTTCCTTACCTCTTCAGTCCCTGGAATTGAACGAAACAAATTTAAAATATCACGCAACAGCGTTGGTACGATACAGAGCAGACCGAATTTTGCGGGAGCAAGTATGCCATGGATGCCGAAGGATTTTGAGGAAGCACAATCCGGCGCACTCGTGCAATTAACCACTATCGCACAAACGCAAGGGAAACTGCCAGAACTCATCAAACATTTTGAAGACAAGGCTGATGCAAATCCTACGGATGTTAAGATACTTGAAATCCTGGTGAAACTTTATACGCTGGTCCAATTTGATGACAAAGCGAAGCAAACTATTGACAAATTAGTTGAAATATCACCAAACGATTCTTCATACCAACCACTTAGATTACATCGCATCATAGAAGAAAACCCCGATTATGAAACATTGAAAACATCACTCAAGGACATGCCGGGGATAGACGACATATCACGACTTGCTTACATAGCTGAATATGCACAGATACTTTACCGCAAAGACAAAAAAGAAGATGCAGAAAAACTATTGAGCGAAATTGAAGATGCAAAGGTGACCGATATTAACGCAGGTTTTGAATTGGTCGCAGCTTTTGATCTCATTAATAAATTTGATACCGCTGAGCGGATACTTGTTAATTTACCCACACCCCCACAGAAAAAACAGTATGAATATAGACGACTGTTTTCGAGTCTCACAACCGAATATATTAAAAAAGGTAACTTGGAAAAAGCAGTAGAGCTTTTCTGGACATTTTGTGAACGGACAAAACCCACAAAGATTAATCCCAGACGGGTCGCTGCACTGGCACAAACCTCTTACTATTATGGTGGTTATAGACCAATTCAGACCAGTTATCCTGCTCCAACAGCTTATTTCAATGGTGGTCGTCTCAACTATCTACAATCTATCTTCCGAGAATTTTGGTTGCGGGATCAACAACAGGTGTTACTTACCAAATTACAGACCAAATTTGAAACAACTGAAGGTAGAAATCGGATTTTCCCCGCATTGGCACTCAGCTACTGCTACTGGTGGGACGAAAAACAGGATGAAGCACAACAGGTGCTAACAGTCCTACAACAAGAATTCCCCGATGATCTGACACTGAAACTCAACACTGCTCTCGCGTCTATCCAGACAGCGAAACATAAAGAAGCAACAGAACTGCTTAAAAACCTTGTCGCAACGGAACCCAGAAATCGGAAGCAATACCAAGACCTCTTGCTGCAGATCGCCATTCATACTGGAGATACGATTGCGATACGTGAGTTAATGTCAAAACTGCTGAGCTCACCAACAGGTGCAACAGAACTCTATCAATACTCACAGAAACTTCGGGATGCAGGTTTCACGCAATATGCTATCGCCGCAGCGAAAAAAGCCATGTCATTAGCGATGGTGCAACGGAACCCGAACTTCTTAATTCAATTGGGACAGCATCTGAATAATCTGGGTAGAGGACAGGATGCTTCACTCCTCGCCGAACGCGCACTACGTTTCGCAAGCCGTCCAGACCGATCCGGACGTATGATGTATTCGTACTATTTCCAGCAGGCAACAAGTCTTGCGAACCGATCCAATAGTATGAAAGAACGGGAAAACAAGTTCATCGCTGATGCCAAGAATAACCCCGACTCGTTTCAAGCACAACTCCGATTAGCAATGTATTATGAGGGAACGAATAAGTTCAGCCAAGCTGCAGAAGGGTTTAAAGCTGCACTGAAATTACAACCAAAAGACGATATGGTCCGGTTGCGTTACATCCAGATGATGGAACGAAATGGAAAGGCTGTTGATGTAATACCCGAATATCTCATACTTCTTAAAAACGATTCAAGCGCACTCGGATACAATTACAAAAATGCGATTGATGCTTTCGTCGCTGCAGACAGATTTGATGAGCTTATAACGCTTGTAAAAGAGATGATTGATCCTGTCGGAAAATACGCCGGCAGTGACATGACCGCAACCGTTGGACGCAGATGTATAAAGGAAGAAAAATACGATGACGCAATCGAGATCTTCAAGAAAATTATAAAGGTCCATCCCAGTTGGGATTATATACATCAAGACTTAGCTGATGCTTATGTCGCAGCCGGTGACGTAGATAAAGCAATTCAATACTTAACCGAAATGCATGAAAAAAAGAAAACATCACTAAATCAGTCGGAGTTTGTATTGAAAATTGCAAAGTATCTTGAAGAAGCAGAGCAACGCGACAAAGCTATCCAATACTTACGTGAACAGGTTGAAGCTGTTGACAAAAACGATTCAACCAATCCAAACATCTCTTTAGTTGAAACATTCTTGTATGTACAAAAACTTGCTGAACTCTATCAGGAAGATGACAAGTTAGATAGTTTTATAGCGGAATATGATGCTAAACTCGCAGAATCTCCTAAAGATACGAAGCTGCTGTATCTCGCTGCAAATCTAAAACTAAAGGCAGAAGATACTGATGGCGCAAGCACTCATGTCAATCAGATCATCGATTCATCACTGGAGACTGTGAATAAACAGTGGCTCTACGACCTCGCTAAATCGGCTGAAGAAGCTGGCGGATATAAACTCCAATTTCGTATTTTGGAAGCGGTAGCTGAAAAGCTTGAACGCAACAATTCTTGGGATCTTCAAGAATGTTACAAGAAACTCGCTGAAGCTTATGCAAAGAGAGATGAGTTAGAAAAAGCACAGAACGCATTTCGCAAGATGGGAACTTTCCAGGCAATGAGAGGTAGTCTAAGCAGTATCTATCAGAAGAGAAGTCTTGGATCGACCTATATGACCCATAAAATGTGGGATGATGCAGAGACTATCTTTACTGAAATTATCAACGATCTTGATGCCTCCTCCTATGACCGTGATTATTCACAAGATAGGATAATGCAGATCAAACAGCAACGAGGCGATCTAAATACGCAGGAACAGATTACCGAAAACTTACAAGATATGAGCGTAAGCATGCAGCGAGCTATGGCACAAGAGTTCGCGCAACGTAATCAGGTTAACAAAGCAATTGGTGTATACGAGAAGATCAGAAAAGAGATGCCAGAAGACTTTGAATCTCGGGCACAACTTGCTGCCTTATATTCACGAAATAACCAGCACGATAAAGCCAATGAAACCTGGTCTGAATTGCTTGATGCCGACCCAGAAAACACAAAATATCAAGACGGAATGGTTAACAGTCTTCAAGATGCTGGGAAAAAGGATGAGGCACTGCAACTTACCCTAAAATACATTGAAGCCGACCCCGATAGTAGCGTCCATCACATCCGACTTGCAAAGTATTACGCAAATAACGATAAGATAGATGATGCTATCGCTACCTATGAGAAAGCAACTGAACTTGCACCGGGAGATAGGCAAACTTACCTCCAGATGGCACAACTCTATTTTCTCAAAGACGACATGCCAAACGTCGAAAAAGCATACAGAAATGCTATTCAATTTACACCTTCAGAGTACGAGCGACGAAACACCGAACGGCAAATCATAAGCCTATACCGTCTCCAAGGGATTTTAGACGAAAAACTGCAGCAAGCAGAAGAAGAAGGCACTATCACCTTGGAGATGCAAAAAATATGGGCAGAGAACCTTAACAATAGAGGCGAATCAGAGAAAGCCATTGAGGCTTATAAGAAAGCACAGAATATGACAACCAGCCCCTATGAGCAAAGCAACATCGCAGATAACATTCTCAAGATCCAAGTAAAACTCGGTGATACCGATAAAGTGCTGGAAACCTACGAAAATGAAGCAAGTAAAGATACATCCGTTAGATCAATTATGTACCAATCCGTAGGTGTGTCAGTTGAGTCCGATGCTGATTCTTCACGCGAGACTTTGATCAACGCATTTAAGGATCAAAACAAACTTGATGAACTGAAAACACGTTATGAAACTAAACTTGAAGAGAAACCTGATGATGTTTCATCTCTTTCAGTACTCGCAAATATCTATTGGGATGAGGAAGACTATAAGAAAGCAGGTGAGGCATATCAAAAATTGAGTAAAGCACAATCAGATAATGTTTTCAACTTCTACTATGCAGCGGTTGCCTTTGAAAAAGACAAACAGACTGATGCATTTAAAGAGATGATTAAGAAAGCTGATCGTGCTCTGGAAACAAGCAGAAACAGTCAGGATATGTGGTATCTGGCTGGACTTGCAACCTTCTGTTATGAGAATGCGTTGCACGACGCATCAATAAACCTGACTAAATTAGCAATTGAAGAGAGTAGTAGATACGGTGGCACTTACATGAAGGACACACTGTATGAACTGCTTGCAAAGAACTATCACAAAATGAAACGTTACAAAGATGCTGTTGAGGCATACCGATCCGTGCCAAGTGACGGCAGCGTGAATGCGCAATCCGAAATACGTAAGATCGCTAAAGAGGGAAAACTCTTTGAAAAATGGATCCCAGAACAACTCGCAAAAGTTGAGAAAAATCCTGAGGATACCAGTCTTCGTCTGAAACTTGCGCAGAATTATGAATCGGCAGGAAAACATAAAGAAGCGATTGCTCAGTATGAAAAAATGATATCGCTCAAGCCTGAAAAAGCGGAATGGTACAAAAAAACAGGCGACCTATATGCCAAATTACCGATAGAAAAACGCGAAACAGGTGAAGTAATTGAAGGTACAGCACTAACGCTGACCGGCGAAAGGAGTTACGTCTCAATAGCAGACAGCGAAACGCTAAATAACATCACAGAACAGATGACAGTGTCTGCTTGGATCAAACCTACTGGATACCCAAATGAATACACCCGCATAATCTTAAAGACTGATGAGCAAAAACAGGACCCTAATGCGCGAAGTTTCCTCATGCAATTAGTAGAGGGTGGAAAAATTAGAATCACATCTGCACCTGAAGGTAAAAGTTTTGTATCCTACAGCTCACCTACCAATACCGTAGAACTTAACCAATGGCACCACATTGCAGCAGTCATTGATACTAAAAAAGACCATTTGAAACTGTTCGTTGATGGTAGAGAAATTGGCAAAAGTAGTTATCGTGGAGCAGATAGCATACATAAGAGTAAACTACCGTTCAGGTTTGGTTGGATGCATTGGGATGATCCAAAATCACAATTGACATACGTTGGGCAAATTGATGAGGTGCGTATCTGGAACATCGCACGCACGAAGGAACAGATTCGCGCAGACATGAATAGACAACTCAACGGCGATGAACCCGGTTTAGTCGGATACTGGAAATTTGATGAAGCCAGTAATAATAGCGAAGGAGAAGGCGTTATTACTGATTCTTCACCTAACAATAACAGTGGAAAGTTAGTCGGTGATACCAAACTTGAAACCTATACACGTCCAATATTTGAGACGACAGAGAATGAGAATTTAGCAAAGGCAACCGCTGCTTACGAAAAGGCTCTTGAACTAAAACCGACTTCATACAACTATTACGACGTATTGGCAAAGTCCTATCTGAAATCGGATAGGGTGTCCGATGCCGAAAAGCTATATCGGCAGGCATTGGATGCACCCCTCTCACAGAGCAACCACGAATCAGCAGTCCGGGCAATTGCAGGTCTCTATAGTGATGATGGACAAGAAGAAAAACGCATCGCTGTCCTTGAAGAGTTCAAACCCAGAATGGAGAGTCGCGCCTTCATGCATCAGCTTATGGCTGAAACCTATAAAAAGTTAGAGGATACTGAAAAATCAAAACTTGCTTATGATCGGTGGATACAAATCCGTGAGAGAGAGATGAGTCGCACAACGAACGCATATAGTCACCGTAATTTTGCGGAAGAACTCCTTAATAAAGGCCTCTATCCGGAAGTGGCACTAAAATTCGCAAAACGCGCCCTACAAGGCTATTCCTATGTGAGTTATCACTATCCTTCATTAGTTGGTCGGGCATGTATTGCTAACGAATTATATGATGACGCGCTCAAATTCTACGGATATGCGTTTAGTACTGTAACTTCCGTATCTACAACTGATTACGTTTGGAAAGGTGTTCTCGATGCTGGCGATAAACTTAAAGACAATGAGCAATACAGACAATTCCTTGATAATCTTATTGACACAATTCCGAAATCAGAATTCAGCAAATGGGCAAATGGACACCGCATGGTTGCACAATTCTATAGTGAGAAAGGTATGCCGAAAACCGCAGAAAGTTATGTCATGAAAGGTGGGTTTGTGCCTGAAAACCGATGGATTGTCCTTGAATCCTTTCACAATATAGATTCCAGAGCACATGTAAATGCCTTTATCCCTGAGGAAACAACGCAGATTGATCCGACAGCAGAATACTACGGGAAAGATGGACTCATCAGTTGGAAAAAATCAGAATATAGGTCTTTAGATGGACATTACAATTTTACTGACCCGACCGATGGCAGTGCTGCATATTTTTGGGCTATCGTTGTCTCCCCTGATGAACGGGACGTTACCATCCGCTTTGATAGTGATGATCAAGGCACCGTATGGTTTAACGGAAAACAGGAATATAAACACGACAGAACAAGTGCTGAAAGAATTGACCGATACAACTTTCCTGTCAAACTCAAGCAGGGAGAAAACACTATCCTTGTGAAAGTATGTAACGCATCACAAGGGTGGGGTTTCTATTTCCGAATAACCGATGACGACGGTATGCCGTTCGATGACCTGACATATAAGTCTGAAGATGAGTTGCTCAGTGCTACACCTCCTGAACCCGTATTCCACTTGGATGCTGTTCTCGGTATGGTTGAATACTACAGCAAAAACGACATGCAAGACAAAGCAATGGAAGAAATACTAAAAACCGGAATTATCCATGAAAAGCAGTGGTTAGTGCTGGGTCCTTTTGATAACACAAGCGGAATCGGATATGACACCGCTTATATTACAGAAGATGCTACAGAAATTGATTTAACAGCAGAATATGATGGGGTTGCCGATGGTGAAGAACGTAAGGTAAAATGGCAAAAATCAACAGATGAGACATTCAACGGTTTTATTGACTTTGGTCGGAATAAAGATTGGCTCGTTTCTTATGCATGGGTAACGGTAAACTCTCCTGATGAAAGGGAGGTACAGTTCCGCTTCGGCAGCGATGACCAGAGTAAAATCTGGCTTAACGGCAAAGAGGTGTATGCATTTCCAGAATATCGTTGGGCGAAAGTTGATAACGAAACCATTCCAGTTACGCTCAAGGCAGGGAAAAACACCATCCTTGTCAAAATCTGTAATGAAGAGTTGAGTTGGGGTTTCTACTTCCGCATTACTGACACTGATGGAAAACCTATCCCTGATCTGAAAATTGACGAGATACAGGATAATCGATAAGTCATATTTTGCATAGTAGTAGGCACTCTCCGAGTGCCGTCTCTTTATAGTAGCAGGCACTCTCCGAGTGCCGTCTCTTTATAGTAGTAGGCACTCTCCGAATGCCGTCTCTTCTGGAGAAATCAAAATTACTTGCATAAAAAATGACGTTAAGCCATAATGTGCATAGACACCTATAAATTGATGTGCTGTATTCTATAGTAAACTTTATGCTCCGGCACAAAACGTTGTAGAAGGAGGTATTTCTAATGTCACACGCACTAACAGTCTCACTCTTAACTATATTGATGTTAATCACTGCCGGGACGCTCACCGCTGAACTTCAAGATGGATTGGTAATTTACTTCACGTTTGACGATGTCAGCGGTAAGACCATTAAAGATAATTCTGGTAACGGACTTGATGCAAACATCGTTGCCAACACAGAAATTGTCAAAGGCAAATATGGTAATGCGATCAAAATCACCGCTGAAGGTGCTGATTGCGTAAACGTTCCCGCTGACGAAAAACTGAAAATCAGCGGAGAGATCACGATGGCAGCTTGGATTTATCAGGAGGCCTGGAATAACGATGCACAATGGTTTGATAAGAATTGCCACAACGGAGGAGAAAAGAACTCCTACGGAATCGGTGCTTTTAGTAACGGTAGGAACATCAATATGTTCTTGGGTACAGGTGCTGGCCGTCCCGCACTGAATCAACCGCATACGCTTAAAGAGAAAACGTGGCAGTATGTCGTTGGAACTTACGACGGTGAAAACTGGAAAGTTTACGTTGACGGTGAAGTATCACTTGAACACGTAGAGAAAGTCACCTTTATGGGCACTAACGACTCCCCACTTCGGATCGGTTGTGCTAAAGACAGAGCAAATTACACGTTTGATAACGGTATGATCGACGAGGCTGCTATTTGGAGTCGCGCACTCAGCGAAAGTGAAATCCAAGCAGCTATGAAAGGAGAAATCCTCTCCGTCACACCCAAAGATAAAGCCTCAACGACTTGGGGCAATATTAAGCAAAGAACACTTGCAAATTAACCTATGACATCACACTAATTCAAAATGGCACGGGTGTCCGCATGGTAGGTTAGACATCCGTGCCTTCCTATTTTCAATAGTAGTAGGCACACTCATGAAGATAAAAACAATATTTGGGTAATTTATCTGATAAGACTCATCGTAGGAACAAGGTTTCGTAGGGGCGGGGTTTCCCCGCCCGCAAATTACCCAATTAATAATTTAATCTTCATCCCAGTGCCGTTCTTCAAAATCAATAAGGAGACAAGAATGGTAAAAATCGGAATTATTGGTATCGGATTTATGGGAATGATCCACTACTACGGGATCAACCGAGGTACTGGTGCGGAAGTAGTCGCTATATGTACCCGCGACCAGAAAAAACTTGACGGAGATTGGACAGGTATACAAGGCAACTTTGGACCTCGTGGCGGCATGGAGGACCTCTCTAACATCCGAAAATACAGTGATATTGACGAATTACTTGCAGATGAAGAAATCGACCTTGTTGATATTTGTCTACCGACGCACCTTCATAAATCTGTGAGTATTGCATCACTCAAAGCAGGGAAACATACACTTGTTGAGAAACCGATCTCTATTGACATTGACGATGCAAACGAGATTGTGGCACTTTCTGAGGAAACAAACAAAGAATTTATGGTAGCGCATGTGCTTCCTTTCTTTGCAGAATATGCTTACGCGAAACAGATTGTTGAATCTGGAGATTATGGTACACTTCTCGGTGGGCATTTTAAGCGGATTATTTCAAAACCGAGCTGGTCACGAGATATTGCCGACATTGAAAAGAGTGGTGGTCCCGGTATTGATTTACATATTCACGATACACATTTTATTCAACTACTCTGCGGCGTACCCGATGCCGTCTTTTCTCAAGGGAAAGTCGTAAGTGGAAACTTCGTTGACTATCTGACAACACAGTATATCTACAACGATAAAGAATTGTCAGTGAGTTGTTCATCAGGTGCTATCTCACAGAAGGGCAGAGCCTTTTCACACGGTTTCGAACTCTATCTCGAAAAAGCCACACTCCTCTTCGATTTCTCTACACTTGCAGGTGAACCCTCTACTGCAATGCCGTTAACACTCCTTACCGAGGATGGAACGGTTGAACAGGTTGATTTAGGTGAAGTTGACCCCATTGATGCGTTCACTGCAGAAATACAGTATGCCGTTGATGCAATTGATAGTAATAGTGAACCGACAGCGTTGTCTGGTGTCGGTGCAAGAGATGCACTCCTGCTTTGCTATAAAGAAGCGGAGTCTGTCAAAACTGGTGAAATTGTGCCAGTCCGCTAAACCTACTGTTCTGTCCAATCAAAAATGGGTGCCCCGTTTGTAGTAGGGCAATTCGTTGCCCGTTTCTGAAGGGAGAACGGGCAATGAATGGTTTCCCTTGGTGAATGCGCGTTTGGCATTCACATTAAACGAATTCACATGTAATTCAAAAGCAGACAGACTAATACGGAATCGAAATGGACGCATTCTATTCAGTCAATCCTATCGGTGAACTCTATATCCCTGAAGAATGTCGCGAAGCCGTCTTTTCAAGAGGAAGTGTAAAACTATTCACCAATCAAGATTTGGAACAGTTTAGTCGTATTTTTACACTTATGCAGCGCGGTGGTGTGGCTATTGTAGAAGGTGAATGGGAACGGATTATCAGTGTAACCGATTATGTCAACAGACACAAAAGAGAACTGTCAACGACAGGTTCTGAACGTGGTAGGAAAGGCAAGTCAAGACATCAACGTAGCACCCCCCTAAACAGAATCGTGAAGCTGCTTCTATCAAAGTTGATGTGTTGGGCAGACAAAGACGGTTCACTACAAGTTTCACCTACGCCTGAGTTGCCTTATCTGTTGGAATTGATAGGGGAACCACCAAACGCCAATGAAGATTGTCCCTTTCTGGTCCCGGTTGTTACTATACAAAGTATCCAAAGCGCGCTTGAAGAAACCTATCCTATTGACGCCTTGGGTGTATCGCTTGTTGCATCAAAAAATGTCTTAGCACCACGATCTCAAGAAACAGTATACTGTTTTCAAGAGGCGATGCAGAGTTTGGAAAAACATGACCTACCGGACAAACTTGACATTGCAGATGTCGGTTGTGGCAGCGGATGTTTGACGTTACTTGCACATCAGGAATTTGGAGAAAATGCAGTCATTTATGCCTCTGACATTCTACCCGAAGCAATAGCAACAACGAAAATAAACGTTCAGCAACTGCTTCCACTTTCTAAGAACCGTAAGTCAGAGAATATCCATATAATGCCAGCAGGTGACCTGTTTGAACCGTTTACATCTCAGTATTTTGATGTCGTGATCTTTAATGCGCCGTGGGTAGTAGCGCGTGTCAGAAACAAATCCGAATTGGCGATCCATGACGAAAAACAGCAGACGTTGAGACGTTTTTTTGAGCAAGTACCGAACTACCTAAAACCTGATGGAAGGATATTGTTAGGTTATGCAGACGCTTCCGGTCCTAAAGCAATATCAAACCTTGAAACTATCATAGCCGACTCGGGTTTTACCTATTCAAATATCATTAAGAGACGGGTCGCCACACATCGGTCTAAGAGGAAGTGGGAACATATCCAGGTATTTGTTCTTCATAAGTAATACCATAGGTGTCAATTCAAGGAGAGTACAAAAGATATAATACCCCAAGGCCGGTAGGTGCGATTTCCGTATCGCACCGGAGCTTAATCGGAATCCCTCTATGAAACAGGTTTTCCATCATCTGGTGCTTCAAACGTCATCGCTTAGGTTCCGGTGCGATACGGAAATCGCACCTACCGGACTAGGAAAAATCGGTCTTTCCTATTAATTCCTTAATCTTCATTAGGAATGATATGTTTATAGAAAATGGATATGTAAACACTCTTTAGTCCTGTAGGGACGATATGTTTATAGAACAGGATTGACCACCATTTCTTCAGGCACGTAGGGACGAGAAACCGTATTAACGTTGTTTCAACGCTCCCCATGCAACAGCAGCCTTATCTTTCGCTTGCACATTTAACGTTCCGTGGGCAGGAACAGTAGGACCCGAAACTACAAAGTCATTCAAAACAAAATGTGCAATCACACCACGACCTAAACCTACTATAGATATTAACCCAACAAAATTAACTCTCTCAAGTTGTGGCACACGGTAAGTTCCAATGTATTTCCGTTTGGTAAATACCTCAAAATCACCTTTGTTGAATGAAATCTCTATTGCTTTAAGAGGAGCAGGAATTGGAACATCTGCAACCTGTTCTTTTATTATATCAAATTCTTTAGGTTTGAAAATCACCCCTCCTATTGTAGCCGTGTGAAGAAACGCCACCGTTCTGTCGTATATATAACCAGTCTCATCATACTGTCCAATAAGAATTCCCACACTCGCGTTGTGTGCTTCAATAATATTAAGTTGGACATCAAGTGTTTCAGTGTCAAACTGAAATCCATCAAACGCAAGTGCATATTTATCGTATATTCCTGGAGGGGGTGGCGGTTGAACCCAGACATCTAAGTGTCCATCTTTAGGCATCCATGTAGATCTGTTGTCCCTATCATGCTTAATCCATGATGTGAGAGAGGCATCATTAAAATCCTCAACCCATGCTCCACCATCAGCAACTTCAATATAAATGAATGGTAACAAACACAGAAATAGCATTGACCAATAAAATCTGTTCATTCATTTCTCCATTTGGATTGTAGTTTCAAACTTGCTGAAACTACTGCTGCTTAATTTGTCCCCACAGGACAGTGACTCTGTTTTTGGGTTGCACATCTAAATTGACCCATCCAAAATTGATAGACCCGATATTTCAAAGTCATCCACGACCGCTTCAGCGATACTTGAGCATTTCTGCGGAAATACGACAATACCGAGTAAGTCAATACTATTGAGTGTTTTCGAATCAAAATCAATGATGTATTCATTATCGGAATAAAGATAGAAATGCCCGCGATCAAAGACCACCTCTATCTCGTCTAAATTAAAACCCATTTCAGGGGCTGAACTTGCGGATATTACTTCTGGACTACCTACTCTGTGGTTTGCAAATTGATATGCATATTCTAAAGGATGCGTAAGATCGTTCTGAGGATCCTTACCCATAAAGATACCAACGTTAGCATTACTCGTGGAATGAATGCTTAGTTTGACACTTAACTGTTCGGCATCTATTGGAAAGGCTGTGAATCTGTAAGTATAATTAGTCTGTTCTGCAAGTCTCTCTCCGAGATTCAATCGTTGATTACACCACGCCACTGTTCGTCCATGCAACCTTCCATTTTTCGTCTGCCAAGTAACTCTTTCCCGTTGGAGTTCACGTCTTGTCCACGACTTAAGGAGTCCTTCATCAAAGTCCTCAACCCATGTTTGCATGTCTTTATCCGCCAAGAAATCTGGAGGTTGTGGTGGTTCAACCTCACCTGGAAGGGTTATACGCCACAGACGTATCAGATTGTCTCTTGCACCAGACGTGGCAAGGATTCGTCCATCCGGACTAAACGCTATGGCATAAGCATCATGACTATGTGCATGAATGTGCTTCAAATGTGATCCTGTTTCTGCATCCCAAATCTCAACAGCCCCAAAGTCCCTTGCACTTGCCACGATGCGTCCATCCGGACTAAATGCTGCACGGAAGAAAATATGACTCCGTATAGGCAAAGGTCTTAAGAGTTCACCAGTATCGGCATCCCACAAATCAACGCCTCCCCAACTGACACTCGCCATGATTCCACGATCAGGACTGAAGGTAACCCCAAAAACTTCACTGACCTTTGGTTCAACTGTGTATAGCAGATTTCTTGTTTCCAGTTCCCACACTTTTATATTAGGTCTTTCAGGAAATCGATGATTCTTTACATCATAAGTAAGAATGCTACCATCATCTTTGAAAACGATAGAGACATCTTCCAATGAACGGAACGTTCTTATGAGTTGTCCTGTTTGCGGGTTCCACAGTCGCACCCAACCGTCCGAGCTTGTACTTGCAAGTATCTCACCATCAGGACTGAATGCAACGTTTTTAACATAATCTGAGTGTTCTTCAAGCGTTCTCAACAGTTCACCCGTGTGTGGATCCCATAGATTGACAACTTCATCTGTACCACCAGCACTTGCAAGGATATTCCCATCAGGACTAAATGCAATTTGACCACGTTGACTCGTATGGATTGTTCTCAAAAGTTCTTCTGTGTCAACATTCCATATTCTAATTGTCCCATCTATGCCCTTGCTTGCAAGTAAATCACCGTCAGGACTAAAAATTACACTATAGATAAAATCAGTATGTCCTACCAAAGTGGTTAGAGGATCATCCACTGCAAAGGTTTTTGGCAGAAAAATAGCAGAAATGAATAGAAATATGAAGAGAAAATAAAGGAATTTCATAAATAGGGTTAATGTATGTCTGTCTTATTTTTTACAAGTTTACAACACCACTATTATACGGAACGTAGGATGGGTGGTACAGGACTTGAACCTGTGACCTCTTGCATGTCAAGCAAACGCTCTAGCCACCTGAGCTAACCACCCATTAAGGAAGATTGGAGGTGGCGGTCGGAATCGAACCGACGAATGAGAGTTTTGCAGACTCTGGCCTTACCACTTGGCTACGCCACCATTATGGAGCGGGAGACGAGATTTGAACTCGCGACCTCCACCTTGGCAAGGTGGAGCTCTACCACTGAGCTACTCCCGCAAACACTCTTAACTTATCCCTTCAAGAGCACAATAAGAATAAAAGCAACTTTATTGTAACATATAACCCAAAAAATGTCAAATTAAAATACTAGGTTGTTTCAGGTTATTCCATTGACATTTCCATCAATTTCTGCTAACATATAGTTTGAAATAAATCTTTTGGAGTAACAATGCCAGAAGAGCAACGAATACATGACTTAGAAGAAATACTGAACATACTTGATTCGAACATTGGTCATTTTGCCGACAAACTTGCGAAATGGATATTCAAAAAACCTGAGTTCTTACGCGGCTTAGTCTCTATACTCAAAGATGACATCGTCCAACATCTTGACTTTGAACGAGCAAGAATAGTTAGTCCTGATATTGTTGGCAATACCTTACGAGAATTAGTGTCCGATATGGTGTTCGTAGTGCCGTTCACTGATCATTAGGTGTAGACGGCATGAAAGTGAGCAAACTCCATTGCTCAGAATGATAAACACCCGAACAAACGATGAGGAGGTCGAAAGAATTATTATGACCGGCGCAGAAGCTCTTATTCAGCAAGGTAGAATCAACGAGAAGCGGACAGTTGTTCTAAGACTAGTGCGGCATCGGTTCGCTGACATATCAGACACTGTTCTCAATGAGATTACTGCTATAGACGACCTTGTCCAGCTTGATGACTTGTTTGATCAGGTTCTCACCGCAGAAAAGTTTGAGGACATTGATTTTTCAAAGAACACGAACGGGACTTAACATTTCCAATGAATTTTCCTGCTACAATAGGAAGGGAAACACCACAATGTCAGACAAACCGAATGTTCTTCTCATCTCAACAGACCATTGGCCCAACTCACTTTTAGGTGCCAGTGGACATCCGGATATCCAAACACCAACACTTGATACACTCGCACGCGCGGGTACACGATACACTCGCGGTTATAGTGAATGTCCAGTCTGTGTTCCAGCACGAAAGACATTGATGACAGGAACGACAACACGTACACACAAAGATAGAGTTTTCAATGATAAGAAAGGCATCGACGGACTCCCAACTATCGCTCAGACCTTTAGAAATGCCGGTTATCAAGCTTACGCAGTCGGTAAATTACATGTCTATCCACAACGCGACCGTATCGGATTCGATGATGTCATTTTAGGGGAAGAAGGGAGATTACAATACGGTGTTATTGACGATTATGAACTCTTCCTTGGAGACAGAGGGTTTGCTGGACAACAGTTCGCGCACGGTATGTGTAACAACGATTATCTTAACCGACCCTGGCATCTCCCAGAGGATTGTCATGTGACCAACTGGAGCACGCAACAGATGGTACGCACAATTAAAAGACGCGACCCAACGCGACCCGGTTTCTGGTTCCTGTCCTATTGCCACCCGCATCCACCTTTAGCACCGCTTCAATGCTATATGGACATGTATCGTGATATAGACATCCAAATGCCTTACCACGGAGAATGGTCTAAAGACACAGAAAAATTGCCGTTACCCTTGAAATCACGCCAGATGCAGGATGCACAATACAGTGAAAATCTCATCCGATCCGCACGTCAAGCCTTCTACGCACTCTGCACACACATTGACCACCAATTACGTTTAGTTGTCGGCACATTACGCGAAGAAGGATTATTAAACAATACAATCCTTCTGTTTACATCTGACCATGGCGACATGCTTGGGAATCATAGGATGTGGGCAAAACGGCTCTATTATGAAGACTCTGCCAACGTACCGATGCTACTTGTCGGTACTGCCGGAGATGAACGAGTAGGACACAACAGAGTAGATGATCGACTCGTCGGATGGCAGGACGTAATGCCTACATTACTCCATCTTGCTGGAATTGATATACCGGACACTGTAGATGGGATACCGATGGTTGGTGACAACAAACGGGAATGGTTATACGGTGAAGTCGGGAGTGGTAGCAGTGCCACACGCATGATTCATGAGGGACGTTACAAACTGATCTATTACGCGATGGGGAATTACTTGCAACTCTTTGATTTGGAAGATGATCCCAGGGAGCTAAACGATCTGTCCGGTTCATCCGATCATTCAGAAATACGTACACGGTTAACACAGCATCTGATCGGTGAACTCTACGGGGGCGATGAACAATGGGTGCAGGATGGTGTACTTGTCGGTTTACCAGATAAGGCATATCGTCCATCTGGGAATCGCAGTTTATCTGGACAGCGCGGACTTCACTGGCCCCAAGCACCTTCTACTGGACGTTGAACGTCTGGTTGAAGTGTGGTATTCTTTTAACCTAAGTTACCACCTTGCAGCACAATCTGTATGAAGATTAAGATTTAAATCGGGTAATTTTGATTGCACCAGGCCGGTAGGTGCGATATCCTTATCGCACCGGATCCTAGGCGAAGACTTCGGATGAAACAGGATAGGGTATACCCATTTCATTGAAGGTTTCCGCGTAGGATCCGGTGCGATAAGGATATCGCACCTACCGGCCTGGGAAAAAACAGAACGTGTGTATCTAATTCCCTAACCTGATATACCTTTCGCCCCTCTGGGGCTTACTATGGTAATGTCAACGTTTTCTATACACCTTTCGCCCCTCTGGGGCTTGGCATTTTACAGAAACCTTATTTCTCCCTTTACTCATGTGTTTCAACAAAAAATTTACACACCCAACTTTCTACTGGATGTTGAATACCTGCTATTAATGTAGTATAATGGTAACCACTTGTTCAATAATATCCAATTTAGGAGACACCTCTGATTAGAAAGTTATGTCAAAAAAGAAATCAAGCACAAATAACAACGGAGCAACACTCGGTTTTGAAGCGACCCTATACCAGGCAGCAGACAAACTTCGTAACAACATGGATGCTGCTGAATACAAGCATGTCGTGTTAGGGTTGATTTTCCTCAAATATATCTCAGACTCTTTTGAAGAAAAATACAATTTTCTGCTGCAAGAATTTGCCAATCCTAAGAGTAAACTCTATATTAAAGAGGAATTAGACCGTTCCACATGGGCAGAGGATAGAGATGAATACTTAGCTGAAAACATCTTTTATGTACCAAAGGAAGCGCGTTGGTCATATTTACAGGCAAACGCCAAGCAACCTGAAATTGGAAAACGCATTGATGATGCGATGCATGCCATTGAAGAGGAAAACCCGCGACTCAAAGGTGTTCTGCCCAAAGACTATGCACGCCCAGGACTTGACAAGCATCGACTCGGTGAACTCATCGATCTCATCGGAACTATCGGTTTGGGTGATGAGGAGAATCGCTCAAAGGATATTTTGGGTAGAGTCTATGAATACTTCCTTGCACGGTTTGCCAGTGCCGAAGGTAAAAGAGGCGGTCAGTTTTACACGCCTCGCTGTGTTGTGCAGCTCCTTGTTGAAATGCTTGCACCTTATCAAGGAAGGATTTACGACCCGTGCTGCGGCTCAGGTGGCATGTTTGTCCAAAGTGAGGAATTCGTTGAAGCACACGGCGGACAGCGCGACGACATCTCTATCTATGGGCAGGAGTCCAATCGAACCACGCGGCGATTGGCACTGATGAACCTCGCAATTCGCGGGATTGAGGCAAATCTCGGACAGGAATACGCCGACAGCTTCCATGATGATCAACACCCAGACCTGAAAGCCGATTACATCCTCGCCAATCCACCTTTCAACAGTAACGACTGGGGCGGTGAACGATTGCGTGAAGATAAACGTTGGGTTTACGGCACACCACCTCCCGGCAACGCCAACTTTGCTTGGGTCCAACACTTTATCTATCACCTCGCGCCAAACGGAGTCGCTGGATTTGTGTTGGCAAACGGTTCAATGAGTAGCAATACCGTAACCGAAGGCGAAATTCGCAAAAACATTGTTGAAGCAGACTTAGTGGATTGCATGGTAGCACTGCCTGGGCAGCTCTTCTATTCCACATCAATTCCGGTTTGTCTCTGGTTTATTGTGAGAAACAAGGAAAACCACCGTTTTCGGAAACGCACGGGTGAAACACTTTTTATAGACGCTCGCAGGTTAGGCAAGATGATTGACCGTGTGCATCGTGAGCTCACGCAAAAAGAATTAGCACGTATTGCTGAAACTTACCACGCATGGCGCGGTGATGAAAAATCTGGTGAATATGCAGACGTTCCAGGATTCTGCAAAAGTGCCACACTTGATGAGATTCAGGAATACGACTGTGTACTAACACCAGGGCGATATGTCGGTATTGCAGACGTTGAAGATGACGAAATTCCCTTTGAAAAACAGATAACGGAACTTTTTGAAAAGCTCTATGAACAACTTGCAGAATCCGAACGACTTGGTGCTGTCATCAAGAAGAATTTAGAAACGTTAGATTATAGGGGTGAACAATGAGTTTACAATTGGATAGCTTGAGAAAATCTATAGAGGCTCTGGAACGTGTTATCAAAACTGTAAATAGGTTTGATGCTTCTGATGAGGATCTACAGGAAGCACTTCGTGCTGGAGTTATTCAAAATTTTGAGGTGGTCTACGAGCAGTCCTGGAAAATGATGGAGCGGTGGCTTGAAGAAAATGTTGGCACTGTCTATGTTAATGTTCGCAGTCGTCGCGAACTGTTCCGTCGGGCAGCAGAAAGTCTAATCATCACCGATGTAGATCGTTGGATGGAGTATCACGAATCGCATAACCTGACTTCTCACACTTACGATGAAGATACTGCCCAAAGTGTCTTTGAAGATGCTACTGAGTTTGTCCATGATGCCAAACGACTTCTAAGAATATTGGAGGGACATAATGATTGACCTCAATCCCAGACATCTTCAAACGGTTCAGCATATATTGGCGGAATATATCCCCGGATGCGAAGTCCGTGCCTTCGGATCGCGCGTAAAGTGGACAGCGAAAGATTATTCTGATCTTGATCTTGTTGTTGTCGGCAGTAAGCCCTTAAACTTGAAACAAAAAGGTCAATTGGCAGAGGCGTTTGAGGAATCCAATCTACCGTTTCGGGTTGATGTCTTAGATTGGCAATCAATATCGGAAGGATTCCGTCAAGGGATTTTGGAAAAATACGAGGTGATACAAAAAGCACAACCTGTTAAGCAAAATGCCAGTACTACAGATATTTATGGAAAATGGAGTACAGGAAATGAGTGGCGACTAAAGACTTTCGGTAACTGTGCGACGTTGATACGCGATTCCGTTTCACCATCTGATTTAGGTAATACTCCCTACGTAGGGCTTAAGCATATCGGAGCAAATAAGTTGTCCCTTATAGGACAAGGTGTTGCAAGCGATGTTACGAGCACAAAGTCTCGTTTTAAACGAGGTGATATCCTTTTCGGTAAATTGAATTGTTATTTTCGTAAAGTTGTTCGAGTGCCTTTTGATGGAATTTGTTCCACAGATATTTGGGTTACGCGTGCTAAAGAGGGAATTGATCAAGGCTTCCTCTACTATTCTATGGCATCCCAGTCTTTTGTTGACTTTGCCAACACTGGAGCTGAAGGCACAACGTTACCACGAGCAAAATGGGAATGGGTGTCTAAATACAAAATTCCTTTGCCACCTTTACCTGAACAACGCCACATCGCGAACATACTCGGTACACTTGACGACAAAATAGAACTCAACCGACAGATGAATGAAACCTTGGAAGCAACAGCACGGGTAATTTTCAAGTCGTGGTTTGTAGACTTTGACCCCGTAAAAGCAAAGATGGAAGGACGCACACCTGCATGTATGGATGCTGAAACTGCTGCCTTATTTCCATCCGCATTCCAAGATTCTCCACTGGGAAAAATTCCGAAAGGGTGGAAAGTTGGAACACTTGACGAGATTGTGAAAAATGTTCGGAGGAGTGTAAAAGCAAGTGAAATTGAATCCAACGACTGCTTTCTTGGATTAGAACATATGCCGAGACGAAATATCGCTCTTTCCTCAATGGCAATAGATGCTGATATCGTAAGTAATAAGTATCGTTTCAGAAAAGGTGAAATCCTTTTTGGAAAACTTAATCCTCATTTCCATAAGGTTGGTGTTGCACCTATTGACGGGATTTGCTCGACTGACATTTTAGTAATTCAGCCAATTGATTCGGAGTGGTTCGGTATTGTTTTAAGTCTTGTATCCAGTGACAATTTTGTTGCTTATACCACGGCCTGCGCTAAAGGGACAACATTACCACGAACAAATTGGAATGATATGTCAATGTACGAGATTGTACTACCTAAAGTCGAAATTGCCCAAAAATATACAGAATTCATACGACTAATCATCAAACAGATAATCGAGAATATCCATCAATCTCACACCCTTTCCCAAATCAGAGATAAGATATTACCAAAACTATTGTCCGGTGAAATTCGCGTTGACGATGCAGTTGAGATATTGGAGGTAGAAGATGACAGAAAATCCTAAAGTATTCATTTCATACTCACACGATTCGCCAGAACATAAACGGTGGGTATCCGAACTCGCCGCGAAACTTCGGCACAACGGAATTGATGCAATGCTTGACCAGTGGGACCTTGGACTCGGAGATGATATAACACGATTCATGGAACGTGGCATTGTGAACGCTGATAGGGTACTGGTTATATGCACAGACAAATACTTAAGCAAAGCAAACGCAAATGAGGGTGGCGTTGGCTATGAACGCATGATTGTAAACGCGGAACTTGTTCAGAATTTAGGGACAGACAAATTTATTCCTATCATCCGTCAGACATCAGAAAAAGAAAAAACACCAACATTTTTAGGAACGCGGGTTTATGCTGACTTTAGTAATGACAGTCAATTTGACGCGGAGAGCGAAAAGTTAATTCGTGATATCCATCAAACGCCAATTATGGAGAAACCTTCTTTAGGTAAAAACCCGTTCCCTTCTATTGAATCGGACACACAACTAATTGAAATACCTGAGGAGGTTAAATCTGCATCCGAGGCATACAAGATAGCGACTAAGCTAGCACGTGCAGGCGATGCACTCGGATGGAGAAAACTTGTCAAAGAAATTAGACCAAGGGTATTCAAAAATTTGGTGCAATGGCGGGAAGATAAACTAGATGGAAAAGAACCGAAAGGCAAAGAACAATTGATTCAGGTTCTGGACAAAGCGGTCGATATCGTTGCACCTCTAATGGTTGTAGCACTCGCTGGGGTTGAATCTGGTAGAGAGCAGTTCAAGAAGCAAAAATCTTTTCTTTACGACCTGATAAATATTATAGATTGGAATTCCCATGGAAACAGAGGCAGGATACGCCTTTCCTATGCTTTAGGATATGTCTACCACAGTCTGCACGGGTGTACCGGTTTAAGCACAAATCAAATAGAAAGTTCTCTCGGGCTTGCCCGAGTTAGAATTACTGATAGGTATAATAGCAAAAAAGTAATACAGGTTTGGGAAATGGGTGAACTTGTAGCATGGACCAGATCACTTGGTCCCAATTATGTAGAAAGTTGGAACTATTTAGTCAATGCTTGTGATAGGGAAGGATTGGAGTGGTTATCTACTGTATTTGAAGGTAAAACGGAATATAGATCTTTGTTGGTTGCATATTACATGGCTCTGAATATCTACGAATTAGGTGTACTAATCAATACAAACCGATCAGAAAAATTAAACGAAAAGCATTCTGCAAGAGGATTATTTCGTTTTAAGGTTCCGCTGACTTTTCTGTCTGAAAACCAAGATATATTTGAACGTGCACAGACCATTTTACTTCGGAATCCAGATGCAGTCACGGCACTATGGACAATGTCAAATGTGACACATGAACAAATGCAAAACTTATGGAGTCGTTGGGTTACCTCAAGTGAATATTGGTTGGAAGATGTCTATAGAAGATCATTAGATGTTAGGGGTAGTATGCGAAACATATATAAGAATGTTGATCGTCATCAAGACTTTTTCCAGATGGTGCAACTTTAGACTCTAGTCCGTTAGAACCTTCGAAACAATCCCTTCTGTTGTCCAAGGTAGACATCCTACTGAGACTAGGCTGCAAGCACTAGAACTTGGTCTTGAGCGTTCACCAGAACTTCCATACGATGACCGTGATGAATTGGTGCGATTTTTATTAAAAACTTAAGGTGAGTTGTAACTCGATTTAAGGCAATAACATGCATCTCAACAAAATCTACGAATCAGACATTGAAGAAGCGACACTTGAATGGTTTACTGACTTGGGTTATACTGTGTCACACGGTCCCGACATTGCACCAGACAACCCGAATGCTGAACGTTCCAATTACAAAGAAGTCGTTCTGACAAACCGATTACGAGATGCCGTTGCTCGCTTAAATCCAAACATACCTGCCGAGGCACAGCAAGAAGCCATCCGTAAAATCCTTAATCCAGATTCTCCCGCTTTGGTGCAGAATAACCGCGCATTTCATCTAATGCTAATCGACGGTATAGAGGTAGAATATAGACAAACAGACAGAACGATACGCGGTGATCGCGTGCAATTGATCGACTTTGATATCCCAGAAAACAACGATTGGCTTGCAGTTAACCAATTCACAGTAGTCGGAACAAGCGAATGTCGTCCAGACGTTGTGTTGTTTATCAACGGACTCCCCTTAGCCGTTATAGAACTCAAAAACCCTGCTGACGAGAAAGCCACTACCCTAACGGCATTTCGCCAGATACAAACTTACAAACAGGAAATTTCGGCACTGTTCACCTACAACGAAGCAGTCGTTATCTCAGATGGCTTAGAGGCGCGCATCGGGTCATTAACTGCCGACACAGAGTGGTTTCTGCCGTGGCGAACAATTGAGGGAGAAGGCGAAGCACCATCCACTGAATTAGAGTTAGAAACATTGATTAAAGGTATCTTTGAAAAAAGTCGTTTTTTGCCTTATCTGAAACACTTTATCGTCTTTGAAGAAACTGAGAGCGGAGCAATCGCCAAAAAGATCGCCGGTTATCACCAATTCCATGCCGTCCAAACAGCTGTCAACGCAACACTAAAAGCGTCATCTTCCGAAGGTGATCAACAGTGTGGAGTCGTTTGGCATACACAAGGTTCTGGCAAAAGTTTGACGATGGCTTTTTACGCGGGCAGCATTGTTCAACACCCACACATGGAAAACCCAACACTTGTTGTTATCACTGACACAAACGACTTAGATGACCAACTCTTTGGCACATTCGCTCGCTGCTACCAACTTCTACGGCAAACACCAGAACAAGCAAAAAATAGGCAACACTTACGCGAACTTCTGAATATTGCCGCTGGAGGCGTTGTCTTTACTACGGTTCAAAAGTTTTTCCCAGAAGGTGAGGAGACCCGCTTCCCACAACTGTCTGACCGACGGAATATCGTAGTAATTGCTGACGAAGCACACCGTAGTCAATACGGCTTTATTGATGGATTTGCTGCGCACATACGCGATGGACTTCCAAATGCGTCCTTTATCGGTTTTACCGGTACACCTATTGAACGCAGTGATCGGAATACCGTTGTTGTCTTCGGAAACTACATAAGCATCTACGATATCCAACAAGCGGTTGATGATGGTGCAACCGTTCCAATTTATTACGAGAGTCGCCTTGCAAAAATTGAACTTGACGAAGACGAAAGACCTAACATTGACCCAGAATTTGAGGAACTAACCGAAACCGAAGAGGTAACACAAAAGGAAAAACTCAAAACCAAATGGGCAAAACTTGAGGCGTTGGTGGGAACAGAAAAACGTTTAGGCCTCATTGCAGATGACATAATTAAACACTTTAAAGAACGGTTAGAGACAATTGATGGCAAAGGAATGATTGTCTGTATGAGCCGCCGTATATGCGTTGACATCTACAATGCTATTATTCAACGTCATCCAGAGTGGCACAACGATAATGACAAGGAAGGCGAAATAAAAGTCGTCATGACAGGATCCGCTTCTGATGACGTATCATGGCAGCCGCATATCCGCAACAAAACACGACGAGAGGGGTTGGCAACTCGATTTAAGAAACCTGATGATCCGTTGAAACTTGTCATTGTCCGCGATATGTGGCTAACCGGTTTTGACGCGCCAAGTCTTCATACGATGTATGTAGACAAACCGATGCGTGGACATGGACTGATGCAGGCAATTGCTCGCGTTAATCGTGTGTATGGCGATAAACCGGGTGGTCTGATTGTAGACTACATCGGACTTGCCTACCATCTGAAACAAGCATTAAGCAATTACACCAAAAGTCGTGGGAAAGGGAAGATTACCCTTGACAAAAACGAAGCAGTTGCGGTAATGCTGGAAAAGCATGAAATTTGCTGTAATTTGTTTCATGGGTTCGACTGGTCGGTGTGGACTACAGGGAACGCATCGGATCGACTCAGATTGCTACCCGCAGCACAAGAGCATATTCTGCAACAGAAGAATGGGAAAGAGCGTCTGCTGGAGAATGTATCCGCACTAACCAAAGCTTATGCTCTTGCCGTTCCACATGAAAAAACAGCCGAAATACGCGACGATGTCTCCTTTTTTCAGACAGTAAGAAAAGTATTGGCTAAGCCATCAGCTACAGAAGAAGCACAGTTGGATGCCGCAGACCAAGCAATTAAGCAATTGGTTTCCAAAGCAGTTGTGCCTGAAGGTGTAGTTGATATCTTCTCCGCTGCTGGACTGGAAAAACCTGATGTCTCTATTCTCTCAGATGAATTCCTTTCAGAAGTACAAGACCTCACCCATGAAAACGTGGCAGTCGAACTTTTGGAAAAACTACTCAGGGGAGAAATCAAAACCCGTTCACAGAAAAACGTTGTCCAAAGTCGCTCATTTTCAAAGATGTTGGAACGATCAATCCGTTCATATCAGAATAGAACAGTTGAAGCATCACAAGTCATTGCAGAACTTATTGGAATAGCGGAAGATATACGTCAAGCACAAGACCGAGGTGAAGAATTAGGATTGTCGGAAGAAGAATTGGCATTCTATGATGCCCTTGAAACCAACGATAGTGCGGTTCAGGTGCTCGGTGATGAAACATTGAAAACAATCGCAATTGAACTCGTAGACACCGTTCGGAAGAGTGTGACTATTGATTGGACAATCAAAGAAAGCGTCCGAGCCAAGATAAGATTAGCGGTAAAACGAATTCTCCGCAAATACGGTTATCCACCTGATAAACAAGCAAAAGCTGCCCAAACTGTTTTAGAGCAAGCTGAAGCATTGTGTAAGGATTGGGTGATAGAAGTTTGAACAAAACTTGTGAACTTTTTTCTTTTAGGCAATAAAGGCAAACTTCATCCAAAAAAGAGTATAGTTAGGGAAACATAAGCAGAGAATTTATTGGAGATGAGAAAATGCCTTTCAAAGCCATCATATTTGACCTGTATGGAACATTAGTGGGGAATTTTAGTCGCCAAGCCTATGACCAGGTCCAAGTGCAAATGGCAGAAATTCTTAATGTGCCATATACAAAATTCTGGCAGATAAAGGTAGAAACTATCAAAGACAGATCTTTAGGGAATCTTTCTGCTGAAGAGAACATCGTAGAGATATGTCGTCGCTTAAATGTTAAAGTAAATAAGACACAAATTGAAAAGACCCTTGCGCTAAATTACGAATTTACAAAGAATTCACTCGTTCCCGAACCAGAGGATTTGGATGGATTAGATCGCCTTAAGCGCAGTGGTTTCCTTCTCGGACTTATCACTAACTGTAATTCCACTGTTCCGATGCTTTTTCCCCAATCCGATTTAGCACAATATATTGATATTCCCATCTTTTCTTGTGAGGAACAGCTCAAAAAACCTGCACGCCGCATCTACGAGATAGCGTGCAAACGACTGAATGTGAAACCAGAAGAATGCGTCTATGTAGGTGATGGCAGTAGCGAAGAATTGACAGGTGCTGCATCAGTCGGAATGCGACCAATTTTGAAACGTGCTGATTTATCCGACGTCTATGACCCACATAGATCGGATGTAGATAATTGGCAAGGTCTCGTTATTGACGAAATCACGGAATTGTGTAACATCGTCCCTGAATTAGCATAGTTGTGTCTGATCACTCGGTGTCAGTGTTTAGGACTCATTTTATTTCTCCCGCAATAGTCAGCAAACTGCATCCGAAAATGTGTATAAGCGAATAACATTCATGTAGAGGAGAATTAATTTGAAGACTCTATCTGATAAAATTACACTCAATCTTGACAGTGAATCTGAAATCTCAGTCAATGGTTACATCGCACCAATTGAATACACACAATACAACTTCCATCAAGAATGGGACGAATTAGCAAACCTAAAAGTTGCTGAAACGGAAAAGCAGCATCCTACATCCACTTTTAAAGCATTTCTACCCTCGGAACCTGTCTCAGTAGGAGATTGTTGGGAGATACAGGACACTGTTCTTGAACTATTAAGTCAACTACATCCGAACCCAAACTTGAAAATGCACATTAATAACGGGGATTCTCTCGGCTTGTGGGCATGTCTTCGGGCATACAACGACAATTTCGCCGATATAGTGTTTCGCATTCATGCAGAATTCAGGTTAGAAAAAGGTTGGTTCACTCCGGCACAGTTTGCGGGGAATCTCATCATTAACCGCATCACCGAAAATGTCCTATATTTTCAGATGTACGTCCCGCAAGGGGCACTCAACTTTGATGTCAACTGGGATGATGTTGGCACCGATATTGGGTATTGTCCTCAAATGGAACTCAATGCTGGTACAAGACCTCCTAATATTGACTATACAGAATCTATCAGTCAAGAAGATGCTGAACGTGCATTAATACTACGTTTTTACAATGCTATGCAGATTAACTGGGTGTCGTTGGAGGAAGCTCTGACATTAGCTCCTTTACAGCAGAAACCTATCCATGCCGTTTCAATAGATGGACCGCTTACCGATGAAGCCTGCTGAGCGAGTGGAAAAGGGTTGAGGGCAGGTGTCCTCGGAAAAAGTAGCATCGTAGAATTATTGAATGGATATTTCATTAACACATGGGTATTCAACGCTGACTTAGGACGAATTTACAGTCTAAAAGAACCGATCGCCAATAGATATAAAAGGGAAGGAAAATCGTTTGACACAACAAACCCATTAGCACAAGCGATTATTAAGGGATGGAAAACCGGTTCAAAAAAAGATCACCTGTAGATAGTTTTGTCATTTCACCCGAATTTGAGCTAATGGGTAAGCAACAAGTTCATAAACTCGAAAGAGGGATTAATAGACCGAAGTATTATTACAAATTTCTCATGAATGCCTTAGCAGGTAAAGAACCTGGATTAGGTAATATTGTCCTGAGCAGAGATGAACCTTCACAAATTGTCTTAGATGTTCTTAAAACACCTGTTATTGGCTATGCTGATTACACCGTGATTGTCATTGACACAACAGCATTTGAAAAAGGTGGCAAGTTAACTATTCAAATAGAAACTGGAAGAGCTGATGCAGAAGGATACTTCTATTTGGTTGATGATGATGACGATCTCCCCACAACAGAATTTGTGACCAAAGACATGGTACTTGCCAGGGCATGGCTGGAACCCGAGGAAGCTGCACAAATAGAATATAGTTTTGCACAAGGGCAAATCTTTAAGTTTGGTGCCACAGGATGCAACTATAGGAATGAAAAAGGCAACACGAATGCTTTTAAGGTAAGCATATCTGTAGCGGAAAACTAAATTTACAAAACACCAGCTAGCGTTGTTTCAGTCTAGTAGTGTGTCTACTCTAATTTTGCGGACAAAGGTCGCGATTCGGAGATCGCTCCTACAAAACATACCTCTTTGTAGGCGGTGAATGCCTAAATGGCATTCATACCGTTGATTTGAACTCCGATTCCCGACTATTTGGATCTGCCTGAAAAATAAGGTTAGACACTCTACTAGTCTCTTTATAAAAACACTTAATGCTAAATTTTTAGCATTTTTTCTTGACAACCATCTTTTTTATGTGCTAAAATATTAGCACTTCAATAAAAGAGGGACTATCATGGAAGAATTTCATGGAGCTAAACTCAGTCGTAGAGAACGGCAACTAATGGATATCGTTTATCAACGCGGGCAGGTATCTGTTGCAGATGTTCTTGAAGACTTACCCGATGAACCAAGTTACTCTACCGTTCGCGCACTACTGCGGATTTTAGAAGAAAAAGGACATCTAACACATGAGAAAGATGGCAAACGGTATATCTACCGACCCACTGAACCACGACAGCAAGCTGGACTTCTCGCGCTTAAACAGATACTTCACACGTTTTTTGATAAATCAATAGAGAAAACGGTCATGACCTTGATTTCAGACGTAGACATATCTGATGAGGAACTTGACCGTTTAAGTCAACTCATTGAGAATGCGAAAAAGGGAGACTCCTTGTGATGATGCAGATTATTGAGACAATATATGATAGCCAATTTCTAAGATTCCTCGTTGACATTTCAATAAAGAGTTCTATTGTTTTTCTTCTTGGTAGTATATTTGCATTTTTCTTACGGCGAAAGTCTGCAGCAATTCGGAGTTTCGTCTGGCGTATGACAATTATTGGATTCCTGACCATTCCACTCTTTTCCGCTATATTTCCAAAATGGGAAATAAGGGTCTTACCACAAACAATCGCTGGAAATGACACAGATTTGTCAGCAGAAGTTACTCAACCATTGGCTACACATATCACAGTTGACTTGACCCAGACATCTACTGAATCAGTTATACCAATTAACATCACACCAATTCAAAATCAACCTGAGATGGTAGATGACACCAAGAATGTATTTCAAACGTTCCGTTGGACAACTTGGATAGGCATAGTATGGTGGTGTGTTAGCGGTTTTTTTCTTGTCCGGTTGTTGATTGGCGTTTGTGTTATCTGGTATTTTTCTATCCGCGCTGATGATTTTGATGCATCCATATATCAATTACCACCTACATTGAACCATCAGATCAGGTTACGACTTACCAATAGAATTACTATTCCAATGGTATGGGGTTTTATACGACCTGTGATTCTACTACCTAATGATGCAGTCACTTGGGATTCCGAACGTTTACAAGCAATCATCCTTCACGAAACTGCACATATCAAACGTTGGGATTGGTTGATGCAGACGATTGCACGAATTACATGTGCATTCTATTGGTTTAATCCATTTGTATGGTTTGCATCACATCGTATGAGGATGGAGGCAGAACAAGCCTGTGACGATCAAGTACTAAACTCAGGCTATCAATCAACTGCTTATGCACAACATCTCCTTGCTATCGTTAGAAATGTGAAGTCCGTTGCTGCATTTTCACAGGGAGCAGTAACAATGGCAAATACTTCAAAGATTGAAGGAAGACTCAGAACCATCCTGTCTGATAACTTAAATCGTTATCCATTGAAGAAGGTTACCGTTGGAATCGGAATGCTAATTCTTATCTGTTCTGCAATCACAATTAGTGTCATGCGATTGACGAAAGCAGATAACGCTGAAGAACCAATCTATCAACCCCTTCAAGGCAATTCCGGTTTACAATCAACACCTGAATTGTTCCCACCAAGACCTGCTGTGGAGGAAGGAGACACGAATGAAATCCAGAAACAGCAAAACATTGAAATCTGCCAGCATAACCTGGAGACGATTGGAGAGGCAATCCAAGCCTATCAAAAAGAAAATGGTAGATTTCCGAACTGGCTTTCAGACCTTTATCCAAAATACATAGATGACCCAAATATTCTACTGTGTCCATCAGATAAAATAGGTGGCAAACCAATTTATTATACAAACACTGACCCAAATATGCCTGTAAGCTACGGTTATCAGTTTCATCCAGAATTGCGATTTACAACACGTGAATACCAGAAGATTTATGGAGATGTAATTCCACTTGCTCGTTGTCGACATCATACAGATCAACCTTTTGAATGTATCAACTTAGGTTTCTCTTTCAAAATATATACTTCACGAGGGACTTATCAAAAATCACCTGAAGAGATGTATGACTCTATTGAGGAGACAATCGCAGCACTTGAAGCGGGTATTCAAAATCTACCAGAATATGGTGCCTTCAACTACATCTATCTTACACTTCTTCGACTTTATATTGAAGTCGGACGAGACAAAGATGCTGAGGAACTTATTAATCGTTATGAATCGACAGTAAATCCTGCTGACATTGATGACCATCTGTTTCTGTCTCAGATGTTAGAAACTGCAAATCAGCACGGAAAAAGGCTTCAACTTTTCGAAAAACTTGAGAAACGGTACCCCAAGAGTTACATCGTTTTAAACAAACTTGCTGAAATCCATCAAGAACTTGGTAACACAGAACTAGCAGACGAATATCAGATAAAGATCGATCCAATGTCAGATATGGTAGGTAAGATTGTACCCGATTTTTCTGCAAATCATCTTAATGGAAAAGTAATCTCTCTCCATCAATATAGAGGTAAAGTTGTGCTACTGTATTTTTGGGCTGTATGGAGTGGTCCTGGCATCGCTGAAATGCCGAAAATGAAAAGAATCTACAATACTTACCATGATAAAGGTCTTGAGATTATCGGTGTTAGTCTTGACACAGATGAAACCAGACTACGTAACTACCTCAACGCGAATGATATTCAGTGGCACCAGATATACAACGGAGAGAAATGGAATAGTCCACTTGTGAAAAAGTACCATATTAACGGTATACCTACCTCATGGCTCATAGCGAAAGATGGTAGATTAATAAGTCGCAATGCCAGAGGTAAGAAGTTGGAAGAACACATAGTAGAACTACTTAAACAGAAAAATGAAAATCAATAGTCATAGTGAATTTTGAAAACAACTAAAAATGACAGAAGGAATCATTATGAAACGAATACTGATGCTATTTCTTGTTGTTAGTTTAATCATCTGTTTCATAGCAATCTCAATGGAAGGCATACCCGTAAAAGAAACTTCTAAAGAAACAAAGACAATCAAAATTCTGCTTGATATCGCTGGGGAAACCGATCTTGTGTCCTCTGTAAAAATACACTTATTTGAGGCATTTAGAAAAATCGAAAATGTGGATATCATCTATGAGTATGAATCAGATTTATCTTACGTAGTGTCGCTCGTTCTCGTAGAAGCCAGAGCAGGTGAAAACAAACAGAAAACAGGTAACATAGCTGCATGTGTGCAGTACATAGATTACTTTGATAATAGCGTTTTAAAACCAGATGTTGCAGCATCCATTTGGGATCGTGTAGACAATCTAACACGTAAATTGATTGAAGAATCACATACAGGTTTGCATCTATTTTCAAAAAAAGACTTAAAGGAAATGTCGAACAGAGTCGTTTCAAAATTTCAGCAACTTTATTTAGAAAAGGTCGAATAAATTCATATCAATTTTCCTCTGGTGAGGTATAAAGGTGAGGTATAAAAATGATAAAACAATATAGTTGGAAACATCTGGGAATAGGCATCGGCTTGGCAATCGCGTTATGTGTTGGGTTTCTGTTATTTACCCAATGGGATCAGATACGTTTTAGGAAGTCATTGGGAGAACCAGCAGAAAAGAGAGTAGCCGAAGAAACCCCTAAACAATCAACCGAATTAAACTCCTCCGAAACAGCCGAAAATGTAGAAAAATCAATTCAAGAAAAATCTAACGCTGAGAATAAAGAAATTGAAGTTACTGACAAAGAAGAGGATGATGTAAAAGATGCAAATTTTTACGACTTATTAGATTTCCTTGACGAACTACATGAGGAAGAATTTGCAGAACTCATTGAAAGCCTTGATCTGGAAGACGATGAGAAAGAGGCATTAGCAGAACTGGCAGAATCGAATTCTGAAACGACAGAAGATGTTCATCCAAGCAGTATGATCATTGATCTGATGGAATCAGGTGTTGCCTCGCTTGCAGGTCTCATTGAATTGATGGAAGAGACGACCACCTTAATGTCTGAAGGGATGCAGGAGAGTTACAGCAAAACTTTAGGCACACTCCGGGAAATGCAAGCAAATGGGGGTGGATTGATATTCCATCGCCCCCCAGAAAATCCAGACGGATGGATGCTGTATTTCATTAATCCAAGTCCATCTCAGCGAAATGGAGATTTCTCTATATCCGACCCCAAAGTTATCCATGAGATTCCTTCTGTTGGCCCCAACGGGGAATCGTTATGGTTGCATAAAGGCAATTCAATCATCATAGATTAGAATGACGTCGTAGGAGTTGAAATGCATACATTAAACAACAAAATAAAAATCCAACTAAGGGATCACACAGAAATATCTGTCAAAGGCTACATTACACCATTTGAATATGACTCATCAGACTTCCATGTAGAGTGGGACGAATTAGCAAACTTACGGGTTGCTGAACCAGAAAAAAAATATCCTGCTTCTGTATTTCAATCATTTCTCCCATCAGAACCAGTTTCAGTTGGAGAATGCTGGCAAATTCAAGAGAAGGGTGCTTTAACGTTACTCCGACAACTCTCTCCCCATCCACAACTGAAATTACATATTAATTCGGGGGATCCGAGTCGTGCTATGTGGGCATGTCTGCGCGCTTACAGTGAAGAATACGTTGAGATTCTATTCCGTATACATGGACAATTCGTCCTGAACAGTGGTTGGTTAACACCTTCACAATTTGCTGGTCATCTGATAATTGACCGCACACAAGAGACTATTGCCTCCTTCAAATTACATGTGCCACAAACGACTCTAAACTTTGACATCGGTTGGACACAAGAAGACAGACACACCGCTTCAGCTATTGGGTATTGTCCTCAGATGGAACTCTGTACTGAAACAACATCTCAAGATGCAGAATTCATTGAAGCAATAACACAAGAAGAAACCGAACGTGCACTGGTCTCGTGTTTCTATGCGTTTCAGAAAATTAACTGGGTATCACTGGAGGAAGCATTAGAAATAGCACCCGCACAACAGAAACCGATTCATGTCATTTCGGTAGATGGACCGCTCTTTGATGAGTCATGCTGAGGGACCGGCAAATGCCTGAGGTCAGGTGAACTCTCCGATGATGAAATCATAAAATTCTTGAATGAGAACTTTATTAATACGTGGGTAACAAATGCGGAATTGGGACGGACACAAAGTTTACGCGAACCGATTGCAAAAAGGTTTGAACGTGAAGGTAGGAAGATCAACACAAGCCACGCCTTAGCACAAGCAATTCGACAAGGATGGAAGAAAGGCTCACCTGTTGATTGTATGGTTATCTCACATGAGTTTGAAGTCTTGGGTGGTATAGACTATAATTACTTCCCGGAATGTCTTGGCGAGTTTGAGGACGAAATAGACGCTTATATATACTTTCTCAAAGAAGCATTGGATGGAAAACGTCCAGGATTGGGAAACGTCATCCTCACACCTGAACAACCTTCGCAACACGTTTTAGACACTTTTAAAGTACCCATCAAAGCTCACAACGATTATACAGTTGTCTATATGGATGCTACTGCGTACAAGAATGGTGGTACACTCAATATTGAAATTGAAGTGGGTAGAGATAAGGCAATAGGAATCTTCCACCTGTTGCATGGAAATAAGAAACTGCCATCTGTAGAACCTCCAGATGATATTGTTCCAGATGAAGGGTACAATCAGGAAAGTGATGCATATAAAAAGGCAGTCGGAGCACTTACACAATGTTGGGGAGTCTTCCCTGGAGAATCAGGAAAAATAACGTACGATTTCCATAAAGGACAACGTTTTAAACTGTGTGCCACTGGGGACCAATGGGGAGATATAGGGGAAATTAACGCTTTTATCGCAACAATTAATGTAGAGGAGAGGCAAATGGATTCCATAGAAATGGAAAATACTGAAATCAGTGACAATAGCGCAAGCGAACACAACATCGTTCTAACTAAAGAACAGACGACACAACAAGTATTAGACATTTTTCGTTCACCGGGAAGTGGTTATCAGGATTACAATGTCATCAACATTGACACAACTGCGTTTGAAGATGGCGGTATGTTAACAATTGATATTGAAGTCGGGGGTGCTGAACCTGCTGGTTCGTTTGATCTTTATGACGAAGACGTTAAACTCCCGACCCATGGTGTACCAGAGGCACTTGAATCCGCCTGGGGTGTCTTGCCTTGTGAGACTGATAAAATCCTGTATGCATTTGATACAGGCAAAGTTTTCAAACTCGGTGCTACAGGTGACTGGTTCAGCGAAAAAGGAAATATAAACGCATTTCAACTTAAAATCTCTGTTGAGGGAAACAAATGAATACACAAACAAACAATATCAAGCTGAAGATTAACCCAAATGAAACTATTTCAATCAAGGGTAATATCGCACCTATCACACTTACACAAAACGGCTTCCATGAGGACTGGGAAACATTGGCAAACTTTCGGATTGCTGAAGCCAATAAGGAATACCAAACTTCCACATTCCAGGCATTTCTGCCAAATGAAACAATATCAGTTGGAGATGTCTGGGAGATAGATGAAAAGGGTGTACTGGAGTTACTACAGCAGATTCACCCTAACCCAACCGTGAAAATGTCAATTGACTCTGGTGATTCATACGGGTTGTGGGCATGTCTACGCGCAAATAGCGACATGTTCGCAGACATCCAATTTCGATTACATGCAGAATTTAATTTTGATGATGGCAGGTTTACGCCTTCACAATTCACTGGCAATTTAATAGTTGACAGAATTCAGCAGAAAGTTGTTTATTTTAGAATGTATGTTCCTGAAGGTACAGTGAACTTTGATGTCGCGTGGAAAAAATTTCCAGACAAACACTATAATATTATAGATTCAGGTTTTTGTACACAGATGGAACTCTATTCAGGAACACCAGATATTCTGAATGACACAGAATTCACAGAATCTATCTCCCAAGACGATGCAAACAAGAAACTTTTACGTTGTTTCTACAAGTTTGAAGAAATCAACTGGGTTTCGTTTGATGAAGCAATCGAATTAGCAAAAGCACAACAAAAATCCATCCACGTCATTTCAATTGATGGTCCTCTCAAAGATGAATCTTGCTGAGGGACTGGCAAAGGTTTGAGAACAGTTGTTCTCTCGGATGATAGGAATATTGATTACCTAAACGAGAATCTCATAAACACATGGGTTTCTAATGTCAAACTAAAACGAACGGATGTCAATAAAGAATACTTTCCGAAGCGATACAAAGACGATTCCGAAGGATACGACACTACACTACTCTTAACACAGGCAATTATGAATGGATGGCACGAACATTCACCTGTAGACTGCATGGTTATATCTCCTGACTTTGAGGTATTAGGTAGCATATCATTCAACGATTTTTTTGACATACCTTTCCGTAGAATCTCGCCAGATAAAGCATATCGTGTGTTTATTCAGCGAGCAGTATCAGGTGAACAACCCGGATTGGATAATAACGGTAAAGCATGTTCAACGACTGATTGGGATGCCTTTTTCAACTTAGGAATGAAGGTTAACGCTTTGAGTGTCGGACTAAATCAGGATAATCCCAGTCATCACATATTGAACATATTGCAAACACCAGAACCTGGGTTTCAAGACTACACAATCGTTGACATTGATACAACTGCGTTTGAGGATGGTGGTATACTCACTGTTGATATTCAGGTTGGGAGTTCAGAACCCGCAGGATCGTTTGATCTGTTTGATGCAGATGCAGAAATACCAACCGAAGGTATTCCGCATCAGGCACTTGACTCTGCATGGGACATCCCTTCAGGAAAAACTGGAGTTATTCGGTACCATTTTGAGAAAGGACAAAAGTTCAAACTCGGTGCTACAGGAAACTGGTTCAGTAAGAAAGGCAGCATCAACGCATTTATTGCAAACATATCTATAAAGGAAGTTGAATGAACACAGTATTAGACAGAATCACACTATTCCTTGACAGTACCAAGTCTATTACTGTCAAGGGTTTCATTGAACCAATTGAACATACGCTCTCCAATTTTCATGAAGAGTGGGATGCGTTAGCAAATCTCCGAGTCGCAGAACCTGAGAAGAACCATCCGTTATCGGTATTCCACGCTTTCTTACCGATAGAATCGGTTTCAGTCGGTGAATGTTGGGAGATAGAAAAATCCGGCGTGAAAAAGTTACTCCAACAATTACATCCCAATCCAAATCTGGATATGTACCTTGACTCTGGTGATTCCCAGGGGTTGTGGGCATGCTTACGTGCTTGCAATCAGAGATTTGCCGATATACAATTCCGTATCCATGCAGAACTTAAACTCAAAGATGGGTGGTTCACACCATCCAAGTTTATCGGGAATCTGATCATTGACAGACTTGAAGAAGAAATCACTTTTTTCAAGATGTATGTCCCTGATGGCACTGTCAACTTTGATGTGAATTGGAAAGAAGACCAGAACGAACCTTATTCTATTACCGATGCAGGTCTAATCCAACGCATGGAATTGCGTGCAGGAACACAAGAGGATAGTCAAGATATCGAATATGCACTACACATCACCGAAGACGAAGCAACCCGAATTCTTAAACATGCAGTTTTACAAATCGGAACAGATCAACTGGGTACGACCTGAACAAGCAGTTGAATTAGCTGAGGCACAGAGCAAACTCATTCATGTCATCTCAGTTGACGGTCCTTTAGCAGATGAAGCGTGCTGAGGGAGCGGCAAAGGATTGAGGGCAGGTATCCTCTCTGATGATAAAGTTATTAGCTTTCTGAATGATAATCTTATCAATACTTGGGTGTCCAATGTTGAATTAGAACGAACCCCTCGCAAGCAAACCTATATGGCAAAAAGACCAAAACGTGAATCCAAGGTGTTCAATAAAACACAACCTCTTGCCAAAGCAATCATGGAAGGTTGGAAGGAACATTCTCCAGTAGATTGTTTAGTGATTGCTCCCGAATTTGATGTGATGGGAAAACTTCCTCTTAACGATTTTTTTGATGACTGTTATAAAAAGCGTATTTCGGAAGAAGAAGGTTATCTGAAGTTTCTAACTGATGCCATAGATTCAAAGTTCCCTGGATTCAATGAAAATACATCAGATCCGCTCTTGACAGGAACAAGGGTCGTTCTCAGTGATGAAAAACGTGAACAAAGTGTCTTACACATACTTCGCGCGCCAAGTTATGGCTGCCAAGATTACACTGTCATTGAAATCGATACTACGGAGATAAAGGGAGGTGGTGAACTCACGATTCTTCTACAAATGGGAAGTGCTAAATCGGGGGGTTCGTTTGACCTATTCAATGAAAATACAGAATTACCGACTGAAGGTGTACCTACCGAAGCGGTTGCCAGTGTTTGGGATATCCCCTCTGGACTGCAAGGAACAATCCGCTATCAGTTTGACAAAGGACAAGTCTTTAAACTTGGCGCCACCGGGACATGGTTCAGCGGAAAAGGAAATGTCAATGCATTTCACGCGACAATCTCAGTAAAATAAAAGAAAATGTTGAGGATAATCACAGAGGAGTTCCGATGTATTGCAATCAGACAACTAAACAGTAACAAACCGGTACTCCTGTTGTTTTAGTCTCTCAATAATCCTATCCGTTGCTTCAATTGTTCCTGACCTGTCAGCATTTTCATTCTTTGCTATTCCATCGTGGAGAACGATAATCGAACCAGTCCCTGTAGTTGCAAGTGTTTTCTTCAACACAGCCTTCGTAATTTTATCCGGATTCTGTGTCATCCAATCCCAACTCCACACATTACAACTGATATGAGGTCGCTTCTGTTTTGAAAGCACCCAAGCAATCGGAAAATAACGTGCTAAGAATGGTGCTCGAAATGCGATGTCCTCTGATATACCTAATTCCCGAATTAACGCATCCGTTCGTTCAATTTCTCTTTCCACCGTTGAAGGTGGTAAGAAACCAAGTAATGGATGACTATAGGAATGATTACCAATCTGATGACCTTCAGCGATCACACGTTGAACCGTTTCAGGATGTTTTTCTATTCGGTTTCCAATCATGAAGAAGGTTGCTTTAACGTTGTGTTTTGCAAGGACATCAAGCAAACGGTCAGTATATAGAGGATTTGGACCATCATCAAAGGTTAGAGCAACTATCTTCTCATCTGTTTTAATCTTAAGGATGTTCCTTCCAAAAGGTGGTAGAACGTATAAATTGAACAATACACCAACAACTAATCCTAATAAGACTATAATAGTCAATGTATCCATAATGTTTCTCCTAATAGTCCGTTTACGTTAAGTTTATCACAATTACCTTAAATTTACCAAATCCCGGGTTATTTAGTTATACACAACCTTTCGCTTGAAGGACTCTGTCAAATATGTTATTATTTTCATTATTAGAGAGAATTCATTGATTCTACATTATTTTAATGCTGTATAACATCTCATAAGGATCTCTTGGAGGAAAAAAATGCAAAGCCACGAAGTTGATTACGAAATATTTGGAAACGACATGCAAGTCGTTGAGGTAGAACTTGATAGGGATGAAACAATAATAGCCGAAGCAGGTGCTATGAACTGGATGGAGGATGACATCACTTTTGAGGCAAAAATGGGAGACGGATCCAGTCCAGAAGGCGGATTGATGGGAAAACTCATCGGGGCAGGAAAACGTGCACTCAGCGGCGAGTCTCTGTTCTTGACACATTTCACAAATCACAATAGCAACAAGAGAAAAGTTGCATTCGCTGCACCTTATCCCGGACACATCATTCCGGTAGACCTATCAGAGATCGGTGGTGTACTCACCTGTCAAAAGGATGCATTTCTATGTGCTGCCCTCGGCACTGAACTCAATATCGCTTTCTCACGAAAACTCGGTGCAGGATTTTTCGGCGGCGAAGGTTTCATACTACAAAGTCTAAGAGGGGACGGTATGGCTTTTATTCACGCGGGTGGCAGTGTTGTGAAAAAAGAACTCAATAATGATATAATCCGAGTTGACACGGGATGTCTTGTCGCCTTCACAGCAGGGGTGGACTATGATATAGAAATGATTAAAGGTCTAAAGTCAATGTTCTTCGGTGGAGAGGGGCTATTCCTCGCAACACTACAGGGAACAGGTACCGTCTATCTCCAAAGTCTACCGTTCTCAAAACTTGCTGACCGCATCATCGCTCAAGTGCCACGCAGCGGGGGTTAAGAACGTGATTATAGTAAAGTGAATAATTAATGAGACATTTCACCTATACGCCGATGACGAAGAACACCCAGTAGGGGCGAGGTTACCTCGCCCGTTTTGAAGTGTTTCATTAATTCTAAAGTTCACTATAAACACTTTGGAGACCAGGTGAAAATTCGTAGCATTAAAGCATACCAAGTTGATCTACCACTCCACGAAGGCAGCTATAATTGGTCAGGTGGAAAATCCGTTTCCGTCTTTGACAGCACAATTGTTGCAGTTGAAACTGATGACGGTATAACGGGTTACGGTGAGGTATGTCCTTTAGGCCCCTTCTATCTCCCTGCCTATGCAGAAGGTGTCCGTACAGGTATCGCAGAACTTGCACCACACCTCATCGGTAAAGACCCAACACAGCTGCATCCTCTCAATCAATTCATGGATGTCGCGCTCAAAGGACATCCGTATGTGAAATCAGGAATAGACATAGCGTGTTGGGATATACTTGGCAAAATATCAAACACATCCGTTTGCACGTTACTCGGAGGAAGGTATGGAGATGATTTTATGTTATATCGCGCCATCTCTCAACAATCTCCCGATGAGATGAAGGAAAAGGTTGCTGCTTACCGTGCAGAAGGTTACCGTAAATTCCAGTTGAAAGTCGGTGGAGACCCAAATACCGATATAGAACGGATTCACGCAGTCTCCGAATTGATGGAAACTGGGGATGTCCTCATCGCAGATGCAAATACAGGTTGGTTGATGCATCAAGCAACCCGCGTCGTCCGAGGTGTAAGGGACATAGATGTCTATATTGAACAACCTTGTCTAACATATCAAGAATGCCTCACCATCAGGGAACGCACAGATCACCCATTTGTACTTGATGAGACAATTGATAGTATTCACGTCTTATTACGTGGTCATGCAGATCGTGCCATGGATGTTGTCAACATAAAGATCAGTAAATTTGGAGGACTCACCAAAGCAAAACTTGCAAGAGACCTATGCGTTGAACTCGGTATAGCGATGACGATTGAGGATAGTTGGGGAGGCGATATAACGACCGCCGCAATCGCACATCTTGCACATAGCACACCGACAGAATTTTTATTCACAGCAACCGATTTCAATAGTTACGTCACCGTCAGCACTGCAGAAGGCGCACCGCAAAGAGTGAACGGAAGAATGGCTGCTTCCACACAACCAGGTCTGGGAATTACCCCTAATATAGACAGGCTTAATGAAGCAGTTATTCACATAAAATGAGTGTGGAATTAACGTGAGCTTGAAAATGGATATATAAATCAAATCTTGCATAAAATGGACGCTCAAACACCCGGTAGGTGCGATTCCCTTATCGCACCGAATGTCAAATTCCGAATTATCAAGCCCATGTTATTTTAATGTTTCACCATAGACTACTTTTTTCTTGATTTTTCCTGTCAGATGTGTCACACTGTTTACGCATAGAGGTTAAACCAAAAGATACATCTAAAGGAGATGATACGATGGCACATATTTGGAGAAAAGAATATAAAGACCGCAGTAGAATCCTTGATAAGTTCTACACGAAACAAAAGGTTGTCAAAAGGTGTTTAGATGAAGTCAATAAATTGCCTCACATCTATGATTGTGTAATAGAACCTGCCGCGGGTGATGGTGCCTTCTATAAAAATATCAAACATGATACGAAAATAGGAATTGATATTGATCCCCAACATGATGAGATTATAAAAGAAGACTGGTTCAATTACAGAATTAATGAAATGTATAAGCGGGTATTAGTTGTAGGGAATCCACCGTTTGGTCAATATCAAAAACTATCCTCAAGATTTATATCTCATGCCCTCTCCTTTAGGAATGTCCAAACAATCGCTTTTGTTTTACCAAATGTTTATAGAAAACACACACGGCAAAAAATGTTACCAAATAATTGGAGAATAGTCTCCATAACTGAATTAGAAAGGAACTGTTTTACATTAGAAGGAGAAGACTATCATGTACCCGCAAGTTTCTTCATTTTTGATAAATCAGGAGGAAAAGATTTAAGAGTTAATCCGAATGCCTACACAGAGGCGAATGATTTTAAATTCTCCAATAAAGATGATTTTGACATATTTGTATTCGGTTCCTCTCCAAGAAAAATTACAAAAACACCAACCTCTAACAATAGAGGATACTTCCTTAAATCAAATATTCCAGTAGAAGATTTAATAGCTAAAATTAAGGTTGTGGATTGGAATGGAAATTCTTGTGCAAACGGGGGAGTATATTGGCTAACAAAACATGAGTTTTTAGAACAATACATAAGATGCCACGAACCAAATAGAGTTGAAGAGATCGATCGAGTTAAATATGTCCAGGGAAATTTATTTGATTCTCTTTAGCGCAAACGTGTTAACATAAACCCTATGAACCACTTAGAAGTAAAAGATACGATCCGTTACATATTAGACAACATAGAAAACAGCCGAAAAGTTCTGAGTAGTACAGTAAGTATCAAGGATAAATTAATTGACTTGACCTTTGATCAGATAATTTCTGAGCGAGAATTCTATAAAATAAGTAGCGTACTGTCACCACAATCAAGAAGTCCTATGTGGGAAAAGTATTTCATAGCAAAACATGACTGTGAAAAAGTCAAAAAAAGTGAAGAAAGAGGGGATTTTAAAAAGAACGACAAGCACTACGAGTATAAAAGTTCTGGTTATAATCAGGATAATTCTGTGCATATTGTTCAAATTAGACCATGGCAGAATTGTGATTACATTGTTCAATCAATCTCAGATGATGGAACGATCACATTTGTCCTGATGAACACAGAAATGAAGTTAGAAATGCAAAAACTCAAGGCATCTCGAGCACATGGTACTCAAACTTTAGTAAATAATGAAAATATTGAATACAGAATGACTCTAAGAAAGGATTCTGAGGATTGGGATAGATGGATTAACCACTATCATAAAGAAGGAGATGTTTTCTAACCCTTCACGTCTTAACAGATTTTCTAATGTTAATAAACTATCCAGATATGTCTGTAAAGAAGATCCGTATCCTATCCGCATCCGATGTAGGTGCAGCACTGCCGATGTCCAAAGCCATTGAGGCAATGCGTCATGCTTATGGACAACTTTCAGCAGGTAAAGCAATTGCACCGCCACGACAACATATCACCTCTGACAAAGGTGTCACGCTCATCATGCCTGCTTACTTACCCGAAAACAGCGAGTTCGGAATCAAAGTTGTCTCTGTCTATGACGAAAATCCAAACAGCAATCTGCCGCGTATCACTGCGACAGTATTAGTGCTTGATCCTGAGACAGGACTTCCAAAAGCGTTTATGGATGGCACAAGTATTACTGCTATACGCACGGGTGCAGGGGGTGGCGTAGCAGCAGACCTACTTGCACGACAGAACGCAAAAACAGTTGGACTCTTTGGTGCAGGTGTGCAAGCAAGGGCACAACTTCAAGCCGTTATGACAGTCAGGGATATCGCTTGTGTAAATCTCATCAGTCGCACACAATCCGCAGCACAACAACTCGCATCAGAGATTGCAACCTGGGGTGATGCTCCCAAAGTCAATCTCACATCTACACCACATGAAGTGGTCAGGGATGCCGATATCGTTATCTGTGCAACAACATCTGCAACCCCACTATTTGATGGCAATGATCTAAAAGCAGGCACACACATCACAGCGGTAGGCACATTTGTTCCAGAAAAACGCGAAGTTGATACGATAACTATCAATCGCGCAGATCGCATTGTTGTAGATTCGCGTGAAGCCTGCTTAGAAGAAGCAGGGGATCTGATTATTCCAAACGTAGAAGCAGACGCAGAAATTGGTGAAATCGTTAATGGAGATAAACCCAGACGTCAAGCAGATGATGAGATCACGTTCTTCAAATCAGTAGGTGTAGCCGTGCAAGATGCAGTCGCAGCCGCAGCAGTTCTGAAAGAGGCTGAATCAAAAGACCTCGGCATGCTCGTTGATATGCTGCAATGACATGTTGATACAGTCTATTATCTCGTCAAGTTTATATTTAATAGTAAATGTCGCGATTCGGAGATCGCTCCTACAGAAAAGACGTGTCGTAGGAGGGAACTCCGATTCCCGACTATTACCGATACCACAATCTGAAACCTGACAAAACCCTATTCAGTTAGAAGATATTTGATTATCTCAGCAGCAACTTCCCCTTTTGGATCATTCTTGTAGAGTGTATGAAAAACAATCGCTAATCTGCCACGGTCTCCATCTCGAACAATGATTGGGTCTGCCAAGATTCCTTGAGCATCAGTTGCTAAAACCTTTTCAGCAAACCAGTCAGCATCAAGTTCATCTAAAGGAAAAGGTCTGTCTGACCCAAAATTACCCAAGCTTGGTGTTAATGTTCTACCTTCTTCTGTAACAAACATCCCTATGTTATGTTCATAAACATTGATCTCAATATCGGGTAGGTCCATCAAGTTTTGCATAGCACCACGTTCATTGGCTTGACCTTCTGAACTGTTATACCCAAAATAATCCGCGTGATTCAAAACTGTATCACCATCCGTTGTTTCGATCCAGTTTTCAACGACAGAACCATCGGGTTGCGCATTTCCCGACGCATAGATTGTAGAGGGTAAAATACCGTAAAGGATGCAGACATTCACAACACCGTTTCCAGTTGTTTTGAGCATCCAATCTCTGACAGATTCTTTACTTTCCGTTATCCCTACTTGAATGTCCTCTGATTCTAAAAGTTGTTTTGTTATGTCTGCTTCAATTATTGCATGTTCCTGCCTGATCCACAGACTTTTACCCGCATAAATTAACACATCTACTGAACTATCTATTATTTCAACTGGTAAAGCGTCGGATGAGTTCTGATCTTCCCTTTCTAATGCCATTTCTTTTGAAATTGCATTTTGTATAGCAGTTTCTTCCACTTGTTGCATTTTACTACAACCAGCAGAGGACACCATACAAAGTATTATAGCGATAATTACTAACCTCATGTATTCTTGCATTGACAATTCTCCTTGCGTACGATATATAAATCAATTATATTATACGCTAAAGAAGATAGCAAATTTTTTTGAATTCTAAGAAAACATGATTAAGGCAGTATTCTTTGATCTTGATAATACGCTCTGTGACTCCGATACAGCATGGAACATCGCGGTTAGAGATACATTTCAAATTCTCCGCCAACATTACCCGAATGTATCAAAGGAGTTTCTTTTAAGAACATGGGTATCTGTTCTTCAGGAACTCTTTCAAGAGCTTGACGGTGGAAAGTGTTCTATGGCAGAAGTCAGAGACTTACGCGTTTACCGTCTATTTGAAAAACTAAATTTGTCACAAGATAAATTGACTGAAGAACTCAACAATTCTCTCTGCCAACGCTACATTGCGAATTTAAGACTCTATGAAGATGTTGAGGTCCTTGACAGACTATACGCATTCCATGTGGGTATCATTACAAATGGTGCACACGATGAACATACTGACAGTCAATTCTCTAAAGTGCGAAACTTTGGACTTAGCAAACGTATTCAGTCGTTGACAATATCCGATGAAATCGGTGTAAGGAAACCAAATACCGAAATCTTCAAAATTGCTTGTGATCGTGCGGGTGTATTACCGAGAGAAGCAATAATGGTTGGAGATTCCATTCAAAATGACATTGTAGGTGCAAATAAGATGAAGATGACAAGTGTTCTAATTGACCGTAATTCAGATGCTGTTACAACAGAGCTTGCAGTTGAACAACCAGATTATACCATCTCAAACCTGTATGATGTGTTGACCTGTTTGAAACAGGATTAGAAGAAAATCGCTCCTACAGAACATGTCTCTTTGTAGACGGTGAATGCCTAAATGGCATTCATACCCGGGGAATGCCAAAAGGCATTCATACCGTTGATTTCTTGATTTGAACTCCGATTCCCGACTTTTTAATGCCAGCAAATAACACTTGACTAAGCACTAGACTATGATAGAAAAAATACTTGATTTATTTGGTCAGGTTTGGTATTATCTACCAACGATTTTGAATAATAGAAGGTTGGTATTATGCATAAAAAATTGCAGTTCTTCCTGTATCCATGTATCTGTCTTGTTACAGTTCTGTTTATAGTCTTTTCTGGTTGTGGTGACAGGCAGAACAAGAATTGGTTAACAATCTACGGTGGTGTAATGGGTGGAAGTTTCTCTCAATTTGCAGGAGGTATTAATCAAGTTGTCAAAGACCGTGAACCTACGTTCAAACTATCGATCGTAGCATCGGCTGGTTCAGTGGAAAATACACGTCGTGTCAACGAAGACAAAAATGCACTCGGTGTTGTATTCGCCTCGGAGAGTTCTCTCGGATACAACGGGGAAGAGATATTCGCAGAAGGGGGTCCCAAGACAGATATTAGAATGGTAACGCTTCTATATTTTTCTTACGGACAATTCTCAACACTTCAGAACAGCGATATACATGAATTTAAAGATATAATCGGTAAAAAAATTGCTTGCGGGGCACCAGGATCTGGTACTGCCAAAACATTGGAACGATTGGCAAAAGCCGCGGGTATCTGGGGGCAATTTACACCAATATATAGGGGAGGGAATTCTGCTGCGCAAGAACTCCAAGATGGACAAGTTAAAGGTTTTATGTGGTTAGTCAGTGTGCCGAATAGTGCAATAATTGCATTGACAGCAATAAAATCCATCCGAATGATTGATCTGGATACACCCGCTACAGAGCACGGTCTTTACGACAAATACCCATATTATTCTGCCAGTTTACCTGAGGGTGCTTATGAAGGAAAAGTTGAAACAGTAAGAACCATCATGATGCCGACTGTCCTGATTGCAAACAAAGCAGTTCCAGATGACATCATCTATGCCATCATAAAGCACATTTATTCACCTAAAGGACATCAAGTAATGGTTCAAACGAATAAAGCAGCATCAGATATGACAATAGAGAATGCTGATAAGGCGTTTGTCATTCCATTACACAACGGCGCATATAAGTTCTGGCAGGAACAAGGTGTAGAAATTCCCGAACGTGCAATGCCGGTGGAAGATGAAATTTGAACATTAATCTAAGGACAATAGATGGAAAACAGTAAGAAAATTGGATGGAAAGCAACAAGCAAAACGGGTGTCGTTGCAGCAGGCGGAATGAAAGCTGTAGAAGCTGGAATCCAAATATTGGAAGCAGATGGGAACGCTGCAGATGCCGCAGCAGCTACTATCCTCGCGCTCAATGTAACAGACCACGGTGAATGCTCCATCGGAGGAGAAGTACCACTCCTCATATATGACGCAGAAAAGAAGGAAGTCAAATCCCTGTCTGGACAAGGACGTGCCCCCATGTCTCAGGATGCAATTGATTGGTATATGGAAAACGGTATACCGAACAGAGACATCAAAATGGCACCCGTTCCATCTGTCATTGACCTATGTACAACAACGCTTAAGCGATACGGAACAAAGACGTTTGAGGAAATCGTATTACCTACATTAAAACTTCTTGATACGGGGGACAGGGAATGGCATCCAAAATTAGCGATCACACTGCGACGAATGGTTGATGAGGAACAGAAAACATCGGGAAGCCGAGAACAGAAAATCCAAGCCGCAAGTGACCGGTTTTACGGACGCAACGGTGTCAACAGTGATATCGCTGATGAATTAGAAACTTTCTACATTGAGAAGGGTGGATTTCTTCGCAAAAATGACCTCGCATCACACGTAACATTGATAGAAGAGCCTGTGACAGTTGACTATAAGGGGTTCACCGTATACAAGTGTGGACCGTGGACCCAAGGTCCTTATCTCTGTCAAGCATTGCGTCTGTTAGAAGACTTTGATCTAAAGAGGATGGGACACTTCTCTGCAGATTATGTGCATGTGGTAACCGAAGCACTCAAGTTGGCGATGGCAGACAGAGATGAGTACTATGCGGATCCAGAATTCGTTGATGTGCCTATCTCTAAATTGCTCTCTGATGCTTATACTGAGATACGTCGACCCCTTATTGACATGGAGAAAGCATCACACGAAGCCAGACCCGGTGATGTTGAAAACATGAAACCCTTAAGAGCAGGCGGTGTATTTCGACCTGGCGTTGGTGGAACAACCACCTGTGTCGTTGCTGATAGATGGGGTAATGTAATCTCCGCAACACCGAGTGCAAATGTTCATTTTGAAGACAACCTCGGTGGCGCAACAGGCGTAAGTTATGGAAACCGTTTGCGCAGTCTCAATACCACTCAAGGACATCCGAACTGTATTGAAGCAGGTAAACGTCCGAGGATAACACTTACGCCTACATTAGTTCTTAAAGATGGTACACCTATCTTAGCAATAAGTGTTGCAGGCGGAGATCTACAGGATCAAACAACGCTGAATTTGCTACTGAATTTCATTGAGTTTGACCTATTACCCGAGAATGCTGTTAGGACACCTCGCTTTGCAACCGCTCATCATCAAGATTCTTTTGACCCACATCCCAACCGTGAACAGACCTTTAAAGAGGCGGGTTCTTTGACGATAAATAACAATGTCACAGAGAGTGTCCGTGATGAACTCACAAAACGTGGACATAAGGTTAGGACGCAGACAGGCCCAGTTGCTGTGCCAGTGATGCTTTATGTTGATCAGGACAGTGGAACATACTATGCTGCTGGTGATCCAGCTGCTGGTAGGCATGCTGCTGGTTTAATCGATGAGTGACACTGGTAAACATAACCTACTATAACCATTAATCCTGTCATGTCAATTGTCTGATTGATGCCAATTCCTAAATCTCATTTGAAGAGACTTAATAAACCTACCTATAGAGTTATCTATCTGTTCTAACCGTTGAAAATTCATTGCATTTACAAGGTCATCAATGTGTTCCGTACCATCTAATGGGGAAATTTTGGTTGCTTTAAATATCTCGTTAAGGAACAGATTCTTGTAGCGATTTCTCTCACATTTATTGTCAGGTTTTCGGCAACCTTTACCGAAAACTGACTTGAATGCCTCTGTATCAAGCAAAAACCATCGTTCAATATGCGGAACTGGAATCATACAGATGACTATATCCGATAAATCCGTTATGACTTGAGTAATCTCCTTTTCTCGTTCTAAGAAACCTTTGCAGTTGCTATCTGTTCCTACTATAACAAGATCCGGCAAAAGTTGCCTACTGTTTCTCAATTCTCGCAGATATTGACTTAATTCTGTGATGACTGTCCCATACCCGCCTCTTACACTGGAAGGATTGATATTCACTTCAATACTGTATTCATCAGCAAACCTACGAATCATGGCGGTAAGAAAATCCTCATGTGCAATATCTTCAACAAACAGGTTAATATTACGCATCAAAGTCTCCCCGTATAATCCGTTCGGAGGGAGACAATGAATCTTCGCCGTCTAATGCAACCTCAATATCTGATTTCTTCCAAAACGGTCCCATATTCATCATATTAAATGGTGCTATTTCTGTGCTACCGTTTACCTTGCGACATACATATAATGAATCAGTTGGAACAAGGTCAGCCAAAAGTGTAGAATGTGAAGTTACAATGAACTGAACGTCTTTAAGTATCATACGTGTTTCCAAAAACTGAGCGATGCGTCGAATCCTACGAGGATGGATGCCATTTTCTGGTTCCTCAAACCCAATTAAAGTGGGAGGTTCTTCTGATCCAACCAGTGTTAATAGTCCCAATATCCGGAGTGTTCCTTCTGATAAGATTCTTGCAGAAATCCGTCTTTCACCTTCAAGAACATCCAATTCTACCTCCCCAATTTCGTTAACACTCACATCAATGCCAGTTATAGATGGAATCATTTTATTAAGAGATTTTTCAATAGCTTCAAATTGTCTTTTATTTAGACCATTTAATGTATTGAGGTACGCTGCCAGATTCTCTCCCATCGGTCCAATATCATGAACAGCCTTTACCGGGTTTGGAAGACGCATCTGTTCTCTTGGTTCAAGGTAAAAAGTAAGCCAATTCGCTAATTCTTCCTGCATAACCGTCAAATGCGGATAATGTGGTGGATAGTGCGACCTTGATAGTATACTGTAATCAAGATAACGTTCATAATATAGGGGATGAGCTTGCCCTTCCATCCGGAGATGAAAGCGATTTCCGATTCGTTCTATGAATGGCTTTCTGTTTTTTTTAGGTTCTCCATCGGAACCGAGTGCTGCAAGATATTCGTCTGCTACACGAAAAACACCTAACTTTGGTAACATTTCTATGCCAATCCTATACCGCAGATACTTCTCACGGACAAGAAGTGATCTTCTTGAAGTAGAATTGCCAACAACCTGCGTATCTTTTTTGGATGTATCGCGGATTCTTTGAATATGTAGATTAACACTATCAATTACATCTTTTGATAGTTCAATATCTACCTCTATGCAAAATGATACACGCTCTTTGTCTAAGAGACTCTTAATTCCATCTTCTCCAAACGTAAAAGATTCAAGTGGATATCCACGATACGGAGGAGCAAAGGCATCTTCCAATGTCTGGCAGGTTGCCATCCGAGACAGAAGCAGTAAAGCATCAAGGAAATTGCTTTTTCCTGATGCATTGGGACCAACAAGCACAGAAAGCGGTTGCAACTTCAACTCAAGATTCTCAAGTGACTTATATCCTTGTATTTTGATTCTTTTTAGCATAGGAGTATCCTCTACGATGGCGTATAGTTGAATAAGTTCTTCTGATGAACTATATTCTATTTCCAATCTTCATCAGGTGGATAGATGTTATAGCTGCCACCACCCGCACCCTGAATTCCTTCAGCGAACCAGTCTTTGACAGTATCACGCCATTTAATGAAGTGTGGTGTTTTGAGGTGTTCTTTAAACGCATCCTCGTCTACATAAACCTCGTATAACCATATCCGATTTTCATCGGACCCGTCCTGAATCACATCAAACCTTAAACAACCGGGTTCATCCCTAACTGACCCCTTTGCATCATCCAACATTGCTTCAATGAATTCTTCTCTATGACCTTCCTTAATCTGTATCGGTGCAATAATAACATACATAGGTTTTCTCCTTAATCAATTCATTATTTCCCTTTACTATACACAATCACTGTGTTAAAATGCAAGGAAAAATTAGTGTTTTGTGCTTGACTCTACACATTTAAAATCTTCAATAAGGAATTTGCCCATGATAATAAAAAGGGATTGGAACACGAAAATTAAAAAAATGAGGAGAAATTGGGAACCATTTAAAGGTTTCACAACTGTAATCCTATGGATCGCCGGTATTTTGTTTTGCGTTGGAATGATGACCCTTCTTTTTCTGTTTGCGAAAACACATACTTACTTCTAAAAAAGAAAAATCTTGACTTTTTCAAGGAATTTTGATAGTCTTAATGATTAGAAACCTTTTGAAACGATGATTTATTTGAAAAACATAATGATCTATATCAAACAGTAAAGACAATATAAGCACGTTTATGATGTTAATTATTTATGAGGTATGTAAATGAAACACTTCTCACTCTATCCGAAAATTTTGACTCAATCTGCCCGGTTTGTTTTCTTCGTCACCACTATATTTATGATGACCGCAACTTGTTATGCAAATGATCTCGTCCTACATCTCACATTTGATGAATTAAGGGGAGATGTCGCTGAAGATATTTCTAAGTTTGGGAATGATGCAACATTTCAGGGTGACGTTGAACTTATCACTGGAAAGTTTGGAAAAGCACTCGAATTTGATGGTGCATCCTGGGGTGAAATTCCTGACAACGACAGCTTAGATATGGTTGATGGTATAACTATCCATTTCTGGACAAATATACGTCCAAGTGCTGGCGGCCCAGGAAGTGATGTGCAGACAGGTGTTGAAAAAGGCACTACATGGAAAGCAGGACTCTATACACTTGCTGCATGGTATAGAGGTGGATCGCTCCTACAGTTCTTCGACTTACCCGACAACTGTCGCGAACAAAATATTGGGGACAGTATACAGGACGAAAAATGGCACCACCTTGCAGGCACATGGGATGGCACTACTATTAAGTTATTCATTGATGGTGAACTCAATAAAGAACTGGATTGCAAAGGTACGCTTACCGGAAACAATGAACCGTTGTTTATCGGTGCTCGCGGTGGAAACCAACGTTTCATCAACGGTGCTCTTGACGAAATTAAAATGTACAACTATCCACTTACCGAAGATGAACTCCGAGTGGATATGGAAAACCCACAGGCAGCGAGCGTTCTCCCGCAAGATAAATTAACGACGACATGGGCAACTATAAAACAAGGAAACTAACACATAAGGAAAATTGATGAAAAAATTTGCTTATCTATTATCCACAATCATAATTCTACAAACACTAACAGGTTGTGCAATCTTGCCTTTTGGTAAAGGGTCTAAAGAACAGGTCGCAGTCGTAAAAACTGAAAAAGGCACTATTGTGATAGAATTCTATTCCGATTCTGCACCTATTGCAGTAGAAAACTTCCAAAAATTGATTGGCATGAAGTTTTACGATGGATTAATTTTCCATCGTATAGAAAATAATCCGGGATTGAATATTGTTCAAGGTGGCTGTCCGAATGGCGATGGATTCGGGGGACCCGGTTGGACAATAGTTGATGAATACACCAACCCAGAACAGCGGAAACACATAAGAGGGACAGTGGCAATGGCACGATCAAGTTTACCAAACTCATCTGGAAGTCAATTTTACATCTGTCTAAAACCGCAACCCCATCTCGATGGACAATACACCACATTCGGTGGCGTAATACAAGGAATGGAGATCGTGGATACGCTCGTAGTAGGCGATGTCATAACTTCCATACGATTGGAGGCAAAGTCAAAACATGTTAAGGCTACAAAAAACTAACCAATTCAGACGTGCACTATTGATATTAACCGCTCTGTTTGTAGTTTTCTTGTCCAGTTGTGCACAACAAGACAAAGAGACTACGGAATCCGACACACAGACCGACACTACCGACACTCAAACAGAAACCGAAACAGTTGTTGAACAGACTGAGGAACCTGAAAAGAAAGAACCCGAACCACAGATTGACCCAGCGAAAGCAATCGCTGTCATTGAAACCGCTAAAGGCAACATTGAATTTGAATTCTATGCTTCAGACGCTCCAAACACTTCCAAACACTTCATCAAAAATGCAAGTAAGGGATTCTACAGAAGCGAACCCTGGCATCGTGTTGATGACCTCGTCATCCAGGCGGGATCAACCTTCTCAAATGAGACACTGCCAATTGAGAAAAGCGATAAACCCCTTGAAAGAGGCGTTGTCCTAATGGCAAAGGAAGAGGGAGCAAACGTCTCCGACGGTGATGAATTCTTTATCTGTAAAGATGCTGTAGCCCTGGATGGAGACTATACCACCCTCGGAAAAGTCATCAAGGGTTTGGATGTATTAGACAAGATTGTACAAGATGACAAAATAGTGAATATCACAATTCGTGAACGCAGCGAAGATGAATAAATAGGGCGGTCAAAGCAAACGTCTAAACCGCCTGTCTCAATGATTGAAAGGATATTTGAATGGCGTTAACAGTTATCCGGACTGCACGTCCGAGTCCAGTGTGGCAAGAGAGTTATGTCCGTGTAAAAAAAGGACAACGGATTGTAATTGATGCTGATGGAGCCTGGTCCCCTGACCTTAAGAATAGAACAGGATGGTGTGGGGCTGATGGTGTCGCCAAAACCCCAGCGGGTGATGGTTACCTCCTTCCCGGTACCAACATCGGTGCACTCATAGCAAGAATCGGTAGTACCGTTTTCGCAGTTGGGTCACGCTACGATAATCCGGCACCCGCAGACGGTGTTATTTTCCTCGCAATGAATGAAAACCCAAACAATAACAACCAAGCAGGAAGTCTACTCACGCAAATTATCGTAGAATAGATACGGCTAAGCAGGAGATGTTAAATGGAAGAAAATACAACACAGGAAGACGTCAAACTCCCACCATTAGATTTCATCACTTTTATTACTGATCTCATTACCACTGCTCATCTCTATCTACAAGGTTTTCGTGATCCTGAAACTGAAGAAGTGATTGTCAATATCGGCTTAGCAAAACGCATGATTGATACGATAGAGATGTTAGAAGAAAAAACGAAAGGAAACCTGACAGCACCTGAAGCCAATTATTTAGCCAATTCCCTGTATGAACTCAGGATGAATTATGTCCGTGCTGTCAATAGCCAAAAAGATCAACCAGAACAGGATACACCTGAACCCGATGAGGTAAACGCAGACTCCGACTTATCCGAAATGACCGAATCTTCAAGCGAAGAATAGACCTGTAGTCCTTGAATAATCTGTTATATTATAGTAAAATATAGAATTAATTAGATACGCTCTTCTGTAGGAGGGAACTCCGATTCCCGACTACCAAAGCGTTTAGTCGGGAATCGGAGTTCCCTCCTACATCGCAAATTGAAGCATAAGGATGACTATAACGGAGGGCAATGAACTATCAAAGCAAGACTATATATTGCATTCCTACTGCTATTCGGACTGTTAGTGATAGGTACTACTGGTTATTTAATTATCGAAAATAATTGGACATTATTGCAGGCAATTTGGATGACCGTTATTACCGTAACCGGAGTCGGTTATGACGATGGGGATGTGAGTAAAGCGGGAAAAGTTTTTACTACTTTTCTAATCATTGGTGGTTTCGGCATGTATATTTACTGCATTACCATCGCAACTACATTCCTTGTTGAAGGAGAACTGGCAAGTTTTTTCAAACATAGAAGAATGATGAATGCTGTCGAAAAATTATCTAATCATTATATTGTATGTGGAATCGGGGATACAGGTGTGCATGTCCTTGATGAAATGCTTAAGTCTGAAGTAAGTTTCGTCGGGATAGAGTTGGACGAGGAACGTTTGGACTATCTCGCTGAAACACGGGAGTTTCTTTACATACACGGAGACGCAACAGACGATGATGTTCTCATACGGTCAGGTGTTGAAAGAGCAAAAGGTCTTGTCGCCTGTCTCAGTCGTGACCAAGATAACCTTTTCGTCGTCATATCCGCAAAAAACTTGAACCCGACGCTACGGATAGCTTCAAAAGCTGTAGAACACAACTCGCCAGACAAACTTATTACTGCCGGGGCAGATGAAGTCGTTTTACCGGACCATATTGGGGGAATACGACTTGCATCAGGTATCCTTGAACCACATCTCATAGATTTCATCACAAAGATGCAGGAGATCCGCCAGACAACACGGTTTGCTGAATCCATTGTCCAACCTGAATCCAAACTTGACGGTGTTACACTGAGAGATTCGCAAATCCAAGAAGAGACCGGATTAGTCGTTATCGCACTTCGCAGTAAGGATGGAACATATATCTATAATCCTGCTGGTGATTGGAGAATTGAAGCAGGAGACGGTCTATTCATTATCGCTGAGCCCAGACAACTCCAGGCACTTGACAAACTAACTGGAGATCCGCATTAAATAACTACAGATAAAGGAAACAACTACATGCTCGCAACTGTTATCAGCAGTGCAGTCCTTGGCATTGACGCATATATCGTAAAAGTAGAGGTAGATGTCGCAGGTGGACTCCCAGCGTTTAACACAGTCGGTTTGCCAGACAGTGCAATCAAAGAGAGTAGGGACCGTGTTACAGCAGCAATAAAAAACTCCGGATACTATTTCCCATCGAATCGCATTACCGCAAACTTAGCACCCGCAGATATACGAAAAACAGGGTCCGCTTTTGATCTACCTATTGCAATCGGTGTGATGGCTGCAACAAATCAGGTCAATTTTAGCAACCTTGAAAATACTATGATATTGGGGGAACTGGCACTGGATGGTAGCATTCGCAGTATACAAGGAGGCCTCCCTATTGCTCTGGCAGCAAAACACCACGGACTGCAACATCTTGTTTTACCAGCAGAAAACGCAAAAGAAGCTGCGATCGTAGAAGGTCTGAACGTCTACCCCGTTAAAAACCTTACAGATACCGTTCAATTCCTCAATTCTTCCAAGACGATTCAACCAGAATCACCAACACTCAAAAACGCATTAGAGCGAGTAGACACAGATGACCTTCTGGATCTGATGGATGTAAAAGGACAAGAACATGTGAAACGCGCGGTTGAAGTCGCTGCAGCTGGTGCACACAATCTCATCATGATCGGTCCACCAGGTTCTGGTAAAACGATGATCGCAAAACGAATTCCTTCTATTTTACCAACCTTGTCCATAGATGAATCCTTGGAAACGACAAAGATACAAAGTATTATCGGAATTCTTCCAAGCGATACGCCTCTGGTAATGACACGTCCATTCCGATCTCCGCATCACACGATTTCTGACGCTGGATTAATCGGTGGTGGGAATATACCGCGTCCAGGAGAGGTGAGTCTCGCGCATAACGGTGTCCTTTTCCTGGATGAACTACCTGAATTTCGTAGAAACGTGCTTGAAGTTATGCGCCAACCTTTAGAAGATGGCTATGTAACTATTTCACGTGCCGCAGCATCCCTCACCTATCCCGCAAATTTTATGTTAGTCGCAGCGATGAACCCATGTCCATGCGGTTTTTTCAGCGACCCAAACAGGGACTGTAAATGTTCACACAACCAGATACAAACGTATGTTTCACGTATCTCTGGACCGCTATTGGATAGAATTGATATCCAAGTTGAAGTCCCAGCTGTGAAATACGCAGAACTCTCCGCAGATGTCTCAGGTGAACGATCCAACGTTGTGCGCGAACGAGTGGAAGCAGCACGACAAATACAACATCAACGGTTTAATGGCACTTCAATACACGCAAACGCTAATATGGAGTCCAAACAGATACGGGAATATTGTAGCATTGAAACGCAGGCACAAGAACTCCTACGAGTCGCAATAAATCAATTGGGTCTCAGTGCAAGAGCGTATGACCGAATTTTGAAAGTATCGCGAACCATCGCCGATTTGGATGAAAGTCTGAATATAGAAGGCATGCATGTTTCTGAGGCAATACAGTATCGCAGTTTAGACCGAAGCTTCTGGAAACAATAGATACAATTTAAGCAATTATGTATACCGGACAGGCAACACATACGTTCAAAGTAATACCGGATATAGGAGCAAGGAGGGAAAATGCAACCTAACTTCATTATTTTTCTGACAGATGACCAAGGCTATGGTGACCTTTCATGCATGGGCGCGACAGATTTCAAAACACCCCATCTGGATAGAATGGCAGCTGAGGGCATCCAATTTTCAGATTGGTATTCCAACTCCCCTGTCTGTTCGCCTTCCCGCGCAGCACTGTTAACAGGACGGTACCCCTGCCATGCGGGTGTACGGTCTATCTTAGCAGGACACCGAACAGCAACAGGATTGCCTCCTTCAGTTCCAACTATTGCAACTGCACTTAAAGAACTCGGTTATTACACTGCCATGTCCGGCAAGTGGCACCTCGGACTCGCAGAAGGTTCACGACCAGAAGACCACGGGTTCGACGATTGGTTCGGATTTATGGCGGGGTGTATCGACTTCTACTCACATATCTTTTACTGGGCATTAGGAAGACCCGACTTCGATCAAACACATGACCTGTGGGAAAACGGAGAGGAAATATACCGAAACGGAGAATACTTTACTGAACTCATTACCGAATACGCCGTAAGATATATACGAAAAGCCATTGAACAAGATAAACCGTTTTTCCTCTATGTGCCGTATAACGCACCTCACTATCCAATGCATGCACCACAAGAATATGTGGACAGATTCCCGGATCTACCGTGGGATAGGCAAATTATGGCTGCAATGTTGAGTGCTGTTGACGATAGTGTCGGTGAGATATTCGCAGAGTTGGAACGGCAAGGTGTCGCTGAAAATACCTTCTCCTATTTCCAAAGCGACAACGGTCCATCTCGAGAAACACGAAATTGGTTGGACGGAACACAAGACCCATATTATGGTGGAAGCGCGGGTAAACTCAAGGGACACAAGTTCAGTTTATATGAAGGGGGTATCCGTTCTCCTGGAATTATGCATTGGCCCAATGAAATTCCACCTGGAAACGTACTAACCCACCCAAATCTATATGGTGCAGCAATGGATGTTTTTCCGACTTTTCTATCGGCAGCTGATGGCGATCTATCCAAATATGATGTGGATGGACTCAGTCAAATACCAGTGGTGTGTGATGGACAATTTACACCGCACACTGATATCTTCTGGGAAATGGGAGACCAAACGGCAGTGAGACGAGGTAAGTGGAAATTAGTGCTTAACGGTAGATTGGTAGAGGGAGCACCCCCTGAAGACGATGTGCATCTTGCTGACCTTGAAACCGATATGGGAGAAACGAAGAATCTAAAAGATGAATACCCCGACATTACTGCTGAGTTGACAGAGGCAGCACAGACATGGCGGCAAGGGATTGAGGATTACTGGGAAGCACATAAAGATGAACGTAACGGCACCACAGGTTATGTTAAGAAGTAGGTAAAAGAAACGAGCTATGTAATGAAACCTTTTAAGTTTGCATTTATCACGGATACACATCTATACCCGAATGCACAGCAGAACTATGCAGGTGGGTTACAACAACAGATAAACAGTCTCGCGTTATATGAAAAGCTAATAGAGCAACTCAACGACTTTGAGCCGGATTTTGTAGTGCATGGCGGTGATATAGTCTCTGGTGGACAGAGTTTTGATATGTCTGCAGAGGAATACGTAGGAGCTCTCAATACAGCGCAAGCTCTCGGTGAACGGATAAATGCTCCTTGCTATTATATTCCCGGTAACCACGACCTTGACCCTGAGACGGGTTCAAAAATTTCGTATCTGGAACGCTTCGGCATAAATGGCAGAGGGTCTACCAGTTTCGCCAAGGAAAATATTCGCTTTATCCTTATTGATGCACAAGAGGTACCAGAAGATTTGACCCATGGATATGTTAGCACGAATCAACTCGCTTGGATTGAACGTGAAATGAAAAAAGCTGCGGATTACGACGAGGAAATCATCTTCTTTTCACATCAGCTGCCTTTTCCAAACGTAGAATTCCAAGGGGTTGGATCAAGAATCGCAAACTCAGCAGAGATACTTGAAATCGTTGCACCTTTTGAGAAACAGATTTTAGCATTCTTCTGTGGACATCAACACCTAAATCGCGTCTTCAGAGAACAGGGTCTGTTATGCATTATAACCTCTGGAATTATCTGCTATCCGATGATGTGGCGGCAGGTTACTGTTTATCCTGATAGGATTAAGGTCAATTCTGTTCCTGTTGACTTACCTGAAGTGCTTGCAGAATCAGAATCTGTTAATCCAGATAACAATCTGTATCTTTCAGGACGACCACGTGATCGGGAATTTTCTATCCCCCGTTCCTATAGTGCGCTGGGTAAGGAGTAGCGCGTCCAAAACAACTGAAGACTGAAGACTGAAAACTAATTGACCCATGATCAGAGTTCAAAACCTGTCAAAAAACTACGGTCCATTTCAAGCATTGAATGAAATATCCTTTAGTGTAGACAGTGGGCAAATCGTCGGGTTTCTTGGTCCTAACGGAGCAGGAAAGACGACAACGATGCGAATACTGACATGTTTCATGCCTGCAAGTAGCGGACAGGTGACCATTGCCGGATACGACGTTTTCAAACAATCACGTGAAGTACGGAAACGCATCGGATACCTCCCTGAAAATATCCCACTATACACTGAAATGACCGTCTCAAGATATCTTACCTACATGGCGAAAATACGTGATGTCCCGCGTCAGCAGATCAAAAACAGGTTAGACATTGTCATAGAATCCTGTGGTTTAGTTGAACGGAGAAATCAGATAATCGGTCAACTATCCCGAGGATTCCGACAACGAGTCGGTTTAGCTCAAGCTATGATACATGACCCTCAGGTTCTGATTCTTGATGAACCGACATCGGGGTTAGACCCCAGACAGATCGTTGAAATCCGAGAATTGATTAAAACACTCGGAAAAGAACGCACCATACTTTTCAGCACACACATCCTTTCTGAAGCGAGCATGACGTGTGAAAGACTGCTTATTATCAGTAAAGGTAAAATCACTGGAGATGTGTTTTTATCAGATGGTCGAGCCGTCTCAAATCAACCATTTAGGATAGACGACTCGACTTCTGCTTCAAACAACATAGAAAAAGATGATACTTCAGGAACAACACTTGCAGTCAAGGTATCTGGTGCTACAACTGATGACATATTAGATGTGCTCAAAGATATTCCTCAGGTAATCTCCGTTGAACATATCCCTACACACCCTGATGACAAATTCCAAATTTGCTATAATGCAGAGGTAGATATTCGCGCGAATGTCGCAAAGGCAATCATTGAACGGGGATGGGCTCTTCTTGAAATGCGTCCAGATGACATGAGTTTAGAAGAATTGTTCCTTACTTTAACATCAGAAAGTGTTGAATAGGTACGAATCCGAACAATGAAAGGTAAAAATGAAACGTATTCCCTCTATTACTATTTGGATAATATGTTGTATCACAATAATCGGCATCGGTTGCGGAGATGAAGGGTCTCTACCGATCAATGAAGGTACTGAAACAGAAGTAGATATATTCCCGGAACGAGAATGGAAGGTAATTCAAGGTTTATCCCCTCTACCCGCTACACCTCCACCTAATCCGACGAATCGTGTTTCCGATAGTCCTGATGCCGCCCGATTAGGACAAATGTTTTTCTTTGATGAGCGTTTGTCTAAAGATGGTACCGTTGCGTGTGCGACTTGTCATTCACCATTTCACGGTTTTGCAGACGTTGAAGCGACTTCATTAGGAGGAGGGAGAGGTACAAGAAATGCACCTACTTTACTCAACGTTGCCTATAACAAATGGCAGTTTTGGGACGGAAGAGCGGATTCGCTTTGGTCCCAAGCATTAATCGCACTTGAAGGCGAAAAGGAACAAGCAGGAACACGTTTGCAGTATGCACACCTCATTAAAAGACTGTATCAGAAAGATTATGAAACGGTATTTGGACCATTACCTAATTTAGCAGATACAACCCGCTTTCCACTTACGGGTAAACCGGGTGATGTGGCGTTTGACAATATGTCCGATAAGGATAAAATTGCTGTTAACACCGTATTTGCTAATATTGGCAAAGCAATTGAGGCGTACGAAAGACTCTTGATTAGTCGAAATGCTCCATTTGATCAATATGTGGCAGGTGATTTGGATGCTATTAGCAGTGAGGCAAAGCGCGGTTTAGAGATTTTTATTGGTAAAGGACAATGCACTCTCTGCCATAATAGTCCAAATTTCACAGACAACGATTTTCATAATGTTGGTGTTCCCCAAGGGAGGCTGCCGGAAGATACAGGTCGATACGATGGAATTAAGCAACTATTAGAAAACCCATTTAATGGGGGAGGTATCTATAGCGATAATCCAGAAACTCCCAAGAGAATACTGGATTTACTGGAGCCGACACAACAACTTAAAGGAAGGTTCAAAACACCAACACTTCGTAATATTGCCCTTACTGCACCATACTTTCACACAGGGGGTTACCCAACAATACTTTCCATCCTTAGATTCAATGGGAGCGAAATTCCAACAACCGAATATGCTGGTGTCCGCGATGATACACGCCAACCTCTCAGATTAAATGAACAGGAAGTTAATGACTTAGAAGAATTTCTACTGACTTTGACAGGTGAATTGCCTCCAGAATACCTGCTAAGAAAACCCGATTTACCTTAGATACTGCAGGTATAGGTTTCGGAGATTTTATAAAACTTTACTCACCTACCTCAACTTTTGACTTGACATATAATCAATATTTTGATAACATATTTTAAAGAAGAAAAAAGTCAATCAGCGAACTTTTCTAAATTGAATAGATAGAATCTGAGAAACATCTGATATGTCGTATGAGTCATTCTAACGACTTGTGCGTTGTATTTTCATGCAGTTTTGTGATTCCAGACAAATCAGATTCTGAACTAAGGAGATTTCATGTTGAATAAGAATTTGGAGGCGAAAAAGGTAGTGGCGGTCAGAAAAATCCTGTCAGAAGTGCCCGCAGCTTCACAATATTCCCCTGTAACTGATGCTGTGGATAGGGCGACGGCGTTGGGGGAAGAGAAAATAGCAGCGGCACTCACAAACGTCAGCTCAATGCCGCAATCCACAAATGTCTTTGCCAATCCCGTTTTACACAAGGCCGCCGTGAACTGCGGGGAAACGCAAATCACACTTAATATCAGGAGTTTTGGGATTCGCGGCGTTGTTACAGAAAGTGAAATAATCGCAAACCGCCTCTCACCCGCCTATGTTATTTTTGCAGGGCTCTTTGGAAGAAGACCTGAAGAAGATTCTGATGGATTAGAAGAGGAAGTGGTCTTATCAGATTTAATAGACAAAAAGTTTTACCGTATTACTGAACTCCGAAGAGAGGGTCTCTCAGGAAACCAACGTATCATCAATCAGATCGCAGAATTCGTTAAATCCTTCCCAGATGCTGGACCTGAAGCAGTTATACAACATTTTTCTACACTTCGTAAACTTAGCATTCCACACCAGAAAGGGGTTAAGGGAACACGAAAACCAGGTGCTCTCTTGATGGAACTTATCAGTACGCACATGGAGAACGTCGCGTTGGGTACAATTTCTGTCTACATGCGACATCAACTGAGAGAAAGCAGCGCATTACACCCGCAGGTTCTTGCAATGCGAGCAAATGACCTGATTGTGCAACACAAAAAAGATGAAAAAACAGCATTTCAAACATGTTACAGTCTCCTATTAGGTAGAGAAGCGACTTCTGTTGAAGCACATATTTTAGAACGGATGGGAGTTATACAGACCCACCACGGATCAGCAGGTTCAAACGTCGTCGCACGGTATCTTGCAACATTATACGCGGGTGCAGTCTCCGACTTCTTTGTCGCATCACAGATGGCTTTAGATGGTGACCGACATTTCGGTGCAATACACGACATGACAGCATTTATCAATGAAATTGAACCACTTGATACCGAAGCAAGAGAAACCGCTATTCGTGATCGGATGCGCACCGCACTCCCAACATTCGGCCATCCCATGATCGCTGCTGCTGGTAGATCCGATGAAATCCAGCAAGACCCAAGACCCGCAATCTATTTCAACTCGTTCATAGAGGCTGTTGAAAAGGGTGAGATTCAACTCAACGATAGACAAAAAGAACGATTAGCAATTATGCAACGTCTATATCAGATCGCTTTTGTTGAAGGAATTGTGCGTCCCGGACGTGAAGACGAACCCCCACTCCGCCTAACACCTAATACCGACTTCGGAGGATGGGCAGTTCAAGAAGGACTGGACATCTATGAAAGCGACAGGACATTCCTTACATACATCTTCCGCGGATTTGGGTGGATTATGGATGCACGGGAACAACTCCAACTGAAGATTATCCGACCTGTCATTCCCCCAGACCCCGAAATTATTCCTAAACCTTCCGACGATCTCACAATCTCAAACGAAGTCGTTGCCTTACACAACAAAATGGCAGGAACCGGTATTTTTGACTGATAAACTTTCGTTGTTCCTACCTTCAAAAAACCAAAGTGTGAAAGTATCCTATAAAGTGTCTGTGTGAACAAGAGAGGAATCCCAGTGATTGAATTTGAACAATTGACAATCCCAACAGCGGGTGAAAGAATAGAATCTGCAGATGGACAAAAGGTTGTTCCAGATAATCCGATTATCCCTGTCATTGAAGGTGACGGTATCGGACGAGACATTATGAAAACTACCCGGCGTGTCGTTGATGCCGCTGTCCAGACTGCCTATGATGGAAAAAGAAAGATCGTTTGGTTTGATGTATACGCCGGTGAAAACGCCCAGGCAAAATATAACGAATGGCTCCCGCAAGATACATTCAATGCAATTGAACATTTCAAAGTTGCATTGAAAGGTCCTTTAACAACGCCTGTCGGTGGCGGTTTTCGTAGCTTGAATGTGACACTGCGACAGGTACTTGAACTCTATGCTTGTGTACGACCTGTCCGCTATTTCCAAGGTGTCCCTGCTCCCGTAACACACCCAGAAAAGATGGACGTTGTCATCTTTCGTGAGAATACTGAAGATGTATACGCAGGGATTGAATGGGAACAAGGTACACCAGAGGTCAAAAAGGTAATTGATCTGCTGCGCACAGAAATGGGAGTGGAAATACGGGAGGACTCTGGTGTCGGCATAAAACCCATTAGTATCTTTGGCACAAAACGTCTGGCACGGATGGCGATTCAATACGCAATAGACCATAACAAGCAGAGCGTCACCTTTGTCCACAAAGGCAATATCATGAAGTTTACTGAGGGAGCGTTCTGTGCATGGGGATATGAACTCGCTAAGGAAGAGTTTGCTGATACCACCATCACGGAAGCAGAACTCTATGACGAATATGATGGAAACGTCCCCGATGGCAAAATCATCATCAATGACAGGATCGCGGATAGCATGCTACAGCAGATATTGACCCGTACCGATGAATACGATGTGATTGTTACACCGAATCTGAATGGTGACTACCTCTCTGATGCAGCAGCAGCCCAAGTCGGTGGCATCGGCATGGCACCGGGTGGCAATCTCAACGATGAAGTTGCACTTTTTGAAGCAACACACGGCACCGCGCCGAAATATGCTGATCAGGATGTCGTCAATCCGAGTTCACTTATCCTCTCTGCAGTGATGATGTTAGAGCATCTCGGTTGGCAAGACGCTGCGGATCTGATTATTACGGGACTTGAGAAGACTATTCTACAGAAAAAAGTAACCTACGATTTGGAAAGATTGATGGAGGGCGCGACAAAAGTCCGCACATCAGAATACGGTGAAGCAATTATTGAGAACTTTTCGTAAAGTATGTTACGCCATCACATGAACAGCACCTGTTTTTAAACTAAATTGTCTTGAAGTTTGCGTGTTAACTTCCATTTACAAACGCTTATACTGAATGATTTTGCAGGGATAGGAATTTTGAAGAATTCATATACGGTTTTTGGGTTACTTATCTATAGTGCAATTATGGTTTTTGTTATTGGCTGTGGAGGAGATGAAGACGACGCATCATTTATAAACGCTTATCCATCAGACAACAGTACAATTGACTCAGACCAGATAATTACTGTTTCATTTGACAATATACCAGTTTCACTAAATGTAGAGTTACAAGGACAGCAGGACAAGTCGATTCTGTGGGAATTGGATGGTCGTGAACTTACTCTACAAGGGTATCCTAAGTTCTCATCTGGACGAAATCATATTATCATCATCTCATGGACAACAGGACGCAAAATCTTAAATTACACTGTACCTCCCGATGATGGTGTCCCGAACAGAACACCAACTACTGACCCATCGGAACCTATAGTTGACGCAACAGCTGAACCGATCGATTTTGAGGCAGAAAAGAGGGAGATACAACAAGTCTATAGTGCTTTCTATTCAACCTTCAACAGTAGAAAGTTAGTAGACATTCAGAATTTATGGAAAGAACATCCTGACCATGCTCAATTTCGTGTGGCATGGGTAACAGAGGGGTTCGTTGAACCCGTCGGACCAACAGCAGGTTGGCCACAGATTGAATCCACGATAGTATCCCTGTGGTTTGCACAAGACACTGCCAGACATAACTGGACAGGTAGTAACCGGTTTAGTCAATTCTGGATTCGTAGAGCGAAATCTGATCCAAATACTTTAGAAGCGAGTGCAAGAGCTTCTGCTTCTTATAGGACGCAAGGTTCCGGGACAACCTATGCATACCTGATTAAGAACGAACACGAAGACTGGCAACTTCAACAAATTGACAGTGTAACAGGACATGTTGTTGATATGGGGCATGGGGATCCTGAAATCTCTAAATACTTTACTGACGAATCTGCTAAAGTACCATAATCTGCACGACAAGGAATCTGAAAGGAACATCACATGTCTTTAAAAACAAAAATTGTTCTTGGCGTTAGTCTGTTAGCAGGCATCGGTTTTTTGATGGTGTATGTGATATATTATCTTCACAAACGTATTTTGGAAGAAGTTATTGCAATTCGTGAGAATATAGAAAAATAGTATTGAATATAATATCTTAATGAAAAATTCTGTTATTGGAGGAAGAAGTGGCAAGAAAGAAAATAAGTGTAATAGGCGCAGGAAACGTCGGCGCAACAGCAGCATTTCTGATTGCACAGAAGCAACTCGGGGATGTCGTCATGATTGACATCGTTGATGGTGTCCCACAAGGTAAAGCGTTAGACATGGCAGAAATGGGACCAGTAGAACTGTTTGACGCAGCCATTAGCGGAGACCTTGACTATTCCGCAACGGCAGACTCGGATTTAGTGATTATCACATCAGGTTCTCCACGGAAACCTGGCATGACGCGTGAAGACCTTTTACAGACGAATGCCAATATCGTTGGCAGCGTCACAGAAAATGTCGTAAAACACTCACCAGACACTATTATCATGATGCTCACCAACCCACTTGACATCATGACCTACCACGCGTGGAAGGTATCAGGATTTCCTTCACACCGAGTCGTCGGACAAGCAGGTGTATTGGATTCAGCGCGGTTCCGCTATTTTATCTCACTGGAACTGGGTGTATCCGTAGAAGACATCCATGCACTCGTTCTTGGCGGACACGGTGATACAATGGTTCCCTTACCACGCTATACGACCGTCAACGGCATCCCAATCCCGCAATTGATAACAGACGAACGGATTGAAGCGATGGCGCAGCGAACCCGTGACGGTGGTGCTGAAGTCGTAAATCTCCTCAAAACAAGCGGATATTATGCTGCAGGCGCATCATTAGCACAGATGGCAGAAGCAATCGTATTGGACAAGAAACGACTACTCCCCTGTTCTGCACATCTTACAGGACAATACGGTATCATTGATCTTTATATCGGTGTCCCAATTAAACTCGGAGCAAATGGCGTTGAAGAGATCATTGAGATTGACTTGACAGATGACGAGTTAAGTGCTTTGCAAACATCCGCACAGACGTATCGTGAAGGGATCGCGTTGTTGGGATATTAACCAGTCTTACGTCCTTTTAGTAATTCAGGTATGCTGTTTTTTTACACGTTCCAACGAAATTCAGGAATTGAAAATTCCTTGTATCTTTCGATTATGTCATGTTACGATAATTGCAAGGAGAAAAAATATGGAAAGAATCTATACTGCCCAAATTCAACACCGTGGTGAATGGTGGATCGGATGGGTACGCGAAATCCCTGGAGTGAATTGCCAAGAAAGAACGCGAGAAGAACTATTAGAAACACTGAGAATTACGCTTCGTGAAGCTTTAGAATTTGAAGCAGAGGATGCATTATACCAAAGTGAAGATAACTATGAGGTAGTCAAAATCGCTGTATGAAACTTAGACAGTTGATTCGACATCTCAGAAGACACAGATGTTACTTGATTCGCGAAGGTCGTAGACATTCATGGTGGAGTAATGCAGATACAGGGAACCGTACTGCTGTTCCAAGACATACTGAAATAGACAATAATCTTGCTAAGAAGATTTGTAAAGATTTAGGCATTCCACGACTATAGCAGAGATTGAACCTGATGTAGGTCGAATGGTTGCCCACTACCAAGAGATGCAGGAACAGATACTGCGGTCTGGCAAATATAAATTCGCAGATTTACCAAGTAAACAGCCACAACTCCCAGAATCTGTGGATACTGAGGTAGCTGATTGATGTGGTCCGTTAGGTGCTTTGCAGACATCCATACAGACTTATCTTATCGTGATGGAATTGCGTTGGCAGGGCATTAATTAATAGAGTATAACTACTCCAATCTATTTTACGAGATTAAAATTCTGAATAGCCAAAAGTGTAAAAACGCTGTTTGACAATACTGATGGAGGAAACTATGTCTAATAAATGTATTTTATGGGACGTGATAACAATTATCTCAATGTTTTGTATGTGTTTCGCGCTGTTAATCGGTTGCGGAGGGTCTGAGATGGACGATGATGATCCGATTGCTGATGGCGATCTTATTTCCGATAACCTGCCGAATCTGGATGATCCCAAAATGCGTGAGCAAATCCTTATGGAAGCAATAGACGAGGACAACTTGCAGACGCGACAATCCTCATCTGGTGAAGAATTATTCTATGCCCCTAACCAAGAAGAACCTTATACAGGATGGGTAAAAAGTCAACAAGAAGAAGATGATAATCTTCTTTGGTATAACGAACTCTGGCAGGTACAGGATGGAAAGAAACACGGTATTTATCTTAAATGGTACAGTAACCAGCAGAATGAGGTGAAAGGATTCTTCAAAGACAGTGCAAAAGATGGAAAGTGGACTTACTGGTATGAGAACGGACAGAAAAAGTCTGAAGGATTCTTCAAAGACAGTGCTGAAGATGGATTTTGGACCATTTGGACTGAGAATGGTGAGAAACACAATATGTTAATCCATGAAGGTGTTTTTAGTGTAGGGTTTAGTCCGGATGGAAAAACACTCGCAAGTGGTAGTTGGCAAGCAACTATCGGCCTGTGGGATGTGGCAACAGGTACGCTAAAGCACAGACTTAGAGGGCATGGGGTTATGTCTATTGCGTAGCGTTCGGTCCGAATGGGAAAACACTCGCAAGTGGTAGCAGGGATGGGACTATCGGCCTGTGGGATGTGGCAACAGGCACACTAAAGCACAGACTTGTAGGGCATCGGGGTGGTCAATATTATGGTGTTCTTAGTGTAGCATTTAGTCCTGATGGAAAAACACTCGCAAGTAGTGGCAATGAAACTCTCCGTCTGTGGGATGTGGCAACAAGCACAGAAAAGTACATACTTCAAGGGCATTTGTCCGGCTCCAATAGCGTCGCATTCAGTCCAGATGGGAAAACACTCGCAACTAGTGGTGGTTCAGATTCGACTATCCGTTTGTGGGACGTGACAACAGGCACACAAAAGCACATACTTCAATTGCAGTGGGATGATTATGTCCATAGCGTCGCATTCAGTCCAGATGGGAAAACACTCGCAAGTGTCGTCAATGGAACTATCCGTTTGTGGGATGTGGCAACAAGCACAGAAAAGTACATACTTCAGTCCGGCTCCAATAGCGTCGCATTCAGTCCAGATGGGAAAACACTCGCAACTAGTAGTTGGGGGAATTTTAGTTGGCAAGCAACTATCCATCTGTGGGATGTAGCAACAGGCACACAAAAGCACAGGCTTGAATGGTATGGGGACGGGGATGACAGCGTTGAAAGTGTAGCGTTCAGTCCAGATGGAAATACACTTGCAATTGGTGGTGGACGTGGAGTGCGTCTATGGGATATCCCTTAATGTCAACGCTTTATTGAGAGGATGCTATAGTTTCGCAATGCCGATAAAGCGGTAATGAGGTTTCCTTAAGGAGGTGTTGTGCGGCTTTAAACAGCGCAACACCTCCTTAAATTTATTTCCATATCAATGAAAATTTAATCCGAGACTAAAAACCGTATCCGAACTCTCAAAAGAAAACGCAAAAGATCCAATCACACTCATTTTTTTTGACAACTCAATTTCTAATCCAATATTTCCACCGAAACTGCCATCACTATCCGTTTCTTCATAATCCCACTGTGTATTTTCCACTGTTAACCAGATGTTCGTATAAGACAAGGCAAAGTATGGAATTAAAACCCATTCAGATTGCGTTTTGAGCCGTTTTAAGATTCCTCCGCCACCCGAAAGTGTAAATGCTCTTGAATTTACAATGGTATCATCCGAAACGTTGTCAACAACGCGTGCGAATGCACCAGAAAAGCCACCTTGCAAAAAATACTCTAACTCAGATTGTCCTAAAGATTGAATATGAATTACACTCACACCTACTGCTGGTGTTGGAGGAACATCTCCACCAAAGGATTCTAAATAGTCATCATCTGCAAAACCAATACCGCCACCAAATGATATTTTTGAATCAGTATTAATCCCATAGTCAAGTCTTGCACCAATAGTCGTAAAATCTTCCTGCGGACTGAATTCAAAACCGAACCCAGTACCTCCAACCGGTAACTTTTTAAATGATACCTGAGAATAAACGGTGACCGGGTACAAAATCAAAAATAACGCAACAAAAACCCATTTCTGTTTTAATAACATATTTCTCCCAATTTAGTGAACTTTGGAATTAATTGGTACAATTTAATAAACCTATTTTGGCATAGGTACTTCCATATAAATTGTAGCACAAACTTTTAGTTTGTGCATATTTGACGCAAACTAAAAGTTTGCGCTACAGAAATGTCCCACTAATTATAGGTTTTACTATAGGTATGAACACTCTGTCAATACGCAAACGGGACGTTAGTTTTCTATTATATCTTTGAAATGAATATCACACCTTCTGGGCAACCATACTGGAAAGAATGCCGAGGATTTTGTCGCACTGTGCAATTTGGTAGGTCATCAAACCAATATGTAAACATTTTCCCTCCAATTTAAGGAACAGCCAATCTATTCCTGTCGTGGAAACCCCATATACGCAAGGGATATCGTTCCCTCTTTCTGCGTTAAAACGTTGGGCAGCGAGCATCTCCGCGACACACTGTCCCATACCGATTTTCAGGTCATCCTTTTTTGCTTCAACAAGAACTATGACAGGAGCCTGTAACATATGCTGCACTGGTGACAAACTCACTAAAAAATCGCATACCCCAGTTAATCCGCTTTCCTCGTCAACGCTGAACTCAATACCAGAGAAAAAACTGATACGCTGATCGAATTGCTCCCGGAGTTCAAACAGAATATCAGCAACAATCAGTTCTGATTTTGCCTTTTCAGTACCGATGGCGGTGGCTAACTGCACCTTCTTGGTCAACACCTCTGTGAGATAGCTACTTGGCACTACTGTTTCTGCTTCAGCAAAAAGTACCGCAGATTCGATGATTTCTAATTGAAACGTCGTCACTACTGTATCCAACGTAAAATCACTATAAGCCATTTCTGTTTTCTCCAGAATAGCACAACAGCCTTAAGTGATCATTCCTTCTTCTCTTCATCCTCGTCAACGACTTCGTACTCAGCATCAACGACATCGCCTTCAGGAACATCTTCAGTAGGAGCATCATCAGGTGGCGTTTCCTGTTCCGCATCCGCAGTCTGTTGATAAAGTTTTGCAGATGCCTCATGCCATATCTGCATCAGGTCATCCGTAGCAGATTTTATCTCAGCATTGTTGTTCGCTTCCAGTGCTTGCTTCACCCGTTCAACACCAGCGTTAACTTTCTCTTTCGTTGCATCGTCTACCTTGTCACCAAACTCCTGCAAGTTCTTCTCCGTTTCGTAGACTAATGAATCCGCACGATTACGGGTTTCAACTTCTTCCCGTTTCTGCTTATCTTCTTCAGCATGGACTTCAGCATCTTTTACCATCTGTTTTATTTCAGCATCAGTGAGACCTGAGGAGGCAGTGATTGTAATCTTCTGTTCTTTGCCAGTTGCAGTATCCTTAGCAGAGACGTTGAGGATGCCGTTGGCATCAATATCAAAAGTAACCTCAATCTGCGGAACGCCTCTGGGAGCTGGCGGGATATCACCCAATCGGAAACGACCAATAGTCTTGTTGTAGACAGCCTGTTCACGTTCACCTTGAAGCACATGAACATCAACAGCAGTCTGATTATTTTCAGCAGTCGTGAATTTCTCGGACCTCTTCATGGGTATAGTCGTATTTTTTTCTATTAACCGTGTAAACATACCGCCAAGTGTCTCAATACCGAGTGAGAGTGGGGTTACATCAAGCAAGAGGATGTCTTTAACCTCTTCATCACCAGCGAGAACACCACCCTGAATAGCAGCACCGACTGCAACGACCTCATCAGGATTCACACCTTTATGCGGTTCTTTTCCAAAGAGTTCTTTTACTGCCTCTTGCACTTTCGGCATCCGTGTCTGTCCACCGACGAGAATGACTTCATCAATTTCAGAGGATTGAATCTCAGAATCCGTAAGAGCTTGTCGGCACGGTTCAAGGGACCGTTGAACGAGTTCATCCGTAATCTGTTCCAACTTTGCACGGGTAAGTGTCAAGTTAAGGTGCTTCGGTCCGCTGGCATCAACAGTAATAAACGGGAGGTTAATATCTGTCTGCAATGTAGTGGAAAGTTCACATTTTGCTGTTTCCGCTGCCTCTTTTAGACGTTGTAATGCCATCTGATCATTACGGAGATCAATACCTTGGCTGCTGAGGAATTCCTGTGCCATCCAATCAATGATAGTTTGGTCAAAATCATCGCCACCCAGATGTGTATCTCCATTTGTGCTTTTCACTTCAAAGACACCATCACCGATTTCTAGTATAGAGATGTCAAACGTTCCACCACCGAGGTCGTAAACAGCGATCTTTTTGTCGCCTTCATTTTGTAGTCCATAAGCAAGCGATGCGGCAGTGGGTTCATTGATAATCCGCAAAACTTCCAAACCTGCAATTTTACCAGCATCCGCAGTTGCTTGACGTTGCGAATCATTAAAATAAGCAGGAACGGTGATAACAGCTTGCGTAACTTCATCTCCAAGATATGCTTCCGCGGTTTCCTTCATTTTCCGCAAGACCATCGCTGAAATCTCAGGTGGAGAGTATTCCTTACCTTCAATATTTACGGCAACATCACCATCTTTGTCGCTTTTTAATTCATAAGGCACTCGGGAAGTATCATCACCGAGTTCGTTGAATTTCCGCCCCATGAACCGCTTAATAGAAAAAATTGTATTTTCAGGATTTGTTATTGCTTGTCTTTTGGCGACTTGTCCAACAGGTCGTTCTCCCTCTTTCGTAAAGCCGACTACAGAAGGTGTCGTCCGATTCCCTTCAGCGTTTTCAATAACCTTCGCATCACCACTCTCTAAAACGGCAACGCACGAATTAGTTGTTCCTAAATCAATTCCAATTACTTTAGACATTTCAATCTCCATTTTATATGTATAATTTATAGTGAAATCTATAATTATTTGCAGACAATTGTAGCGCAAACTTTTAGTTTGCGTCACACAGGCACAATCTAAATGAAGATTAATTTTTTAATTCGGTAATGTTGGAACGTGCGATGAATCGCACTACTACGAACCTGATCGTTTGTAGTAGGGCAATTTATTGCCCGTTTATTACCGAAATATTTCATTAAACTTCATACAGATTGTGCTACAAGGGGTAACTTAGGTTAAAATATAAGTGCAATATGTATGATATAGGTGCAATATATATGCCAAGATATATCGGTATATTAAGCTGCATCCAGTAAAAAGTGTGTCAATTTGGCAGTTTTAAATAAATTAGGCTATTGACGGCTAATGTCAATTTGGCACAAGCAGAATAATCAAAAGGTTTTAAGGTGTGCCCACGTAGTGGTTAGTTTCTCGGATGGTTCAACGGCTAATAAAATCTCAATACCTGCCTGAATTTTCCTGATTTCTTTTTGGGATAGTCCGCGGTTAAACAGAGCAAACTCATCCATATCACCGTTATAGTAGCGATTTAAACTGAGCGGTTCTTCAGTACCAAGCAGCAGCGGTGATTCAACATGAACTAATTTTGCATCCTGTTTCGGATGATTAATTAGCACCTCACCATCAAGGTAAACTGTCCACCACTCGCCTCTCTGAAACGAGACGGCAACGTGCTGCCATTTATCTTTCGCAATCTTGTTGAGACTTTTCTGAGGAACTATACGACCATCTGCAAGATTCCATCCCATCCAGATAAAACCATCTGGATGGAGTAGTATTTCAAAAAACTCATCTACATCAGGTCCTTTTGCTGCTATGAGTTGCCATTCACCTGGACCTCTTTCCAACGTAGGACGAATCCATGCACAGATGGTAATTCCCTCTGTAAATTCAAACTGACGAGAATGATCAACTCGAACAATTCCGTTTTCACCACCGAAGTTGAGTCCTTTTCCATATTTGCCTCTGATCCAGCTTGTATCTCCTTCTAAGATTCCATTCTGTCCGTTTCCAGACAGATCAGTAACGGTTTCACCTGCGCCATCTTCAAAAGCAAAATAGACAAGCAATCCGTCCAGTTCCTTGGCTGTGCTGACTTGAAAACTTGCTGTCAGCAGGACGGCTGCAAAAAACATGACTATACAGTTTCGCATGCGTTTTACCTCTTTCTAATTTTGGGTCAATTGGCTATAGTAGAATATGGAATTACTTAGACATTGTTTCTGTAGGAGGTCAGTTAACATATTTCTGGCCGATTCCCGACTGAACGGTTTGATAGTCGGGAATCGGAGTTCCCTCCTACAGCCTGTGTGTATAATTATTTGTATGCTTAACCATTAATGCGGATGGATACAACATCCACCATAAAAGTAGAGAGAGTAGTTCTAAACAAAAGGGAAGGTCCCCTGATACCCACGCGGTCGAGAGACGTGCCAGACACCATCATACATCGGTGTAACCTGATAATGACAGACGACATTACTTCGCTCCATATCGTCGCGTTCCTTTGCACCTTGGTGTGGCATGTGATTGATGAACACGACACAATCACCTGCTTTTGGGTACAGTACAACGTGTTCTTGTGCTTCACACCACTCCTCAAATTTGGGACGGTCCATCGGGTATAGATGCGGCGGTTCGTTCAGATGTCCACCCTTTACAAACTTGAGATGTCCCTCTCCCGGACCGTTGTCTTGGAAATAGTAAGTTGTATTTATCCCAACAGGAGCCATTGCAAATGGATGGTCTTCCACATATCGCTTTTCGTGCCAATATCCGTAGAAATCCATGTGCCATTCCTGTAAATAGGGACCGGGATTGATATGCGCGCGTAAACTACGAAGTTGACACTGTTTTCCCATTAATCCTTCAAGATAAGGACGAACACTAGGATGTCCGACAAGTGGCGAGTATGTATCTGGTTCTCGATCCAGTAGCGAATCGAACCACATATTACCGACAGCGTTCAAGCCTTCTTCCCAACCTTGTTCGCGGGCAAAGTTTACTCGCTGACGGATATTTTCAGTTTCTTCAGGTGACAACGCACCTTCAATTAAGAAATAACCGTTCTCCAATAGTTGTGTGACGTTAGTTTTATTATCTTCCATGGTCATCTCCTTTTGGATATATTATATCTGTTTATGGTGAATTTTGGAAATAATTATATACTCTCATCCCCGGTAGGTGTGATATCCTTATCGCACCGTTGATTCCACTTTCAGTTTGCATCCTTATGGCACAAACTAAATGAAGATTAAGATTCAAATCGGGTAATTAACGGACGAGGAAACCTGCAGTATGCGGTCTGGGAAATCCAGCCCCTACGATCGTTTTTATGGATCGGATTACCCAAATATTTATTTAATCTTCATAAAGTTTGTGCTCACAGGTAACAACTTGGGTTACCATAGTATGGGTTAATCACTAAACGCAGCAACCACAACAACGAGGTCTTGGATGTTGACTTTGCCATCCCCATTGACATCTGTCTCGTATTCACCTATCTTACCGAAGTCTGCCGCAACCAACACCAAATCTTGAACGTTGACCACACCCTCCGTGTTAATATCTGTCTTGTCTCAATCTGGTTCAGCGGATACGGGAACTGTTTCCCACAAATAAATAGTACCGTCTGCTCTACCAATTGCAAGCGCCTCTCCATCAGAACTGAACGACAGCCCTCTTATACCACGACTATACCCCGTGAGTGTGTCTATCTGTTTACCTGTCTCTATATTCCACAAATAGACGATACCGTCCGATCCGCCACTTGCAAGTGTCTGTCCATCTGGACTGAACGAAATACTATCTAACCTTGTTGCATGTACGAAAGGCACCTTAAGCAAACTTCCCGTTTCAACATCCCAAAAACGCACAGTTTTATCCCAACTTGCACTTGCGAGTATCTGTCCATCTGGACTGAAGGTTAGCCACCTGACCGAATCCGCATGACCATAGAGTGTGTGAAGCAGTTTACCTGTAATAGCATCCATCATCTGTATTGTACTATGCGAATCGGTACTCACTTCATATTGCGTTCTTGCAAGAAATCGCAAATCTGGACTGAACGTGATATTACCCTGAAAACGGATACCATCAAAATGTTCAAGTCCCGTGATTGTCTTTTGGACGATACCTGTTTTAATATCCCATAGATTAATTATACCTTCAGCATCCAAAATTGCAATGGTGTGCTCATCATGACCAAACGATATATGTATTGCACGATGATCTAACGAAAGAGTCTGAGGGATATCGCCTGAATTTGTATCCATCAAATTGACAATAGGATCTGATCCAGAGAAAGCAAGTATCTCGCCATCCGGACTGAAAGAGGCAGTATATCCGATGAGTGTTTGTAAGGCTTCACCTGTTCTTACATCCAACAACCTGACTTCCCCTTGACTTACAGTTGAGATCATCTGTCCATTCGGATTGAAAGACATATCCCAAACACTACTACTATGGTCAGGGAGTATATCCAAAAGTTCACCTGTGCTAAGATCCCATATACGCACCGTACTGTTCTGAGTAGTCAGACTTGCTAAAGTCTGTCCATCAGGACTAAATGATACATTACTGACAATATAACTATGACCTATGAGTGTGCCTTGAGGCACAAGAGTTCGGACATTCCATAACTCTATGTTGTCCTCTACACCTCCAGAAGCAAGCGTCTGACCATCTGGACTGAATGATATATCAAAGATCCAATCAGAATTTCCAGTTATCGCTTTGTGCAGTTCCCCATTCTGAACGTCCCACAGAAGAATGGTTTTCTCCAAACCACAACTTGCAAGTATCTGCCCATCGGGACTGAACGACACTGTATTGACTGTTTTTGTATGACCTTTAAATGTGTGAAGCCGTTCACCAGAACCAAAATCCCAAAGGTAAGCTAAACCGTCCGAACCACCACTGGCAAACGTCTGTCCATCCGGGCTGAACAATAAGGTAGTGACATTGTCACCTGGATGTGCAGGAATTGTATAGTGGACTTCATTCGTATTGATATCCCAAGCATGAATCATGCCATTTGCACTGCCAGTAACGAGAAACTGTCCATCCGGACTCAACGACATATCTACGGGTCTTCTCTGCAGATCAAGTGTCTGTTGACGTTCACCTGTTCTAACGTCCCAAACATGCACGCCTCCATAGAAATCTCCACCCGCGAGTTTCTGTCCATCAGAGCTAAACGATATGTTTGTAATACTAAGCGGATGCTCTATCAGAACAGGTAGTGCGTCTGTCTTTGTCGGATACAACCATATACCGATAGCACCAGCAACTGCTAAACGCTGTCCATCCGGCGAATATGCTATTTCACTCACATCACCTTTATTGAGAAGTACAACCTGTTGTTTTTCTGCAAAACTGAACGGTAGTAAACAGAATAACACTATGAAAGTGAAACATAAAAGTTTGGTACGCATTGAACCCTCAAATTAATCAAGTGATTCTAAAGGTTGTGAATGACCAAAAACGGGTTTTGGTGCATCACCAATTGCTGCCCAACGCGCAGCATTTGCAATTACCTGACGTACATTTTTATCATAATAGATCGGATACGTTTCGTGACCGGGACGGAAATAGAATATTTTTCCTCTGCCACGGTAGTAGCAACAACCGCTACGGAATACTTCACCGCCAGGGAACCAACTTATAAAAATAAGCGTGTCGGGTTCTGGGATGTCAAACGGTTCACCGTACATCTCGGTTTTTTCTATCTCAAAATACTCGTCAAGTCCTTCGGCAATCGGATGTCCGTGTTCGATCACCCAGATACGTTCCTTCTCTGCCGCCTCCCGCCATTTCAGACTACACGATGTCCCCATTAAACGGGTAAAGGGTTTTGAATAGTGTCCAGAATGTAGCACAATAAGTCCCATACCTTGTAATACGCGTGCTTTTACCTTATCAGCGATGGCATCTTCAACGGCACCGTGCGCGGCATGTCCCCACCAAATAAGGACATCCGTTTTATCCAGCACTTCGTCTGTTAAGCCGTGTTCAGGTTCATCCAACGTCGCAGTGAGTGTCTCAATACCGTGCTCAGATAACCCATCAGCGATAGCGGAATGAATACCTTCTGGGTATAGTTTCTTAATAAATTCATTCGTTTTTTCGTGTCTAAATTCGTTCCAAACTGTAACTAAAGGTTGTGACATAAGTATCTCCTTCAATATATTAATTCAGTCTCCACTGCTGCATCATAGTCTACCCCTTCTACCTCAAATCCGAAGAGGTTTCGAAAACGACGTCTGTAACCAGCATAATCAGAGAGTTCATGGAAATTGTCGGTATTTATCTTATTCCAACGTTCTGTCACCGCATCTGTAACATCCTGCCGTAGTTCCCTGTCATCAAGTCGTATGTACCGTTCACTATCAAGTGTCGGCGTTAGTCCGGGACCAAGATGTTCTGAGAACAACCTGTGCATCTGGTCAATCGGTGCCTCATTGATACCCTTTTCGTTCATAATATCGTAAAGAATACTAATGTAAAGCGGAACAACAGGTATTGCAGCGGATGCTTGCGTAACAACTGCCTTATTAACCGATATGTAGGCATTGCCTCCAAATTGATCGGAAAGTTTTTCATCAAGGGCATCAACGCGTGCCTTCAGGTCATCCTTTGCCTTACCGATGGTGCCGTCTTTATATATCTGCCAGGTTAGCGCGCTACCGATATAGGTATAAGCGACAACCGTTACCGCTGGAGCGAGCAAATCGGCATCCCTTAAAGCATCTACCCACATCTCAAGGTCCTCTCCACCCATCACAGCGATTGTATCCGCAATTTCCTGCTCGGTTGCAGGTTCAATCGTTACGGGTGCGACAACTTCTCGGTTGAGATCAATGGTCCTTCCCGTATACGGTTCACCTATCGGTTTCAGCTCAGAGTTATGCGTTACACCAGTACGTGGATGTATACGACGTGGTGAAGCAATACTATAGACAAGTATATCTACTTTGCCAAACTTAGCTTTGAGTTGCGCGATTGCTTGCGCTTTCACCTCATCCGAAAATGCATCTCCATTCAGACTTTCAGCCAAAAAACCGTCACGTTTCGCTTCCTGATGAAACGCAACGGTGTTGTAATATCCTGCAGTGGCGGTACGTCTTTCATCCGCAGGTCGTTCATACAGGAGACCTAATGTGTTAGCACCGTATCCCCATGTCAAGGCAATACGAGAGGCAAGTCCATAACCCGTTGACGCACCAACCACCAGTGCATTCAAACCTGAATCATTTTTTATAGCATTCTCTTTAATCAATGCTGCCTGGTTCTGAACGTTGGTACGACAGCCAACAGGATGGGAGTTTGTACAGATAAAACCGCGTATGCGAGGCTTAACAATTTGAACTGCCATTATATCCTTCTTCTTTCTAACGATATTAGTCCTCTATTTCAACGACCATTTCAACTTCAACTGGAATACCACCGGGTAATTGGGACATACCCACCGCTGAACGTGCATGCTTGCCTTTATCACCAAATACCTCAACAAAGAGATCTGATGCACCATTGACAACAGCAGGTTGATCAATAAAATCTGCGGACGAGTTGACAAAACCGACTACCTTCACGACCCGTTTTATCCGATCCAGATCACCCAAGGCATGTTTCAGTGTGCTAATCAACCCGAGTGCCACCTGTCTGGCAGATTCATATCCTTCCTCAATCGTTGCGTCTGTTCCGAGTTGGCTTTTATAGATTTTTCCTTCACCATCACCAGGACCGTGTCCGGATGTAAAGATAAGATTCCCAGTATGCACTGTCGTAACGTAATTTGCTACGGGTGTAGCAGGAGGCGGCAATTCTATTCCTAATTCTTCAAGTCGTTTCTCAATATTCATGCAGTTTAATATCTCCCATATAGGTTTATAATTGACGTGCTGTCAGCATAGTATCATCTTAGTGACCTACATAATTAAATATGTTATCAGGGTTTTTGTCAAGGAAAATTGTGTCTTATGTGTGTGTAAAGTTTTTGTCACTGGATGCTCTCTGGCACGTAGAGTTCTTGTAATCTTATGTGTCAATTTACAGGGATTAATCTGTTATGAGCATGTCTTTAGTCCCGTATGAAGATTAAGAAATTAATGGGGTAAAACCGATTTTTCCCAGGCCGGTAGGTGCGATATCCTTATCGCACCGGGTTCATCCTAACCCTTTCGTTGAAGGTTTCCTCATAGGATCCGGTGCGATAAGGATATCGCACCTACCGGCCTGGGGTAATCAAAATTACCTGATTATTTATTTAATCTTCATTAGGGACTGAGGACACTAATAGATCGGATTTATCTTCTTAAATCGACGATTATGGTAACAAATTACTTACACACCCATTAATCAGCAGCAGTTGATCACGTAAATACCTGTGTTATTTAGTTTTAGTTCCATTTTCACAGAGGACATTTGGGAAGTTCCTTGACTGACAAATCCGAAAGTAAGTGGCCAAGTCATGTATTGATATGGGATTGTTTCTGGAATACAGTACCTTAATCTTGAAAGATTGGGGAGAGGTAGGTGGGGTCAGTTTCGGTGCGGAAAAGGATATGCCATTCTTCAGCAAATGATTGTCTATCCTCGTCAGGATATTTACGTAGTAGTTTAGACATACTGGTTCCTGAAATCATAAACGCATCCATTTGCACGTGTTCACCGCGAAAGCGTTCGTGAGAAAGGTTGCGTAATCTTTTGAAAAGCGTTATTTTATCGTTGTGTTCGTTGATGACTTCATGAACCATGCCGTGAGGTTCAATAAAGACGATACGTTGTTTTTTGCCTTCAAGTATCCAGAGGATAAAGTCGGGGTAAAAACCTTCATTTACGAAAAAACCAATCCCTTTGCCGCGGCTCTGGTTACGTAAAAGGAAAACCTGTTTTTTAGCAAGAAGTTTCTCACCTTGACCATGTACGTAACGACGAAGATCTTCAACAAAGTGCTTTTCACTTTTCTCTAAGGCAGGCGGGCTTGTACGTAACACTGTGTCTGCTCCATCTACAGTTAGAAGCGGTTGGTAGAGATGACGGTCATAATAGATTTTGGGAAGATTCACTAAATCAGGTCCGTATATATCGCCATTTTCAATGAGATGTTCTATTTGTAGTTCAAGATCGCTTGCATCTTCTTGAGGGATGGAAACCTTCCAATTGGTGAAGTTGGGGTCCTTTTTATTCAACTGATCCAAACGCACTGCTTCATCATTCCAACGTTTCTGAATGATGCGGTAGTATTTGGAAATGTATTTGCGGAGAAGTATTAGCACTAAATCCTCTAACCGTTCCAATTCAGCAAATGATTTCGGCATAACTTCAGACTCATCCATGATATAAAGTTCATATAAACCTTCGTTTGGATTAAGTATCTGCTTGAGAATCTCGGTGTTAAAGATCAGATTATGAAATTGTTTTTCCTGCTTGTATTCAAGAAGTTGAAGGTAAATGTCTTCCCAATCTATCAGTTGCAAATACTTATCTTCAATATGAGTTTGAAGTGCCGCATCTGCGCGATCGCCTTTGATACCACTTTGTGAACTACTGCCAATAATCTCTATGCTTTGAGTCGTATGGGTAATAATAGCAGCTGGATTTGCGTCAAGCAGGACACACTTCCCTTTGGCAGCTTCGTTATAATCCAACACTTTTGGAACAAAAAGTTGATTCGCAAGGTAATTCATGTTGGTCCTGATGGGTAATTCCACTTGGACCGGTTCCTCGTGCGGAACACCTTCACGCATGAGGTAATCTCGGAATTGCACCATGAAATTAGCACGGACTGCAAAGATGTTGAGCGTCTCCAAGAGCGGTAGGTTAGGCGGATGTTCACCATCAATAGCACTACTACGTTTGAGACACATATCCTTGCCACGAAGCCGAACTCCTCTACCGAAAAGTTGAATAATCTGAGAACCTTCCTGCTTACCAATGTTCAATAGTCCCATAGCGGTGACACGCCAACTGTCCCACCCTTCAATGAACTTTTTCGCACCAATGAGGATATTAATTGGACTGTCAAAGGTGTTTATGTCGTTAAAGAGACTCTCGGTGAGAACATCTTCAGAATCTGTTTTAATACCTGCATCGTCATTTTCAACAAGTTTTTTGAAGGCAGAGGTGTCGCCAATGTAAATTAGTCCGAATTCCTTACTACCGTGTGTTGTTTTCAAAGCGATTTCACCTGGGGCGTTTCGAATGTCACACAGGTGCAATTCCCCACTTGAGTCTGTATGAAATATCTCTTTGAGAATAGCGTTGTAAATTTGCGCTGGTGTATCTTCGGATTCTTTAAGATAGCCGAGACGATTGTAAAAAACATCGCTACCGTAGTCATCTTTTAATCCGGAATCGTTGTTAATGATTTTCTCAATAGTATCGGTTGCCCAACCTTTTTCATTTTTCAAGAACTGGTGCAGAAAGCGGATAACATTTAGGACATCGGAACGCGATTGTTTGTTTTCAGTATAAACGGCATTCACCCTACTACCGACAAATGCCCATAGTGGCGAGTCTAAACCGTAGTCACGCACTGCTTCAGTGTTTTGACTGAAATATCGTTTCTGTTCATAGAAACTCAGGAGATTGCCTAAAAGTAGCATCTCTGTTTGGGTCGCGTCGTCATGCTTGACGTTAAGGATACGAAAGTTTTTGCCGTATCCATCGCCGTAGAAATATCGGTAAGAGTAGTCAAATACGATGGCTTTACTGTATTCGTCAACAAGGTCGGTATTTTTTGCTGCGGCAAGTGCCTGTCCGAATGTTGCGCTGTATTCAAAAGTGAAACCCGTTTCAGCGAGTGCTTCTCGGTATTCACGCCAGACTTTACCACCACTGCCTTTATGTCCTTCATCTACAAAAATGAGATTATTACCTTCAAAAGCTTCAACAGGCACGCTAACCCCACCACCTGTTTTTTCTTCTACTAACTTTGTAATTTCGATGACTTGCATAGTGTCGTGTGCATGCGCGAGACGATTCCCTTCAACGTTAAACCGTTTGGATCGGATGTCCGATTTTTCTAATTCGCGCATGTGCTGATCACTTAATCCCTCGTTCGGTGTGATAAGCACAATGTGGTCTAACTTTTCTTGGCAGTAGTGGAGATACTGATGGTAGTTGATGTGCATGATGAGGGTTTTACCTGCACCCGTTGCCATCCAAAATGCAAGTTTTTCAACGTCAGCATCTTTGAAGGCTGTATCCATTGAATCACTAGGGGCTCGCGCATCGTTGCGGGTTCGAACAAAATCATTGAGTTGACGCAAGAGTTCAGCGGGTTTGTTGAATTTCCAATCCAAAAAGATTTCTGTGTAGAGTAGGGCAAGGTACTGGAAATAGCGAAGGACAATTGGTTGTGTCCGTTTTTTGTTTATCGCAGCTAAGTGTCGTTTGATGTTCGCGTCGTAGGTTGGCAGTGCTTCCGCAATCGGCGAATCTGGATCTGCGCGAGAGATAAGAAATTCACAGACTGGAGAGTGTCCATCTGGGTTAAATCCTTCCTCTTCGTTCTTCGCGTCGTTAAGGAGGTCGCGCGCGGTCTTGTAACCAAAATGACCGTTCAGCCATCCGTGGAGTGTGAGGTGGTTATCAAGTTTGTGTGTTGTATTTTTGCTAGGCATATTTTTTGTGTACTTTAACTGTCGAGAAGTGGCAGCTTTGCTCACTGTTTTTACGATTTGTGGCGCAGCATTACGAAAAACTTGAGGGGCAATTTCACGAAACATCTTTTCGAGTTGTTCATCCTCAAATGCGTTCTCAAAACTACTATCACTGAACGCACCCTTATCAAGATCTATCGGAACCGCCTTTTCTTGTTCACTACCATTAAATGCGTACAGAACTCGCGCAAATGGGATTCTCCCATAAGGCTCTCTGTAAGGGACTTCTACTCTCAAAAACTTTATTAATTTACTGTCAGATACAAGTCGACGGAGGGAAACAGTCTGGATTTTGTATGGGGCCATTTTGATGGACGGTGTTTGATTTTTGGACATGGACGATTTCTCCTATTTCTGTGCGAAATTTCAATCACTCACCTTAAATTTATGTTTAACACAGTCAGCAGGTATTGTGCCTTCTGCAAGGATCTCCGCGTCCCGTAGTGTTCTCACAAGCGTTTCTAAATCAATTGTGAGATTAGGCGTTCTCGGTGTGCCTCCACTGTCGGGTGGCTGCGGTGCATGTTGTGTTAGATACTCTCCCATATTTGTTGGGTCAACAATGCCTAACAGGAAATCGGGACCGCCATCATGCTGGTATGGCGGATTTATACCGAGAGGTAGTGGTAAAACAGGTGCAACCTCCTTGATTGGATCAATAATTTTAAGCCCTGAAGGGATCGGTTCATTTATCTCTATTTCATAAACGAACGCTGGATTTTGTGGTGAAGAAATTTCTTTTCCATAAAATTTAGCATAATTTAGCGCGATTCCGTAGGAGCGCGTCAGTGAGATAAACGGACTGTTCACTGTTCCTCTGGCAATATGGAGCATTAACTGATCCGGGGTAGGCTGCATTTGCGGTGCCCGTGCAATGAACCCTGTCTGTCTCGCATCGTTAATATGCCAATAAGTGCCAATTCCTGCCCCTTTATAAAATATCGCCACAATCCGATGCCGTTTCTTGTAAAGCATTGAGCTCAATTTAATAATAACTTACGATATTTTGTTTGTCAAGAAAAACATTAATCAGTACTATTCTTACTGAAACATCAATCTTTTGAAAAGCGGATCTAAAGATTTTGCCTCTGGAATATTGCTATCTGTGTTAACATACACTTCTGCTGCACCTTCTATTAGTTGATGCTCCTGAATGAAGTTGTAATCACGTTCATAATCCTCTTGTTCCCACCCAGCAGTTTCACGCCAGATAACAACGACAGTTTTTTGCTCAACTGTGCCTTTATAGACAAGGTAACGTTTGCCATCGTCGTACAGGCACCGACGATTCTGGACTGATAAACCGATCAGATAATTGAATGTTTCAGGTAAATCTATATCCTGTTTCTGTGTCTGCATATCTTTGACGATCTTGAGTTGATAACTGAACGGGTTTTGAAGTTTAGAGATGTTTAGGAATGCTGGACTTTCCTTAGTGTCGCTTTCCAGTATGTAATTCAATTGGTGTTCGTCCATTAACAGATTCTGATGTTCGGGTTCGTTGAATTCTATGTTGTTGAGGGTGTCTTCATAAGATTCAATACGTTGGTATTTGAATAAGTGAGGGAGGCGACTCTCACGGGAGACAGGTTTGGCATCTTTCCATTCTTCGGCGTAAATTGCTTTCTTGATACGTGGCATAAGTGCGGTATCAAAATGATGTCCCATTTCTATAAGGATGTATTTGCGTTTACCTTGATCTTCACGATTAAGATTGATAGTAGCGTGGGCAGTAGTGCCTGAGCCTCCGAAGTAATCAAGCACAGTATCATTTATTCCGAGAGAAGAAACACGTAGGCAATCCTCAACAAGATGGATAGACTTCGGAAACATGAACGCAAGACTATCGCCTAGCATATTTGTTAAAAATATAGTGCCATAATGTGTTGATGAGTATTCTGTTTTGCCCCACCATGTCTTGGGTAGCATTCCTTCCTCATTTAGATATCGTTTAATTGCAATTCGAATATTACCATGTCTATCAGTTCTTGCGATAGTTTCCGACAACTTTTCTTGTAGCGTTTCAACTCCATATCCCCATGTCATCTCTTCACCGTCTGGTTTGATTGGTAATACCTTTGCTTCGTCAGGACCTGGTGATTCCACGAGATTCCATTGTCGGTTTTCCTCCTCCCATTCCATTTGCGGAATTCGGATTAGTTCATTCTTAACAAATAGAGGATAGAATAAACGGGGACGTGCGACTCGAAAAGCGTTTGGACCGCCACCACTTCTAAGCCCTTTCCAAGTGAAATATCGGCCCTGTGCATCAATTTCTGCGTTTTTAAGTTGCTCTTCTGTCCTTTCAAGACGACCAATTTGGCCTGCAGTCGTTAGCCTAAAGAACATCGCATATTCATGGGCAGGAGCAAAGCCTGTAGGTCTTTGACGTCCTGCTGGATTTGAACATACTGAAGCAATTCCTAATTCATTTTCTTTTCCAAAGAGATTTTGAAGTAGCTGCCGTAAATTAGCAGCTTCTACGTCGTCAATTGCAGCGCAGAAAATACCGTTGTCAGTTAGTAGTTCGCGTGAGACAGAAATCCGATCTGCCATTAGCGACATCCATGATGAATCTTTGTAATTGTTCTTATATAGAATTGCTGAGGCATCAGTATTATAAGGCGGGTCAATATAGATGGCTTTTATAGATTCTTGGTTTTTCTTGGTTAGCAGATTTAATGCTTGAAAGTTCTCACCGTGAATTAGCAAGCCATCTACCTTATTGTCCAGATCACCAAAATGTGCCAAGAGGCAATCCTTGAATTCAGAATTAAAGTGGCAGGTATCCAAAACGAAATTCGGATTTTCTTTAAGGAAGTCAACGGAAAGTGGTTCTGTGTAGTCGGTACCAATAAGTTTACCGTCTATTTCGTGAATAGCAAAAAGGGCCTTCCACTCTTCAAGTTGTGCAGTGTTCTGAGCAATTTCTGGGTAAAATTTTTCGGGAACACGGTCGAGTGTTAGGCAGAATTCGGTTGAGAGGACAAACTTCTTTTTCAGCCAGAGACGTTTTTGGAATTCTTCAATGTGTGAGAGAAAGTCAATGATTTTGGTGGCGATGGAATGAACGAGTTTAGCGGTTTCAATCCAACCGACTCTGGGTAAATTATCCTCTTGTAAATTAGTGTCCTCAAAAATAAGGGAGGATAAAGGTAGGACTTCGTTTTTGATAAAGACATCAAGCTCACGGTTGAGAAACTTTCTTAGGTCTTTGTGAATGAAGAAGTCTGCAGTGTTTGACCGGATGTAGGTGCGGAGATGTTTTTTGAGAAGTGTTACTTCGTCTTTTTCATGTCCAAGTTCGCTTTGGATTTCGTAGTAGTTGCCCAATTGTTCTATAATTTCTCGCTCAGCAGCATCAATAATTTTGTCTTGTTGGTCGCGGGTGCCGTAGTCGGATTTCTCTTTATCAGTAAGTGGTCGATATTCAAATGGGATGCATACCTCATCGGCTTCTGGATCATAGTTTGTCTCGGCAGATAATGGTATAAAGAAACGTTTTGCACCTTTAACGTTGTCTTTTTCTATATCTACATCTCGGAGGTTAAAGATAACGGTAAAATCATGGGATTTAAAACGATAATCGGAGAAGTGTTCACCAGTCTTCACATAATACTGATCTCGGTTTGCCCAATGGAGATAGATTTCCTCACCGTTATATGGAATAGCGTAACGTTCAGTTTGTGAGTAACGTCTACGCGGGATAAAGTCACCGTTGTCGTAATAGCGGGAGAAGAACGTGTATAGGTGGTTATAAACAACATCTTCACGTTGGTCACGGGTTTGCGGGGATCCGAGATTTTCTTTCGCTTCAAGATATTTCTTAACAACAAGTGCATCTTTATATGTTTCGTTAATCAGATTTCCATCTGCATCTAAAACATTATCACCGAGAGTTTGGAGGATGTCTTTTGCAAGACTTTCAATTTCTTCACGATCAGATTCAATTTCGGCATTTGTATCAAGCACTTTGTTTATTTCTGCGGGGAGTTCTTCGTCAATAAAATCCTCAATTAGTTTACGCCGTTGGTTTATAATACGGTAGATACCAAAGTCAAGGTCTGCTGCGTCTGCGCGGAAAAGTTTTTCAAGTAATTTCTGTAGTTTTACAAAGGATTCTGAGATGTTGTTTTGGTCTTGTTGCATAGAGTGGGACTCTTACCAATGATATTAAGTTTTGTTTAGTGTAGCATGATTTTGGTATGATGTCAAGAAAAAGTGTAGATAACATTAACTTGTTGTAGTCAATAAACTATGATATAATAATCTAACATCGTTGGTAGAGAATCTCATCGCGTCGCTTGACGCGCCTCTACCATTACCGAGTGAAATCGGGCAAGCGATGTGAAAAAAGGTGTGAAACCAAGTCATAAATAAAAATAATTAAAGGTATATCATAATGGCAAAAATAGAAGACTTTGCTTTTTATGGTGCTTCTAGAAAGCAATATATTTTTCAAGTTTACCCAATCGGCACAGAATTCAAAGATATTGGTGCCGTTTACATCTTCACAAAACGCGAGATAAATTCCCGCGCGGATGCCACACATAATCTATTGTACATCGGGAATACGAATTCGCTTCCGCGCAGACTCACAAGATTTCATCATAAGTGGGAAGCTGTTCTACGAAATGGAGGCAATTGTGTAAGTGTTTACCAAGAACTAAACGATGGAGAACGAAATAGAATTGAAAATGACCTAATCCAGAAATATAAACCACCCCTCAATAAGAGATTTGAATGAAAAGTTTTATAAGACGTTTTTGGGGTATTACGAAACGTTTTGGACGAGATGTAAGAAACTTTTGGCGTAAAAACAAAGCAGGCGTCGCACTATTTTTACTTACGGTTGTCGTTGGAGTTTACACTTATGTTATTCTACTAACATCTCAAGATGGTCAGACTTGGAAACAAAATATAGAAGATATTTCAACTTTTATCCCCGTTGCCGGGGTAATCGTTGGCGCAATAATAGGAGTTGTAGATTTTATTATGTTTTTGTCAGATTGGTATAGCGAAAAGAAACAGAAACGAATTCAGGAAGCGGAAACCGAAGGTCTTGCTAAAGGAGCCGCAAAATACTATGCTGCGGTTAAAAATTGGAATGACCGTAGAATTGAGGCAGAAAACAAAGGTGAGGATTTCAACGAACCCATGCCGACTCCACAGAACATACAGGAAACTACACCTATTGAACAAACTACCTCCGATCATGCTGTAGATGACACGATCACAGAGTAAAATACACGCTTTGTTTATCAAGTTGAAGGGTCAGTTGTGAAGTGCTCAAATCATAACCAGCATCTTCTAAAAAAGACTTAAGTGTTCCGAGTTTTGCTGTTTCTTCTAACTGGATTTCAATAACCTCAACAAGGTTTTTTCGCGCCTCTTCAATATCCCTTCCACAACTTGCTACGTCTAATTCTGGACAATAGGCGGTGTACATATTACCTTCTTTCCAAATTTCTTCTGTTACTACTAAATTTCTCATCATAACCTCCTCTTTTTTCCGTTGAATTTGCCAAGATATCAATGTGAATTGTACATGATTTTACCTAATATATCAAATATATTCTTGCCAACCGTCCCCCACCGGGTGTGTAAAGTTTTTGTAGAAAAGTGCAGATAGAACTAGTAGGAGCGATCTCCGAATCGCGACCTGTCGGGAATCGGAGTTCAAATCAACGGTATGAATGCCATTATGAAGATTAAAAAAATAATCAGGTAATTTTGATTACCCCCAGGCCGGTAGGTGCGATTTCCTAATCGCACCGGATCCTACAAGAAGTTTTCTTATGAACTGGTTGGAACTAATTCGGTGCGATAAGGATATCGCACCTACCGGCCTGGGGACATCACTAAATTGACACCTATGGTGAAAAATTTACATACCACCCACACCCTCCAAAAATTGACTTTTTTTATTAGGTATGTTAGAATGGTTTCATTACAAGAAATCATGTGAACTAAGTACCTAATTGCACAATGATGTATAGACTACATAGATTCACTAAGTCATTTAAGGAGAAATACTATGAAACAATTACTATGTTTTTTGACATGCTCTGTAATCCTGATGTGTTTAATTTTAGGTGTAACTGCAGAAGATGCTTTAGTAGCGTACTATTCATTTGATGGGGATGCAGAAGATTCATCTGGAAACGAAAACCATGGCGTGATAAAAGGGGGTTCTAAATGGGATAAAGGTAAATTTGGAGATGCAATTCATCTTGATGTTGGCGCACATGTTGAGATGTTGGTATCTGAATCATTACATGGAGATCTCTTCAAAACCGACCCTTTTACGCTTTCTGTATGGATAAATCCCACATTTGAAGGTGGTGAATGGCAACAGGTATGGCGAAGTTTACCTGGGGATGCTGGGCACAATACTTTTTTTGTTAACTCAGTTCAAGGTCTATTGTCATGGAGGGGACAAGTCGGTGGCTGGACTGTTCTATGTCAAACTGATGGTGGTCAAATCAAAAAGGATGAGTGGAGTCATGCTGTCGTCCAAAGTGATGGCAATAACTATAGGATATATGTTAATGGTGAGTTGGCAATAGAGACAGACTTTCAAGAAACCCGCGGGGCAAATACTACCTACCGACTTGGCGGTGAAGGTGGTGAAGGATATGGCGGAGCAATTGATGATGCCGCTATCTTTTCACGAAATCTAAGTGAGAATGAGATTTCAGCATTGGGAGATGGACTTGAGGCGTTTCTGTCAGTTGAACCTAATGACAAATTGACAACACGATGGGGCAAAATCAAAGGTTTTTGATTTTCACGTTATTTGTTAACATATATACGGAGCGTGCAGATGGTAATTGCTGTAGATGCAGCGTATCTTGAGAAACGAAATCAGACAGAACAACAACTTTTCGCAGTGGTGGAGCAGAATACACCCGACTCTATAAAAACACCGCTCTTTCCACAAGACGAACCCGAAGCATTTACATTCTTACTGAATAAGGAATTGATCAACCAACTGAACCTAAAGGAATGGTTCCAAAACTATGCGAAGGAAGCACAAGTGTCAACTGCGGGGATACGTGGACCCCAGAATATCCTCTATCCGTGGGATACGCGCTTCCCAATCAATCAGGTTGGAATTATCTTAGCAACACTCGGTAAAAGCCTTGTGGCAAAGGAAGCATCAAGCGGGGAACTGATAGAAAAACTGGCAGGATGTGAAGTACGCTACAACTCACAAAAATATGTTGAATTCATCGCGCGTATACAAGCAGCACAAGGTATACGCACTTATGTCCCAAAAGGGTTCGGTACACTACCGATATGGATGGCATCGTTCCTGATTTTTATGCTGGACTTAGATGGGGGTGAACATGTTACCTCAAGTCATTCCGTAAGCACAAAAAACGCTACAAAAGACCTTAACAATCAGGGTAGTCAATATCTACCCGAAGAATCCATGCAATTCGTCAAAAAGATTAAGGACATATTAACGACTGCTGAAACTGACGGCTACACGCTCCAATTCAGCGCAATTGACGATGAACACATTGATTTTGAACGTTTAGACGAACTGCATGATGGGGTACATCTTTATGTCGGTTATCTCAAAAGCGGTGTTGCCACAGATACCAATCTCAAGCTTATACGTGAGACGAAACCACCCATCGTTGTTGATTGTGTCGGCGGATGTATGTATCGTCCAATGCGTGCTATCTTTGAACGATTAGGTATTGCCGACTCAGTCCGTTGGCTTCATGTTGATGCAGACCCGCTCTATCACAATATCGGGAAACTGGATCGCAATCCGAAAACCGGTGACGTAGAATTTTATGACCTCGGATGCGATTTCAGTATCCTTGACGTTGTCAAATCTGCTGACTACGCAACAAAACTGAAAAATCAACCCATCGGAACAATCATTGAGGCTACCGACCCTGACGGTGACAGACTCATCGTCTGTCAGATAGAGAATATAGACCGAGAGGACACGTTACAAAAACTCGGGGTTGATTATCTAACGCTTGATGATGATAGACTGCTGACAATATATACTCCTAATCAAGCGTTCTTGATGTTGATGGATTTTTATGCCAAGCAGCTGAAAGCCGCTGGACTTTGGGAAAAGCATCCGCGATTCATGATAAAGACCACGCCTTCAGCACTCGCTTGGGATCAGTGGGGAAAAGCAAATGACGTGCATGTGATTAACGTGCCTGTAGGTTTCAAAGAAATTGCTTCCATCATGAAGAAAATTGAGAAACAGATTACCGTTACTCCTGACCAAGCAGTTTCTATCCAAGATGTCTATGGTGAAACTATTAAGTTGGGTGTGCAACCACGTCTTATCTTTGCCGGTGAAGAGAGTGGCGGTATGATTACAGGTCCAGAAGAACTGATTAAAAGTCAGGGCGGTAGAGTGGCAATTGCCATGCGGGAAAAGTCTGCTGGTGAATCTATGGTTTTGGTCACAGCACTCGCAGCGTATTGTAAACAACAAAACATACCTTTATCAGACTATCTCGCTTCTGTTTTTGATGAAAGCCAAATCACTGCTACGTGTGATGTCCGAGAAGACATAACCTATTATAACGAGTCTGAACCGAATCCCGATAAGCTGCGAGAAGCAAAGCGCGAAGGTGAAGCAAAACGTGACAAGAATGACCTGTTCTTTCTCGGTATTGCTATTGCACTGCACGAAGAAAAGATTGATATACAACAAGCACGCGCCATCCTGTCTGATGCACTACCAGAACTTGAATTTGCGAATCTTGAGCGTATCCGATTCGTTGGTGATGGGAGTTATCTAAAGTTCACGGATAAATTCGTAGAAGTACGGAAATCTGGCACTGATGCAAAGACGAAAGCCTACGCTTCTGGACCTGACAAAGACGAATGCAGAAGATTCGCAAAAGTCTTCGGTGAAACAAGTGGTGACCTGACCGAACTTTACCTCTCTCAGATTGGTCAAAATTATTTAGAGCGTGTTGAGACAAAAGCACGAGAAATCTATGATGCTTTTCAATCAGCATAGTAAAGACAACACACAGAAAGTAACCTCAGATATATAGTAAACAATGAAAATAATGATACAAAATCCCTGTAGGAGCGATCTCCGAATCGCGACTTAACGTAGTGATAGTCGGGAAGCGGAGTTCCCTCCTACAGAGAAGAATGTCCCAGTAATTCAAAAGTTTACTATAAATGCCTATTCACCTTAATGAGGAGATTGACATGAGAAGAACAAATATCATCTTTTTCGTATTCTTTGTTTCTATAGCAACTCTTTTAAACTATACAATCGCGAATGCTAAATGGCGTGTCATCCGAGAAGATGACATTATTCGCGATGACGGCATACAAGGGATGCTACACGATGTTCACTTTATGGATAAACAACACGGTTTGGTAGTTGGAGACAATGGATTAGTCCTTGAAACAACGGATAGCGGAAAAACTTGGACAAAAAAGGAAATCAATATGCGTCCTCCCGGTGCCGCGCAAGCACAAAGAAGGCCACAAGGAGGAGGTGGACCTCCACCCGGTTTTGGTGGCGGTGGTGCAGCAACACTCTATAATATCTACTTCGTAGATGAGAAGATTGGATTCCTTACGGGGGCAAGAGGAACCATTCTGAAAACTGATGATGGTGGGAAAACGTGGGCTCGGAAAATGGCAAGAAGCGAGGCTGCTGCCAATCAAAACAACCCCCGTCGACGGGGTGGTGGAATCCGTTCCAGCCTCATGGGTATTCAGATGATTGACGAAAAAAACGGGTTCATCGTCGGCACTGAAAACGCTATCCTAAAAACAACCGATGGTGGTGAAACATGGATAGGCAGATCAGAACGAGTCCGCGTCGGTGAAACCCGCAATAATTTGGAAAACATTCTCTTCGTCTCACCAAAGACAGGTTGGATAATTGGGTCTTTCGGTACGCTCCTTCATACAAAAGATAGCGGAGAAACGTGGGAAAAACGCGACCCAGGATTCGACAACAATCTGTTCGGAATTCACTTTTACGATGAAAAAACTGGATGGATCTGCGGACAAGAAGGCTTAATCCTGCACACTGACGATGGCGGAGAAACATGGAACCAGCAAAAGACAGACTCAATTGACAATCTCTTGGATATTCACTTTGTTGACAATATGATTGGATGGGCAGTAGGGGACTATAGTGCTGTTTTACACACCACTGATGGTGGAAAAACTTGGACTGCTACAAAAGCGGGTGGAAGTGGAACTCTCAAGGGTGTCCACGCTACAGACAAAGACAATTGTTGGACAGTAGATGATTGGGGTGTGATTGCAGCTTATAAATCAGAATAATACTTTTTAATCTATGCGACTCATGTATAGTGAACATTGAAATCAATGATACAAAGTCCCTGTAGGAGGGAACTCTGATTCCCGACTATCAAACCGTTCAGTCGGGAAGCGGCCAGAAATATGTTAACTGACCTCCTACACGGAAGAATGTCCCAGTAATTCAAAAGTTTACTATAACTGAAATTTCATTGGAGAATTATGAGATGACAGAACAGAAAAACCATAAAGTTACGATGCTCGGAACAGGACTCATCGGTATGTTCTACACGATGACACTGCATAACCAACGCGGTGTAGATCGTGTCCACACGGTATATTCCCGTCGCGAGGAACGCGCAACAGATTTTGCTAAGGAATGGAACATCCCACACGCGACAACTGATTTGGAGGAAGCAATCAATCATCCTGAAACGGATGTTGTTGTCATCGGATTACCAAACAATCTGCATCTGAAAGCCGTGGAACTTGCTACTGCTGCAGGCAAAGCAATTCTCTGCACAAAACCGCTTGGACGGACTGCAGAAGAAGCAAAGCAGATGCTTGACCTTGTAGAAAACGCTGGAGTGTTCGGTGGCTATCTTGAGGATTTGGTTTATCCTCCAAAAACACTCAAAGCATTAGAGTCTGTTCAGAACGGAGCTCTCGGCAAAATATTATGGGTACGTTCTCGTGAAACACACCCTGGTCCCCATAGTGATTGGTTCTGGGATCTTGAACAGGCAGGTGGTGGTGCAATCGTTGATATGGGATGTCACTGCATTGAAATCATCAGAAACTTCGTTGGTAAGGGCAACAAACCCCTTGAAGTGATGTGTTGGGCAGATACGCTTGTACACCCAATTGATGCCGAAGACCACGGCATTGCACTCATCCGATTTGAAAGCGGTGCGATGGGACAATTTGAAGTCGGTTGGGCATTCCGTGGCGGCATGGACCTCCGTGATGAAGTCTCTGGCAGCGAAGGAACTATCTGGCTCAATCATTGGCTACGCACCGGCTTTGAGATGTTCACTGCTGTCGGACAAGGTGGGTATGTCGCAGAAAAAGCTGAGAGTGACACGGGTTGGCTTTTCCCGGTCGGTGATGAGGTGGCAGAACTCGGATACCGTGATATGTTTCTTGATATGTTCAACGCTATGGATGAAGGGAGAGACCCGTTAGAAACCTTCTATGATGGATATATTGTAAATGCTATTATAGATGCCTGTTATAAATCTGCGAAATCCAAAAAGTGGGAACCCGTTGAACTTGAGGATTGGCGTGGGACTACAGATACAGCAGAAGCACAGACCGATACGACAGACGCAGAAGAACGTTATGCACATCTCAAAGATGAACGCATGCCTGATGGTAGAATGAAACGTATCTATAGAGACCGTGAAACAGGTGAGATTATTGAACGCGTTGAGGAATAAGAATGCAGAATATAAAACCTTATCAAATTCCTTCCCATATCAATATAGGTGAAAATAATGGATTCTTCGTGGCTTGAATACTGTGCAACCGAAGAACAACTCAAAGCATTTAACGACACAGGCTACCTCGTTGTAGAGGACGCAATCAGTCCTGAGATGACAGATGCTTTAGAGAAGACCGCTGATCGCCTTGATGCTGCAGAACGCGCAAAAAATGGATTGGGACCACACAAATTGCTATCCAAATTCCGTACTGTCATTGAAGATGATCTTCTGTTGGAACTGCTTGATAACAAAAAGGTATTTCCTTTACTTTGGGACATTTTGGGGTGGAATATACAACTCTACATCTCACATCTCATTATGTATCCACCTGAACCGCCTGATGCAGAACGTATCCGTAAAGGGGCAGGTTGGCATCAGGACGGTGGCAGACCTATTCCAGAGATGGAACGTCCGCACCCACGTCTTTCGCTAAAGGTGAGTTATTGGTTAAGTGATGTTACGCACAGAGACAATGGGGCGATGAGACTTATTCCAGGTAGCCACAAACTTGATAAAATTCCACCACGTAGTGATCCTGAAAGCGATCCTGATGATGCGATGGATTTACTTGTCAAACGTGGTACTGCTGTGCTTTTCGACCGAAGAATGTGGCATTCGCGTGGTAGAAATTATTCCGATGTTACGCGTAAGGTGTTATTCATGGGGTATAGTTATCGTTGGTTACGCGGTTTGGACTATAATCTTATGCCAGAGGAAATCCTTGAGAAATGTGATCCGATACGACGCCAGTTATTAGGGGATGGCATAGATATTAAAGGGTGGTGGCAGCCTACGGATGCTGATGTTCCATTGAAAACGTGGATTGCAGAGCATCGCGGTCAGGAATATGTGTGATTAGTCACTATCATCACATTTTACTGGTGTTTTCTGGTTAGATGGCTCATAATACGAAACATATTTTATTCCTTTACGTTTTTCCTCTTCCTGCATCGCCTTAAGATAATGATAGTATTCCTCCGTAGTCTTGAATTGTGCGCTAATCTCTGCTTTAATTCGGTAGCATTCCTCAAGGATGGGATTCGTATAAGTTTCAGGGTCAAATTCCGGTTGTTTTTCTGCTGTTTCTTGCATCTGAATGTCCTCCATAAGTTCAATTGGTGTGCACAAAATTGTTGGATTAAATCCTGCTTCTCTACAAACTCTCTTGATCTGTTCACGTTTGTGTTCATTTACAATATGTTTGTGATTCCAAGACACTAAATATTCAATATTGTGTACCGTCGCGACAGCGATATGTTGTGCATCTGGTACAGAATTTAGCGGTACTACACCAGTATCTAATAATTTATCTACAAGCACAATTACATCCTGTGAAAGTTCCAATACTGTCAGGGACGATATGATCTCAAGCCGTTGACGGGAAAGGATCACATCACCTCGTTTAATTTCGTCACGTACTACAGGAGAAATCACAAACTCAAACCTATCAGCATAGACTTCCCATAACTGGCGACTCGCTTTTTGCCAATTAGCTAACGTTTCATCGTCACTTGGTCGTGCTACCAAGTGACTAATAACCGTAGGTTCAATGTATACTCTCGGTTTTATTGAGTTATATTCTAACATGAAATATCATTACTTTCCAACTCGATTTACCAAATGAGGGTGTAGCGTATTTCAAAATTTCGCTTAGGAGTAGATAAGGTATAGGTTATAATAGCATAGGTAGAAAAACCTTATACAATACGAAGAGAACAAGCACGTCACAAATCGCAAAAATTGATACAAGCCACATTAACAACCAAAGCTTCTTTTTTCTCTTGATCCGTGCCTGTCCCAATGGGTGTTTATTGATACGCCATTTTAAGTTCACAATTTGTCCTCCCCATCTGTCAACCATGCTAAATCAAACTTTGCAAACGACAATGTTTCATAAGCACCACGTTCACCACGTTCATAGAGACAATTTATGTTCATATCAGAATCAATACAGAGGTCAGAATACGCGGCAGGACCTTCATGCAAGACCTTACCACTGTTCCAACTACGACATTCATCATAACTGATGCGGATTGTCATCTTCTCTCGTCCTGTACTGGCAGGGTTGGAAAACAGAACACGGTTCTTGTCGTGCGTATTTTCATCCGTATACCGCACCATACTTGCCTGACAGATAGGTTCTATCAGATCATCGTCATAACCAAATTCTGTGAACGTATCTCCACCATCAGAACTCCATGCGTAGGCGCGCCGTTTCGGTGCTACATAGTTTCGGCAGTTGAAATATAGGTCACCGTTGACGGTTTCAACGACGACCGATTCATTTGTACCGGGTTGTGCTTCCCCAGCAATACGCCATGTCTCACCATGGTCATCACTGACGATCAGATGTGAATATCCCATCTCAGCATAGTTTCGACTCTGTCCGAGCACATGATCACACGGTATAACCAATCTGCCACTTCCTAATTGGATACCGTGGCAAGGACCGGTTGCGTACCATGTCCATGTGTCCAGTTTCGTAGTTGCGGTAACTTCTCTGGGTTCTGTCCACGTTTCACCATCATCAGTACTATTTGTCACCCATACGGTACGGGGTGCTTCTCCAGCGATAATCTTGCCTTCCCCACCATCAGCGAAGTTCTTACAAAACAGTAACCAGATTGTACCTGTATCACGGTCTACCACAGGTGCAGGATTACCATCTGTATCTGCTCCTGTGGAAACAGCAACTTGCATCGGCTGCCATGTTTCACCGTTGTCAAAACTCCGTTTCAGTACGATATCAATATCCCCTGAATCTCCACCACCTATTCTTCTACCTTCGCAAAACGCCAACAACGTGCCCTCTTTTGAGGTAATAAGTGCGGGGATACGATAGGTGTTATAGTCGTCAGTTCCAGCAGTAAAAAGTGGTTTTTCTGTTTTATACATTCAATAGTCCTCGGTATAGTAGAAATTAGGAATATGTAGACACATATCCGTGAGCTAATATCCGTTAGTAGTAGGGCAATTCATTGCCCGTTCTTTCGCATTATGGGTTATTTGCCGTTTTTCAATTTTCCCCAAGTTGTCGCTAATTTTCCCCGTGCTGCAACGGGAGCAGGATCATCCAGCACCAATTCATCAGCTTCTTTCTGGTGATCAGAAATTCGAACACCGTCAACCACACAGTTCGTTGGAAATTTAGGATCAGGCGGAGAAGCGTTGTTAATCTCAAAGGTTTGTGCAAAGACAGTAGGACCTCCGGTGAAACCATCCTCACCTTCAAGTTTACCATCCAGATAAAGTTTCAAACCGTCTGGACCCCATGTCCCAGCCATGTGGTGGTGTTCACCCTTTTTCCAGTTAAGTGCAGCACTACTTGCGTTATGCCATGAATTAGCACTTTTAATCCGCATCTGTGCGATACCACCATTGTTGAATTGTAGAAAAACTGCGTCAGTGCCGCGTTTATAAGTCATGAAAGTAAAGAGTTCACCGGTGATAGTACTGGTATCCATTCCCATTGTAACCCATAGCTCAACTGTGCCTTCCTCTAAATTCACAAAACGATTTTCGACAGGAAAATGGATAACATCGCCAACTTCTTCGCTGACAAATCCGTTGCCAAATTTACCCGGAGCGAAACTGCCGCCATCAACGGTGCCACCTTCGCTTTCAACTTCAGCTTTGCTTTCAAGCGCAGAAAAGAAGGTTTCTTCTGCTATTGCAACAGAAAGACAAAGAAACGTAATTGTAATCACACATAAAGTCTTCATGAGATATCTCCTTTCTAAGAATTAACTGACTATTTCTGACATTATCATTTTACCGGTTTTCAATCGGAATCCTTATGTAATAGGATTGCATTATTATCAAGAATAGGACAAAGATCACAGAGCTGATCGACACAGAAGTTCTTGTAGAGCCGCATTGTTCCTTGTTGAATCTGAGCAGTAGGTTTAATCAGATGCATCGGTTGTGCCTCTGAAAAGATTTGTGATTCTACCTGACTGAAGATCCTGTTTTCTTGTAGTTTTGTGGAACTGCTATAGATATTCAGGATTGCCTCCTGCAATTTCCTACTTTCTGATTCCACTGCCCAAACATAGGCAACAGGCAGTATCTTGTTGACCATAATATCCAATGCTCTTTTATCTCCAATGAGTTTTACCTTGCGTGTTCCCCCTTTCCCAAAGTTAGCATGTGTTTCCCAGTATCCTTCAGGTTCAAGTATCAATAGATTAAGCAGTTCCTTTCGGATATTACGCAAAAATGTATCCGTATCTGACACCGCCGCTTTTTCACATGTAGGTAGAAAATACATCATCAGACTACCACTGCTTTTGTGTATGAGTTGACTCATAGCAGCGATCCGTCGCGTTGGATAGTTATATGGACGAATTCTCCCAAAATGCCACTGTGTAGCATCCATCCCCTTTGCTTTAACTGTCCGTTTAGATGTACGCAATGAGTAGATACGGGATT
>JAAXGN010000166.1:335-1323 GCA_012267415.1 Candidatus Poribacteria bacterium | reverse complement strand
CCCAGCCATTAAGATGGCATCATAAACCGTGAAAGTTCTATAGCATTCCCACCATTTTTTAATTACTAACCAACTGAAACATTTTGCAGTTACATTATGCACCGTGTTTCAAATAAGGCATTAAACCCCTTCAATTAAGTTAGCAGAAACTTGCAAACGATCTCTTACCTTTCATTCTTTGCATATTTTCTTCCCGTTTTCTCTCTTGTTCCTGTTCCTTCTCGAAATCTTCAACTTGTTGAATTAATGCTGGTTTATCAGTTCCAACTAGAACTTTCAGAAAGGTCAGCGTTAGACGATCATTTCTTTCTAGCTCTATGAGCAAAGAAGAAACATTGTTGATGTTGTCTAATGTATGGTCAGGGATCCTTCCCTTGCAATTTAAAACCATGCGTTCGTCCAGACTTAATTCCGGGCAGATGTTTTGCAGTAGATTCTTGAGCTCGTTTCTTTTGGTCTCAAACTTTTCGATGCTATCAAGGAGAGAACCATTGTCCCCATCATTCAGTGGCACCTTTCTCACAAGCTTCTTCAGCACCTCGAGATCATCAATTCCAAAAATGTTTTTTTCGAGAAGCCTTTTGAACAGTGAATGGGCATCTTGAATGTTGGTTTCACTTCCTTCTTCAATCCACTCTCTGCGGCACATGCGTAACAAGTGGTCTCCTCCGCTTACCCAATCTATTCTCTGGCCTATGAGGGCTAACAATTCACGTAGGTCAATAGGAAACATTTCAGACAAGCGAAAAGAAACTACAGTTTAAGGGAACCGAGTGAATATCACGATTATCTTGCTGCGCCCAGAAAGAGCAACCTCCTTCCCATAATTCACTAGTAGTCACGCGAACTGGTGTGGGTCACGCTAAGCCTCGCACAGTGAACTCCAGGGGTATAGAGGCGGGGAAGAAAAAATAGGAACAAGTTCGATATTCCATTTTTTGAAACCTCCACTACTATGGGAGGCGAGATTCCGACAGCACCCCCCCCC
>JAAXGN010000166.1:0-190 GCA_012267415.1 Candidatus Poribacteria bacterium | reverse complement strand
CCCCCCCCCCCCCCTCACTCCCTCATTCAGATTCTGAAACGGCCCCGTTTAGGAATACGGATATGACATTCCGACATCCTCCATACAAGTAGTAAAAATCCTGATGTTGAAGCGAAAATCGCCATACCAAACTCCCCAGGTAAGATAACATTCCTTTCCTAAATACGTTAAAATTCCGAAAATAAGCCCC
>JAAXGN010000009.1 GCA_012267415.1 Candidatus Poribacteria bacterium | reverse complement strand
CCACTCGGTCGGTTGAGGAGCATCTCTGCCGTGAGCGGCAGGCTGCCTTCGGGACCGGCGGCATGCGTTTTAAGGTCATAGATACCGCTATCGCCGGTTTCTAAAATGTCACTGTAGTTAATCGGTTTTGCCATGCTGTGTCTCCGTTTCTTGTAAGTATGACAAATTGCAAACTTTTGCCAGAGTGGATATATGACTATACCTTCAGCCACATCTTTAGTAGGCGAAATTTCTATATCTACAAACGTGAACTTATTGAGGACTTGGTTCTAAAGTCCATCCGTTTTTTTCGGCAAGTTCCGCGAGCGCAAGCTGTAGCAACTTGAATACATTTCTCTGTTTATTCTTTGAGCCAAAGAACTCAGGGTTTACAACAATTTTTGAATGGGCAGGATTTTCAGGGGTGGGATCATAGATGACATCTACAGCGTGAACAACAGCATCTGCATCTTGGATTTTTGTCTTGACTGTTCCTATTGAGCGGACATCAGCAGTGATAAGACTAATGATACCATCTGTGTCATTTCGTTTAGACAAAGAGGGATTAAATTCCTTTAGCTCCGCTCTATCTACAGATGGTTTCCTTTCTCTATCGCGAAAGGCTTCACTACTAATTTTGAGTTTTCCTACATTGTCGTAAGCGTACTCTTCACCGTATTTTCCTCTGATACTTCGATAGAGCACCTCATCGTCCTGCACACAATCATTTTTATTCATCAAACAACCATTCCCAAAGTGTTAGATAATTGTCGCGGCTTAGAAAACCTATGTGCATCTCTGTATCAATATTTACCCCCCAAACTTGGATATACTCAGCTTCATCTTCCCCAATTTGAATATGTAATCTTCGTTTTTCTTCGGACCATTCTACAGTTACATTACCATCTTCATCGCTAGAAATAAAGGGTGTAAGCCACGAATATCCCGCAGAAATGATAGTATCTAACAAATCCACCATAAGAAACTTTGCATGATCTAGGGTTAATTGATTCGGTTTTTTCGATTCATATCCGTCCCAATTGTCTTCCCGTTGTGCTAAGACATCAAACCGATCTAATATTTTGCATTTCTGCCAATATTGAATAATTTGCTTATGGAATTCTTCTTGTCCGATGTTTACGGTTGTAAGCCCCTCCGCCCAGGAAATTCGAGAGACATTCCACCATCGCGTAATCATGTCGATATCGAAGGAGTACATTACATAGAATGGCGAAGTGAACTGTGCTTCCGATCCTGTAGTTGTGTCCATGGGTTCGGATAACTCCGGTTTCATAAAGATAATATTAGCATCCTCATGCCTCGGATTTTCCCATGAGTTCACGTAACTCGTCGGTGATGCTCCACTGAAAGATGTTCCAATTAAGTTTTTTAAATATGTCACATTTTGCAAGGACATTTTTTATCCCTTCTATTTTCCTTTCGACAAAGCAATCCACGTCAATTATATATGATTTTTCATTTCTCAATTGCCTTTGTCCGAACCTTCCGGATACCTCAGACAGGACATGAACAACGTTCGCTTTTACAGCCCCATCATTGAATTGGGATACTTTTTGTAAAGCTTTAATATCTGCTGCTATAGGGGCACCCAACTCTGGGAAAATATGCTTTGGAATATAGATCTCAACATCCTTTTTCATGTCTGGAAGAAAGGTGCTGTTCGCTATGTCTCGGTATCTGAGACCAACACGAGTGAAATAAGAGGGCTCATAAATTTCATGAAACCTTTGTAAAATCTTTTCCAGTTTCTCTCTAAAGTCCATGTAATGTTTGTACTTCCCATTACAAGCAAGAGCTACGAAATTCTTTGCTAAAGAGACCTCCCACTCTTTTTCTGCAGAAAAGAAGTGGAATTCTTTATCGGCAGAAATCATTTTTTTTAACTCTTCAGGGGTATCGGGTGGCAAGATAGGAATATTTGAACTATATTCAGGATACCCTTCCTTTCTTACAATATCCTGAAATTCGACAGGTGCCTCGTGCGATATTTTCATTATATCAGGAAAACGAGCTTGAAACACCACATTAAATAGGATATTGTGTTGATATTCTACTCTTTCGAATTCCTTAAAGTTCATGGGTAAAAACCTCAGTTGGCTGTATGTTCATAGAACAATATTTCTCTGCTAAACTGGCAGAGAAATATTTTAGCATGGAAAATAGAAACAATCAAACCTTATTACCCATACACTCACGGAAGGGTGAGGTATTTTCTGTTTTTGAGAGGGCCACTTATTTCCGGGCTTTACTATAAGACCTAAAATTTATTCAAACAGTTGCGCGACTGGACATGTAAATCCCTCGACGACCTCCTCACCTGTCAACGTATCCTCAGAGGTAAACAGCGTGAAATCTGTTTCAGAGCGATAGACCATGACCGTCTTTGCAACCGGCTCAATAACCCAAACGAGGCGTGTTCCTGCTTTCAGATAGGCTAATGCCTTTTCAGTAACGTCGTAATGTTTATCTGTGGGAGAGACGATTTCAATCGCAAGGTCGGGCGGTATCGGTGAACCTTTACGCCTGTTTTCTGGTAAACGAGCAGTCGAAACAAACGCAACATC
>JAAXGN010000095.1 GCA_012267415.1 Candidatus Poribacteria bacterium | reverse complement strand
CGATTGACCCTTACCAGTTGGATGATGGTAAATGGAAAGACGACGTTACGCTCTGGCCTCCCGTGGAATTTGGAGAAATCTACGCATACTTGATTGACACACCAGGACCGTTTACGAGAGAGAAGATGAAAGCGTATAAGAGTCTAGAGGCTTTCAACTATTATATCAGGTTAGGTTTTCTTAGCTAAAATGGTTTTATATACTGGTCAATTACGCGTTTCTTTCATCTTGTACCTAAGTGGCTGGATTCAAGCGGTTTTGTACTGCGACCTGGGCCCTAATTGCCTACTAAAAGCAAAAGTGAGAGCCTCACAGCGTATGTCTACTGAGCATGAAGCATGGGTTGGCTTTGTGAAAGCGACTGGAACAGTGATATCTGGTCACTGTACGTGTATGGCAGGGTGAGTTTAGCCTGAGAAATAATGGATATTAAATACTAGCCTGGTGTTTTGTGTTTTACTGTAGGTGTGGTGAAGTCTGCTCACATATTGCCGCTATTTTATTTAAAGTTGAAGCTTGTGTGCGCCTTAAGATTGCTACTCGCACGTGCACTGACTTGCCATGTGTTTGGAACCAAGCATACTCAAAAAAGGTGAGTTTCATTTTTCTTCATGCAGCGTACTTTAATCATTAATTTTGTCATGCAGGTTCAGCCTTCAGAAGTGGTGGACGTACACTTCTTTAAACCTAACAAAAAGAGATCGTCAAAGGAAGCACAGGTTGATGCACACTTAGCAGAGAAACGGCAAAGAAGTACTCTTGCTGAACCAAAGCCAAGGCTATGCCCAGACTTTGTATTGAATAGTTTACATGAGTGTTTTCCTAAAGCTGCAGTTTTCTCCGTGATACCTGATTTCATCCAAAGTCATCCAACTACTTCCAGGATTTCTAATGTTGCAAGGTCAACATCTACAGCTACTGTTGCCACATCATCAAATACAGCAACCATTTCTGAGTCATCGAGTACAACTACTGTTGCAGCATCATCAACTACAGCTACTATTGCTGAGTCATCAAGTACAGCCCTTGCCAAGTTATCAAGTACTGCAGCTGCTGATCCTAGTTTACCACAGCCATTGACAGACCTGTACGATCCAAAGAACAAGGCACTGTCTACACCTGATCTTGAACAAGCTTGTACTCGTGCACTAAACAGAATCAAGGTTACACACGATGAAGCAGATTTCTTGGAGAAGTCGACAGTCAACCAATCCAAATGCCTGACTTGGTATGAACACAGGAAAGGGCGCATCACTGCATCACATTTCTATACTGTATCACGGCATATTGCTTCTAGTTCAAGAACATACCCAAAGTCAATCATTACTTCCATCATGCAGTATAGTGGAAATATTGACCACGTACCGGCGTTAAGATGGGGAAGAGAGAATGAAGACCGAGCACGTGAGGCATATACAACAAGAATTCAACTGGAACATCAAGGTGTTTGCGTACGATGCTGTGGTCTTGTGGTTAACCCAAAATATCCATTTCTTGGAGCTTCCCCCGATGGGATCTTATCATGCACCTGTTGTTCCGACACTGTTCTGGTAGAAATCAAATGTCCTTACAAGTATCGAGATCAACTCCCGACATCAGATATCCCATTAAGCGATCGACAGTTTTGCTTAAAAAGAAGTCCAGCTGGTAATGTTCACCTTTCTGATACACATAGCTATTTCTACCAGGTTCAAGGCCAACTTGCTCTGTGCAATGTTACTTACTGTGATTTTGTATGCTGGACAAACAGAGGAATTTTTGTTGAGAGGATTGAAAAGGACAGTGCATTCATATTGAAAATGCTTTCTTATCTCCACCTTTTTTTCACGAAATATTTGTTACCAGAGCTTCTGACACATAACCTTGATCCTGAGCACCAGGACTCTGACAAAGAAAATGAAGTTTTCTGCGTGTGTCAAAAACCGGAGTCTGGAAGAATGATTGGATGCGACAATCCTGAGTGCAACATCACATGGTTCCACTACAAATGTGTCGGTATTAAGCGTGCCCCTCGGGGAAAATGGTACTGCTCTCATTGTAAAGCACTCAAGTAATCATAGAGAAACAATTATTATTTGTACGACTATGAATGATACTTGTATAATTTGTCACTTCCAGCACTTTTTTCAATAATGCAAAATGTTTTGAACAATACAAAGCACTGCAGGTGATAAATAAACTAAAGGGGAATGATAGCAGGTGATAAATAAACTAAGGGGGAATGATAGCAGGAGATAAATTGGTAAGTGCAGCAGTCACAATCAAAATGCGGTCTATTGTACAATTAGTCTTGTCACTGTCTGAAGGGCACTTTATTAAACTGACAGGTAGTGTGTTGTGCAGAATAGTATACTTCTTCCTCATCTGTCCAATGACACGTTCGACATGAATACGCACTCGAGCCAGTCTTCTTGATTGTTCAACGTCTTTCTGTGACAACTGATTTTTGCCTTTGGTAAAGGAAGGAAGTAGAAGTTTAGCTCCACAAACAGCTAGGTCATCATCCACATTGAAACCTCTGTCAGCCAATACTTCATCGCCATACTCCAACAAATTAAGAAATCCACATTTTTGAGTTATTTCTTTATCGGAAACTCGGCCACTCCAAGCCTTGGAAATAAATCCAATTGACCCAGTTGGCGCAACAGCAATGAAAACTTTCACAGTATTATGCTTCTTGTAGTTGCTATATGTTGCAGCACGAGCATGAAGAGCAACTGGTCTCTCGATGAAAATTTCGAAGCAGTCAATTATGCATCTAACCTTTGAAAAGTGTTTACGAAAAGTAGATGGCAAATGTTCATGTAGTGCTACAGTATCAGGCCACCGAACAAGACACTTCAATTCAACGCTCATAAGCGTTATCCACTTGTGAAAAACCACACTCACCCAAGATGACGACACATGGAAACGGTATCCAAGATCTTCATTGGGTACGCCAAGACGCAATTTCACTAATACCATTAGAAGCTCATCAAATAATGAAATAGTGCTCTTCTTGTCATCTTTTGAAAGCAGTGGTTCCAAAAGCTGATAAAGCTTTTCAAAAACTTCATAGTTAGGTAACCCTGTGTAGAAGCGTACTTTCTCATCATCCCCTTTCAGTGAAAGGGCAGTGAACTCTGCCTTCTTTTGCTGAGCTTGCTGAGCAATTGATAACACCTGCTGTTCAGCTATGGTGGCTGATTGTGAACTCAAACTGCAAAGGTGTGTTAGGTGAACCATCTGAGTTCTTAGCTTATCTGTTTCCTCTCGCAGTTTGGTGTTCTCTTGAATAAGTTGCTCATTTTCAATTTGAAGTTCACCTATTTCCACTTCTTGAATCTCCACCAACTTCCTTAAATCCTGTTCATCTTCTTCATTCCTGGAATGCTGTTCTGTACTCAACTCTTCACCTGATCCACACTCTTCCCAATTCTTCGCTAGTTCCGTTTCTTGCCCTTGTTCATCATTCTCACCTAGCACGACAGTATCTTCCTGTTGCTCACCATTCTCAGCTTCCTGTTGCTCACCATTCTCAGCTTCCTCTTGTGCACTACTCTCGGCTATGACGCCAGTATCTTTGTCAGGTTCACAAGTCTCAGCTGGTTTGGCAGTTTTACGCAATGTTCTACTA
>JAAXGN010000106.1:807-1385 GCA_012267415.1 Candidatus Poribacteria bacterium | reverse complement strand
GAGAGTATGTGTGAACAAAATACTGCCAAAAAATATTTAAAATATGCCTTTTTATAGTTAAAAAGGGACGATCAATATCAACGGGAGGGAGAGCGTTCCACACTCTGACAACTCTGTTAAAATAAGAAAATTGGGTGACTTTAGAACAGGGAGTAAGTGGATGTGTCCGTTGTATCCTACGTAGAGAAGATGCTCTAGTTGATGAGGATACATAAGTTATATACTCCTCCAGATGGAAACCACTTGGAGGATCAATCATTAGTTGCACCAAATATATGATATCTTGCGCCTCCAACCATAATGAAATAGGTAACAACTTGACTGAAATTAATCGAGATTTGTAGTCAAGGTCTTGGAAAACTAAGAATTTGGTCGCCCTCCGTTGTAGACTCTCCAGCCTCCTTGAGTCGCGTATTAAGTGGGGCCGCCATACTTGTGAGCAATAGGCTAAGTGTGATCTAACCAATGTAAGATACAAAATCCTCTTAAGGTCAACAGAGCTGCTAGAAGGGATTATTCTCTTGATCAGGCTAAGGGATCTATAGGCCTTGGCAAGTATGGATGAGATGTGAGGAGAC
>JAAXGN010000106.1:0-541 GCA_012267415.1 Candidatus Poribacteria bacterium | reverse complement strand
ATGGAGCACACAAGGGAAGAGGTCATTTACATATAGTAAAAAAAGAATTGGCCCCAAAATACTTCCCTGTGGCACACCAGACTTCACCTGAAGTTCACCGGATATATGCCCTTCCAATCTAACACAGTGGCGACGATTATCTAGATATCCTTTGAACCATGCTAGCAGGTCCCCAGTAATGCCATACAACTGTAGTTTAGATATTAATACTTGATGACTAACCGAGTCAAATGCTTTCCGGACATCCAAGTAGATGGCATCTACGCTATGCCTCCTGTCTAAAGAATCGACAATGATGGCGAGGGAGGACAAAAGCTTGAGAACACAGGATTTCCCCTTTAGGAAACCATACTGGTTAACTGAAATCAGAGGATAAATGTAATCTATAATCTTCTTGTATATTATCCTCTCAAGAACTTTCGATATAGTACAAAGCAGTGATATAGGACGGTAGTTTTTAACATCAGATTTGTTACCAGACTTGAAGATAGGTACAATCAAGTGTAATTTCCATTCAGAAGGGAGTTGACCTGATTGCAAG
>JAAXGN010000024.1:1831-2228 GCA_012267415.1 Candidatus Poribacteria bacterium | reverse complement strand
TGAAAAACAATTTCAGCTTTGACAAGTGCCAGCTAAAAATCTAACATATACTTACCCTGTCACATAGAAACAACTCTAAAACCTCAGAAGGAGAACTTGCAGTGGTAATTTCCGGTGGTGCTATCACCTGTAAGGGTGATAACCAAGAGTCCATTCATTGGTTGAGTCAGTTGTATAACTGAACACCAAAAAAATGAGTGGGCCTCCCACTTCAAAAGTTGTGGGCCTAGGGGGTTGAAGCCCTAGGGCAATGGGGTACCAGAAGAGTAGGTGAGAGATGCTCTTCCAGAGAATGAGCCACATTCTGAGTGACCTGGTCTTGGTGTTTCATTCTTTTGAGAAATGTGTTTTGGCCGAGTGGTTAGCACACTAAGTTAGAAAGCATGAGATACCAGGT
>JAAXGN010000024.1:0-1792 GCA_012267415.1 Candidatus Poribacteria bacterium | reverse complement strand
TACATAGAAGCAACTCAAAAATCTGTGTAAATGGTTGTGTAAGTTTCAAATGATTTCAAATTTGTGTACGTTCATAATTACGTGTTGTCAATGCACATTGCTCTCTAAATAAATAAAAACTGTTTGTTAGTTATATAAAAATTTAACTGGTATCTACCACTGATTGACAAATTACTCAGAGCACAAAAATAAAAACAACAAGGTTCAAATGTGTTTCTTTTTCAAAATCTCTGGACATAAGGTAATCAATTGGAACTAGGCCTTGTAGGGTAGCATACTTCCAGCAAACTAGACCAATCATCCATACAATATGAACTCATAGATGAGCCAGGTTTTGTGTAGTTTGAATATATTGTGTGGATAGCTGGCTTCTCCACTTAGTAAATGCTGGAATTTTCACTCAGTGTACATCAGTACCATACGTACTTTCCTGTATGTCAAACCCACGATCAGCAAGCACATCATCTCCGGGTGATAGGTAACTGAGTAAGCCACAGTTCTATGGTAAAGATTTATCACTCACTCTTCCTCCCCATCCTTTAGATATAAAAGATATGGCTCCTTGTAAACAACATCCAATCAAAAATTTAGCAGTATTGTGATTCTTGTATGAGGACCATGTTTACTGAATGTTGTGCCACCAGCCATCATTAGGATACAGAGCATATTGGCAGAGTAGTATTTCAGAACTTCATACAATGAATCGAATACACCAACAGGCTTGAAAAAGTAGGACTGAATAGAAGAGCTAACTGAACACATGTTCTACACTGGTTTATATGCACAAGGAAAATATAGAATGTTCTGATACACAAAACATAGTCTTTACATAATCAATATGACAAAATGACCTTTCCAACACTCCTTGTCAGTTTGCAGTCAGATTGACATAACTCATTCCACACATTTGCCTCAATTTCTCAAGTCTTTCTTGACTTAGTCCTTTCGTTAACTTAGTACATCAGCTATCATGTCATCTGCTGGGCAATAATTTAACTCCACCTTCCTATTGTTGACTTGTTCTCTGATGTAATGATACATGATATCAATATGCTTCGTGCGACCATGAAACTGCAGATTTCTTGACGTACAGATTGTAGACTGATGGTCTTCATAGATAACCGTTGACTTGGTAGGTTCTTTATCCAGTTCAGTCATCAGTTCTCTCAACCAATAGCCTCTTGTGCAGCACCTGTTAAAGCTCTGTATTCTGCTTCAGCTGTTGATAGTGTGACGCAAGTTTGCTTCGTACTTCTCCAAGTGACAGCTATTCCACCAATTTGAAATAGAAAACCGGAAGTAGACTTGCGGTCATCTGTATCTCCTCCCCAATCTGCATCAGGGTAGCCAATGCACTCCATAGGTTCATCGTTGGTATACAGTAGACCAAGATCTCTGCTACCTTTCACATACCTCAGAACTCGTTTCACTGCTGTCCAATGCTCTTTTGTGGAATTGCTGCAATACTTGGCTACATTACTTCCTGCAAAAGCTTTATCAGGTCTTGTCATTGTAGACAGATACAGTAAACATCCAACAGCAGATTGGTACAAGGTCTGATTAACATATTTGTCACTGACTCTGGTTTTGACAAGTTGTGAACCGCTGCTAACAGGTGTTTTAACTGATTTGGCATTCTCCATTTCGAATCTTTCCAGAAGAGTTACAGTATAGGTAGGCTGGCCAATCCAGACAGATCCTTTAGCTTGATTCTGCACAATTTTTAAACCGAGAAAGTAGTGTAATAGTCCAGTGACTTTCACTTCGAACCTCATAGCTAACACTCCTTCAC
>JAAXGN010000087.1:2687-2828 GCA_012267415.1 Candidatus Poribacteria bacterium | reverse complement strand
ATTTGCATCGTAATTACATGTTGTATCTTAATCCTATCTTCTACTGTCTGGTTAAGTACCTCTGGTGTTGGAGTGTGGTGCGAGGGGGGTGGGGCTGCCTGCAGCTCATTGCTGGAAGGGGTGACGTCATCCACCACGATC
>JAAXGN010000087.1:0-2420 GCA_012267415.1 Candidatus Poribacteria bacterium | reverse complement strand
TGCCCTTCTTATCACTCCTCGCCTGGTGGATCCTGGGTGTGGAGGTGGCCGTCGGCGCAGGCCTAGGTTCCTCCTCTGGCGATCTGGTGGAGGTAGAGCAGCCTGCAGCACCGTCCGTACCAGTGAGCTGGGGCTGTCGGTGCAGCAGGTGTCGGATGCTGATGGGGGGCGTCACATCCACCGAGCTACAAGCAACTAAGTAGCCCTTTTTAATCTTACGTAGCAGATAGGGCGATCTATTGTCACCGTGCTTCTTCATGCTATTAATGATCACTCTGACTTGGTTCCAAGCTTTCGTCTTTTTGACTTTTTCAAGGAACACAAAAACCAAATCAAAGTGTCAAATTCCTTATATATGCATGCAGAGAGAAAGTTCTAGATAGAGGGCAGAGAGAGGACAGGTGCAGAGGTGTACATGAGCACGTATAGAGGTATTAATGCATGGTGATGTGCGTGTGAAGACGCCAGGGCGCCATGGGTGTAGTGCGCGTCAAATCTTAATATTGTGCATGCATTAATACTCAATCGATATCCTATATAATCTTACACAACCTTAACCTACTGTAAATTAAACAACGAAATTATATTACATATTACGGGGTGATCCAATGTGGACCAGCACTCGACGAGGTGGGAGTGGCCTGTCGGCGTCGTCGTGGCAACCATGTCTCCAAGATGGTCGTGTAGTAGTCCGGGTACAGTAGTTGCTATTCGTCGGTCCTCCTCGTCCAGGTGAGCCTTAGCCGCTTGAGGCGGACCATCCACGCGGGACGAGCCGCCCCCGAAGACCCGCAGATCAACGTGAGTCCCCAGAAGAGTGTGAGAGGAGAGTCAGAGAGGAAGGAAGGAGATTCGAGAGAAGAGAGAGAAATAGGGGTTGTCTGGGGCTGCCCGTGGGCAACGAGGGAGTCGAGCCGGAGGGTTCAAAGGGTTTAGGGTTTCAGGGAAACCCTGCGACTCCGGGACCTTTATTCCCCGGTGCCGCTGTGGCCGCTCACACTCTACCCCGACATTAGAAGAGTTTGCACGGTGCATGTGTAGCTGTATAACTTGAGAGAAAATAATGTTTCGAAATGATGGAGACAGGGTAGTGTGGGTTTGTGTGCATGCGTCTGAGGCTGATCACTTGTGCGTGCATCATGTGACATAGATAGAATAATCCTTCAAACAAAAAACGAAAAACCAAGAAAAAATATATTTTTTAAAAAAAGAGAATACAATGTTAAGGAAGTATAGGGGTGAGAGAAGGGGATCAGCGTGTGTGTTGGAAATGTGTGACCCTCTGGTGGAGAGGGAGGGCCGTCTGGTGCCTTGTTTTTGTGCGGATGAGGTTAGCGAGCTATATTAGAGATTCTTGTTTAGGGGTATAATTAAAAACTTGATTGTTTAGGGGTTTAGGTCTGGGTATATTGAAGTTAGGGGTTAAAAAGCTATGTTCGGAATTCGTATTTAGGGATGTGACTAAAAACTTAATGGTTTTAGGGTTTAGGTCTGGGTATACTGAAGTTAGGGGTTAGAAAGCTCTGTTAGGGATTCGTATTTAGGGATGTGATTAAAAACTTAATGGTTTTAGGGTTTAGGTCTGGGTATATTGAAGTTAGGGGTTACAAAGCTGAGTTAGGGATTCGTATTTAGGGGTGTACTTAAAAAGTTAATGGTTTTAGGGTTTAGGTCTGGGTATATTGAAGTTAGGGGTTACAAAGCTGAGTTAGGGATTCGTATTTAGGGGTATAATTAACCACTTAGTGGTTTAAGGGTTTAGGTCTAGGTGTCTTGATGTTAGGGGTTAAGAAGCTATATTAGGGATTCGTATTTAGGGATGTACTTAAAAACTTAATGGTTTTAGGGTTTAGGTCTGGGTATATTGAAGTTGGGATTAAAAAGGTGTGTTAATCTTTATGGTAGGGGTTAGAATGCTATATTAGGGATTCAATCATTAGGGTGATAGATACATGTACTAACTGTGTAATTGAGGGTTTAGGTCGGGGTGTGTGTTCGAACTAGTAGTCGAGGTCGATTTCGTGGGTGGGTTAGGGCGTGGGTGTGGGTTAAAATTCTCTACAGTGTAAAGGTGGGGGTCATGCTGTTGGGTGTGGTTACTAATGGGTGTTTATGGGGGCTTTGGTGTTTAGTCCCCTGGGTAAATATGTGTCTAGAGTGATAATCCAATGTAGTTCCCTGTTTAATCGCTGTGCCTTATCTACTTGCTGTTCTATGATTATAATGTCTACTTGCAAACCTGCATTAGGGTGTAGTTTATGGAAATGTAGATAGAGAGTCTTTTTTACTCTAGAAAATGCGTATGTGTGTCCTGCAAACCTATGTCGCATGTTATATCCTGTCTGGCCTACGTACTGTTTACCGCAAAGTTTACATTGTAATGCGTATATTATACCTATGGATGTGCATGTGAGGGATGT
>JAAXGN010000143.1 GCA_012267415.1 Candidatus Poribacteria bacterium | reverse complement strand
CATCGGTATCGTCAGGAGCACTTGATCATTGGAATTCTTAGTTGCCATGCTAAGTTGCCTCCTTAGTCAATAATTTGAATTCTAATTTTTTTCCTGCTCGTAGTGTGCCCAATTGAGACCATCTGATCTGGTGTTAGACAACGTCAAGCATGTGTATTTTAATAGGATACCAGATTCTGCATAATATTTCAAGTTCTGAATTTATATCATGGATGTGTATAGATTTAATTGATCATGCAAACATTATTACATATAAAACGATTAAAAGTCAACATACATTTCAGTTAGAACAATTCCGATGCGATATGCATAAAGTTCTCAACCTAATCAGGAGGCCTTGGTTGTGAATCAAATCCATAGATTCTTCGCATGACGGGTGTTGCCCGTTCTTCAACTTCAGGTTTCAGAAAATGAACAAAATCAAACATCGGTTTAACGAAAGACCGACAACAGAAACAGATGAGTGCAACACGTTGCGTGTCTGTGCGATTCGCACCTGCTGAATGCCAGACTGCCCCATTAAATAGGAAGACAGAACCCTTTGGCGCGGAAAGACGCACTTCATCAGGATGGTGTGTAGTTCCTGGCGGCGGTTTGATCTGTTGAAGATGAATACCTGGTACATGTCTTGTTCCGCCGTTTTCCGGTGCAAAATCATCAAGTAACCATAGACTGTTTGCCACCAAAGGAAAACTCGGTAGCGGTTCCGGCATGCCGCCTAATACGTTATCAACGTGATACCCACCATCAGGTGCGCCAGGATCAATGATATTGGATGTCAAAGTGCTTAACGTGTAGTCAGCACCGAGAAGATGCTCAAAAAACGGCATTACCTTCGGATGTGCAACGAGATGTTCATAGATTTCACCTTTGTTCATCAACCAACGCACGTGCTGTCCTGAATCGTTGGTGTGACGTAGTGCCGCACCGTTCTGTTTCTCTTGTTCCGCCAACCGAAGAATATCCGCTCTATACATCCGTACCTCTTCTTCAGAAAGCACATTCGGAATGACGATACAACCTTGTTCATCCAATTGCTTCTTCTGTTCTTCGGTTATACTCATTGCGATTTCCTTATGTGTTCAGGACTTACACAGTTTCTCTTAAAGTCCCCCTGATAAGGGGATTTAGGGGGTTAAATCACTAAAATATCATTGAAATAACGACTTTCTAACCCCCTAACCCCCTTATCAAGGGGAGTCCTGTGTGTTTTTGAATTTGTGAACGGCACACGGCGTGTGCCTGCTACTTTTAATCCTTATTTACGCTGCAAAGGTTTTGAGACATTCCTCATAGACCTTAAATCGTTCACCCTCATGTTCTTCAGCGTCTACGAGTTTTAGCCACAACGCGCTATCCTTCTTTTCACCACTCAATTGACGACGACTCCCAAGATTTGATGGGTCTGGTCCATTCCAGACCACTTCACCACCTTGGAGATAGATAAATTCTCCACGGTATTTGTCTATCATATCTTTCTGATTATCAAGATAGACTAACCCTTGTTCACAAGTGGTGCGACGCCAGTTAGATACCACCTGAGGCGTATCCGTCTCAACAGAATCAAACTCCGCTAAGGGTGCAGTTACCTCACTCTCCCAATCAATTTCATCTAAGTCTACAGTACCGAATCCGCGCTGTGCAGCGATAAGTATATGGTTTCGATCCCGTTTAAACGGAGGTGTGGGCCAATCGGATGCCGGGTCATGTCCCATCAAGTGCATGCCGACGGTGTCAGTCGCAATCGGATGATCACCCGCGATAAGCGCGTTGCAGATCCTCCCTTCACCACCCCACTCGCGTCCCCACTGACCCGTTAAAGCATCAATGATATTCAGACACGGCTTAGTTATCAACGCAAGGTCAGGTAATACATAAGACAAACGGATAAGGTGATGATAATAACTTCTCGTTCGACCTTCAGGCAGCAGCATCGGTGGTAATCCAAAAAGGTTTTTCGTACACAACGTAATCCCCATAAAAGCATGGTTCTTCATTTTTGCAACGGAAATAACAGCATCAGCATCTTCAAAACAGGCACTCAACGTATACCGATCAAACATGGAACCACCGCCCGGTACATCGTAGACCTTAAATGGTGGGAGATTTGAATCAACAAACTGCACGTCAAATTCCTTGAGATGATGTTCATAATTGAAACCTGGCGGCATTTTATTTCCGTGTGTATACGGGTTCGTATCGGTAGCAATCAGTTGTGCGGTTGTATGTTCCTTGAGCAGGCGTAGAAACGCGCGACACACTGCATCATCAACCAATTCTCGACGTCGTCCTTCATAATAGATAATCCGTTCATGGGGTTTCATCATATTAAACTTGATGACGACCTTTTTCGCGTTCTCAATCGGTTTCCATGATTTCGTGAGTGGATCGGTAATTCGCCGAAGTGTCTGGTATATCTCCTCTTCCGTTGCACGATAATCACAATGTGCTGCCCGGACTTTGAACTGTTTTTCTGTCATTGCTCGCTCCTTATAGAAATGCCATATTAACCGTAACACGATGTAAGGTTTCATAAAGATATGTGAATAATAGCAGCTTTGTTGGAAAATTGCAATATGTTAATTTGTTGTCAGTTGTCAATGAATGGTGAGATATCCCATAGGAGTATAGAACCATCTTTACCTACACTCGCTAAAAGTTTATTATCTGGTGAGAAAGTGAGCGCTTGTATATATATTGGATGTCCCCAAAATGTGGTCAATGTTCTGCCTGTTTCTATTTCCCATAGATAGATTGCCAACTGATTCATTTTTTCTTCACAGCATGCAGCTGCTATATACTTTTCACAGGTAGAAAACTCCCATGCGGTAACTTGATCAAAATCTTCAGTTATTGGAACTTTTAGGTGGGTCTCAAAACGTGTCCAATCACATTTAGGCTTGGTGTTATCTTCTTCATTGCGTGGGAAATACTCTCCAGATGATAGATTATCTCTTGAAATAGACTTAATTTTTTCGCCAGTTTTCATGTCCCATAGAATGACATTGCCATACCGGGTTTCGCTTGCAAGCAGGCTTCCATCAGGATTGAATTCTAACTCGTTAACATAGTCACCATCGTCTTCATCGTCATTATTTTCTATTTCAATAGGGTGTGTTAATTCAAAAAGTTGTGTCTTGTTCTGTACATCCCATACCATTATTTTTCCTTCTTCACCAGCATAAGCGAAGCGTTTACCCGTTAAATCCATGACAGGTCTAGTCCCCCAGTATTCTCGATTTGTACCTTTGAAGAGTGGCTTGTCGTCATCATCAGTTTCCCAGAGTATGACTGTATCATCTTTGATGCTTGCGGCGTATAGTCTGTCGTTACTGCATTTATATAGGAACTGGTTTTTTCCTGCTGATTCCTCTCTAATTGCAGGACGCGAACGTTTAGTTGCTATGTCCCATAGGATAACACGTTCATGATGATGTTCGATTGCTAAAGTCTTTCCATCATCTGAAAACACACCCGATGTTGGAAACGAAATTGGAGAATGTGTGAATTGACGCTTGTATGGATGCTTAGAAGTCCACACGTTAATAAATGTATGTCTACATTCATAGGCAAGTTCTGATCCGTTTGAAAATGTTACTTTGTTTCCCCAGTCGTTAGCGGATGAAAATTCCACAGTACTTCCCCAGATATGGTCTCTGTATAGTTCTTCACCAGATTCCAAATTACAAACAGTGATTGTTGTTGGATTGGTGTCGTCATAAGTAATGATAACTGCACGGAGAATTCCATCGGGTGTATAGGAAGGAATGATACGATACACATGACCAAAATCGGTATATTCTTTGACTGGTTTCCACGTATTCACATCCCACACGTAAACTGTTCCATCTTCACCGCCAGATGCAAGAAACTGACCACACGGTGAAAAACTGAGGGATGAGACTCAACTGGTATGCTTTGTTAGTGATGCTACTTGTTGTCCATTTTCTACATTCCACACAGCGATTGCATCCTCATCATGAGTTGTTTCAGTTCGGTATGTAGAAACTATCAGTTTGGAATCTGGAGAGAAAAGGGTAGGTCTATAGAAACCATCAGAACCAGTATCTGCATAGAGTGTCGCTATTGGTTTACAGGTTTCTGTCTCCCATACGTCAATTTTAGAAGAGCGTGCATAAGCACCAGCAATATAGCGATTATCCTGTGAAATGGCGAGTTCAGTGATAAAATCATCTGTCCTTACATTTGTCAAACACTCACCATTCTCTATATTCAATATTTTCAGAATATTGTTAGTATTACTTGCGGCAAGCCATTTTCCATCATAAGAAAAAGCAATACTTACCACCACACCTTCTTCTGTTTCCCATAGTGCTATGGGTGATAGTGTTTCTTGATCATACAACCAGATTCCTATGAGTGTACCGATTCCAATGAATCGTCCATCGGGAGAGAAAGCCATATTAGGTTCACACCCACGACCTAAGCGTGCTATTGCCCTGTCTGGTAGTGCCCAAGTTGTTGGGTCTTCGTTTCTAATGTTTTCTTGGATAAGAATTTCTGATTTTTTCTTTTGCATGAATCTTCTCCTACTTTTGTAGATGAGGTGTTAAGTCCCAAAGATATATTACGCCGTCGTGTCCTGCACTTGCGAGTATGGAACCGTCTGGTGAGAATTGTAAATCCTGAACATCTGTCGTATGACTCCAGAAAGTAGCGATACTTTTCTGACTTGCAATCTCCCACAAGCGTATAGAAACAAGTTTTAGCCCTGGTTGCCACCAAGCACCAGATGCTAAATAGTTTCCACACGGTGAAAAGCGTAACGTGATAGGTCTTTGACTGTCTTTGGGTTGCGGAATCGTCATGACTGTTTCACCATCTATTGCACTCCATAACACAATTTCTCCCCATTGTCCGCCAGCAATTAAATCACCACACGGTGAAAATGTGATACTTAAATCCCATCGACGATAGATATTCCCTGGATTCTTGAATGTTGGTAATGCTAATTCGGCAAGCTGTGTATTGGTGTCAATATCCCACATTCTTGCATCTCGTGATTTTTTATTACTAATCGCTGCAGATATACTGACGAGTTTTTTGCCATCCGGACTAAATGCCATTCCTCGTATATAACTGCTATGTCCTGTTAGTGTTGAATGTTTATCCCATTTTCTTGGATTCTGATCTCCATCATCTAAAGTCTTATACTCCCAGATGTGTATATTAAAGTCATCATCTGCACTTGCCAATCTATTTAAGTCAGGTGAGTATGCTTTAGATTGGCGAACACCTAACCATTCTCCGTTAAGCTCTGTGATCGGTTGTGTTTTTTCAATCTCCGATATCCACAGAACATCTTTATCATCCCCACCCGTAGCGATGAACCTACCATTTGCTGACAGATAAACAGCATGTGCGGTTCCAGGCAGTTCCTCTCCATTAGAACGTTTAGCACACTGTCTCACTATATCCCACAATATGACGTTTGAATTCCAATATGCTGTCGCCAGAGTTTTTCCATCACCCGAAAATGCAAGGGAAGCGGCAGTATCTGTATGTCCATTGAGTCTCAGGAGAGAATGACAATTATTTTTCCCTTTGGTCCATAGCGTGAGTGCGTTCGGAATTGATACTGCAAGTTGTGTTCCATCATCGGAAAAACGGACAATGTGTCTGTTAATGTATTCATTGCTAATTTTGAACTGATCAATTATTTCGTGCTTTTCTACATTCCATATCTGTACTTTCTGTGGAAGTATTGCTGCAATAATCAATTCACCATTTTGTAAATAATAAGGATACAACTTAGCGTCTTTGAAGTCTGTATAAGTATTTACTAAAGTTCCGTTTTGAAGTTCCCAGACACTGATTGTATTTTCAGCATCAGAAGCAGCAAGGAAGTGCATACAGGGGGAAAAGCATGGATTCCAGCAAAATAGTGTGTGACGCTCAATATTTTCACTTAGAACTGCGATTTGTTCTCCCGTCTTAACGTTCCATACGACAACTTCTGTATGGCCGTTCTGTGGGTTAAATCTTTCACCTATTACTAAACTACCATCAGGAGATAGAGTAAAGTCTGTAGCGGCATTGTTAGGATGTGGGTGCCAAAGATCAGTTTCGTTCAGTAATTCTCCTGTCTGTGCACACCATTGAAAGGTTCTATTAAAAAGATGCTGACTATCTGATGAAAAGATTGGTTTGGCGTTATTAGGTTGATATGAATCTTCCATGTGTGCTACGCAAACCCCACTGTTGATATCCCAGACCTTTATGGTTTCTTCATTATCGCTGTAAGACGCGAACCAACGGCTATCGGGAGAAAATGAAACGAATCCGGTATGTCCGTTATCGGTATCCCATAGTGCTATCGGTGTTAAACTTGGCAATGCATAAAACCAGATTCCTATGTCTGTTGCCACCGCAAGATATTGCATATTAGGTGAAAATGCAATATCATTGACATCGCCGCGTCCCAAGCGTGCTATTGCACCTTCGGGTAGTGCCCAAGTTGTATAATCAATTTCGTTAGCTCTATCTGTTGAAAGGGGTTGGTCATTTTTGTATTTCATTAATGTTTCTATACACGTTTCGCACCGCTGGTGCTGCCGATATGGTCATTTGAATTCTTTTTCTATTTCACGAAATTACCGATTTTCTACCAATGTTTTTAAATCCCACAGTAGTATGGTGCCATCACGACATGCACTTGCGATTGTCTTTCCATCAGGTGAGAAGGATAATCCGGTGATCAGATTCGTATGTCCAATAAATGAAGTGATATTCTGTCCGGTGGATAAGTCCCAGATATAAACGATATCATCATTTCCGACTGCGATGACTTCGCCATCTGGTGAATAAGCTAAAGTTTGAACCCAACTGTGATGGCCTCGGAAAGTCTCCAAGAGTTCCTGTTTTTTAGTATCCTATATACGGACTGAACCGTCATAACCGCCGCTGGCAAAAGTTTTGCCGTCAGGTGAGAATGCTATAGCGTAGACCCCGCGATTATGTGCTTCAAGTGTGTTTAGGAGTTGACCGGTTTTGACATCCCATACACGCACGGTGTTGTCATTGCAGCCACCTACAAGGATACTGCCATCAGGTGAAAAGTCCACGGCATGCGCATAATCGTCATGTTCAGAGAGTTTATTGAGTCGCACTCCAATTATGCTCTGTTGAATTTTTCGCGTTTCCCATATACCCACAGAATGGTCCAAACTTGCTGTCGCATACATACTACCATCAGTTGAAATGGCTATATCAAATATTTGACCGGCATGTTTAGCAAATGAAACCAAGAATTTTCCAGATTGGACATCCCAAAGTCGACCATATTGTGCATCGCCACTTGCGAGTGTTTTTCCGTCTGGCGTAAACTTAACAGATTCAACTCGTCCAAAGAGACCAGATATTGTTTTCCGTTGTTCACCTGTGATTGGATCCCAGAAATTGATACTATTGAAGTTGCCACTTACCAACGTTTTACCATCGTGAGAGTATGCAACAGAATATACATTAGATGTAAAATCATCTATGGTCTTCGTTTTTCTACCAGAAGCGACATCCCGAATTTGTATTGTCCCATCATCTCTCACACTGATTAATGTGTTTCCGTCCGGTGAATATGTCACAGAGACTATTGTCCTCTCTGTTTTGAGTTTCTTAATTAACTTTGTCGTTGAAACATCCCATATACAGATTGAATTGTTATCTAATCCGCTTGCGATTGTTTTTCCATCAGGTGCAAAAGCAAGTGAGTAGACACTGTCCAACCTACTTTCAATTTTGCAGTTCTGAATGAGTTCCCCTGTGCGTCCATCCCAAATACAGATTTTTCCACGGCTTCCCGTTGCGAAGATACTTCCTGTTGGGAGACATGCAACTGTTTCAACATTTACCACACCATGTTCTTCATCGTTGACGGCTCTAATCAATTTTGTTGCGTTTACATCCCAGAAACAGACAGTATTCCCGAAACGGTATGAACCGCTAATAATTACTTTTCCATCGGGTGAAAACATCAACGCATGTATATTATCGGTGTGCCCTCCACCCAGCACTGTAATAAATTCACCAGTGTTCAGATCCCATAGTCTTACAGTGTCATCATCGCTTGCAGTTGCCAGGATATTACCATCTGAACTGATGGAAACATCATTCACATCGTCACGATGACCGATGAAACTTGCTTTGTGTTGTCCTGTGTCTGTATCCCATGACATTGCTATGTTATCATCACTTGCTGTGACCAATGTTTTACCATCAGGACTAAAATCTATTGAATTGATGGGACCTGTATGACCGATGAGTAGGTTTACTATTTCGTCTTTTTGCAGATCATATATCCAGACACCGATTGAACATGCAATTGCAATTCGGTTTCCATCTGGGAAATACTTGACCTCAGATGCTCTGCCTTTACCTATTCTACCTATTACACCTTCTGGTAACGTCCACTGGTCAATTGACTCTGCATAAGTATTCGTCAAATAGCATGCAAAGTTAAATATCAGAACTGCATACAAAAGCTGTTTTATCTTCATCTACTCCTCTCCTATTTGCCTAAGGCAAAATTCTATACCTTCTCCAATAATAGAGATGTCGTTAGATTGTGTGTATTTGAAGTTTGGACAATTTTAAGATTCTTTAAAGACAAAATGAGAAAAAGAGGTAATCCATTCAGAATAAGAATCTTCCTTGAAAGGAATTTACAATGCAACCTATTTTCTACTTATTATACAATACTATCAGAATATCAGTCGGTCTTCAAGCATAATAACTTGAACCTATAGTATAGAATGTCTTGCAAACCACGAAAATTTATGTTAGACTTGTGATATATTAACAGCTTATTAGATGTGATTTGTAGTCCTAACGCCCACACCTTCGGAGAAACTGGGATGCCTACCGTTGATATACCCACCGAACCAAAAGTAGAACATCTGCTGAATAGTGTTAAAAAACTATCCCCAGTGGAGTTAGATGAATTCAGACAGAAGTTTGCTGAATGGCAGCAAAAAAAAGATGTATTCTTAGACGAGGAACTTGATGCTGATGCCTCAGATGATGAAGTAGTTGCATACATCAGAAAGAACCTAAAGTTACCTGATCAAGAGAATCGTCGTTATTGGCAATTACGACGCAAATCTGTTGCTGAATCCTTGACCGATGATGAATTGCCAGAGTATCAAGAACTTGTGCAGCAGCTTACGATTCTGAATACAAGACGTCTTGAAGGTGTTGCGATTTTAGTGCATCGTTGGAAAATGCCCGCGGAGGAAATCATAGCAAAATTTGGATTAAAAGCAGGGAACGATGTCATCTGAACGTGTTACGCAATCATTAAGTCTTCGTGTGCGGGCACGGGCTAAAGGACTTTGTGAGTATTGTAAAGCACCTGCTAATTTCGCAAGTGCTTCTTTTCATTGTGACCATATCATTCCTCGCAAGAGTGGTGGCAAAACTACGTTGGATAATCTGGCATGGACCTGTCCATGGTGTAATTCTACTAAACATACTAAAACGCATGTGTTTGACCCGCAAACAGGACAACGTGTGCCACTCTTTAATCCTCGTCTGAAGAACTGGAACCGTCATTTTAGATGGAGTGAAGACCACCTGACTATTATTGGTCGCACACGAACAGGAAGAGCAACAGTTGAAGCACTGAAACTGAATCATCTTGAAATTGTAAATCTAAGAAGAGTACTACGAAACTCAACTGAATACTCTCCCAATTCTGACTAATAGATTGAGTTGATATAATGAAACCTAAATGTGATTATCGGAAACTATTATAACACGGAAATATGGAGATTGTCAAGGAAAAACACTAAAAAAAAAGATGTAAAAATCACTTGAAATATATTGTCCTGTGTGGTATCATGTTATCAACTCTGAAAATAGATGGGAGATAAAACATGAGACCTAAATTAGATATTCAGAAATCTGTAAATTTTACACAAGAACTCTATGACAAAATTGATAACGCAGCAAAACAACTCAACGTGTCCTTTGGTGCAGTTGTCCGAGGATGTGTCCAAAGCGACTTAGAGAAACTTATCGCACGCGAAAAAGCACGGACAAAACGGCTTACAAAACACAAAAACGACAAAGGACAAACATAGGCACAGACTAATTGAAAAGCACTTTACAAATCAGGGACGTTTTTTCTAACGTTCCTTTGTGTAAAGTTAGCAACATGATAACCCGAGGTGGAAAATGATTTTGAATGCTATACGCAACGAAAATTGCATCGATACAATGAAGCAAATGAATGATAACTTCGTTGATCTTGTTGTGACCTCACCGCCCTACGATGAAATGCGTGAATATGAAGGATATATGCTTGACGATTTTGAGTTAATTGCAGCGGAGTTATTCCGAGTTATTAAGACTGGTGGCGTAGTTGTATGGATTATCGGAGACCAAACAAAAAAAGGAAATGAGTCAGGAACTTCGTTCCGACATGCACTTCATTTCAAAGAGGTGGGTTTTAACTTATTTGATACCATGATCTACCTGAAAACGCCCAGAGGTGCTGTTGGCAATAACAAAACGTACTGGCAATCATTTGAGTACATGTTTGTTCTTAGTAAAAACAAACCTAAAACAATTAATCTTATCAAAGATAGAAAGAATAAAGAAGCACGTAAAGGAGATAGCGGAACAAAACGCTTGCCTGATGGCACTTTACAAAAGCTAAGCCGCGGTGGCTACAAGGAATATGGCAGAAGAACAAACGTATGGGAGTATATGATTGGAAATGGTCATTCTGCAAGTGACAAAATAGCACACCAACATCCTGCTATCTTTCCTGAGAAATTAGCACATGACCATATACTTTCATGGAGTAATAAGGGTGATTTAGTATACGATCCATTTATGGGAAGTGGGACTGTCGCACTCATGGCAAAATTAAACGACAGGGATTATATCGGTAGTGAAATAAATGAAAACTACTGTGAAATTGCCAAGATTAGATTGAGTAAATATGACTTAAAATAATTAAGGAGGTCCGATTTGGCTCAAGAAGCAAAGGATCGCATTTGTAAAGGATGTGGAAGACTCCTACCAATTGATGCATTTGAACCCAATCGTCCACAAGTTTGGCGTAGCGAATGCAAAGAATGTAGAGCAAGCAAAAAACCGATACCCGCAAAAGTCCGTAGGGAGTATGAAGCAAAGTACCCCAGACCTAAAATAGGTGATGAATTTCAATGTCCTGTTTGTGATAGAACGACAATCGTTCAACAAAACAGAGATGTCAATTTAGATCACAACCATCAAACAGGTGAAATAAGAGGTTGGATCTGTAATAGGTGTAATACAGGTATTGGGAATCTGCGAGAAAGTGTATCTATACTGAAACGTGCAATAAAATGGATAAAAGGCACACTTACGTCTTTTTTTATCAATTAGCAATCCCCAAATTAGAAAAATAAAGGACGCAGCATTAGACAGCATGAGATATCGGCATAGACAAAACTGTGCAAGATAGACACAATAAAGGAGATAATCCATGAAAACAATCATCGCAATCTCAATACTCTTGTGTGCAATCGCACCAACTACGATGGGAGCACTCGACGATACAGACCTTGACAAAATCAGATTGATTATCCAAGAGGAAATCAAACCCATAAAAGCCGACGTCATCACCCTACAAACAGAGATGGCAACGGTAAAAACCGAAATCAAGAACCTAAAGGAAAATACGAGTAAGAGTTTTGACAGACTCTATACAATCCTTATTTACTTTATCACAGTGCCATTAGGTGTCCTCGCCATCGGCGCGAATGTATGGGGCGTTTTAGCATACATCCGCAGCAGAAAAGAGGATACACTTCAAAAACAGATTGAAACACTTACAGAAAAAATGGAAACATTTACACAGGAAATAGAAAAGTTGAAGCAACAACGCATCGTCAGTTGATAATAACAGCAGGAGACACACTATGAACATAGAAAACCGAACACTTTTCATAGCAGATAACCTGGATATCCTACGCGGTATCAACTCCGAATGCATCGACCTGATATACCTCGACCCGCCCTTCAATACCAATCGCACCTACAAAGCACCCATCGGATCCCCCGCAGAAGGCGCACAATTCAAGGATTGCATACACTATAAATCACAATGGAGGACAACACA
>JAAXGN010000065.1 GCA_012267415.1 Candidatus Poribacteria bacterium | reverse complement strand
ATCTATTAGTGTCCTCAGTCCCGTAGGGACGATATGTTTATAGATCATGATTGAACACCCGTTCTTTAGTCCCGTAGGGACGATATGTGCAAAATAAGGTTAACATAAACATATCGTCCCTACCAAATCAACGCCAAATGCGCGTTTGGCATTTGGCGGGACTAAAAGAGGGGTAACCACACGTTTTTCTATAAACATAGCGTCCCTATGGGACTAAAGACATATTCATAACAGATTAATCCCTGTAAATTGACTCATAAGGGGACAAAAAAATTACATTCCAGAGGGAATCCAGTGCCAAAAACTATCCGTACCCGATAAGACGGCACTCGGAGAGTGCCTGCTACTATTAAGAGCATAGGAGATCCCAAAATTGACACTTATTAGTGATAAAAAAGTATCTGCTCAGAATTTGGCGTTTTCAAACCGTAGCACATTCATCTTGATTGTGCTACGAAGCACGACAACCCACGCGATAATGTATCTGCTCAGCATTGGGTCTTATCAATGTTGTGCAGAGAGGTGCATTGAAAGATGGTTATTGTCCAAAGAAGCACAATCAAGATGAATGTGCTACGGACCGTATGACGATGTTTGTTGAGCGGAGAGGGATAATGATGGAAAATGTTTTAGAAAGAAGCACAATTTCATGCCAAAAACTTTACACACCCTTTACACGTCCGATGGTATTGTTATTCAAAGCATCTTGTGGTATAGTATTTACAACACATTTTGGGAGGAAAACCAGCATGAAAACACAGACTATCTTGAAAACCTATAAAGCACTACTGGTATTTTTTGCAGCGGTTTTAATACTTAGCTGCAATCAGAACCCTGGAGATGATTTTGTAAAATTAGATGCACCACTTAAGGAAGTATTACCAAAAATCACGGTCATTGTTCCTGGAGAACAGGATAAAGATGGAAAGGCACTGGAAATTATCGTAGGTGAGACATTTAAAGGTAAAGCTGAATATCTGATTTCAGAGGGAGAGACACATCAGCTTGATTATTCCGTGTTGAATCAGCATGCCGTAGAAGGAAACAGGTATATCTATACGGTTGTTTCCTATAACCTTGGTGGATCCGGCACATTCTATTACCTTACTGCTATTGACAAATCAACACTTAAGAGTGTAAGTGAAGTTCTCCTTGGCGATCGCGTACAGATTACCAGTCTTGAATTGAGTATGCCAAGAAGTGATACAGTGAAGATCACTTACAAGGATAGAGAACAGGGAACGGCATTTACCGAAAATCCAGATAAAGATGTATCAAAACACTTTCATATTGAGCAATCCAAACTCACTCAAGTATTGGTTGAGAAACTGGAATAGTTCTAATCAGGATCAGGTTATCAAAGATTACCAAGTGCCATGCACAGGACTTTCACTGGCTTTTTCGTATAGGTCGCGCCACTCTTTAGACCCGTCGTCATAGGTGAGTTCAAGTCGCGCGCTTTCAACATAAGCTTCACCGTTTCCAGCATTGAAATAACTTAGACCGTCTCCAACCATGTGGATACAACTACCATCCGGGTACACTACAGTTTTTATTATCTTGGGATGTGGGTGAATTGTATACCCATCATCGTCCAATTTCTCAGAAGGAACTCTATATTTCTCAATTGCATCCTCATCTACTTCAACACCCAAGCCGGGAAGATCAGGAACGGTATGGCATCCATCTCGGACCTGAATCGGTTTTGTCAGTAAATGGTGGCTGTAGAGATTGAGACAGGTAATCGCGGGCCACGTTGCATGTGTTAGGACACTCCCGAGATGTGCTGCCCATGTTGTTGTCAATCCGTTGCCAACGATTTGCAGCCAGAAAGGCATATCTGCGGCTGCACTGAGATAACCGTCATACATCGTTCGGGACTTACCACCCCCGATGACGAATCCGTCACATACTTCTTCACGGATGCATGTTATATACGGTGGATTTCCAAAGTGCATTGCTATAGGACAATCAATGACTTCACGGATTGCTTTATTTCCCGCAATATCAGCTTGTGGGATTGGAGATTCAAAAATTGCAACATTCGGATGTGCTGCAAGTTTCTTCAGTAATGGTATGGCAGTATCAGCATCGCGTAGCGAATCGTTTGGGTCTAAGTCAAGTTTGAAGTCGGAAGGAACAACTTCTGCGACAGCGTCTACCTGTTGGACGATGTCCCACCATGGACGTGGTTTGTTTTTGAAACTGGTATAGCCATCTGCGACAGCATCAGCTGCTTCTGCAGCCCAATTCTCTGGTGATGAATCAATGGACCACCATGAGATCGGTACTTCCTGACGACACTGTCTTCCCAAGATTTGATACACGGGTACTTCCAATATTTTACCGACCACATCAAAGAGTGCCATCTGAAGTCCGGCACCGAGTGAATCGTCGTTCATGTGTTCGGCTGGATTTTCTCCGAGTACGCGTTGGACACTATTTTCAGACACGCGGCTGTAGGTATAGTGGATAACCGTCTCTCCCCATCCAACATGTCCCGTATCTGTGGTTACCTTACACAATTCAAGGAGTGACCAGTTATAAACAGTGGAAACGCTCTGCGTAGTGATTTCTTGTTGACGTGGTGTAAATGGAACATCTACTAATATGCGATCTATATTCGTGACTCTCATGTTAACCTCTTAATGTTAAACGGTCAGAAATTGTCTGGATTTTATCTAATGAGAACGTAATATGAATTTATCACATTATAGAACTGATGTCAAGACCTGTAAGTGTGAATGAGGACTGAAATCCATGTTGCTCTCAAGTCTCTATTGCTTAACAGCATATATGCTTGCAATATAAATAGCATGAACTTTGGAATGTTATATTACGCCAAGTCTTATGAGATTACTTCGTGCTCGTATTGGCTGATTAGCATTCATCTGAAGCGTAAATAACTGTTACTCTACCAATAGGTGTTTGACCTCGTATTTCTCCAGTTCCACGGTCTAAATAAAAATGAACCGTCCACATATCTATTCGAGGATTAAACAATCGGACATCTGTTTCTGTAATTGGGTCATATCCTGTTTGACGGGTAGCTTTGTGGGCATTACAATGTGAACAAGCAAATGCAAGGTTATTGGTTTCTGTAATCCCACCAGCAGATCGCGGAATTATATGTTCAACTTCAAAACTGGAGGGAGAAAAGTGTTCTGGGTAATGACAGTACTCACACTGTTCACCTGATCGGTGTGCTATATTACCACGTAACGGATCATCAACACGCACGCATAACTCCTAAACATAAGGCATAACCCGTTTTTCCAAGGTGTCCAAATTACGGAGTTGCAGTGCTTGTTCTTCCGCAAGGAGAGTCTCCATTTCCTGTTTTGCAACTGATTCTAAAGGTATTTCACTATTTAGTGCCAAAAGTTCTGCTAAGCGTTTCTGTTTTTCCACAGCAAAAGTCTCAAAACCAAAACTTGGATAGCCTTTCTTAATCATATTATATACATCATTATTTCTGCTTAAGACTCTTCCTGTATTGGCATCAACGATTATCTTCCCAACTCCTAAAGGAGGTGCAACATTCGTGAAAACGGGAACTTCCCAGACTGCGGGATCATCATCTTTAAAGATAGGTTCTCGGATCATCAAACATCTACCAGCGTGTTTTTGCAAGAAAGTTAAGGCAGTATCTCGTCTCGTCACGTTTCAATTGAAATAGCACAAGTTCTTCAAGAGAAGTTTCGTGATTCTCTGCTTGCAGTGTCAATTTCTTATGTAGATAGTCTGGTAGTGAAATCGTTAGCGGGTGCATGATCAATGCTCCTATAGTCAACTTCAAAGTGATTTACAAATCTGATTTTACCACACTTGTAACAATAGAATGAAGATTAAACATAGATTAGGAAAAGTTCTCTTCTGGTAAGACTGTATTGACTGCAGAGCAGAGTCAAAGAAAATCTGCTCTGCATAGGGTTACATAAGATTTGAATTAGTTGTTTTGTGCGCCATCATCAATCCAATCAATAAAATATTGGATCTGCTCTGCGGTTAGGGGTGTATGTCCAGGGGGAGGCATTCCACCGCCATCAATACGTTGGACAATACGACTTCCTTTACCATCACCTTCAATAAATGCAGGACCGCTTCCTCCACCATCTTTGAAACTCGTATAATCTGTCAGGTCAAGACCCCCTGCTGCAGGTAGACCTGTATGACATCCGACTAATGCACAACTTTCTGCTAAGATCGGTTGAATATCGGTCCTGAAAGTAACAGCCGGTACTTCTGGTTCAACGGGGTCAGGTGTCGGGGCAACAGTCACTGGATCATGGTCATGATCGCTATGATCATCAGTTTCACCAACCATATCCGTAGGAGAATCACCTTCGTCACCACAACCCGTAATGAAAACAGTGGCGAAAATAAGACTGATAGTAAACACTGAAAGCACGATAGCAATCAAACGATTTGAATCTATATTTGACAAGATTCCTTCCTCCTTAGTATGAATTCTTTGAAGTGTTAACATATTCTGTTTATAACATATCACTAAACCGAGAAGATGTCAAATGATATTAATTTGTTTCAACTGGGATCAGCGATTTTGACTAACTGCTTACCGATATTTCCACCTTTTAGCATACTGATAAATGCTGCGGGTGCTTTCTCAATACCACCTTCAGCGATTGTCTCTCGGTATTTCAATTTACCTTGTGTGATCCATTCTGCCATCTGTATAAGAGCATCCGCATGTCTGTCTACAAAATCAAAAACGAGGAATCCCTCTATGCGTGCGCGTTGCGTAATAAGATGCCATAGGAATCGGGGTCCGGTTTCTGGTTTCTCTAAATTGTATTGTGAGATTTGTCCACAGATAACGACGCGCCCTTTTACTCTCAGATTTGGAAAGACTGCATCCGTTATCTGTCCACCAACGTTGTCAAAATAGACATCAATACCATCAGGACACAGTTCTGCTAACTTTGCTTGATAATCAGTGACGTTCTTGTAGTTGAATGCTGCATCAAAACCGAGTTCATCAACAATATAATCAATCTTCTCATCTGTTCCAGCAGAACCTACGACACGACACCCTTTGATCTTTGCTATCTGTCCTACGACTGACCCAACAGCACCTGCTGCACCGGAAACAAATACGTTTTCTCCATCTTGGAGTTTGCCAACTTCAAGCAGCCCAACATAAGCTGTCAAACCTGGCATTCCGAGAATACCTATACCTGTTGATATCGGTGCAATGGATGGATCGATTTTGCGTAATCCATCAACCCCAGAAACGCCGTACTCCTGCCATCCGATGTTTGCATTCACTATATCTCCGACCTGAAAATGTGAATGTTTTGATTCAATGACTTCCGCGATCACACCACCAACCATGACTTCATTGTGCTCAACGTTTGCCGCATAGGAACGGGCAGCATTCATTCTGCCACGCATATACGGGTCAACAGAAAGATATAGTGTCTTTAGTAGGACATGTCCATCATCAGGTTTAGGGATGGGTGTCTCAACGAGTTTGAAATCTGTTTCTTTTGGATACCCGATTGGTCGGGCTGCTAATGTAATTTGTCGGTTCATTCATACTCCTTTTATTGTATTGGCCTTTTGTTATATTGGACTCTGTCTTTTCCGTGTATGACAATCAGTTCGTGATTCGGAGAATCCCAATTGAAAACCTTTACGATAGGCACTATGACACGAACTGCCAAACCGATGCGTCTTTTATCGGAGCGGTTTGCCTCAGAGTGGTGTAATGTGCGTTCGTTAAACAGAACGAATTCACCGGGTTGCATCTCAAGGTTGACGTAATTTGATGCGTCAACGTAATCCAGGTCACCCATCAGTCCGAACGCCATATCTGAAGTTGCTTTCACATGAGGTATTACTTTACGATGTGAACCGGGTACTATCTGTAGACAACTGTTCTCAAGCGTTGCTGAATCAACAGCGAGCCATGCTGAAATGATGATGGGTGGTTCAAGGTGCCAATAGTTGAAGTCTTGGTGCCACGGAATCTCCTTCGCGCCAGGTTCTTTGACAAAGAAATTTGTTCGCCATAGCAGCAAGTCAGGTCCATACAAGGCTGCCATTCGTTTTACAATGGATGGGTGAGTGGCAAGATCATGTATCAGTGGATAATCAAGATGCCGATTGTGGACTCTATTCTTGTGGTCAGGTGCATCCGTTTCAAGTATCTCCTCAATTTCGGGTTGCATCTTAATCATTTCATCAGAACTGCAGAGTGTGTATGGACCCAGATATCCTTGATGTCTAAAATGATCAATCTCTTCTTGACTTAACTTATGATTTGTATCGGTCATAGCATCTCCTTTAAGATAGAAATTAATCGATTCTATTTTGTAATATATCTCATTATAGCATCTTTATCGATTTTTCCCACACTGTTTTTTGGTATTTCGTCTATAACGATGAAATGGTCGGGTATCCAGAATTTTGGAAATTCATCAGCTAAATGCTTAGATAATGACTTTGGTATATCTTCATCAGTACTCTCTGACAGTGCAACAGCAGCTAAGGGTCGTTCTCCCCACTGTTCATCGGGTATACCGACTACTGCAGCATCTTTCACTAATGGATGTTGTATGAGAACTGCTTCTAATGCAGAAGTTGAAATTGATTCTCCTCCGCTTTTAATGAGTGCTTTTGCACGGTCAACAATGTGCATATAACCTTCGCGGTTAATTGTAGCGAGATCACCTGTTCTAAGCCACCCATCCTTCGTAAAGTGTTCCTGTGAAGATTCAGTTCCATAGTAATCACTTGCTGTCCAAATGCCTCTGACCTGTACTTCCCCGATAGTTTCTCCATCCCACGGCAGATCATATTCATCTTCAGATGCAAGTCGGATTTGAACACCTGGAATAGGTCTTCCCTGCATAGATTTGATTCTACTTTTCTGCTCATCTGGTAAGTTGAGATGTTCTCTGCAAAGTGTTGAAAATGTGCCTGTTGGTGACATCTCTGTCATACCCCATGCTTGTCGGACTTCAATACCGAGTTCTTTCTCATAAACATCAATAAGCGTTGAAGGCATCGCTTCTCCACCAACTATTATCCGTTGTAATGATGCAACATCCTGTTTTCTTCTCAATAGTTCTGGTAAGAGTTTACGCCAAATTGTTGGCACACCAGCAGAGAGCGTAACCCCTGTTTCAGCGATTAGGTCTACAACTGCATCTAAATCCCTTCCATGCAACACAAGGTCAGCACCAACGAACATAGCTGCATAAGGTATTCCCCAGGCTAATGCGTGATAGATAGGAACAAGCGGCAGAACGACATCTGATTCTGTGATACCGAAAACGTCTGCCTGATTTACTGCAAATGTATGTAAGAGTACTGAGCGATGGCTGTAAAGTATACCTTTTGGTTCACCAGTTGTTCCGCTTGTGTAACAGAGTGCCAATGCGTTTTTTTCATCTTGAATATCTGGATTAAATGCTTTGTGTTTTCCAGCAATCCATCCTTCATATTCCATTGAAGATTGTCTCTGGTGATATGTCTTATCAGTGTTGAAGTGGACAGACATTGCATCCTTGGTTTTTTTTTGCAATGCTGCAAACTTATTCGAATACGCATCATCAACGAAGAAAAGTTTGTCATCTGCTTGCTGGACAATGTCTGCTTGCTGTTTTGATGTAAGATGTATATTTATCGGATGTATTACACTACCTGTTAAAGGTATTGCATATAAAAGTTCAAGATGTTGATAGGTATTGGAAGCGAAAGTCGCAACTCTATCACCGTGTGCTAATCTGAGATTGTTAATAGCATTCGCTAATTTATCAACCCGTTCACAGAAAGTTATATAGTCATAAGTATGTATCTTTCCGCCTGGCATTAATGTGTGAACGTATTTATCTCCGTGTATACGTCTCACATGTTCTAAGATGAGATTTAGGGTTAAAGGGTAATCCATCATAGTGTTGTGCATCTGTTCATGTAGCACAATCTGGATGACTGTGTTACAGTTTCCCTCGGTTACTTTAGGATAGGATAGCACAAAATGTTTAGAGATGTCAATCGGATGTCAGGAGAGGGTGTTGTAAGGCTTTTGCCACAGGAATCCCGCTGGTATGTAGAAGTTTTGTTGTCTTTTGATTGTGCTAAACACCCTTCATCCATTATTATACCTTAACATGGATAAGACACAATTCTTAGCAGATACTTTATCGCGTGGGATGGCGTGATGCGTTGCACAATCAAGATGAATGTGCTACGGCTTAATAACACCAAATGCTGAGTAGATACTTTAGGGTGTGTAAAGTTTCTGTCACTAGATGATTCTGGTGCATAAAGTTCTCGTCCAATAGAGGTGTAAAATTAGCAATCTCCTCTGTCTTTAGATTACAGAGTACCTGATGGTTGTGAAGAAATCCTGAAATCACCAAAACCCCTTCCGCGTCTTCCGCGTCCCCCGCGTAATCCGCGATTCTGACAAAAAGAGTGGCAATAACTTTACACACCCTCAGAGTTAAGAGTGTATACTCTCTTATGTATTTCATTTGCAATTTAACACAATTTCATAGCATAATTATGATAAAGAGAGAGTGGTGAAACATGAATATCCCAATTTTAAACATAAATCCTAAGGAGGAAATTATGTTATTATCAAATAATAGGTGGCATCAATGGTATTTTATCGTATTCCTCATCGGTATCATATCATTATTGCCTTTAACTGCTTATGCAGATTCACTTAAAGTTGTTGTTCAAGATCAGAACGGTAACCCTATACCATCAGCCAATGTTGTCATTGGCACTGAAGAAAAGACAACAGATGATAACGGTGCGACAACGTTTGATGATGTATCCGGTACACTACCGGTGCAGATTACGGCAATAGGTTTTTCAAGTCGTCGCGTGAATGTGACAGCTGGACAAGAAGAATTAACGATAATGCTTGCCCCATTGCAGACGATAGAATCTGTCGTTGTCGTCGGTACTCGGAGTATCGGACGAAGAGCATTACAAGCACCGGTACCGATTGAAGTTGTGGAGAAAGAACAGTTGAGTCTAACAGGTCAATCCGAAACTGGTCGTATTCTTCAGATGTTGGTACCGTCCTTTAATTTTCCGAGTTCATCTATAAGTGATGGAACAGATGCGTTACGACCTGCAACTTTGCGGGGGTTAGGTCCAGACCAAACTTTAGTGCTTGTTAATGGGAAACGTCGTCACAAGAGTGCTTTACTTCACGTTAACACATCTGTTGGACGTGGTACAGCTGGAACGGATTTCAACGCGATTCCTACTTCAGCTATCAAGAGGATTGAGGTACTTCGCGACGGTGCGGCTGCGCAATACGGTTCTGATGCAATTGCAGGTGTCTTAAACATCGTTCTAAAGGATGATGTTGATACGGGTGATGCAAACTTCTATTGGGGACAAACCTATCAAGGTGATGGTGATACTTGGATCGGTAATGCCAATTACGGTTTGAGCGTTGGTGAGTCAGGTTACCTTAATCTGACTGCAGAATGGCGCGACAGATACAGAACAAACCGTGCTGGCTTATCAGGTAACCAACAGTATGATCTGGTTAGTGCAGATGTTTGGACAAAAACTGGGGTTGATGCACCAGGTGATCCGATCGAAATGGTTGAGATAACCAATGAAGACGGTACCGTAACCGAAGAAGGTAGATGGTATGACCCGCGTGAATACACTTTTGATCGGCAGAACTTTCGGATCGGAGATGCAGATTCTTCACAAAAGATCGGTTTTTATAACTTCGGTTTACCGATAATGACTGGGACAGAGCTATATTCATTTGGCGGTTATTCGACACGTCAAAATAATAGTGCAGGTTTCTATCGGAGAGCAAACCAAGCAGACAGAACAGTAACTGCCATATATCCAGATGGTTTCCTGCCTGAGATTAATACAGATATTGAAGACATATCCCTGGCGTTAGGTGTTGCTTGGACACACGAAGCGACTGATCTAAATGTGGATGTCAGTGTAAACCACGGATTAAACACATTTGACTTCTTTATTTCTAACTCCATGAACGCAACCTATGGTGCGTCAAGTCCTACCGAAGCGGATGCTGGTGGGTTTGAACTCTCACAGACAGCGTTTAATCTGGATGTTACCTATCCATTAGAATATCAATCCTCGCTGATTAACTTGGCTGGTGGCGTAGAATTTAGACGCGAAGGCTACGGGATACATGCGGGTGAACAGGTTTCATGGAATGACGCAGGACTCGGCGCAGAAGGTGCTGCTAAAGGGATACAGGTATTTCCGGGTTTCAAACCTGAGAATGAAGTAGATGAAAGCAGAACCAATATTGCAGGGTATGCCGACTTCGAATCGTATCTCAGTGGAAAACCGGGGAGCGGGTTACTTGTCGGTGCTGCAGTCCGTGGTGAACAGTATAGTGATTTCGGTTCAACGCTTACGGGTAAAGCAACTGCTCGTTTTGATCTTACACAACAGGTAGCCGTGCGTGCAGCAGGTAGTACAGGTTTCCGTGCACCTTCTTTGCAACAACAGTATTTTAATAACATCAGTACACAATTCAAACGGGACGAAGTTACAGGGGAACAAATTCCGTTAGAAGTTGGTACTTTCCGGAATGATAGTGAAGCAGCACGCGCACTGGGTATCCCTGAGTTGAAAGAGGAGACTGCATTCAACGTATCTGCAGGTGTTGTCTTAAAACCTGTTGACCGTCTGTGGCTTACCGTAGATGGATTCATCATTCAGATTGATGACCGTATTGTGTTGAGTGGAAGTTTTAGTGCAGATAACGTTCCAGAGTTGGCAGCAGCAGGTGCAAGCAGTGCTCAAGTCTTCACAAATGTAGCACAGACCCGTACCCAAGGTGTTGATGTCGCTGCGGGTTATCTCTATGCTTTTGAAAATGATTCTCTTCTTAATCTGAAGGCTGCGTTTACTTTTGCAGACACGGAAGTGATTGGTGATGTGGAAGCACCGGAGATACTTGTCGGTGTAGAAAACGCTACGAATTTAGCAGACACGCTTTTCCCTTCGCAAGAAAGGTCTATGATTGAAGAATGGCAGCCGAACACACGTATAAATGTTAGTGCGGATTACATAGTCGGTAACCTGACAATTGGTGGCGCATTACGTTACTTTGGTGAGTATACCGTTCAAGAGGGTAGCGGAGAAGACCCCGCACGACAAACGTACGGCGGCAAGTGGCTCACTGATCTTCAGGGCAATTACAAGTTGAATGAAGGACTCTCACTAACTATTGGTGTCAACAACTTGTTAGATCAGTTGCCTGATCCGAACAATGATGACATGAACGGCGCACGTGCAGGAATGTTAGTAGACGGTGATGGTGCTGTCATCGTTGATTCCCCGGGTGTATTTGATTATTCAAGAAGGTCGGCTCCGTTCGGATTCAACGGTGGACTTTACTATGCCAAGTTGACGTATAGCTTTTAGCGTATACTGAAATCATTCGTATAAATAAGGCGCGATAGTTTTACGCGCCTTTTTCTATTGAATCTATTTCTACAAAATGCTAAATTAAAGTCAAATCTTATGTGAAGATTAAATCAAGAAAGGAGTGAATATGCGTAGAAAGCATGTATTCTTAACGATAGCGTTTCTTTTCGTCTGTATAATAGTTATAATCGCAATTCAGTCAGTTGAAAGTCAGGAAGACATGGTGAAACGGGGTAAATACCTCGTTGATGCTGTGGCAGCCTGTGGCTATTGCCATACACCTCGTGCAGGAGCAGATTTTGATCCGAATATGTATCTTGCAGGACACCCATCCACAGAAGGTCATCCACGTTACAATAGGGGCATGATGCAACAAGACATCTTTATTTTAACCTCAAACAGTATGGCTGCGTTTTCAGCTCCATTCGGAACAAGTTTCGCTTCAAATCTTACACCTGATAAGTTAACGGGACTTGGTGAATGGACAGAGAAAATGTTCATTGACGCGATGCGAACTGGAAAACACCAAGGTAATCCAGATAACCGTAATATATTTCCTCCTATGCCATACAAACATTATGCTCAGATGACCGATGCAGACTTAAAAGCGATATGGGCATACCTGAGAACAATAAAACCGATAGAAAATGATGTAAGTCCAGTCTTAAACCCGTTAGGTAGACCCTATTGATAGAAATTTACAACCTAACTATGGAGAAGCCAATAATGTCATCAGATAAGAAGCAAGTACGCGTTGCAGTCGTTGGGATGGGTATCGGAAGACCTAACGGTTCCGCCCTTTCACGCAATGCAAGAGGTAAAGTCGTCGCACTATGTGACCTTGATGAAGACCGTATGAAAGGTTTTGCGAAAGATCTACCCGGAAAACAGAAACTCTATACAGATTACAAGGAGATGTGTCAAGCAAGCGATATTGATGCAGTTTTCGTTGGGACGCCGAACCAATGGCATGTTCCCATCGCACTGGAAGCAGTAAAGAATGGTAAACACGTCATGGTAACAAAGCCTTTAGCGGATTCTGAACAGGCTGCAGAAGAATTGGTTGAAGTGGCAGAGGATGCGGGTGTCGTCAATATGATGTCGCTATCAACGCGTTTCGGTCATGCCTGTCAACACCTTGGTAGTCTCGCAAGAGATGATTATTTCGGCGATATCTATTATGCACGTGCACGTAGTGTTCGTCGCAGTGGTATTCCTGCTTGGAACCTCGGATTCATCCAGAAAGGTGGTGGGGCATTCCGCGATATGGGCGTCCATGTGCTTGATTCAGTCTGGTGGATCATGGGTATGCCGACACCTATAGCAGTATTAGGTGCTGCGGGGGCAAAGTTCGGACCCCGAGGACTTGGGTATTGGAACCGTTCAAAACCACCGAAGTCAACCTATACGAAATATGATTCTGATGATTATGCAGGTGGCTTCATCACGTTTGAGAATGGTGTAGGATTGCAAGTTGAGAGTTTTTGGGCTTCACATCAACCCGGAGAATTCCAGATTGAACTATTCGGTACAGAGGCAGGCGCAACGTTGAGTCCGCTGAAGGCATACAGAACGGATAAAGATGGTGAGTTTGAAGATATTGACCTAAAATTACCCAAAAGCAAGTATAACGAAGCCTGGGATGCAATCGCGGATCACTTCATTGAATGTATTTTAGATGACGTTGAATGTAAAGCACCACTCCGTCACGGGTTGATTGTCCAACAGATGATGGAGGGACTATTAAAAAGTGGTGAGACTGGAAGAGAAGTAGAGATAAAGGCAGGATAACTATGCGTATTGATTTATCATCGTTACAGGAAGATTTTTCTCAGACAGGATTTGCAATTGTGCCGAATCTCTTTACTCGAAACGAAGTTCAAGCACTTAAGATGGAGAGTATTGAGATCTTGAAAGCAGTCAAGGAAGAGACCGGTCATGTTGCTGGAAACGGTGTACATGTCGGTTTAGCGACCCGTAGTCCTGTCTTCCAAAATGCCGTCTGTGATGAACGGATTCTTGATATATTGGAAAGGATACTTGCCCCAAACATAGAATTCTTGAGTGATAAGGTTGTATTCAAGAGCGATTCTACGACATTTGCAAGTCCGTGGCATCAGGACTGGCATTATTGGCATGGTGCACATAAGTATTCGATCTGGGTTGCACTTGATGATGCAACTGTCAAGAACGGTTGTCTGAAGTTATTCCCAGGTTCTCATAAATCCGCGATCGTTCACGATGGTGACGCAAGTGATGGACACGGATTCGGAAATCGTCTGCATCCAGATGCCGTTGATGAGAGTCTTGCTATTACTGCCGAACTGGAGGCAGGTGGTGCTGTCTTTTTCCACGATCTTACCTTGCACGCAAGCTATCCGAACATCTCAGGTGAGGAACGTTGGGTGTGGATTCCCACATATCGCGATGCCAAAGCTGAAGACAACGAGTATCCCTGGGCAGTCGCTGCAAAAGTTGTGCGTGGTGAGAAGTGAATAACACATTATTGAAATGATTTCAAAAAAACGCAAAAAAGAGAGTGAGGAATTATGTTTAAGAACCTAAGTACGGGTGCTATTGGTATACGAGCTAATATGAAGGAAGGCTTAGCATTAGCCAAAAATGCTGGATTTGAAGGACTTGACTTAAATATAGGTGAGGCACACCAACTCGCTGAGGAACACTCTGTTCAGTATGTTAAAGACCTTTGGAATGATGCAGGCATCAAAATGGGTGGATGGGGTTTCGGTGTTAACTGGCGCGGATCGGATTCAGATTTTTATGCAGGTTTAGCGCAACTACCCGCGCGTGCTGAATTGGCTGCAGAACTCGGTTGTTTCCGCTCAACGACTGTTGTCGGTCCTGCCTCAAATGATATGACATTTCAGGAGAATTGGGATTTCTCTGTAAAACGACTCAGGTCTGTTGCTGAAATCCTGAAGACGCACGGGCATGCTATCGGACTTGAATTTATCGGACCGGCAACGAGTCGCAAGTCGGCAAAACATCTATTCGCTTATTCTATGGATGCGATGTTAGGTCTTGCAGCTACAATAGGCACGGGAAACGTCGGTTTGCTTTTTGATACATGGCATTGGTACACGTGTCGTTCCGCAATTGATGACGTAAGAAAACTCTCAGCAGATGATGTTGTGTATGTCCACATCAACGATGCACCTGCAGGTATTGATCCGTATGAACAGATTGATAACATACGCTGTCTGCCAGCAGAAACCGGAGTCATCCCGCTAACTGAATTGATGCAGATACTCTCTGATATTGGTTACGATGGTCCAGTGACCCCAGAACCGTTTAGCAAGACAGTCAACGCAATGGAACCCGAAGAAGCTGCGAAAGTTACCGCTGAATCCCTAAATCAAGTATGGCGTAATGCTGGACTATAGATCTCCTTTGTTGTAATTGAAAGGAAAAACGTGTATTTGATTAATAAAGAGAACATTCTCGCTATTACGCACAAATGGGAAGGCGAACGGTTTCCTGATGGACGCCCGCGCGTATCAGATGACATACTACGTCGGATGAAGACAATCAGTATTGAACAGGCATGGGGTGTTCTCAATGGAAATGGTTATAAGTTTCAGTTTGCTGGGGATTGGATGAATTTACATCCAGACAGAGTCTTGGTGGGTAGAGCCGTAACGTGTGCGTTTGTACCCGTTCGTCCTGATCTAAACGATTCTGTATCTGCACAAGGTGAGAAGGATGGCCGCGTCGGTGGTCAAAACTCATGGGTCATTGATACCCTTGTTCAGGATGATGTCATTGTCGTGGACCTATTCGGAAAAGTAAAAGATGGTACATTTGCTGGAGACAATTTAGGAAATTCTATCTACGCAAAGACTGGAACAGGGATGGTTATTGATGGTGGAATCCGGGACTTGGATGGTATCTATGAATTACCTGACTTTGCTACGTTTGTTAGAGGTGTTGATCCAACCGGCATAGCGAATGTTACGCTTACGGGTATCAATATTCCTACCCGCATCGGTGAAGCAACAGTTTTGCCGGGTGATGTTGTTTTAGGAAGACGCGGAGGGGTGATCTTTATTCCGCCACATTTTGCGCAGCAAGTCGTTGAAAGAGGCGAAGAGGTACAACTACGTGATCGGTTTGGTCACCAGAGACTTCGCGAAGGTATTTATACACCTGGAGAAATTGATCGTAAATGGTCTGAAGAAATTGAGAAGGATTTTGCTAACTGGAAAATATCTCAATGATAGTATCGTTATGATGTCAGTTGGAGAAGGAAACATATTGCGAGATTATTCAGAAATTATTCAGAGATTGATGGCAATAGATTTACCATTAATCGAAATTGGAAGAGTACACGATTATCCTATTTTTCAAGTCCGAATTAATTCATTTTCAGATTCACATCAGAGTATTTTAATCACTGCTGGATTACATGGAGATGAACCGGCGGGAGTAGAAGCTGCATTACAGTTCTTAGAACGAGACAACAGTTCGCTGCTTCAGAATTTTAGTTTTGTCGTAATTCCTTGTATGAACCCTTATGGGTATATTCATAACACCCGTGAAAATCGCGAAGGTATTGATATAAATCGCTCATTTGAAGATGACATTATCCAAGAATCTAACATTATTAAGAGTGCATTAGAACATAAGCATTTTTCGTTAGCCATAGACTTTCATGAAGATTATGATGCAAATGGATTTTACCTATATGAAGGAAATCAAGATGAACAGTATCTCGGTCCAAAGCTCGTTAAGGCTGTCCAACACATCGGTCCTATCGCAAATGAAGAACCGGAAGACGATTCAAGTCAATTCTCTGAAGGTGTCTACAAAGTTCAGGAGTCTTGGGGGACACAGGGGTTAACGCCTCATCTCCTGTTTTACCACAGTCCCCATGTGTTCATCTTTGAAACACCAACTAACTGGAATATTCATAACCGCGTGAATTTGCACTTATCGCTATTAGATAACGTTTTGAAACTGATTAAACCTTCAGGATATTAAATGGAAACAGAAAGCATTTTATCAAATGTGAGAACCGCTTCTCGTCCTACTGAACTAAAAATTACCGACATGCGTATTGTTCGGACCCAAGTTGGTGGACCTATCCTTAAACTGTATACGAATCAGGATATATATGGACTGGGCGAGGTACGTGATGGTGGGAGTCCAACTTATGCGCTGATGCTCAAATCTCGTCTTATCGGTGAGAACCCGTGTAATGTTGACAAAGTCTTTCGTAAGATAAAACAGTTTGGACATCACGGGAGACAAGGTGGTGGCATAAGCGGCATTGAAATGGCATTGATGGATTTAGCAGGAAAGGCTTACGGCGTTCCATGCTATCAACTTGCTGGCGGAAAATTCAGAGACAAAATCCGTTGCTATAGTGATACACCATCCATCAAAGATGCAGAAGAAATGGGTCGTAAGCTTCAGGCACGGATAGACAGAGGGTTTACTTTCCTCAAGATGGATGTAGGTGTAGGATTGCTTCGTGGGGTAGAAGGCACTATCTCTGCTCCTGAAGGCAGTCTAAATACACACAATATAATGCACCCGTTTACAGGTATCCGATTGACAGAAAAAGGGATAGGTATACTATGTGAATATGTTGAAACTGTCAGAAACATAATCGGGTATGAGATACCTTTGGCAGTGGATCACTTCGGTCATATTGGTATAGAGGATTGTATTCGACTTGCAGGTGCATTGGAAAAGTATAACCTTGCATGGTTAGAGGATATGGTGCCGTGGCAGTATACCGATCAGTATGTGCGTCTTTCAAATTCATGTGCTACACCTATCTGTACGGGTGAGGACATTTATTGCAAAGAGGATTTCGTACCTCTGTTTGAAAACAGAGCAATAGCAATATGTCATCCAGATATAGCAACTTCAGGTGGTATTTTGGAGACGAAGAAAATTGGGGATTTAGCAGAGGAACACGGTATTGCAATGGCCCTTCACATGGCAGGTACACCCGTTTGCGCTATGGCGAGCGTTCACTGTGCAGCAGCAACATCTAACTTTCTGGTTTTAGAGAATCATTCTGTAGATAATCCTTGGTGGGATGACATGGTAACAGGTTTGCCAAATCCTATTATCCAAGATGGATATATTGCTGTGCCTGAAACACCGGGATTAGGAATTGACCTGGACGAGGAAGTCATTAGAGAGCATTTACATTCGGGTGAAACGGGGTATTTCATGCCGACAACTGAATGGGATGCTGAACGTTCTCATGATCGGCTATGGAGTTAGAATAAAGCAACAGATTGTGATTATCTAACCTCTATAGAGTGCACGCATCTGCTTAATTACTTTCGGTAGTTTTTCGATCACTGTATCTATCTCTGCTTCTGTCGTGTTTCTGCCGAGTGAGAAACGGACTGTTCCTTGTGCTAATCGTGGCGGAAGACCAAGTGCTGCAAGCACATGAGACGGTTCCATTGAACCTGATGTACAAGCAGAACCTGTGGAGACACAGATACCCTCCATATCTAAACGCAAGATTAGGCTTTCACCTTCAACAGACTCAAAGGAAACATTTAAAGTACCGGGAGCACAGTAGTCTGGGTGACCGTTATAGTGGAGTCTTTCAATGTTTGCATTGAGTCCTTCACGTAACCTATTGGTTAGTTTTGTCAGATGTTGTAAATACGTTTCACGATCCTGTTTAGCAAGTTCCGCGGCGATACCCAGACCAACTATCGCGGGAACATTTTCTGATCCAGCACGTCTATTACGTTCATGGGAGCCGCCATGAACAAGGTTTGCCAGACGACTTCCCCTACGTATATATAAGACCCCTATGCCTTTTGGTGCATAAATCTTGTGTCCAGATAGTGAAAGTAGATTTACGCCAAGTTCTTGAGCATTGACATCTAATTTTCCTACAGATTGAATAGCATCCGTGTGAACAGGTATCTCGTGTTCCTGTGCAATCTCACATATTTCCTCTAACGGTTGTATGGTGCCGTTTTCATTGTTGACATGCATGATGGTGATGAGGCTTGTGGTTTCGCGAATAGCAGAACGCAGCTGCTCAGTCCGGATACGACCGTATCTGTCTACTGGTAGATAGGTAACTTCATAACCGCGTTGTTCCAGATATTGACATGTATGTAATACTGCGTGGTGTTCAACGGATGAAGTGATGATGTGGTTTCCCTCACCCCGACTTTTCTGAAGTTCGGTTAGTCCTTTGATCGCATGATTATCTGCTTCAGTTCCGCTGCCAGTGAACACAATTTCGCTTGGACTTTTTGCTCCGATGAGTTCTGCGACCTGTTCTCTTGCAGTATCAATTGCGTTACGTGCTTCACGACCATACGCGTGGATGCTGGAGCCATTACCGAATGCCTCTGTCAGATATGGCATCATTGCGTCTCTGACTTCCGGTCTGAGAGGCGTTGTAGCATTGTAATCAAGGTAGATACGTTGCATGTCTTGTTTCTCACCAGACTCATCTGTTTTCTTATTCGTAAGTCCGGAAATTTAGTAGGGATATCTGATTTGCCTTAATGACGACATCGTTTACGGGTCTATTTTTACCGAATTGTCCATCAGAATTGAGAAATGATAGTCTAAGTCGGTGTGTACCTTCAGGGAGTTGCACCCGTACCATATAGATCTGATTGGGGAGCGACTTCCACGAACGTGTATCAGCACTTTCTGTAATCGCGCCGGCGAGATTCACGAGGGATCCTACAATTGGGTTCTTCTTATCGGCTTGTTTAAATGTCAAGTATTTTAGCAGACCACGTATCAGAGTTCGCAGTAATATTACGGGTCTTTCATCAAGAAATGTCTCTATTGCATTCCTCTCAATGTCCTCAACTAAGACACCATCGGCAGTCTTATCCTCAACAGAGACCTGGATTCCCTGTAGATAGGGACGTTTTGAACGAATTGTCGGGACTGCGATTCGCAATAGGTATTCAAGCTTTATTTCTTCAACGACCAATCCTTCACGTGTTCGCAATGTACGCGCAAAAGTGATTGTCTCTTCATCATCACCCTCCCCAAACTTATCGGTTTTGAGAATGGGGAATGTTAAGGATTGTTGTTTTTTCTTTGGAACATATCCTGTTTCATAGAAGAGAATCAATTCACCATGGTTATCTTGCTGTGCAGGTGGGTCACCATATACTCGCTTGTAGAATTCATATTCATCCGTAAAACGCAGTTTCCGAGCCATCCGGACAAGTGAATGTCCAACATCTTCAGGTATTAGTATACCCGTTCTCTCTGCTGCGCTTTTGTAGTATTGTTCAGCTTGTCTATAGGAGATGAATGCGTCGTTGAATTCACCCGCAGTTTCAAAGATGATAGCTGAAAAATAGGCGATGAATCCTGTACCAAAGAAGTCGTAATCATCAGACGAATCTTTAAAATAGTTGATAAGATTTGTTGCTCTACGACATTCTACGAGTGCATCTTCAAGCTTGTCCTGATAAATGTAGTTTAAGGCGTGATAGTAATGTGCGATGAGTCGCTCATATTTTGTGCCTGTATAGGGTCGCAGCTTATCTGTCGTAAAAAGCGAAAGTCCTTCTTTCGTTAAGCTCTTTGTAAAGCGGTCCTCAGCTATCATCTCTGCCTGTTCAAATGCTTTGCTACTTTCTGGGAACAGGTCGGCATAGTGTGCGATCAATCCCAATTCAAACTTATGAGGTATATCGGGTTTCTTAGGTTCATTCTTCTTGAGATAATTATAAGCTTCTTGGGACTTGCCGGTATTCAGGTTCATTTCAACTGTTTCAAAATTATATGCAGCACACCCGAACAGGATTGGCACAATAAGCAGAAAAGGTATAATTTTAGTCATAAGCAAATAGTATTCAATTAAAGTAGTAGGCACTCTCCGTGTGCCGTTAATCTCACGTTCATTGAGTTTACGGATCTCGGTTTATGGCACACGGAGTGTGCCTACTACTATGTATCGGTTTACGGCACACGGAGTGTGCCTACTACTATGTTCTACAGTTTGAACTTCTTTCTTCCGATGAATTTTTTGATTTTAGATGTTTCGAACCAGACTTTTTCATTGCTCTCAATATTCGTCAACGTCAGGTCGGTTTGGTAAAATACAACCTGACGTCCACCTTCGCGGTCTTCAATGGTATTGATTTCGCCAGTCATCATATAATCAGCACCGAGTTCGCGCCCCATGCGTTTGATCGTTTCAATTGCTGCATTTTCACTCTGATCAGCGCGTTCTTCACGGATTTCATCACGTTCACTCTTGCTTGATACTGGACGGACTTTCCCAGAATTGATGAATGCCCTCTCAATATCGCTAATGAAAGTCTGTGTTGCAATATGTTCATTGCTCTTATTACGTATACCGCCGACAATGACAACAGGTTTCGCACCTTCTGTCTGATTGTGATTATTGATCCAAATATGTGTCAAACATTTATCAATCATCTGCTCAGCAACCATACGTGAATCTGTATCATTCCACCGACCGGACAAGTCAACCGTTGTATCGCTATCAAGACGTGTAACCTGTGTAGTAGGACCACATCCACTGACAACAATAAATCCGATTAACATAAGGTATGACAGTACTTTGTTCATTGGTTTAACTCCTTTATTTTCTTCTTTAGAAATTGTAATAAGGTTCTACACCTATATCAACTATAAAACTTTAGAAATCTATATCAATTTCATCTCTAATTTTATCAATGAAACTGTCAAGAGTCATTGCACCGATATCACCTTCTTCACGGCTTCTGACGCTGACAGTTCTATTATCGCGTTCACGTTCACCGATGATTAACATATACGGAATCCGTTGCAGTCGTGCTTGTCGGATTTTTGCACCTATTTTATCATCACTATTATCTAATACCACACGGCATTCATTATTAAGCAACAAATTCTGTACTTCGGTAGCATAGTCAACGAATTTTTGACTGATCGTCATGACAACACATTGAACAGGTGATAGCCACGTAGGAAATGCACCCGCATAGTGTTCTATCAGCATTGCTATAAATCTTTCAAAACTACCGCAAATTGCACGATGGATTACGACAGGTCTTTTTTCAGACCCATCAGGTGCAATATAGATCAACTCAAATCTTTCAGGCAGTTGAAAATCGAGTTGAACTGTTGCACATTGAACATCACGGTTCAAAGAATCTCTTATTTGGAAATCGAGCTTAGGTCCGTAGAATGCCGCTTCACCCGGATCAACTGTGTAATCAATCTGATTGTTTTTTAAGACAGATTCAAGTATGTCTTCAGCGCGATTCCAAACTTCAATGTCACCCATATATTTATCCGGATTACGAGTGCTGAAATCACACCGAAATGGTAAATCAAAAGTGCCATAGATACGTTGAAATAACCCGAGAATGCGTTCGTACTCTTCAGCGATCTGGTCTTCAGTGACAAAGTTGTGTGCATCATCCTGACATAATTGACGGACACGTGATAGTCCGCTTAATGTTCCAGTTGCTTCATTGCGATGTAACACACCCTGATCATGAAGGCGATAGGGTAAGTCCCGATAACTGTGGCGTTTACTTTTGTATATCAACATGTGTGCCGGACAGTTCATCGGTTTGAGTGCACTTGTCGGTTCGCCATCTTCGTTATCAATGAGGAACATATCTTCTTTAAAGTGTTCCCAATGTCCAGAAGTTTGCCAAAGACTGCTATCGTAAATCAGTGGTGTCCGCACCTCATTATACCCTTCAGTGAGGTTTAGTTTACGGACCTTTTCGGATAAGTGATTGTATATGAATGCCCCTTTCGGTAGCCAGAATACACTCCCTGGCGATTCTGGATGCATCTGGAAAAGTTCCAATTCACGTCCGAGTTTTCTATGGTCGCGCTTTGCTGCCTCCTCTCTTTGTCTCAAATAAGTTCTTAAGTCTTCTCTTGTTCCCCAGGCTGTTCCATAAATCCTTTGAAGTTGTTCTCTGTTACTATCTCCTCGCCAGTATGCACCAGAGACACGTAATAGTTTGAAGTGGCGACATTCACCTGTCTTATCTATGTGTGGACCTTTGCATAGGTCGGTGAAATCTCCATTGTGGTAGATAGAAACACCTTCTTCAGCCACACCCTCATCTGATGCGCTTACTTCTCTGTCAGATATTCCATCAATCAGTTCCAGTTTGAATGTCTGGTTGCGTTCGGCAAACCATGTTCGTGCTGCATCAAACGTCCATGTTTCCTGTTCAAAAGGCACATTGCTTTTAATCATCGCTTTCATGTGCTTCTCTATTTCAGGAAAGTCATCTGGTGTAATTGGACGTGGTACCTCCATATCGTAATAGAACTCATTTTCGATAGGTGGGCCGATTGCTAATTTTACTGTGTGTTCTCCGTTAGGGAACAGTTGCTGCACGGCGTATGCCATGATATGCGCGGTGGAATGGCGAAGCCGTTCTAAATACTCTGGTGACTGATTAACTTCAGACATAGTTGGATACTCTCACTTATACATTCTTACGGTTTTAGAATTGCTACAATGGATTTAACGTCTTTTTTTATAAGTTGTTTACGAATAAATTTTATATAATTAATTTTGAAATTTCAACAAAGATTATCATTTAGAAGCCTGCAAACGGGTATCTAAATTCCTCCGAAGAATCACACCCCATTGTCCCACAACCCACAGTGTATTTCCATTTTTTGCTTTACTGATAACGTAGAGATCGTTGTCAATATCAGTGTGTTCCTGTTGCCAAGTTTTACCCCCATCTTCTGAACGGACTATCGTGCCACTGTTTCCTACAGCGAAAAGTTCCTCCTCTGAAATTGCGATGATACTATTCAACGTCTGTGCGGTGCCTGTCATATTCGGTTGCCATGTGAAACCACCATCTTCAGTTTTCAGCACAAGTCCAGCTTCACCAACGATCCATCCGATGCGTTTTGTAACGAAATCTACAGAATTCAGGTTGTAGATCGTATTGGATTCATGCATTTTCCAATACTCACCGCCGTTGACTGTACGTTGAATTGTCCCAGCTTGTCCGACAGCCCATCCGAGTGGGGCAAATTTCATATCAATGCTCCGTAGTGTGTCGTTTGTCGTTGTCCGTTGGAGTGACCACGTTGGTCCGCCATCTCTATTATGTATAATATCCCCGTATCTGCCAACTGCCCACCCTTCTGAGAACTTACCGAAATCAACATCGTTTAGGGAGTATGTGCCTGGTGGGTCACCCTCAATAAATGGGGGTTGTTCTGGAGTTTCACCCGCACTCCATACGGTTCCATTGGTAGTATAATGCACTGTGCCATCGCGTCGCATTGTCCACCCCCATTTTGGTTCAAGACTTGTGAAGTGAACACCGATGAGGGGTTGACGCGTTCTGATGTTAAGTCTTTCCCAGGTCTGTCCTCCGTCATCTGTCTCTGATAGGTTTCCATCTGAGCTGGCAATCCAACCCACTTTGTTGTTATAGAATAGGACTTCCCTGATATCGCTACGTTGTTGTTCACCAAGTTGACGATGCCACTCCTTACCACCATCAGAGGAGTGATAGATGCTTCCAGCACTGCCAACTGCCCAAGCATTCATCCTGTCAAGAAAATAAACACTCGCAACTGTCCCACCACGTCGACGGCCAAATCGTCTTCTCTGGTCAGGTTGGGGTCGTCTTTCCTGTGTTGCTGTATTGGTACTCTCTTGTGTATCATCAGATGAAACAGTACCTTCTGGTGCAATCCGTCCTGGGCGTTGTAACTGTTGACGAAATTGCTGTTGAAATAATTCCGCAAATGTAGTGTCATCTTCATCCTCGTTATTCTCTTCATCTGGGTCATCAATTGTCTCTGGAACTGTCTGCTGCACTGCTAATGTTTCTTCTCCAGTGCTTACAGAGACGCGTTCCCAGTTTTGTCCTTGATCGCTTGTGATATAGGCTCCGCCTCCACCCATGCCCCAAGCAGAACTATGTGAATTGAACGTAATACGTCGTAATCCGTTTGTGTTTTGCGTAGTCGCGCGGAGAATCCATGTTTCGCCGCCATCTTGTGTCAACAATGAATTTCCATTACCAAGAATAATCCATCCCTGTTTTTCATCAGCAAAATGGATAGCAATCCCAGCTTGATTAGTCTTTGCTTGTATTTTCCAATAGTTACCGCCATCTACGGTATGCAGGACAAAACCGCCATCTCGACGTTGTGGTGCAACTGCCCACCCTATCTCACTATTGATGAAATGTATGTCAGTAATGTTCTGATTGGTTGTACCCGTTTTCTGTACTTTCCACGTTTTACCCCCATCTTTCGTGTGGACTATTTCTCCGATTGCTGCAGCAAGCCAACCTGTATCTTTATTGATGAAATGCATGGCATTAATCCTCGGCAAATTCTGTTTCGTTGTATCGAGAAGTATTTTCCAAGAATTGCCACCATTTTCAGTTTCCAATAAGACACCGTTACCAAGGATACGCCCATGTTGTGCGTCGGTAAAATCGACTTCTCGTAAGTCTGCAGTTACCCCGCTGTGTTGTGGTAACCATGTTTCTCCACCATCAGTTGTATAAGAAATTGCACCACCCGTTCCAACAGTCCACCCGTTCTTAGCATCAACAAAATGTGTATCCGTAAAGTTCGTTCTCCAGGTTGCTTGTTGGATTATATCCCAGTGGTAGACGATATTCTCTACTGGCGTATCGTCTTGAACGATGATCGTTTCTTCGTCTGGTGCAGTTGGCGGAAGTTTCGCGGGTAACTGTGTATTCTCAACCGAATACCGCATCGCAATCCCACCTTTACCAACAGCGACTACACCTTCAGGAGACAGTGCTAATCCATATAGGTCATTTTCTGTTCCACTATCCTGTTGTTCCCATTTTTTACCACCGTCGATTGTGGTCAGCATGACGCCATTGTCTCCGACAATTAATCCGTGTTGTGTATCAGCGAAATAGAGTTTATTTAGGTTTTCTTGTGTTGCACTGTGTTGTGTTCTCCAGTTTGTGCCACCATCTCTTGTGTGCAGAATTACACCGAATTGTCCAACGATCCAACCTATGTTTTCATCAACAAAGTATACCCCGTAGAGTTCATTGAATGTATCAGTTTGTTGTTTCCGCCATGTTAATCCCCCATCTTCAGTTGAGAGACATACCCCGGGCCAACCGATTGCCCATCCTTTCTTCTCATCGAGAAAAAACACCCCTTTAAGCATCACAGAGTAGAAATCCCCGATGGGAATCTGTTGTAGCCAAGTATTTCCCCCATCAATCGTGTGCAGAATGGTTCCGATATCTCCTACAATCCACCCGGTCTTCTCCGATATAAAATGTACTGCGCGAAGCGTAAATGCTGCGGGTGCCCGTTGATTCTCCCAGTTTATACCGCCATCCTTCGTATGAATAATTAGTCCCCGTTCTCCTACTGCCCAACCGTGTTTGTCTGTTGCGAAATAGATATTCCAGATACCATCCCAGATATCAGAATCAAGTTCATTCCAAGTCTTACCCCCATCATTCGTCATCACCATTGTGCCGCGTCTACCGACAGCAATCGCGCGGTTTGCGTCAGTAAACTGTACATTTTGCAGATCATTTGCAGTCGTTCCGCTGACTTTATGCCAAGTTGCACCGGCGTCTGTAGTATGTAGAATAGTTCCTGACCAGCCAACAGCCCATGCCTCTTTCTGAGATGTAAACTGCACACTCGTTAGATTGTTTTCAGTACCACTTTCCATAAGTTGCCAGTTTTTACCACCATCTTCTGTCCGGGTAATAAAACCGACATCAGCAACTGCAATACCGTAGTTCTCATCAGAGAAATGTAGACTATTGATAGTATCACGTACGTGTCCATTGATTAAGGGTATATGACTGTCCTGTCTATCCCATTTTGCCCCGCTGGTGGTTGTATGGAAGATTGAGCCATCACTGCCTGCTATCCATCCCTCATTGTCACTGATGAAGAAGACATGTTTGTTATCATTTATCATTCTATCGCGTTCACCTTCAAAGCGATTGCTCTGTTCCTGCCAAGATTCACCCCCCGTTTTCGTATGGAAGATTCTATCATAGGTCCCAACTGCCCATCCTTTGTCGCCATCAACGAACCAGACACCGTTGAGTGGAAATTCACTTACACCCGTATACCGATTCCACTGTTTACCGCCGTTTTTTGTGTAAAGAACATCAGCATCTTCACCTACAATCCATCCTTCTTTACTGTTTTTGAAGAAAACGTCACGAAGCATTGCCACACTACCGCTATCTTGTATCGTCCAGTGTCTACCACTGTCGTCTGTAGTTGCGATTGTACCTTCATCCCCAACAGCCCAACCGTATTTTTCGTTTGCAAAGTAGACCGCATTGAAATCGCTTGTCGTCTCTATTTCCTGTTGTACCCAAGTTTTTCCGCCATCTATAGTATGAACGATAACGCCGCCAAGTCCCACAAGCCATCCCATTTTAGCGTTTACAAAGTGTAGGTCAGTGAAGTTAGTTTCCCAATCGGCTTTACGTGTTGCCTCCATTTTGACACACCCGCTGATGACTAACATAGGGACCAAAACTGCAAGGATAAAAAAAAGTGTTATGAAAAGACAATAGTCTTTCTCAGATTGATGACGATACATACATTGCATTTCGATTTCCTCCGACGGCACTTCGGTTGCGTTGAGTGAAAGTTGATGGACTTTCATTCAAACATAATTTTATATATTATACCACAAAGTAAATAAAATTGAAAAAAATGTTACACAGAAAAATAACTGGAGGATATTACTTAACCCAAGTTGCTACCTATGTAGCACAATCCGGACGAAGATTAAGTTATTAATTCGGTAATTCTCAATATCCCAAACTCGGTAGGTGCGATATCCTTATCAATGCAGAATACCATACGCGTATTCTGCTGGGTTTTTCCCAACCCGCTTCATTGAAGGTTTCCGCGTAGGATCCGGTGCGATTAGGAAATCGCACCTACCGGCCTGGGGGTAATCAAAATTACCTGATTATTTTTTTAATCTTCATGCAGATTGTGCCATAAGGGGCGCAAATTGACAGTGAAATCAACGGTATGAATGCCTTAAGCAATATTAAATATTAAATCTTCCGGTTTTTTTAATTTCTTGGGTAGAACCAAGAATTTAGTTGCATTTTTTTTTGAAAATATTGTATAATATAGTTACTTATAAACAGGCTTTATTTTTTTTGTAAAATATATTGTCTATCTTAACATAAATAGACAGAACGGACGTACTTTGTTCGTTTTCAGACGTTAAGGTGTTTTTAGTAGCACACTTCATTATACGTATTTTAATGATATGTCTCAATCTTGCTGATTATACGTATTTTAATGATATATCTCAATCTTGCTGATTGTTTTATACTTTTGCGTAAGTCCTGAAGAGGTTTAAGTATGTTACGCATAATATTCACTAACAGATGGATACTTGGGTACATTGGATTTTTGATATTGTTTTCATTTGGTTGTTTTTGGTGGTATCGTTACGATACCTTACCTTATAAACAAGAAGCAGTTAAGGCACAGGAAAAGTCCCGTAAATGGAAAGAAAAAAAGGGATTGGATGCGAATGTATCTGATAAAAAAGAAATCCAGAAACTTGATAAGGTAGTAAATCCTGAGCAGGATATAGTATCCAAAGATATAGATTCTGTGGAAACGCATGAAGCAAAAGACGTTGAAATAGTAAAAGAACCATCAGATGTGATGCCGATTTCGCACGATGAACCTGTTAAGAAACGTCTCTCACCTCATGGGTTTGGTCCATATCCCGATCTTCCTCCGGGTTTCCCTTTCGGTAAAGACTATTGGGATGGACGGAGCAAGGAAAGTGAATTGATGGCTCGCGTTCATCTAAAACTATTTGAATAGGGGACACATATTGTAGGCGCAACTATACATAACGGGTTAGTTTACCCTATTATACGCGGAACAATCTATGTAGAATGGGAAGATGTTGGGACAGAAAAATATATTACACGTATGATTGGTGATCCCTATGTAAGAGGGAGGATTGGGTATAACATAGGAGAACCACTTACAGCAAAAGATATACCTGAAGATGTTAAGGTTCTTCACTATCCCAGTGATGGAATTAATCCGTATGAATTTCTCAATCTAAAGGAGTAAATTTTAGGAATCAAAATCGCAGTATAATCCGTACCAAATTGCAGATAACGCTTGTTAACTTTTCTGCTTCAATTTTGACGCATTCTTATTTGTATGGGAATGCGTCTTCTTTTTGCAATCTAAACATTCCTGAGATTCACCATCGCTGTAGACGAGTTCAAGTCAAGGTTGTTATCGCAGCGGCGAAGGTTTTGAAAATCCTTATTCTCGCAAATATGGACTATCACTAAAAGATACCTGATCGCAACACAGCAACGCCAATCGCAATGCAGACACTTACCGCAATCAATCCTATCTGGATTAACTGAGATTTCTTTTTTGTAACTACTGCAAATAGGGGTGCAATTACCAATAGGAGGACACTTACTGATGGGACTTCCGCATAAAAGTATCCATTCAACCAGATACTAACGAGAAGTATTGATAGAACAGGTGTTATACCTATTAGTAAAACAGTAAGGTTGTGTGAGGCATCAGATTTTAGGATTCTTGGTAAGACGATAGTAAGAATCCATAGCGCAGTAAAAAGTGCAACTAAAACTGAACTGTGGAGTGCTAATAGCATGCTACCTGAGAGCGCAAGAATCAGTGCCGTCCCACCCGATATGCCGAGATAGACAAAAGGAATAGTCGCATTTTGGGGTAAGGTCTTAAAACTCTGTTGCACTATTCTCAGAAATAAAAAGGTGATGATGGCAAGACCCATCCACCACATTAACCCCTCAAATATGCTCCAAGAATATTCATAGTATGATATAAGCAGTATACGTGGCACAAGGATTGACAACAATACCTCAAGTATCAAGCCAAACACTTTATATTTGTGCCACAATACACTTGTGCCAACGGTTACTACTGTAAGATAGAAAATCCAATGTCTACTTTCAATCGGTTTAAGGGTTAATTTACCTTCCAGACCGATGTATCCAATGATGTAGGCTATCCCAAGAGCTGCTGCAATTAACCATTTTAGGAGACTCTCATTGAAATCACGGTTCATCAAATAGGCGACAAAGGTGTATATAACGCAAAAGACTAAAGCAGGTAGTAGCAAACTGATAGTTAATTGATTTAATGAAGGCATTGCTATAGTCCCCGCGTTATGTGCTTCTCATCTTAGGAACGTTATAGTAAAGTTAATAATTAATGAGACATTTCACCCCATACAACGATGACGAAGAACACCCAGCGTAGGGACGAGGTCTCCTCGCCCGTTGTGGAGCCAGTGCATATTTAACTGGCATTAATTCTATAGTTCACTATAGTTATTTCTTACCTGCTTCAACACTCACGGTAATTTGGATGTCGTCATTCACCGCTTCTAAACCGTAATTAAATCCGTATTCAGTGCGTTTTATGTTAAATGTTGTATGGAAACCTATGATTTTCCCACCTTGTGGTGTGTCCAGTTCACCGGTCATCTCCACATCTATAGTGATAGACTTTTTCACGCCGTGTAGATTAAAATCGCCGGTTACTTCTAAAACATTCTCTTTTCCTGCTTTCTCGCTGATCTTTGTACTCTTAAATCTAATTACAGGGAATTGTTTGGCATTGAAAAAATCTGGACTTCTCAGGTGTTGGTCACGTTTTTCGTTTCCTGTATCAACACTCCCAGTTCTTACCTCGAATTCAACCGTGCTTTTGGATACATCCGTATCATTCATAGTGATTTTTCCAGAGAAGTCGTTAAAACGTCCGTAATTGTAAGCGACTCCCTTATGTTTTGCCCGGAAAAGCACGGATGAGTGTACTGCATCTATTTCGTAAGTTGCGGTGGCTTCCTGCGATTCTGTTTTATCTGAGAATATAAAGATGAATGGACTTAAGAATAGCACACCTAAAACTGAAAGTTGAATGCTGCGTAGAATCTTTGTTTTCATTGAATTATTCCTTTCAAAAAAAGTGTCATTTTTTTCTATAAACTATAACTGTTTCTAACGTCAATTTATCTTAATATGTTGACGTTGTCAACGAAGAACTGATCTATTAATTACTTGACATCCTCCACATGTTACTGATAAACTACAATGTAGGAATTGGCAGTCCAGTAAGAGGAGTTCCAACGTCAGATCACTTTAAATGAATTGGTGTTTTGATCATACACTTGCGATGTCTACTAAAATCAAGCTAAAAAATAAAACGAAAAGAGGAAGATAAAAATGCCAAAAGCAAACCTGCAACAGCAAGCGATGACGTTAATAGAGCAGCTTCCTACCGAAAAACTCAAAGCCGTTATTGATTATCTGAATTATCTCTACGATAAAGAAGCATGGGAAGCAACTTATGAACTAATAAGTGATCCTGAAATTGCTAAGGATATAGAACAAGCTGAAGACGATATAAAGTCTGGTAGACTAAAGAGTTGGATTGATGTTAAGCGTGACGTTTGAAGTCCAATTCACCAATAAGGTGCAATCAGGAAACCATACCTACCAAGAATACTTTACACACTTCATATCTTTTTTGTTTGAAAAAAGACATGATTTGTTATACAATTAACCTCAAATATGATAAAATACACTCAGTATAAAGATTAAATCAATAATCAGGTAATTCTATTGATAAGACTCATCATAGGAGTAAGGTTCCGTAGGGGCGGGGTTTCCCCGCCCGCGTATTACCCAATTAAAAACTTAATTTTCATTTTGAGAGTTTCTGGTCTGATTCGTATTGCATTAGAAGAAATAAACGAGGTATAGAGAATAAAATGAAAAAATCAGGGTTAGTCTTTGTTATAACAATATTATTTATTCTACTCAGTGGTTCTGTCAGGGTACCAGAATTAAGTGCAGATGGTCATGAAAAAGAGGAACCTGTCAGTTATTACAAGCAGATTGTGCCAATCCTTAAAAGAAGTTGTCAAGGATGTCATCATCCTGGGGATCCAAATGCAGACTTTATTGTCACATCTTACGCCGAGTTGAAACGCGGTGGGATGGGTGGAGAAGCGATTATTCCCAATAAACCTGATGATAGTCTCATCATTGAACTTATCACTGGGGATCCACCGGCGATGCCCCAGAACCAAGAACCCCTCACGGATGAAGAAGTAGCACTGTTCAGAAAATGGATACTTGAGGGCGCGAAGGATGACACACCAACAGATGCTGACCAAACGGATGAAGAAATACCGGTATATACTGTTCCACCTGTTATTTCCGCAATGACCTTTTCTCCAGATGGAAACATTCTTGCTGTATCAGGTGTACGGGAAATACTACTCTATGATACTGAGAATTATGAGATCAAAGCACGATTAGTTGGTAAAGCACGTAGGATACAATCAATTGTCTATACACCTGATGGCAAGACAATAGGTGTCGCGGGGGGTTCACCTGCTCAATTCGGAGAAGTACAACTATGGGATGCCACAACGAATAAATTGATCAAGACGATTAGGTCAACTTATGACACGATCTACGGTCTCTCCTTCTCACCAGATGCAAGACGCGTTGCATTCGGAAGCTCAGATAAGACTGTCCGCGTTATATCTATTGATGATGAAAAGGAACTTGTGAAATTCGACAATCACGGTGACTGGGTTTTTGGCACAGTTTTCTCTACCGATGGAACACATTTTGTCAGTTGCAGTCGGGACACCGCACTTAAGTTAGTTGAGGTAGATACAGGATCTTTCGTGGACGATGTTAACTCAAGTAACAAAGGATATGGGGAGATCAACGCTATCGCAAGACATCCACATGCTGATCAGGTTCTCAGTGTAGGTGAGGATAGAATTCCGCGTCTTTACAGAATGTTCCGTCAAAGACGTAGAGATGTTGGTAACACAGACTTCAACCTAATCCGTGCCTATGAAGCACAAGCAGGCTCTATTGATGCGGTAACTTTCTCAGCTGATGGTAACAGATTTGCAGTCGGTAGTTCTGCGGGTGAAGTACGTATCTACAGTGTCTCTGATGGTAAAAAGTTAGTCACGATGGAAGCAGATACAGTAAGTGTTTTTGCGGTTGCATTTCATCCTGAAGGCACACAACTTGCAGCAGGTGGTTTTGATGGTAAAGTCCGTATATTTGATACACAAACTGGTGAACCCATAAAAGTATTCATGTCGGTACCTATTGAAACTACCGCAAGTGAAGATATCACTCTGGCAGTTTCAGGTATGACGTGAGCTCTATGCGTTGCAAAAGTGCAGGATGCACTTACAAAACACCAAAACGTCATTTCTGCTGAAGTTTCACTACCCAATCAAGCAGTCATTAAAATACGTAAGGATAGTGTTAAAGTCGATGAACTTTTTAAAGTCGTAGAATCCGCGGGATTTACTGCAACAATTCAGTAGTTATTATACAAATGTCAGTTGAAAAACCCAATATTCTGTGGATATGTACAGACCAACAACGTTACGACACGATCGGTGCATTGGGTAATGCGTATGTGTCAACACCCAATATAGACACTCTGACTACTGAAGGTGTAGCATTTACACATGCATATTGCCAAAGTCCGATATGCACACCGAGTCGTGCAAGTTTTCTCACAGGCATGTATCCGAGCGCAGTTCACCTAAATGGAAATGGGAACGATTATTTTCCAAATACATATCCGTTGATAACACGAACACTTGCTGACATAGGGTATGATTGCGGGTTAATCGGTAAACTGCACCTGGCAAGTGCATATCGCCGAATAGAACCACGTACGGACGACGGTTATCGGTATTGGCAATATAGTCATGCCCCAAGGGATGATTGGAAGCAAGGACACGACTATGCCGACTGGGTTCGTTCAAAAGGATATATTCTTGGAGAGTTAACTCAGAACCCTGAAGGTGTACCTGCAGAACTACATCAGACAACTTGGTGTACGGAAAAGACGATTGAATTCATTACCGAACAACGTGATTGTCCTTGGCTGGCGAGTGTTAATATTTATGACCCACATCCACCTTTCAATCCTCCGCAGGAATACAGAGATATATTCAATCCTGCTGATATGCCGGAACCCCTTTTCAAGGAGAGTGATTTAGAACAACAGCAAAGACTCCAACAAATTGATTTTCAGTCAAAAGTTAGTGTACCTGATGAGCTTGATATTCGTAATCCTATTCTGCCAAGGTCACCAGGAAATCAGTTTAACAATAGTGTCGGTTCAAGGAATGCTAAAACCCTCAGTGCTGCATATTATGCAATGATTAAGTTGATAGATGACCAGTTAGGACGGTTACTGGATGTTTTAGACGAAACGGAACAACGAGAGAATACGGTCATCATTTTCACCAGTGATCACGGGGAAATGTTAGGGGATCACGGACTGATTCAGAAGGGCTGTCGATTCTACGAAGGATTGGTCAGAATTCCTTTAATATTCTCATTTCAAGATCATTTTGCGAACGGTGTTAAGAGCGAAGCACTTGTTGAACTTGTTGACATAGTACCGACTCTACTGGCATTAACAGGTTTAACAATACCTGATGACATGCATGGCAAGTCTTTACTACCAATCTTGCGTGGAGAAACAGAATCAAGTCATCATAGAGACTTCGTTCGGTGTGAGTATTACGATGCACTTGCTATGCGAGACCATTCGTTCGCAACAATGTATAGAGATAAACGTTATAAATTAGTAGTTTATCACGGACACAATGAGGGAGAACTTTACGATTTAGAGGACGATCCAAATGAATTCAATAACCTATGGCATGCTCAGGAAATGCAGGAAGTTAAAATGCATCTATTGAAAGATAGTTTTGATGCATCTATGTTTGCTATGGATAGAGGACCTGAACGCGTAGGTCCAATGTGATGAAGTTTTCTAAAGACAAACGTCTAAAGAAAAACGTTGGAATATACGGAGAAATGTGATATTCTAATCTCAAATACAGATAATGGATGTGGTGAAAATATGTATCGTAAAACTACAATTTGCTTGATTTTTCTACTAATTTGTGGTTTAAATTCAGCGATTGCTTTTGAAGTCGGTTTTCTGCATCTTGGTGACAATGGCGCATTTACTGCACCAGCATTGGAATTTGCAAAAAAAACATTCAAGACAACGCAATTAGCAAAAAGTGATATTAACACTGCACGCTTCAAGAATTTCGGTGTTGTCTGGTGGCACGATGGAGATTCTGACCCTGGTGATCTGTCAAATGCAGAATTGGATGCATTTATTGACTATGCCGAAAGCGGCGGTGCTGTCCTCTTGACAGGTAAAGCCTTCAGCTACGCAACACCGATGGGGCTTGAAGATGCACCACCCCGAGCGTTTGGACCAGTCGAAAATGATGGTAGCAACGTTGGCATAATTGTCCTTAAAGAAACACTTGACTTAGGCCTGGTTGAAGGACTAAAAAATGCCGACGGTGATGCACCTAAAGTTGACGATTGGGTACAGGTCAATTCAACAGGATTTCCATTAAGTGGTGACTACTATAACAAAATCTGGAAGAACTTTACCACACTGGCACATGCATGGGAGAAAACGAACAACTATGCAGATGCAATCGCTGCATTCGGCTATTGGAAAGTTGATAACGGTAAAGTTTTCAATATGAACTGGCGTCTCCCAAACTATCATAAGAACAACGAGAGTATAGAGCAGTTAGAACAGCTTACAGAAAACGTAATTAATTGGTTAGCAAGCGAATCCGAATTCTCAGATGTCTCACCTGCAGGTAAATTGTCAGTCAGATGGGGATATTTGAAAAATAGGAGGAATTGAAACAAGAGACAGTTAATGGTATATTGTGCGGATAATTCCGCTTAGTCTAAGTTTCATACCAAATTTGGAGGTAAACGTGAAACCCAGCCATAATATAGTTCTTACACTTCTTATAGCATTCTCTTGCTGTTTGATATGCCAACCTTCTGTCTGGAGTCAGATGGAAGAGAGTGAATTAAGTGTAGAGATTCCTGAAATAACAAACCTAAAAACTATTCCTGAGTCCCTAACTTTGGAACATGCTCGCGATGGTAGACGTGTACTCGTTGCAGGACAAACGAAAGATGGAGATTGGATTGATGTAACATCTTGGGCAGTTCTCAAACCGACATCAGTTGGTGTGAAAGTACTTGATGATGGTTACATTTTCCCTAATGCTGTTGGTCCAACAAATATAAAAGTTACAGTAAAGAACGTTGAAATTGACGTGCCAATTAACGTCAAGAGCATAGACGCACCTCCCGTGAGTTTTGTCCGAGATGTAATGCCTGTTCTGAGTCATGCAGGTTGTAACAATGGAACATGTCATGGCGGCGCAAAAGGCAAGAACGGTTTCAAACTCTCACTACGCGGCTATGATCCTGAGTTTGATTACGAACTGCTGATTGAGGATATTTCAGGTCGACGTTTTAATAGAGCGTTTCCGGAACAGAGCCTTATGCTACTGAAACCTACATCTGAAGTGCCACACAAAGGTGGACAGGTGATCGTACCAGATTCGCGTGATTATCATCTTATACATCAGTGGATCAGTGAAGGTGTTGTTTCTGATGTCGGCAAAACACAACGTGTAGAAAGGTTGGAAGTTTTTCCTGATTCTGCTGAACTGTCAATGCCAGGATCAATGCAACAATTAATCGTTATCGCGCATTATCCTGATGGCACAACCCGTGACGTAACACGTGAAGCAAAATTCACGAGCAGTGTTAATGAAGTTGCTAAGGTTACAGACGATGGCGTTGTTACGGCAGAACGACGAGGTGAAACTGCTATACTGACACGTTATGAAGGCGCGTATAGCACGAACGGTATAATCGTCATGGGTGACCGTAGCGGTTACGAATGGGTTGAAACGCCTGAATACAACTACATTGATACGCACGTCCATAATAAACTTAAAAGGTTGAAAATCCTTCCTTCAGAATTAAGTACGGATGAAGAGTTTGTACGACGCATTTACTTTGATATGACTGGACTTCCGCCTACACCTGAACAGGTACGCAGTTTCCTTATGGATGAAACAGCATCTAAAGTGAAACGTGAGAAGTTGATTGACGTATTAGTTAATTCAACAGAATATGTTGACCATTGGACCAGCAAATGGGGAGATCTGTTGCAATCTAACAGAAAATTCCTCGGTGAACGCGGTATGTGGTTATTCAAAGAGTGGATACATGAGTCCATTGCACAAAACCGTCCTTATGACAAATTTGTGCATAACCTAATTACCGCTTCAGGGAGTGCTTACGCGAATCCTGCAGCGAATTATTTCCGCGTTTCACGTGAATATACTGCAGCAGTAGAAAACACGACTCAACTCTTCTTAGGTGTCCGGTTCTCGTGCAATAAATGTCATGATCATCCGTTTGAGGTATGGACACAGAACCAATACTATCAACTTGGAGCGTTTTTCTCTAATGTTAGACTAAAGAACGGACGATTACCCGGTGAAGAGGTCGTCTATGCAAGTTTTAACCCTACACCTGTAAAACATCCAAGGACATTAGCAGTCGTTGAAGCTTCAGTGCCATTCGGTGCTACAAGAAACGATGCAGCTGACAAACGAGATGCCTTAGCAGAATGGTTAACCTCTGCTGAAAACCCGATGTTTGCAAAAGCAGGGGCAAATAGAATTTGGAGTTACTTTATGGGACGTGGTATCATTGAACCGGTCGATGATATCCGATCAAGCAACCCACCCAGTAATCCGGAGCTGCTTGATGCATTGACAAAGGATTTCGTAGAAAGCGGTTTTGACATGAAACATATCATGAAGACTATCGCGCGTTCTCGAACCTATCAACAGAGCATCAGGACAAACAAGTGGAACAAAGAGGATACTATCAACTTCTCACATACAATCGCGCGACGTCTAACGGCAGAACAGTTGTTAGATGCAATCGGCATTGCTACGGGAAGCCAACCGAAGTTTGAAGGTGTGCCAAAAGACCTTCGTGCTGTGCAATTACCAGACAGTAGAGTAAAGGATGATGGATTCTTGAAATTATTCGGTCGTCCTGAACGGGAAAGTTCCTGTGAATGTGAACGCACCTCGGAAGTTAGTCTGGCACATGCTATGAATCTGATAAACGGTCCGACAGTTGCCAATGCAGTTATTGATCCGAATGGACGCATTGCAAAACTACTCAAAGAGAATAAAGACGATAGATATATCGTTGAAGAGTTATATCTTGCAACACTTGCTCGGTTACCACAAGATAACGAATATACGACTGCAGTTGAACATTTTGCGAATGCCGAATCTAAAGAGGAAGGTGTACAAGACTTAATGTGGGCGTTGATAAACAGTCCTGCATTCTTATTTAACCGCTAAATTAAGATGTTGGCCAAAAGCGTTTTGTGCCTTTATTTATTAGAAAGTATTTGTAAGATAGAAGTTAGGCATAAATACAATGGAGGAAAAAATTGATGATTTCGTTACCACAAGCTCCCGGAAGACTATGTGATGGGTTCTCACGCAGGGAATTTCTACGTGTGGGTGGCGCGGCGATGCTGGGGATTAGTTTGCCACAAGTATTGTCACTACAAGCAAAGGCGAGTACCGCAGTCGCACCTGCTGTGCCGCTCAACGGTTGGGGAAAAGCAAATTCTGTCATCCTGTTGTTCCTGCAAGGCGGTCCGAGTCACATTGATATCTGGGATCCAAAACCGGATGCACCATCAAATATACGGGGTGAATTCAATCCTATTCCAACAAATGTCCCAGGGATTCAATTGTCAGAGACGATGCCCAAACTTGCGAAGCAGATGGATAAGGCATGTCTCATTCGATCCGTAAGTTACACACCCGCAGGACTTTTCAATCACACCGCAGCGATGTATCAGATGGTTACAGGTGAAACTCCTGATAAGGTTGCCCCCTCAGGACAACTTGATCCACCATCTCCTGCTGATCATCCAAATGCAGCTGCACATATCGCTAAGTTTAGACCCCCAGATGAACCGATGCTCGCTGCTGTCCAACTACCGAGACCGATGCAGGAGAGTAATATCATCGGTAAAGGGGGAAATGCAGGGTTCCTCGGAAGAGCGTATGACCCATATTTCCTCTTCCAAGACCCGAATAAAGAGATCAAACTTGACGACCTGACACTGCGTCCAGAAGTTCCACCGATGCGTTTACAACGCAGAAAAACGCTTCTTGAAACGATTAACGCAAATATGCCTGAGATCGACAAGGTCGCTGATGATTACGCACTCAACGAATACTATGAGAAAGCCTACGATCTAATCTTATCACAGAAGGCACGAAATGCGTTTGATCTTTCACAAGAAACAGGTGAAATGCGAGACAAATATGGACGACATACCTTCGGACAAAGTGTCCTACTTGCCAGACGTTTAGTTGAAGCGGGAACACGATTCGTTCAGGTAAATTGGCCCTCTGTCGCAAACGGCAATCCGAATCAAACAGCGTGGGATACACACGCAGCAAACTTTGGACCCTTGAAGAACTTACACTGTCCGAAGTTAGACAGTGCTGTTTCTTCACTCCTTGAAGATTTGGATCAACGTGGTATGTTAGAGAATACATTGGTGCTCGCTATCGGAGAGTTTGGACGTTCCCCAAGAATGGGTGTTAGTACTTCAGGTAATGGTAACGCACCCGATGGACGCGATCATTGGCCCTATTGTTACACCGGTCTCATCGCTGGTGCAGGTGTCAAAGGGGGTCAGGTCTACGGCAAGTCAGATGCCACAGGATCAACGCCACTTGAAAAACCGGTGCATCCACGAGATATACTCGCGACCATCTACCATACACTCGGTATCGATCCACACACAATTGTCATGAACCACTTAGACCAACCCAGAGAATTAGTGAAGGGTGAAGTCATTACAGGTATATTCTAAATATGCTACGGTTTGATAGCCTGCACATGAACATTCATCAGTTTACGTGCAGGCTATCAAAATTTAAATTAGACGATGGATCACATCCATTTAGCAGATCATGAAGATTAAAAGAATACTTAGGTAATCCAATCCATCATAACGATCGTAGGGGTTGGGTTTCCCAGACCGCGTGTTACCCCAAATTAAATCTCAATCTTCATCTTATGTTAACTACGTTTCAATCCATTAGGACCTTGAATTAGAGGTAGTACAAATGTCAGATTCATTACTTTGCAGGCAAGCAAAAACCCAAAACTTATTCCGTAAAATAATCCTGTTTCAGTTCTTCGTAATCCTTTTTACTGCAGCTGGTATAGTTCATGCACAGGTGGCACCTCAATTAACAAGTATATCACCAACAGCAGCACAACGCGGACAAACTATCGAAATCGTATTAGAAGGCAAGAACATTGATGAAACTGCAGAAATATGGTTAAGCAAAGCGGGTATCAACGCAGAAATAAAGCAGAGAACGCCTATCCCTACTGTAAGGTTTGACGGATCCGGTATTTCTGGTCAAGTTCCAAGCGACCCGCGCTTACTACTGTCGTTTGAGATCGCACCTGATGCGCCTTTAGGTAATCATCAGATTCGCTTAATTACACCAAACGGCGTGTCCAACCCACAGAACTTCTTAGTTGGAAATCTTCCTGAAATAAACGAAAAAGAACCAAACAACGTGTCTGAACAGGCAAACTTGCTTGAATTACCTGTTACGGTCAACGGGGTTGTCTCCTCTATTGATGATCTGGATTCTTTTAAAATCAGACTGAAGAAAGGCGCGCGTCTGATATGCGATATCAGTGCACAACGCATGGGATCGCCATTAGACACATACTTAGAACTCTATGATCCAAATGGTAAAGAGGTCGCAAAAAGCAGGGATGGAAACGGGTTAGACTCATTTATTGATTACACAACGCAGATGGAAGGTGAATTTACGCTCAATCTTCGTGATGTTCGCTTTCAAGGTGGAGGAAATTATAGATATCGGTTAAGTATCGGTGAATTACCTTATCTTCATAACGTCTTTCCACTGGGCGGCAAACGGGGTGCCGTGAATAACGTCACTGTTTCAGGTGCGAATTTAGGTTCAATTAACACATTACAACTTGACATCTCCCCTAATGCTGATCTCGGTATTCAAGAATTACGAGTCAAAACACCTAACGGATTAGAAACGAATCCGTATCCATTTACAATTGGCGAATTCAATGAGACTAACGAAAATGAACCGAATGATGCACTCAAGCAGGAAAATCCGATAGGAACACCGATCACTGTCAATGGAAAAATCCAGAAGGCTGGTGATGTGGATCGGTATATGATCAAAGTTGAGAAGGGCGCGAGATTAGTTTGTAGTGTCAATTCGCGTCAATATCCGTCTCAACTGGACCCGATCCTAACAATCTATTCACATAAACAGGGAGAAACTGCGGAGAGTGTGACCGAACAAGTTTTGACTGTCAATGATGATGCAAGTGGAACGGATGCACAAATTACTTTCACATTTCCAGATGCAGGTAATTATGGACTATCTATCCGTGACCTAAACAACGCAGGAGGCGAGGACTATCCATACAGACTAACCATTAGACCATTAAAACCTGATTTTCGTATCAATGTTAATGCAGATAATCCCCGTATTGCGCGAGGTGGAACCTTCATGTTGACAGTAACTGCTGCACGTTTAGATGGGTTCAACGGCGCGCTTCGATTTTACTCACCTGATCTGCCAAAAGGTTTCATCGTAAGTCCAACGATCATGTATCCTAATCAAAATCAAGCACTCTTAACGATCACTGCACCTATTGATGCGCCACTCGGTCTTCATCCTTTCACAATCGTTGGTGTTGGTGCTATAGGAGGGAATCGTATAGAAGCAGCTACATCACCCAAAGCGATCTTACTTACAGTGATGGATAAACCGCCATTCACACTTGCATTTGCTGATGTTGAGATAAGCGTTACCCACAACAAAACTACAAACTTTCATGTAATTGCTAACCGACAAGGTGGCTATAACGGTCCTATCGGACTTGCTGTTCAAGGCGTGCCAGCACGAATTTCAGGTGGAAAAGCAACTATACCTGCTGGACAAAATAGCACCGTGATTTCACTCCGCGCAGGTACTGTAGAACGTCGGGAACAGTTCTCGGTTGTTCCGACACCAGGGACAAGTTATGTCTCAGTTAGTGGATCGGCAAATGTCAATAGAGAAAACTATACTGAATCTTCTCCTGCAATACCGCTAACAGTCGTTGAAGCACCCTTCATCGTTACAATTGAACCGCTCCGATTCAGTATCGTGTTTCCGAAGGCTGATGAGAATGAAGAAGTAGCAACAGAGGACACCGCAACGGTTGCAGTCTCAAATCCGCCGCCAACGGAACAGGCTGAATCTGTAGATACAGAAAACGCTGATTCAACAACCAAATCAGCAAAACTTACAATGAGTATTGTTCGTCGGGGGAGTTTTACGGATACTGTTACGATTAAACCGATAACGGTACCTGAAGGCATTACTATTCCTGATGCAACGATACCCATCAATGAGACTGACGTTACGGTAGACCTGAAGGCATTGGGTTCTCTTGAAGCCAAAACATATCAGGTCAGATTCCGCGCAACAGCCATAATCAACGGTCAAGCATTTACACAAGACAGTCCTGTAATAAATGTAAAGATAATTCGTTAATGGAATCTTACACAACATAATTACTACCGAAGGTAACACATGGATCAGAAACGAGCTAATGGTCGTTACTACACACGTGGGAATCCATTTAAATTAACACCTTTTCTAAACTGGGCGGATACCCTAAACTTTCAACAACAAAATGTGTTAGAACCCTTTGCCGGTGCTAAGGACATTCCACAGTTAATTGAATCGGCACATTTGCATTGCAATAAATGGGGATTTTACGATATAGAACCTGGAGCTAAAGGTGTCCAGGAACGGGACACCCTCTCCGATTTTCCAGAAGGATTCAAAGTTTGTATCACTAATCCTCCATGGCTTGCACGCAATTCAGCAACACGTCGTGGTCTGCCTTTTCCTAAAGAAACGGATTACGATGATCTTTACAAATTTGCACTTGAGAAATGTCTGTCCAATTGTGATTGGGTTGCTGCTATTATCCCAGAGGCATTTATTAGAAGTGGATTGTTCCTGAAACGACTTTGTGATTTTATCTCATTAGTTCCCGATACTTCAAGTGGAACAGCACAAGATAATAAAAACAGAATAACAAATTACATGTTTGATGACACTGAACATCCAGTCGGTTTAGCACTTTTTGCTCCAGATTTATCCGTAGATGTTCGTGTATGGCGAAATAACCGATTACTTGGAACTCTTGGAGACCTTCAAAAGTACCTTCCAACACCATCTCGGAACCGTGATATAGTGTTTAATGACCCAAATGGGAATCTTGGACTCATAGCAATAGATAACACCGTTTCTGCCTCAATTCGTTTCTGTTCACCAGCAGAATTAGGTGATTACAAAGTACGGACACATTGTCGTTCAATAACGAAAATTGGTGTACCTTGGGAGGTAGACATTGATGATCTTAATATAAATTTAGGAAGAATCAGAGAGAACACACATGATGTATTCTTAACAGCATTTAAAAGTATACGACGAGATGGCTGCTATCGCCGTCGATTAGACTGGGCACTTGCTCGGTCAATTATTGAGGAAGTGAAATGCTAATAAAATCAGCACTAAATTCAGAAAGACTTGATCTTGTTGAACATGATCTGCGGGAAATCGGATTCCATATAATTGAGAATGTCATCACAGCAGAGGAAGCTGACGAAGCACGTGAAACCATCATGCAACTGGTTGAAGAAGACATCGCAAACGGTCTTGACCACAGCTACGGTAACGGAAAAATCAGACGGGTATGGGCAATTGTCGGCAAATCTCCAATTTTCCGTAAACTGATACAACACCCCACAGTTGTCGCGGTCTGGAAAAGGATGCTCGGAGAGGATATGATCGCATCCACATTCACGGCAAATATCGTTGGACCTGGTGCTTCAGCAGGAGGATGGCATATCGACTATCCTTATTGGGCAATGCAAACACCTTATCCGTCAGGTTCTATAACAGGACAGACAGTCTGGATGTTGGATAACTTCACCGATGAGAACGGGGCAACCGCATGTATTCCTGAATCACATAAGACATTACGACGTCCTGAACTGGGAGAAGCAGAAAAATGTGAGATGCATGTTGCTGTTGCACCAAAAGGGTCCATACTATTCACAAACGGTGCTATCTGGCATCAATGCCTTCCGAATACAACAGATAGCGCACGGGTCGGATTGCTCGGCATGTATAATCGTTCGGTCATCTATCCGCAGGAAGACATGCCACGTCAATTGACAGATGAAGAACTGGCAGGTGAAAGCGATGTGCTCAAGCAGCTATTGGGAAGAAACATACCATTTCGTGACCCGGACAAAGGTACAAACTGGTATAGGACAGAAATCGGATTTCGTTAGACAGAAAGGCTAGTAGACTGTCTAACCTTATTTTTAGTAGATCCAAATAGTCGGGAATCGGAGTTCCCTCCTACAAAGAGGTATGTTCTGTAGGAGCGATCTCCGAATCGCGACCTTTCCCCGCAAAATTAGAGTAGACATTCTACTAGTATTTTATTGCAAAAACTCGCTTGTTTCAACGTTACGACAACACCTCACGTAAAAATCTTGCAGTATGTGATTCTTGAACTTCAGCGACCTCTTCAGGTGTCCCCATCGCTACAAGATAACCGCCAGCATCGCTCCCTTCAGGACCCAAATCAATCACCCAATCTGCGGATTTTATCACATCAAGATTATGCTCAATTGTCACGATTGTGTTACCCGCATCAACCAGTTTATTCAGCACCTGTAGCAGTTTCTGCACATCATCAAAATGCAATCCTGTTGTCGGTTCATCCATTATATAGAGAGTCGTTCCAGTCTGTCTGCGAGCGAGTTCCTTCGCAAGCTTCACACGTTGTGCTTCACCACCTGATAACGTAGTCGCTGCTTGACCTAATTGAATGTAATCCAAACCAACGTCCGACAACATCTGCAGGGGACGCTTGATACGACTGATGTTACTAAAAAGTTCAAGTGCTTCACGCACGGTCATCTGCAATACTTCAGCGATGTTCTTTCCCTTATATTGCACCTCAAGCGTTTCAGCGTTATAGCCTGTATTATTACAATCCTCACATGGGATCCAGACATCAGGAAGGAAATGCATCTCGACACGGTTATACCTTTGACCATCACAGACTTCACACTGTCCGTACGATAAGTTGAAACTGAACCTACCACGATTGAAACCACGCACTTTAGCATCTGGTAATTCAGCAAACATCTCTCTTATCTTCGTGAATAGATCTGTGTAAGTCGCAGGATTAGAACGAGGCGTTTCACCAATAGGTTTTTGATCAATATGGATAACCCGTTCTATGTAGGAAATACCTTGAACACGATCATAAATCGCTACGACAGAGGAACTGTCTTTGCGTGCAGCTACACTCCTGATGGATTTCCGTTCCTCAAGTGCCGGACGTAATGTACCTTCAATAAGTGAACTCTTGCCGCAGCCAGAGACACCCGTTACACAAGTGAGTGTGCCGTAAGGTATGCTAATGTCTATTCCCTTAAGATTATTGGTACTTGCACCAAATAATTTCAGAAATTTTCCTGAACCTTTACGTCGAACTGCTGGAACAGGTATTTGCATCTCGTCAGATAAGTAGGCTTGAGTCAATCCTCTGTCATGCACACCTGACACAGAATCAGTATCATCTTCAGAGGTATCTTCATCTACAGTATGTGTAAAGTAGATAGGTTTCTTACCTGTGAAATCGGCAGGAGTCCCTGTAGCAACGATTTTTCCACCCAGTTTACCCGCTTTTGGACCGAAATCTATGATATGGTCCGCGGATAGTATCGTATCTCTGTCATGTTCTACAACGAGGACGCTATTCCCAATATCCCTCAAATCCTTCATTGCTAAAATAAGACGTTCTTGATCACGCGGATGTAACCCAATACTCGGTTCATCAAGAATATACGTTACACCCGTCAAACCTGTTCCCAGTTGACTGGCAAGTCGTATCCTACGGATTTCTCCGCCCGAAAGTGTTGGCGCGGTACGGTCCAATCCAAGATAACCGAGACCGATCTCTGCTAAGAACTTTAGACGGAACTGAAGCTGCCTTAGGAGTTGCGCTTCAAATTCAGGGGATGTATGTGATTGAAGGGTTGTCAACGTTGCCCTTGATGTAGATACATCTTTAACCTGTTTTCTTGCGGCTTCCGCTTCTTCTGTCCCCATACTGGTTGTGAGATAAGATTCAATTACCCGCACACGAGCATCAATGAATGTGATGATCTCTGAAACCGACTTCGCCATCAATTCTGCAATAGTCGTATCACAGAACTTTACGTTTCTTGGAAAATCGGCTAACCGAGTACCATCACAAGCTTCACATATTAGCAGTTCATTCGTCGGCGATCTTCCAATTCCCTCACAAGTACTACATGCCCCTAATCTATTGTTAAACGAGAAATGTCTCGGCGTGAGTTGCGGAAAATTCTGACCGCAACTCAAACACATCGCATGTTCACTGAAGAAATGTCTAACAGAAAACTCACTTCTACTTTTATCTTCAATAACAACAAATCCTTCACTCTCTACTAAAGCCAATTCAATCGCTTCAGTGAATCGACTCTTTTCTTCATCAATAAGTTGGACTCTATCAATTACAAGGAAAACTTCATGATAACGTCTCTTGTATATTTTAGGGGTTTCGTCAAGACGGAATACTTCACCGTCAATCTGTACGCGAGCATAACCGACTTTTTGCAATCTACGAAAAGCATCTGTAAAGTCCTCATTCCCTTTCAAACCGGGTGTCTTATCAGCAGAGATAACAACCTGTGCTTCGTTTTTATTGATTTTGAAGTTTGTCAGTGGCGCAAGGACGTCTACCCTTTTGGATTCTAATTGTTCAAATACGCGGTCAACGATCTGCTGAGCAGTTTGAGGTTGCACCGCAACGTCACACTTCGGACAGTGTGGCTTTCCCCATCTTGCATAGAGTGTTCGCAGACCATCGTGAATCTCAGTAATCGTCGCAACAGTAGAACGGGGATTCTGACTCGGACTTGAATGCGTAATGGCAATTGCAGGTGACAAACCTTCAATCTTAGAAACCTTGGGTTTCTCCATTGTTCCAATAAATTGACGTGCATAAGTGCTGAGGGTTTCTATATAACGACGTTGACCTTCGGCATAAATGGTATCAAGCGCAAGAGAAGTCTTGCCGGAACCGCTAACACCTGTTAGAGCCGTCAATTGTTGATGTGGAATCTCAAGGTCAATCCGCTTCAGATTGTTCTCTTGTGCTCCTTGAACAACTATGGATTTACGACCGTTAGAATCTGATTCGGTTATAGTAGGATACAGTAATTGTCCGTTCTCTGCTAAATCCGCGTTCTTATCAAGATGCTTCCACAGATCAAATTCACCCTTTAGAGCTTGTCCAGTATACGATTCTGGTACGCTTCTTATCTCTTCTGGTGTGCCTTCAGCAACAATTTCTCCACCCGCTAATCCCCCTTCTGGACCTAAATCAATCAGATAGTCAGCAGAATTTATCACCTCCAGATTGTGTTCAACAACGACTACCGTATTCCCTTCATTTACCAATCTGTGAAGAATAGTTAATAACTTGTTAACATCGTGAAAATGAAGACCCGTCGTCGGTTCATCCAGAATGTAAAGCGTTTTGCCGGTGCTTCTCTTTGACAGTTCTCTTGATAGTTTAATACGTTGCGCTTCTCCACCCGATAGTGTTGGTGCAGGTTGTCCAAGTTTGATGTATTCCAGACCAACATCATGGAGCAATTGTAAGCCTCTTGAGATTTTCGGTAGATCAGCGAAATGTGAAAGCGCAGTTTCTATATCCATTTCAAGAACATCAGATATATTCTTATCCTTATATTTGATAGTTAGGGTTTCATTGTTATAACGTTTGCCATTACAGACATCGCATTCAATCCATACATCAGCCAACAAACCCATGTCGACCTTTTTTGCACCATTACCACTACACGCTTCACATCTACCACTCGGCACATTGAAACTAAATCTCCCCGGTTTATAACCGCGAAGCTTCGAATCGGGTAAGTTCGTGAAAAAATTCCGAATAGCATCAAATACCTTCGTATATGTAGCAGGATTTGAACGCGGTGTGCGTCCGATGGGTGCCATGTCAATGTTGATAATCTTATCAATGACATCCGTTACAGGAACAACCTTACCGTCAATGATGCCCTGAATCTTATCGTAATCTCCAGGAACGGTCTTGGCTTTCATTAAGTCTCTTGCCAACGCGCTGTAGAGTATGTCGTGAATAAGAGAACTTTTACCAGAGCCACTAACACCCGTAACACAGCATAATGTTCCGACTGGTATTCTTGGACTAATCTCTTTAAGGTTATTCTGTCGTGCGTTACAAATTTCGATCCATTTTTCTCCTGTAGGTCGTCGCTTCTCAGGATGAACAATCTCCTTTTCGCCGCGTAGATATTGTGCTGTCAAAGAATTGTTTTCCTTTAAGAAATAATCTGGCGTTCCCATACCGGTTATCTCTCCACCCTTTATACCTGCCCCAGGACCAAAATCTACTAACCAATCCGCAACTAACATTGTCGCTTCATCATGTTCTACGACTATAACAGTATTTCCCTGATTGCGTAGGTTCAGAAGTGTTTTTAGTAGACCGGCATGGTCGCGTGGATGTAATCCAATACTCGGTTCATCCAGTACATAAGTCACATCACGTAGACCTGCACCGACCTGGCTGGCAAGTCGTATCCGTTGTGCCTCTCCTCCTGATAACGTTGGTGCAGAACGCGATAGCGTCAGATACCCTAAGCCAACATCAATCAAAAAACCTAATCGTGAACGTATTTCTTTCAGCAGCTCTGTTGCAATGAATGCCTCACGATCCGGTAGTTCAACGGTGTTAAAGAAGGCTGCAGCCTCTTCAATGGACTTGTCAAGTACTTCAGAGATATTCAATCTGTCAATCGTAACAGCTGTTACTAATTCATTTAGTCGGGACCCATCACAGGAACGACACGGCATTTTGACAAAATAATCTGGCAAATGAGGATTATCACTTTCATCAACACCAGCAACAATGAAATGTGACTCGTGGGCAGGAATTAATCCTTGGAATGTTCCCCTAACTCTGCTCCGCCGACGTCTACTGTCCCCTGTTGATGGATTGAATGATAAAATCTTATCACCTGTTCCATACAGTATCTTGTGCTGTTGTTCTGGCTTCAGGTCCTTCCAAGGCGTTTTCAAACTAAAATTCAGGTGAGACGATAATGTTCGTGCAACCATCCTTTCCTCAGGACCAGGATGTTCCCATAAGCGTATTGCGCCTTCAAGTAATGGCAGATTCTCATCCTTGATGATCAATTTTGGTGATATTGCCATTTGCACACCCAAACCACGGCACTGCTGACACATACCGTAAGGACTATTAAAGGAGAAATGACGCGGCTCCGGTACATCATAACTTATCTGACATTTCGCACACGCATATTGACGACTAAAAAGGAAATCCTCACCTACTGAACTCGATTTTTCTGTCCTATTATCTGTTGACAGAACATTCACAATAAGACTATCGTCACCCATGCGGAGTGCGGTTTCCACAGCATCCGTAACCCGACTCTCAATGCCTTTTTTGATGATTATTCTATCAATTACAATATCTATATTATGTCTCTGATTGGGATTTAGGGATATATTTGAACTTATTTCGTGGACTTCACCATCAATTCTTGCACGCACAAAACCCATCTTACGTGCATTTGACAATTCTCTACGGTATTCACCACGTCTACCTCTTACAATTGGTGCTAATATCATAAGACGCGTTCGTTCAGGAAAACTAAGGATATGAGAAACTATGTCTGCTACTGTCTGTGAACCGACAGCTTCTCCACATTCAGGACAACTAAACTGTCCAGCACGCGCGAACAGAACACGAAGATAGTCGTAGATCTCAGTTACGGTAGCAACTGTTGAACGTGGGTTATGACCAGTGGATCCTTGGTCAATCGCTATGGAGGGAGACAAGCCGACAATCTTATCTACTTCTGCCTTTCCAAGTTGACCCAAGAATTGTCTTGCATAAGCGGATAGGGACTCAATATAACGTCTTTGACCTTCTGCATAAACGGTATCAATCGCAAGGGATGATTTACCTGAACCACTGACACCTGTGAAGACAATCAGTTTATCTTTCGGTAATTGGATGTCTATATTCTTTAGATTATGTTCTCTCGCGCCGTGAATATCTATTGACGCATCTGTCATAGTAATGTATCCCCTCTTGCCGTTCATAGTAGGACAATTCATTGTCCATCTCATAAAGAAGTGTCCTAATAATCTTCAGTTTCAACAAGAATTCTCCTCACTTTATACAACCAGTAGGAACAACCTATCTAATCTATATCTAAAAAACCGCCCAACTCTTTAAGTTTGCGTACATCCCTTCGCCAGTCCGATTTTACAGTTACATATAATTCTAAAAAGACCTTTTTATCTAAGAACCTTTCGATATCTGACCGTGCTAATTCTCCGACACGTTTAATCAACTTCCCAGCTTTTCCAATGATGATCTGCTTCTGCGTCTGTTTTTCTGTATATACAATCGCTCTGATATATAGAATCTCATCACCGTTTCGTTTCTGTCTTTTCTGAAATTCCTCAACCACAACCGCTGTTGAATATGGCACTTCGCGTTTGGTGATAAGCATAATCTTCTCTCTGACAGTTTCAGAAATGAAAAAACGTTCAGGCAAATCGCTGAGTTGATCTTCAGGAAAATATTGAGGTCCCGGGGGTAGTAAAGACTTCACCTGACCGAGTAACAATTCCACGCCATCACTCGTCTTTGCTGAGATCGGAATCATCTCATCAAAGTCTAACTGCCGGCTAAATTCGTCAAAAACAGGTAAGATTGTGGGTTTGTCAACAAGATCAACTTTGTTAATGACAAGAATCTTTTTGGCTGCTTGCGTCTTCTGAAGTCTGTTCAAAATCTGATTCTCAGTATCAACATTTCTATTAGCACCATCTACAATGAAAAGCACAATATCAGCATCGCGCAAAGCACCATAAGCAGTCCTGACCATTTCAGATTGCAGACGATACTTCGGATCCATCAATCCAGGTGTATCTACAAACACAATTTGATGTGTATCAGTCGTGACAATACCGCGAATCTGATTACGTGTCGTCTGTGGTTTTGGTGTGACAATCGCTAATTTTTGTCCTAAGAAAGCATTGAGAAGCGTGGATTTACCAACGTTCGGTGCACCGATAATGCTGACATATCCTGACCTGAAAGCTTGATCTTCTGAAACAATGGTGTCTTGATGCATGTTGGATTCTGACATAAGTTTATCCAAAACTAATTATAAAGGATAACTATGATTCTTAGTTATTTGCAGATTGCAGATCACTAATTTCAACGTTTAGGACGAGCTGGAATTTTCGTTTCGGCAGATTCGTAAATCAGATCCATCAATTCAGATTGGATTATCCCGTTCATCGGATTTGTACGGGGTTCTGCTCTACCGAGTATGGCATCAATGAAGTTATCATCCGGGTTCCCCGCAGACATCTCTGATGTAATCGGTGGCGGATTTAATGCTTCTCCACCTTTCCAAACGCGTATCCAACCACCACCCCAACCGTCTACTTCAATTCTGCCGTTATCAAAGATAAGTGCCATGTGTGTCCCGCCGGGACTTGGACAGTTTCCACTAATAACCATAGATGCAAGCACACCGTTTTCAAATTTGATGTTGATGGAGGAATTGATATCAACTTCTGTCTCTTGATTGTCTGTATAAGCGTAGACTTCTTCTACTTTGGATTCAACAGTCCAACAGAGACTATTCAGAAGGTGTGCACCACTGTCGTAAGCCTGTCCCCCACCGGATAGTTCCGGCTTCTGACGCCATGCACCTACCGTTGCGCGTTTCCAATTTTGTGTAATATAACCGATTACCAGTTCTAACTTACCAAATTCTCCGCTACGGACGCTCTCTCGGATATAGTGAAAGTTAGCAGAACATGGTGTGTTGTATCCAATTGTTAAGATGAGACCTGTCTCCTCAACCTTCTTCGCCAGTGTATAGGCATCCTCTGAAGAGGTAACCATCGGTTTTTCCATCAACACATGACAACCCGCTTCAAGTGCTATCATACCTTGCTCAAAATGTAGTGTATGTGGCGTAGATATTACGACTGCATCCGGTTTTACTTCTTCCAGCATTCTTGCTATGTCATCGTAGGCTTTCGGACGTGGTGAAAGCTCAGGTAGGTTTCTGTCGATATAACGATTAGCGATATCTGTATTTATATCACAGGTCCCAACAATTTGTACGTCAGTATTACCATTCATGCGTCGCGCATGACCGCCTGAGTTCCCGCCACAGCCAATCATGGCAAGCCGAATTTTTGCCATCGTGTTCTCCTTAATTCCAAATTTTAATGTTTTCGTATCTATAGTGAATATATTGTTCTTATGCAGTCTTAGCTAAGTCTTCTAAGGACAAAGCACCTTCACCAAACACACGTCTAAACTTTGCACCCCCACGTGATTGTGTATCCCCGTGCATATAACACACACTAAATGCACGTCGAGGAATATCCGTTTGGTTTGTCCCAGAGCTATGCAACATCCAGTTGTGCAACAATACCACTTCCCCTGCTTCCAATTCCAGGGGTTCCGGTGTGGAATTATTCACAATATCATCAATCTGATCTTGATTTAAAAATCCTGAACCGTGTGACGGGTTTATTAGACCGCTATGTGAACCGGGGATTATATGTACACATCCATTTTCAATTGTTGCCGGATCCAAGGCAGTATAAATTGTAATCTGTGGGTCACGATCCAGATCAGTCCATCGGTCTTGATGCCAGACAAGGTATGTGCCTTCACCTGCGGGTTTATTCATAAACATGGCACGGAAGCATAGTATAGGCACACCTTCACCATAGATTCTTGCACAAATCTTTTCGAACGTTGGATTTTGAAGGTAAGCTAAAAAGTAAGGGTCAAATTCAAGATTCTGGATTTTGCGATACAACAACGTGGCACCCTTATGTCCTGCTGACTGAGGACCGGGTCTATCTGTTCCAGGAGCACGATCCAGTTGCATCATGATCCTGTTGTAGTCAAGCTCAGTCTTACCCAACATAATGTCATCCATGCGTTGTTGTAACTGCGCAAATTCGCTATCAGTAGCGACTTGTCCAATCCGGACATATCCGTATTCATCAAAATGTTCCCACTGTGCATCTGATATATGGTGTTCCATACATTCCCCCGAGCAAGACTCAAATGATTGGAATCATTAGTGCTATTGTTATGGTATAGTACTTATATTGGTGTAAACATAAAATGTTAATTGTTATAATATATTCTTAAAAGTAGCAGGCACACCCCGTGTGCTGTCCATACATTAAATTGGCACACGCTTCACCTACATTAAAGTATAACACAATTGACTGCAAATTGAAAATAAATATGATAAAAAAGGATGTGTAAATATTTTGTCACCATAATCGTCAATTTAAGAAAATAAATCCGATCTATTAGTGTCCTCAGTCCC
>JAAXGN010000111.1 GCA_012267415.1 Candidatus Poribacteria bacterium | reverse complement strand
ATGTCCGAAACTACTAATTGCGTATAATAAAGCAGGTGATCACCTTGTTTTTATAGAGTTTGATATTATTGATATTTTTCGTGGATGCTGCGGAAGAATCAATCAACAGATGTGTCATTTGATAATCTATAATGTTCCCAATGGTTTGAGAATTACTTTATTGCAAAGGAGTAAAAAAATGTTAAGATTTAGCCATGGACTCATATCAATGGTCCTGTTCTGCTCTATAATCCTGCTTGGGTATATCAACACAAGTAGTGCCGATATTGAGATTGAGTCGTTAGAAGTTTATCCCTCTTTAGATTCCTCTGACCGTTTCACCATGCTTGTATATGTGCAAACGAGTGAACCGTATCATGGCATAGACTATTACCTGGATGATACCTTTATAGAGAGAGCTTATGGTAACGGTGAGCGAAAGATTGACTATCTCTGGTATGATGAGAGTGATTTTGGAGGCAGTTTGACAGGCACAAAACATACGCTTAAATTAAATGTTATGCAGTCTCAAGGCAACGATGTTGTCGTCACAAAGTCTTTTTTCGTGTTCAAACCGATCGAAGAATCCCGAACGGTCCAAGAAAACAAGGGCAACGACCCGCGCTATCCCAATGTCTCTGGATCCGTAACGCTCTACGAGCAATCCTATGACGGTACTCATATTACGATAGACGCGGAGGCGTATGCTCGAAACGCATCCGGTGCCGAAGAAAGCGTTGAGATGTATGGCGTGTTCCGACACACAATACTCAACAAACCATTTGATGAATTAGAGACCTATATGCCTAGTCGGGACGTTCAGCCTGGAGAGTCGTATGGGACTTATTACAGTGGTCGGCTCTCTTTTTCAGTTAGTAACATTCCTAAGGGTGATACGTACAACTCTAATGCGTATATCCGCCTTAGGTTGGATGGCGACCATGGGATAGATGATTACTATATAGATAGTACGGTAGAATTTGATGAGTCTTACAATCTCAAGAACAAGTGAGATTGAGAAAGGGTGTTTGATGGAGGGGATCGTTCCCCTCCATTACATTTAGGGAGAAAAACGATGCGTTTATTAACGACTAGTCTGGTCATGCTGCTATGCTTCGGAGTAATAGCGAGTGCTAAAATTCTTTTTGATGCGAGTCCCGATGGACAGTCCGGTATCTATGTGATGGATGATGATGGCAGTAACATTACATTGTTGACTGAAGGGGACAGAGCGGGCTATGCACGCTGGTTTCCGAACGGTCAAAAAATCCTATTTCGGAAGCAGGTGAGGGAAGGGGACGTTCACCCGCGTTCTTTCGGTTATGCCTTTTTTATCATGGATACGGATGGCACAAATCAACAACAAATCACGAAAACAACAGATATGGGAGAGAAACGTGAATCTGAGGGTTTTGGTTCTTTTTCACCTGATGGCAGGTCTTTTGTTTTTAAGCACACCTTCCAAAAGCCGCATCTGCACGGCAGTGCTCCCCACGGCAGTGTCAAACAATACAACTTTAAAAGTGGACAGATTACAACGATAGCCGATGATGTCAGTATAACAACGCCCGATTGGTCTCCGGATGGTAGATATATTGTGTTCTCAACGCCTCGAGAGATAGGTGGACAGGGAACGACGATTTGGGTGATGAAGTCTAATGGCACACAGATTAAGCCGCTTATCCCTATGCCTCGGGAAGGCCCTGGGGGATTGATTATTCATAGATGGCATCCCAAATGGTCGCCCGATAGTCAAAGGGTTCTTTATACAC
>JAAXGN010000078.1 GCA_012267415.1 Candidatus Poribacteria bacterium | reverse complement strand
TCAGGGGGGAATGCGTAAGTCCTAAGTTTATATTCGGTAAAGGCATCAAGCAACTGTTGAAACGTTGTCGGTTGATACATTCGGAAACTCTCCTCATCGACAAAAACATAGTCGTAAACCACATCTTCTGAGATTTCATTCACATCTTCACACCACTGTGCTAAACGTTCCATTTTGAGCGGTACGTCTAAATCCTCTAATCCCTTAGTTTCGACGACAATTACGCTTCCATCTGTCAATTTGACGATAAAATCGGGATAGTAGTTAGAAATATCACCATCTGCATTGACATAATCAAATTTGAAATGCACACCGTAATAGTTTTTTGCATAAGAGACAACGTCTGAGCAATCTTCCAAGAATCTTGCAAATTCTAATTCCAAATGGCTATCGCCTGTGATAATGTTAAACACAGATTTTGTTGGGATTAAGTGTTCTTGGTCTTTAACCATGAAAGGTCTCGTACTGCTGATTTTAGATGTTTCGCTTAATTCTGCATTACCTTTGTCTTGGAGTGTAAGGTCGTTGATGGTGCGTTTGAAGGTCTCAATTATCGTTTTTGTAGCATGGAATTCCGCGAGATTCTTTATAGTGACAGGATCGTCTAATGCTACCGTTTGACCAAAAAGATGATCTTGTACAAATTCTTTTATCTTTGCATACAGTACATCATATCCACTAACGAGTCTGAGTTCCTTCATGAGAGCTTGTGCAAAATAACCGAGAGCGTTTCGGTAATCTTCCGTTCCAGGACTTTCCAGAATTGTTGTATGTGCAACTTCATTTGTTGTCATAAAGTGAAATTGAATCTCTCGTAACTGATCTACACCAAAAGGCAGATAGACTATCGGTTTAAAGTCAAGACTGCTAACATCCAAATCTTCAAGATTCTTGTATTCACGATAGACCCGTCTTGTCAAAATAGGAATTTCTATATCAAGTGAGCCAATGTCTTTGTCAACATTTTCTGTGTCTATCTCAATAACAAGGGGTGCAACAGGTCTTGTACCTTCTCCCATTTCTTTGCGTTCTAATTCGACCCCTTCCTCTTGAATCTGTTCAACAAAATCCATGAATGCATCGGTGCCGATGACACTCACCGACTCATCTATTTCATTGATATACATTCGTCTAAGTCCACGTCCCAAGGTTTGTTCAGGTAGGATGTTACTTTTGGCAGAATAGGCGCGGAGTCCTACAATCGTGGTAACGTTCTTGACATCCCAACCTTCCTTGAGCATTAAAACTGAGACAATTGCTTTGTATGGACTCTCCCAGGAATCAATCTCATTCGCTTGCTTGCGGAGTTTTTCAAGTTCTTCCTTTTTCTTACCAGTTGTTGCCTCAGAGATTGCACCATTCTGATTGGTATGAATTGTCAGTACAGCATCTTTAAGGTCAGAATAAAAAGTTTCAAGGAATTCTGCCACTTCATCACAGTTGCGTGTGTCATCGGTCATCACAAATAGAATAGCTTTTTTGCCCAATTTTTCGTGTTCTGTAGAAGTTTTACGCCACTCAATAACTCCGAGGTTAAGATAGTCGGCATATTTCTCAGTGAACTTTACACTTTGTCGTTCTTTGAGTTTTTTCCTGCTTTCATCATCTGGAAGAATAGGGTGTTTCACGACGTTTTGCGAAATCGCCTCTACAAGCGGATAATCTGCTACAGTTTGAACAAAAATAGCACCGTTATTATGTTTTGGGGTTGCAGTTACGTCAACCTGCAATGATAACTCACTATCTTTTTGCACAAGGCGATTATGAATATCTTCAATTGACTTAAACCATGCCATTCTTGGATTATGGATGTGATGTGCCTCATCGTTGAGTACCATCAATTCGTCAATGTCGCGAACGATGTCTCCAAGGTCTACTTTAGAGTCTGTTGTCGCGCCAGTCGGTTTTTTACCTAAATAGTAATCCATACTATTATCGTCGTCTGCTGATGGCGGGGTTTGATCGCTGGAATAGACGCGATGGATATTGGTGAGGAAAATATTACCCGTAGGTCGGATAGTCCGGACTTCATCCTGCACATGCAAGGTAAGTTGAAAATCGTTTCGCCAATTTTGTCCTTCATAGCCGTTATCAGGTAGTACCGGGTCTTTATAGAAGATATCCAATCCTTTGAAATCTTTATAGAGACGGTCAAGCACAATGATATTAGGAGCAATGACGAGAAAGTTGCGCGAGAGCTCAGAATCTGATTCATAGAGTTTGTGAAAGAAGCTCCACGCGATTGCAAGACTCATCACCTTTGTTTTCCCTGTACCTGTTGCCATCTTTATGACAAACCGTCTCCATTCTTCATCAAATAGGGCAGACGAAACATAACCAGAACTGTCAAACCGCATCAAGTCAAATTCATCTTTTACCTTGACAACATCGTACAGATAGATGATTGTTTCCAGTGCTTCGCGCTGTGCAAAGTAATATTGAAATTCAGTAGTAGTTCCATCAGACCGTTCTTGTAGGTGCGGTGTTTTGAATCACCAATTCAGCAATGCTCTGCTTGTTTCGGATGCCCCTTTGTAGTTGTTGTTACGCCACGTCTTGACCGCATCACGAATTTTTTGTACAAGTGGTGGAAGTAACATGCCGCGACCTATTAAGGGCAATTGCGTTGCATCTGGTGTCCATCGAATTGATGGATCAATAATCACATGTGAAGATTCAGGAAAATCGGGATGTAATGCCATAATTATTTACTTCTGATTGAACCTTTTATTCAAAGTTGACGTAGATAAGAAGTTCCCTTTATTGTTTTCTGTCTTAAAACCTGCTAAGGTATGATTGTATGCAAAATGTGCATAACCACTTGCTGGGTAACCATCGTTCCAGTTTGTTATTTGGGGCTAAAGTTATTCTGTGAGTTTTACACTTGGTTACACCGTTTCTATGAAGATTCCGTTGTCATCTGTGAAGGTGTGCAGATACTCACAATATCTGCACTGAAAAGGTCTAAAGAGTATATCATATTTTATAGCATTTTTCAAGTTTTTGGACAGAGTTTTTCACATGTTTTCTTGACTTCTCTTTCAAAATACGCTATTATGTTAACAATTGATTGCCACCGAACTTAACAGGTTTTTCGCTGCATATTTTTATAATTATTTTCACTTTTATATGAACAACCAAGAAACCACTTTACCTGAAGTTTTTACACCTGAAGAACGTGATGAAAATGAAAAGCGAAAACTTGAGTTGACGGACCTTCTTGAATCAAGAGAAGCGATGCTTTTAGTTGGTGCGGGAAGTAGTGCACGTTTGTCCTATGTGACTTGGGATGGTCTATTAACTGACTTAGAAAGTTTAGCTCTCCAGTTTGGTGACTTTAAAAAGAACGAAGAAAAGCGAACAGCGAAACCGTTAGAGTATGCTGAAGATATCAAATCACACATAAAAGAAAAAAGGAATGATGATCTTGGCATATACTATGATAGACTGAGTGATATCTTTGAACCAAAATCCCAACGTTTTGATGACTTCCATAGACTGCTTGTTAATCTTCCAGTAAGAGGGATTTTGACTACAAATTACGATACTGTCCTTGAAGATGCGTTGTTGGCAAAAAAGCTGGAAGCACAGATAAACCTAGAAGAGAGAGTTAATGTGGATGAAAAACCCTTGGTAATCGGACAAGATGCTCCTAGGTATATTCATCAATTCTTATTAGCCAGATATAATGACCCACATTTACCGCAACGGATTGCACATCTGCATGGAATTTATAGACATCCTGACAATATCATTTTAAGTTCGAATGACTATACGGAAACTTATGGTTTGTATGTTGAAGAAGATAGTAAGACAGAAGGTAATAATCGGAGTGATATTAAAGAAGTGTGGACACTTCATAGAAAAATATTGTGGGCAGTTTTAGCAACCCGAAGAGTCGTTTTTGTCGGTTTTAGCATGGACGATCCTTATTTCAACAAAATGCTGGAAATTGTTGGTAAGGATTTATGGGTATGGAACAAACCCATTCACTTTGCGATTATGAGCATCCCATCTGATATTTCCAAGGCTTCACAAGCTAGATTGAAAGCAGAGAGGATTATGAGAGATTATGGTATTGAAACTTTGTTTTATCTTGATACTGATGGAAAACATCAAGGTTTAGTGGATATCGTATATGAAATTGCACGGAAGTTAGGTATCCCGATACCTTTATGATTTGTCAATAGAGGAGTTTACAGTGAGAACACAAGATACTCTAAATAGAATTAATGCGTTGATGTCAAGATTTGTTGTTGAAGTAAAAGGGGCGTCAGCAATGAATATGCTAGACATTAACAGCATATCTGAGGATATACTCATCCCATTGTTTTCCGTAATATTTGGATATACAGATTTAGAAAATCTCAATAGAACGGAAAGAGTAAATTTTCCTGCAATAGATTTAGGAGATAAAAAAACAAAAACAGCATATCAAATTACATCTGATCCCAGATCTCAAAAAATTAAAGATACATTAGCAAAATTTGTTAAGTCCGAACTCTACAAAGAATATGATCGTATCAAGTTCTATATTTTGACTGAAAAACAAAAGTCATATCGCGTAAAATTTGATGACATCATCCAAGATAAATTCTCATTTAATGTAGACAATGATATACTCGATTATAATGATTTATTAAAAGAGATCTCTGGATTTCCCTTGGCAAAGTTACAGGAAATAGAGAAGATACTTGAGGATGATTTCGGAGAAAGGATACACAATACACCAAGCGATATAATGGATTGGATAGATTATGCCAATAAAATGTCAGGTAGTGGCCAAGCAACGAGTAAAATCAATATACAACGGGAGAAAATACGGAGTGATTTATTTGACTTTGTATTGCAAGAAAACGGCGTGGTAATTGGGAGTCCGGGTGTTGGAAAAACGCACTTACTTAATGAGCTTCACAACCATTTGCAGTCGAATGATATACCGCACCTTCTTCTATCCGTTGATCTTCTCGGTAACAGCGATACTAATGAGTGGCCGGATGGATTATCATTTCGCGGTGATCTGATTGAAGGTCTAAAATCTGTTCCTGTTTCTGATAATAAAGCAGTTCTAATATTTGATGGTTTTGATTCAGCAAGAGACGATGAAAAACGTAAAAACTTATATGTTCTATTTCAAAGGGCAACTCAAGAACTTAATAACTGGAATATAGTTGTTTCAGTACGAACCTACGATGCTGCCAAGTCGCAAGAACTCTTAGAGCTGTTTGGAAAAACTGATGATTTGGCCCCAACTGAATACCAAACCAAGGGTATCTTATGCCGACATTTCACAATTCTACCTTTCACTGAGGACGAAATATTACAAGCCTTAGTTCAAATTGGATGTCAAGATACTATATATAAGAATGGTTCTAATGAGTTTAAGAAAATACTTTCAAATCCATTCAATCTCTGGTTATTGGAAAAGATCCTTAGTTTCACATCAACTAAAGATATTGGACATATCAGTCAGATTCGCTCTGAAGTGCAGCTGTTTGATCGGTTTTGGAAACAAAGAGTTGATAGTGGAACAAGTGAACGCCTTTTGCGAATAGTCTCAAATCAGATGGTGAAAGAGAGTTCATTAACTGTGAGAATGGAAAATGTTGATCACGAAGTGGACCTTGACAATCCAGCAAGAAAATCCGCTTGGGATAAGCTCCAGAGTGATGAAATTCTGAAAAAGGATTCTTCAACTCGACAAAGGATTGCTTTTTCTCATAATATCCTCTTTGACTACGCAATAAGCGTTTTGCTCATTGATGACGAACCAAAACAGCTTGAAGAATTTATCACAGAAGACCCTTCACGTCCACTCTTTCTCAGACCAAGTCTTACCTATTTTTTTACGCGTCTTTGGTACTATGAAGATGCAAAATATTTCTGGCGTGCTTTCTGGTATATTTTACGAAGTGAGCAGTCTGTACACCTGCGCCTCGTCGCGCGTTTGATTCCGACAAGCGTAATCGCAAATGAAACACAAGAAATTGGACAGTTGAAAGAACTGATACAAAGACTTCAGAACAGAGAAACTATTGCTGAGGAGGCAATAACAAGACTCTTTCAAGCACTCCAGACATTAGAAATAAAACGTGAAAAACCTTGGATTGATTTCTGCAAACAAGTGTCGGAATATTTGCACATTAATTTTGCTTGGGATTTGGCAAATCTGACATCGGATATACTTGAGAAAACGAAAGACTCAAATGTAATAGATACTTGTGGGCAGATAGGCAGACGACTACTCAAATGGGTCTGGCAAGAGAGGGAAACGAAAACGGACGATTGGTATAATCGGTTTGGTGGTCGTTGGGCAGTATCACTTGTTGCCAAAACCTACCACACAGATATTGATGAGTCCCGCGCACTACTTGTTAAGGTTCTCAAACTGATGCAAGAAGACAATTTTCCAATAGGATTTCTGACTTGGCTGACTGACAATGTTGATAACATATTCAGACATGATTCAGAATTTGCCATCCAAATTTATTTTGCTACTTTTTCACACGAATTTAACAGTGAAGGTGAGACGCGACGCGGCGGTTCTATTTTACCCATTACTACCTATCGCAGCCAAGATTTTGGCATGTGTCAATATCGCCTGGTAAAACACTTCCGAAATTTTCTGGAAGAAGAACCTATCCATGCAACACAAGCGGTAGTTCAGAGTGTAAACTCCTTCATTGAAAATGAATATATCTTCCGGTTTTCTAAGACAAAAATGACAATTGAGGATTTAAAAGAACCTTTTGATTTTCGAAAGAAAACTGCATGTTTTGTAAAGGACGATAGTCATGTTTGGGATGCCAGACAATCTTCTGATAAACCAATTGAAATGGTGGATGTGCTGTTTGAATTTATTGCAGAATTGGCAGATGTTGAAGAAAAACATTCGATTCTCGATTCACTACTTGATGTCTTTGCTGAGCATGTGGTAGCTGCCTTTTTCTGGAAAAGACTCTTGAAAACAGGATCCCAGTTTCCAAAGGTTTTCGCATCCCCTCTGTCTGAGTTATGTATAGCAAAACCGATACTATTACATCTTGAGGTCTCTTACGAACTCGGTCTTTTCCTAAAAAACGCTGCCTATGAATTCACTTCTGAACAGCTTAGTCAGATTGTAGAACGTATCTTAGCACTCCCAATTGAAGCAAAGGATCAGGAAAATGACGAATATCTTATGATGCATAGGAACAAACTTCTGGCACAAATTCCAATGGAATTACTTTCTTCAGATGAAGCAAAATCAATTAGAAAAAAAATGGAGCATGAAAACAGTGTTCCAGAGAATCGTCCCCCCGTTTCTTTTAATACTTGGAGTGAACCTTACACTGAAGAAAAATGGCTTAAGGATAAAGGTGTTGATACGACTACACCTGAAAATAAGAAATTACAAGAGTATTCCCAAATTCTTGAAGAATTTTGCAGAGATTGGAATAAGGACAATCCAACTTCAGAGGCAATACAATCTATTTTACCAAAAATGCAAACGGTTTATTCTATAATAGAGAATCATACTGAATCTAATGAGATTATTGATATACTCTGGTGTAAATTGACCGAGTGTGCATCTATTCTCGCTGGAATTGTCAACAACCTTGAAAACGATTCGTTTGATTTTTGTCGTCAAATCATCTTAGAAGGGGCAAATCATGAACTTCCATCTCCAGATCCTCAATATGATGCCCAATTTGATTCTATGGTATATTCACCATTTCCAAGACATGAAGCTGCGAAGGGTCTATCCTTGCTTGCATATCACAGATCCGATGAAGAAGTATTAGACGCAATTGAACTCCTTGCGAATGATCCCGTTCCATCTGTTCGGATGTTAACAGCAATGGGACTGAGAAATGTATATGTCAAAAATCCTGATAGATTCTGGAAGATTATACATCAAAGGTCTGAATTTGAAGAAAACCTTGTCGTGCAAGACTGTCTCTATAACGTTTTAAATTATATAGTGGCACATAGAAAAGAGAATGAAAACCAGATAACTACCGCTATGGCTAAGTTCCTACATCGTAATCCATCTCCAGAAATGAAAATAGGAACATCAGATCCATTTATTAATCTACTGTTATGGTTAGTTATAGAACGTGAAAACTCATGGGCAATAGATTTTATCAAGGGAACTTACTTCAACGCTCCCATCCAATATTCAAATATGTTAACACGAGTTGTTATAAAAGCGGTAGAAACATATCTGGATCCTAAGCAATTTGAAGTTAATAAAGGAATAGAAAATGTTAAACGGGCAATTAAGTTTCTTAATGAAGTTGTATCCATTAGTATCAATGAGATACGGGAACTCTGTAATGCACTGAATCAAAATATCACTGAGGAAAATCAACAGAAATTACAGAACACCTATAGAGTGATTGATCAAGTAATATCAAGTTTTTACTATGCATTTGCACATGGGAGAAGTCAATCTGAAAATCAGACAGAGACCTTATCTGACGAGTTAAAACGTCGTTTCTATGAAGAAGTAAAACCTATTATGGAACAAGTTATTGATTTTGCTGATGACCCAAGTACAGGCGTGATGTTTGCTTCTACCGCACACGATTTCATGCAAGTGCTACAAGTTTTTCTTGACTGCAATGCTAAAGAAGTTTTGCATTTTGCAGAACGGGTGGCAAGATCAAGCGAACGATTTGGCTATAACCTTGAATCACTGGCTGTTGAAGATGTTGTCAAATTAGTTGAAATTGTGCTTGCTGACTATAGACGTGAACTGAGAGAAGATGACGATTGTTTGGAAAGTCTGCTAAATCTATTAGATCTCTTCGCCAAAACAGGTTGGTCGGATGCACTTAAACTCGTTTGGCGGCTTGATGAAGTTTTTCGGTAGTTTAAGGTTTTGGATCTACCGTTTACTAACTTCTGGTGGCGAAGCATTTTTTGTACAAAGAGACTATTTCTTCTTGTGAGGCTTGTCGTGGATTGTTTGCTGGACTTCCACTTGCTATTGCATCCAGTGCCATCTGGTTGATAACTTCCTCAAACTTCACTTCATCAATGCCAATTTCTCCAAGTCTTGGCATCTGAATATCGTTGATGAGACGTTCCACTGCAGAAATTGCTGCATCGGCTTTCTGCATGAATGATAATCCATCGGTCATTTCACCCATTGCTTGTGCAATATCGGCGAATCGTTCTGGGGCACCAACGATACTGAATTCCATGACATCAAGCAGCAGCACGGCGTTCGACAAGCCGTGATGTATATGGAAATACGCACCTATCGGTCTCGACATACCGTGAACCAAAGCAACGGAAGAATTACTGAATGCCATGCCTGCGATTGTTGCACCGAGCATCATATCAGTTCTTGCTGGGATGTTATCTCCATCTGCCCACGCCTGTCGCAGTGATCCTGAGATTAACCTGATTGCCTTTAGTGCCAGAACGTCTGTAAGCGGTTGTGCCTGTTTAGAGATGTATGCTTCTATTGCATGCGTCAGTGCATCAACACCTACTGCTGCAGTGAGGTGTGGTGGGGTCGTGAGTGATAATAAAGGATCTACCAATGCTACTGAAGCGAGTAAACAGGGACTGCTCAGCATCATTTTCACATTACGTTCAGTGTCTGTAATGACGGTGACTTTTGTAACTTCACTCCCCGTTCCTGCAGTGGTTGGGATGGCAATATGTAGAACGCCAGGATTTGGGATTCTGTCAACTCCCATATAATCAGAGAATTCTCCTTCATTGGTAAGTCTTATGGCGATGCCTTTGCCACAATCAATGGAACTACCACCACCGATACTTACAATTATATCACATGATTCATCAATGTACTGCTGAAGTCCATCTGAAACGTTCTGTAATGTGGGATCGGGTGTGACGTCGGAGAAAGTTGAGGAAGATATTCCGGAATTTTTTAGGTTATTGGCAATGTCAGCTGCATAGCCGAGTTTTGCGATGCCTGGGTCTGTTATTATAAGTGCTTTTGTTGCACCGAGTCGCTTTGCTTGTTCACCGACTTTTTCTGATGCCTCAGCACCTGTAATGATGGTAGGTGGAATGGAAAATGATGTTGGGTGTTGCATTTAAACTTTAGACTCTTTAATACAATATTTATGACCTATGTTAGTTAACACTATATATTTGTTGTTTTCATATTTGTTGGGAATGGTTTATAAACATATCGTCCCTACGGGACTAAAGAGGGTGTATATGACCATTTTCTATAAACATATCGTCCCTACGGGACTGAAGAACTTATAGAAATATGCTAATGGCTTGCATAACATTTTCTATTGTGAAATTCAATACTAATGTCGAAAGTGTCTAACGCCTGTAAACACCATCGCTATACCGTAAGAGTCTGCTGTTTCAATCACCGATTCGTCATTGACAGATCCACCGGGTTGGATAATTGCCTGAATACCTGCTTCACCTGCAATCTCAACACCGTCAGGGAATGAGAAAAAAGCATCGGAGGCTAAAACTGAATCTTTGGCTTTTTCTCCTGCTTTACGCACAGCGATAATTGCTGCATCTACACGACTCATCTGACCTGCACCGATACCGACAGTTTGCGTGTCTTGTGCAAGCAAGATACAGTTCGACTTTACATGTTTACACGCTTTCCAAGCAAAAAGTAAAGATTCAATTTCAGTATCCGTGGGTTTCCGCTTTGTAACAAGTTGCAGATCATCTTTCGCCACATCGTGCGAGTCCTGTTCCTGCAGAAGCAACCCACCCGTAACATTGCGGAATTGTGTGATGTCCTCAGAACCTGATAAAGGTCCTGTTTCAAGTATACGTCGGTTTTCTACACGAGACAATGCGTGCAGTGCTTTATCCGTATAACTGGGTGCGATTACCGCTTCTATCTTCACACCTGATCTTGATGCATCCCGAATAGTATTTGCTGTCTGAATGGTAACCTTGCGATTGAGTCCTACGATCGAGCCGAATGCGGATGTTCTGTCACATTCAAGTGCGTTAGTAAAAGCGTCTTTTAGGTTGTCGGCACTGGCAAGTCCACACGGGTTATTATGCTTGATGATTGCACAGGTAGGTTTCTTGAAGTCCTTAACAATCTCAAGCGCAGCATCTAAATCAAGTATGTTGTTAAACGATAAAGGGGGGCCATTACGTTGCTGTGCCCAGGCTGCACAGGGTGCAGGAGATGTATCCGTCCTATAGAACACGGCCTTCTGATGCGGATTTTCGCCATACCGTAAGGATTCCGCTTTTCTGTAAGTAAGTGTTAAGACATCATCGAATTCGTCTCTGTTTCCAGTATTTGTTAAGTACGTAGCGATCGCACTATCGTAATGTGCAGTATGCAGAAATGCAGTTTTTGCTAAACCAAAACGTCTCTCCTCAGTAAGACATCCATCCTGACTATCTAAATCGTTGATTATTTCCTGATACTGTTCTGGATTAGTGAGAACAGCGACATGCTTGTAATTCTTCGCGGCAGCGCGTATCATCGTTGGACCACCGATATCAATGTTTTCTATCGCTTCACTCAGTGTGACATCAGGTTTAGCAACGGTTTCCTCAAATGGATAGAGGTTACAGATCACCATGTCAATCGGTTTAATGCCGTTGTCTATTGCCTGATTCGCATGTTCTGGATTTGACCAATTTGCAAGTAAACCACCGTGAATTTTTGGATGAAGCGTCTTTACCCTACCTTGTAACATCTCAGGAAAACCGGTGTAATCAGAGACATCAATGATTTCAATACCTGCGTCGCGAAGGTGTTTTGCTGTGCCACCCGTAGAAAGGATTTCTACATCATTTTGTACGAGTATAGATGCAATCTGTAAGAGATTGGTCTTATCGTAAGTGCTTATAAGTGCGCGTTTAATTTTCTTCATATTTATGTCAATTCTATCTGTTCATATCTCATTCTTTCGTAGGTCGGGTTTCGCTTCACTCTACCCGACCTACAATGTAATAGTAGACAGTCTACTCGAAACGGTATCTATTCTCAATGCCTTCGCCAAAAATAGCTGAATAAATTGGACAGATGTCCTAAAGTTATACGAATCTAATATGACTATGAAAGGATATTCACTCTTGCAAGAAATTATAGCATTTTTTACAGTTTTTTCAACACATTTATCTACAACGATAATATGCTATTTATCGCAGATTGTGTTTGCAGTGTTTGTAATGACAGATAACATTGCTAAATTTCTATTGTTTTCAAACAGTCCTTGTCGGTTTCGTTTTATTGAGAATTTGAAAAATTAGATGATTTTCTGCAAAAAAGATATAATTTTTGTAGTTGTTGCATTGAGGAACGTTTCAATGCTTGTCAACTGTTTTATGCGGATACCCTATACACCATAGTGTTTTTTTATGAAAAAAGTACTATTTTTATGAAAAAAGTACTAAAGATTTTCTTTCTTAAGTGATATATATATTAGAGGATAGAATGATTTATACACTCAGAAACAACAGATACCAGTGGATAAGAGTGTATAATTATTTCCCATTTCACTATAAATATCGGCATCTATATATGATGCTAAAGGAGATAAAAAATGTTTCATAGGAAGTTCACGACACCCCTGATTGTAGCGATCTCGCTGCACTTGCTTTCGGTAGTTTAGTAAATAGTAGTCAAGCGTTTGAAGTGGATATTTGGCCGTCAGATTATAATTACAACATCTTAGATTATGGAAATGGGGCATATCATGTTGTAAAAATGCAATCCAATGAACGCTTTTATACTAATTGGTATATTGATGGTGAATTTAAAGGTTATAGTGCCAGCAAAAAGAATGGTAGTGTGTATACAGCAAGTTTCGCACCTGATTCCTCCGACTTAACGGCAGATGATGTTACAGGCACAGCTTATGAGATCAAAGCAAGTGCTTGGTCGCATGAACCGGACGAAAACGGAAACCCTAAAACTGCCAGTGATTCCTACACACTAAAAGTCCATAAACCAAGCATAAATGCGGGGTATGGAGAAGACACTAGTGTTTATGGATACACGGAACTCAGCCTTCAATCCTATGACCATCCTTATATAACATTCAATGCGACCGTTTGGGCAGAGAACTGGACTGAATTTGACTGGGAAAGCAGTTCCTATTTCAGACATACCGTCACAGGTCCAAATAGTTTCGTTGAACAGAGAGAATCCACACCACCGACGCAGGGGATAACCAAAAACGGCGGCATGTATGGTCCCTATAATGAGGATTATACAGAATCTATGGCGATAGATATTACCAGCGGAGGTCGTGGTAGTTACACCTCTGATGTATATATCCGCCACTCTGTTGAAGGAAACGTTGGACGTAATTTTTTGAAAGACAGCTGGGGTATTCTGACTCAGGCAACTTTCCATTGGGAATAGAATACCCGATAACATTCATTTATGAGGAAGGAGCATCGTCTCCTTCCTTATCCAAAGGAGAAACACAATGCGTTTATACTTTTACATCTGCTTACTTCTATTGCTGTTTGCAAACTTTGTTGATGCTAAGATTATTTTTGACTCAAAACGCGATGGCATTTTCGGTATATATGTCATAGATGACGATGGTAGTAATGAGATGCTGCTAACAGATCTGTTAAGTCCAATTAATCCTTGCTGGTCACCCGATGGTAAACAGATTGTGTTTTCAAGACGTGTAGAACCCGGTGTTGATTCTCAGAAAAGACATCTGTTTATTATGGCAGCAAACGGTACAAATATCCGACAACTTACACCACCAGTAAAACCTGCTGGATTTGACAATTTTCCAGCGTTTTCTCCAGACAGTCAATCTGTCATCTTTGGTCGATATGAACGGATCAACACCAATAAAAAGAAGAATAGTGTCTACGTGATAAATCTAAAAAACGGAAAAACAAAGAAGATTTACGATTCAATTGCAGATTTCCCAAAATGGTCTCCTGATGGACGACATATCGTATTTACAACAGCTCAAACCGCAGGTGTAAGTGGTAATAGTATCTGGATTATGAAATCGGATGGTGGACATCCACGTGAACTCTTGCCAACGCCTCCGAACAACGGTCAACTCATTAGTTACTATTCACCAAGATGGCATCCCGATAGTAAACAGATACTGTATAAACAGACTTTCCAAACACTCGGGAAAGACGAGAAGGGCGTGATATTTTATATCCCTCAAGGGTATTACTATTTTATTTACAATAGGCAGAACGAGAAAACCCGAAAGTTGCAGATACCAAAAAACTTACACGCCTACGGTCTTGACTGGATGGATAACGGTGAATCTGTCGTTTTCAGTGCGCTTGAGGTTGAACTTAACGTTCGGTTTCGTGATATAGGACAACCTTCCAATATCTATAAGTATGATATAAAGAGTAGAAATATCACTCAGTTGACAAATCATTCTGGACGCGATTACGTTTTAGATTGGATAAGTGATGATGTTTTGTCAGTATCACCTAAAGGCAAAGAAACGGTACAGTGGGGACAGCTTAAAACGTCACTAAATACCCGGTATAAAACACTCAAGTCATTTTCAAGCGGATTATCCGATTTCTTTCTATTAAATACTATTCCCTGCGTTTTCAAATAAGTTCAGTGATTCGCTGAATAACGATTGGTTCAGGTTTTTGCAGAAGTATTTTTAATGTTTCGTTTATAGATTTCAGAGATCGATAGTGTGCTTTCGTATCTATGACATTATACTCGGATTTTGACATAAACTATAAGACAAAAACCCATCTTATTCAACTAATTTTGGCGTAGATGTTGTATTCTCGTAAGTGCTTTTAATAGACCTTATGTCTGCGTTACATATCTTGGGAAACCGAAACCGTCATTTGCGACGTGGCTTCGTGCAGGAATCTGTGCGCGTGTCGGAATAAACAGATCCATTTCAGATGTATTTTCAATGATTGTGCCATCCCCGATTCGCACTTCGTCACCTATCTTGATTTTACCCGGATGCTCTGCAGCACCTCGGATAGTTCCGATAACAACTGATGAACCGATGCGACACCGCTGGTCAATCTCTACAAACCCGTAAATTTCAGTGTTCGTCCCAATAGTCGTATGGTCAGCAATTTGGACAGGTCCGAGTAGGCTTGTGTCTGTGCCGATCTCCACAAAGTCACCAATTTCAGGATGACGTTGTTTTACTTTAACGCTCAACCCACCTAATGTACAAGGATAGATAACACATCCTGAACCGATGATACCGGTTTGTCCAGTCGTTACACCGCGATGGGGATGCTCTAATAGATTTGCATCACCTATCTGTGTTTCGGGATGTAGATCGGCTTGGTAATAGCGTCCACCAAGTTCAGCAATTGCACGCGGTAAGAGCGGAACTGGTACTCTGTGTAGATCAGCGTTGTCCTCTGGTGGTTCGCTGCGGGTGAGTGCGTGTGCAACATCGTGATAGAACAGCACCCGCCATCCTGGATATGTACTGACAACGAGTTGGAGTTGGTAGTCAAGCACTGAAGCCAAGTTCAGAGAACCTAAAAAATCCTCATAAGGTTCAAAGACCCTTTCTCTAATTGCATTATCTATTTGTGCCCTGAAGTCAAGTGCTGCGATTTTTTCGCGAGAGATTCCGGTGTGCAGTAGGTATGCATCCCAAACCGCAGGATCTTTAAGGGAAGCAAAGCGATTCCACAACGCACGACTTTTTAGGCGAGGGAGTTCCCAGAGTAGTGAAAAAGCCGTTTCAAGTGCTACGTTAAGATGTGTCTCATCTGTAACTGCCAGAAACGATTGTGCAATCATGGCATATAACTGATCCGCAACCTCTTCAATTGCTTCTGAGAGTTCACGTTTTTGATTTTGAAGATGCGGTGCGTTGTGAGAACCTGGCGCAACACATTCCAATAAATTACCGAGCACAGTCTCAAGGATGTCTCGGTTCACAAATCCACGTCCTGACCGTTGCGACAACCCCTCTCGACTTGTACTATCTATCCGTAAAGCATTAAGTTCAGACTGGCTATAGATGGGACGCAGCCGGTCTAATGTCTGTTTCAATAATGGCTTTTTCAAATGTTCGTAAGAAGCATCAAAAAGTGTCGTTTCAGACATGGTATTCTGGGAAGTGGTAATCGAAAAAACCTGCTATCCCGTTCCTTCCTTCTATACTAGCAATAATCCTATCTATAACGTCAGTTTGATAAGTAATTTCGGATGCGTTCACTCACAACATTTTCGTATCCGTGAGGCGTGCATTGTAGCACAAACTTTCAGTTTGTGGCACATCTTCGCAAACTGGAAAGTTTGCGCTACATTTATCAAACTCACGTTATCTATACAGTTTTAATCAAGAATCTTGGTGCTTGAATGTCTCTTGAACAGCGGTTACACCCGCACCGATAGGCATATCATAACCAATATCTGCTAATCCTCTCTCAAATGCAGAGATAGCAACAATAACATCGTTTTCATTCATCCAACCGAGGTGTGCAATACGGACAATCTTACCACGCAATTCCCCTTGTCCACCTGCGTAAGTGATACCGTGTTTTTCTCTCATCATCTTCACGAACGTTTTACCATCAATTTCATCCGGCAATCGGATTGAAGTTAACGTGTTAGCAGGAGATGTAGCGAATAGAGGTAGACCGATTGCTTTGATAGCATTACGCGTCGCAGATGCCATCATGCTGTGCCGTGAGATTGTGCTTCGGATACCTTCCGTACAGATATAATTGAGTGCGATCTGTAATCCCGCAAGGAGTGTAATCGCGGGTGTATATGGGACAGATCCTTCTAATCCACGTTGATGTGCCTTACGGTAGTCTAAGTAGTATTTCGGTAGATCTGACCGTTCAGTTGCCTGCCATGCGCGAGAACTCAGAGCAGCAAAAGCAAGACCTGGTGGTGTCATCAATCCTTTCTGAGAACAAGAGACAACAACATCTACACCCCAGTCGTCCATCTGCAAATCATCTGCCCCAAGTGCACTTACTGCATCTACAACAAGGAGGGTTGGTGTCTGTTGTGTAATATGTGCGATGGATTGAATATCGTGTAGCGCGCCTGTTGATGTTTCGCAGAGGGTAGCAAAAACCGCTTTCGTATTAGGATTCTCACTTATCTGTGTTTCAACTGTTTCTGGAGGTACAGAATCACCATATTTAACATCAATAGGAATAACATTTATTCCGTAAGCTGCACATATTTCACCCCACCGTTCACCGAATTTTCCGCTCCGTATGACTATTACTTTATCACCACGGCACAATAGGTTAGCGACAGCACCTTCCATCGCACCTGTCCCAGATGACGTTAAGAAAAGGACATCATTCTCTGTTTGGAAAACATGCTTGAGTTTTTCTAATACATCTAAGATCAGAGCAGTAGACTCTTCACTGCGATGATAATCAATAGGCTGCGCCATGGCTAACAGCGCATCGTGCGGAATCGGGGTAGGTCCAGGTGTAAAAAGATGATTCTTTTTCATGGCAGTCTATGCTGTTCCAACAGCACCAGGACTTTTTCCTTCCACACTGAGGACAACCCACTCTCGACTCAGCAGTTGAAGCATTGCCACAATTGCCTCTCGTTGTCCTGCACTGTCCATTGGTACTTCTATGGTAAGTGTGGCGAATTCCTCTTTTTGTACGTCACCGTCTTTGTCAAACTTCATCGGTGTGATTTGTATTTTCTTTAATTTTGCATCCATTAATGATTTTACCTTTCATTGTACGTTTTTGAACTTGTGGACGGCACACGGTTGAAGATTAAGTTATTAATTCGGTAATTCTCAATATCCCAACCCGGTAGGTGCGATTTCCTAATCGCACCGGGTTTTTCCTAACCCGCTTCATTGAAAGTTTTCGCGTAGGATCCGGTGCGATTAGGAAATCGCACCTACCGGCCTGGGGAAATCTGATTTTACCCTTTTAATTGCTTAATCTTCATGAGTGCGCCTACTTACTACTTTTCATCAGAAATACTCATAAACGAGTCAAGTGTAATACATTCTCCGTTACGTTTTGAAGATTCCCAGCCAGCTAAAACAGGTGCTAAAGAGTAGAGACCATCATGATAATCGCTTTGTAAGATGCTTGCATCCTCTGTCTCAACAGCACGGATGAAGGTTCTATCCTGCTCTAACCAGGGATTGAATTCCTCGGCTTGATAATGGACTTCTCCGTTTACTTCGATCCTATCATATCTATAGACAGCAAGGTATCCCCCTTCATAGTATACTGTGAACCAAGGTTCACTTTTTGGCGTTGTGCCTGAAGAAACAAAACTCAGTGTCATCGTTGCCCTGTTTTCGAAACAGTAATTGATGATTGATGTCAATGGTGCTGCATAAGGTGTCCGTTCACAATAGAACGCTTGTGCATGTTTAACGTTGAGTCCGGTCATAAAACGACTGTAGTCCGTTGCGTGAACACCCCAGTCAAGCGCGCGTCCACCCGATTTATCCATATCTGCCCACCACGTTTTTGCTTTGTTATCTACTTTTGATGGTAAACCGGCGTAACTTTGGAAACGGACGTGGACAATTTCTTTATCCTCCAGAAACTCGCGTGCTTTTTGAAAGATCGGACGATACCTTTCGCGGAAGCCAACAGTGCTGATCACACCCGATTTGCGGATGGCTTCATTAATACGATTTGCCACCGACATCGTAATTGCTTGCGGTTTTTCACTGAAGATGTGTATACCTTTTTCTGCAGCAATGGCTTCAACATCAGTTCTTGCATAAGCTGGAACAATTGAGTATAACACATCAAAATCTTCAACGTCAAGCATCTCGTGTGCCCCACCGTTTTCGCTGTGGTATACACGTGGTATGTCAAAATGTTCTGCTGTTTCCTGTGCAGCAATCGGGTTGCTATCACATGCAGCAATTATATTAACGGAATTCAACTGCAAAAGGTTCGGAATTCGGTTTTTTTTCGCAAAATTCCCGCAACCATAGATAGCGACACGGACTGTTGAAGCGGTTGGCACGATATATTCCTCTTATTTTGTTATATGAATGCTAAGTTAAGTTGAGTGATGAAACCTATAAGTTGTGAATATAATGAATTCATTTTATGCCCTAAATCTTCATCGTCAAGAAACTTTCCAACTATTTCAGTATTAACATCTTACGCGTTGCAGTAAACTTTCCTGCGGATAAGGTGTAGTAATAGATTCCACTTGCTACGGATTCACCGACCTTATTTTTACCGTCCCAATACGCTGCGCGATTTCGCGTCTTATAAACACCCACAACTTGATGTCCTAATGTTAGGGTTCGCACAACCTTACCCGATACAGAATGGATTGTTACATACACTTCAGATGGTACCGCTAACTGATAAGGTATCCATGTCTCTGGATTGAATGGATTGGGATAATTGGCAAATAGTGCTGTTTTCTCTACTGTATTCTCAACAAGTTTCTCTGAAGTTAATAGGACAAGGAGATTTTCTAAATACGTTATACCTTCCTGAAATTCAATTGAACTATCATATTCGTCCCATGCAAGTGCAATCCAATCTTCAACCAATGCAGGAGATAGTGGAGCAGATTCTTCATTATTCGTTTGAGTACCTAAATGCTGTGCTACAAAAATCAGATCTTTAATGTCAATTACATCATCGTCGTTTGTATTTGCAGGTGATCCATCAACCTTGAGTGATCCGAAATATCTTGAGACTTCAATCATATCCAAGATACTCACTCTACCATCACCATTCACATCAGCACGGTGCGGTACTGGCGCACGATAATTAGGAACACGCGCCTCATACTCTGTAGCAGGATCAAGTCCAAAAAACCCGGACCACCAGCCTTTACCTTCATAGACTGCAACCAATAAGATGTTCTCTCCCTTTTTTAACGAGATAGGTATCGGTTGATCTTGATAGTCTTCAGCATCACGGTCAACTGCGTTTTCATGAATCAATGTTCCATTGAACCATACTTTTACTGCATCACCACTTCCTACATGGATCCTCGACTGTTGTGCTTGTAGTGAATTTAAGACGATTGAACCGTAAGCAACATGATGGTTGATATCATCTACGCCGAGTCCAATCTTATTTACAAGGTCATTGATGTTGTTCCCGCCTCTTCGTGAGAGAGTGCCGATTTTCCACACCTTTTTCCCAACCGAAACACCTTGAACAGCCCCTTGCGTCGCGACCATTTGTTCAGTTACAGTCCCATTACTTGCCTGATCTAAAAAATCTATCCCAGATTCAGCTGCTTCTTTTCCACTTCTTCCATCCGTAGGTACTATCACCCACAACCAGGGACCTATAATCTTTGGAGGATCAGTGGAAAAACCGGGGTTGTTGTTGCGAATGATAGATACACCACGACGTTCTAATTCATTCAACGGTGTAAAATTTATTATTTCATTGTCTTGCAGATCTAAAACGATCAAACTCGGTAATGCTGCAAGTGCTGTTACATCGGTTACCTCGTTCTGTCTTAGACTCAGATGTGTTAAACCTGTTAAAGTTGCTAACGGTTCTATATCCTTTATGTCGTTATTAACAAGGTACAGTTCTCGCAAACCTGTCAACCCCTCTAAAGGGGAAAGATCAGATATTTCTCCCTCACAAATTTCTATTCTACGCAGTTTCGGTGGACTTGCCAAGGGTGTGAGATCTAATATTGGTGTTCTACAAGAGCGAAAATTCCGTAAACTCAATAGATTTTTCAAAGGGGATAGGTCAGCTGGTGGATTGTCAAACATCGTTATATTAACGAGCCTGTTTAGATCGGAGAGGGGTGATAAATCTTTTATTACGTTGTTTGATATATTTAGATTCACTAAATTGATGAGTCCCGATAGAGGTGTTAGATTGGATATTGAATTATTATCAATTGCCAGTGTTTCCAGTGTGATTTTACCCGCAAGAGCCGATATATCGGTAATAGCGTTTTCTCCTAATTGCAGATTATTGAGTTGGTTCAATTCCGTAAGTTCGGATATATCATCTATTACATTGTTGCGAAGATTAAGTACCTGCAATCTGCTGGCAAACGCCAGTCCTGTCAGGTCTCTAATCTCTCTGTTCTGTGCTGATAGGTTTACTAACGTCTCCATATCTGCTCTTGTTATCTGTGCACCTGCTGTTTTACCAAGAACATCTTCAACAGCACTCCGCAAGTTTGCATCGGGAATATCTACGTTTTGTGCGGATACATCTATTGCAGAAATGAAATGTGTCAGACAAAACATGAATACAAAAGTCAATGATGCTGATCTGTTCATTCAGTTTTTCTCCTCAATGATATAACTTATATCTCTTTATTTTACCATATTTATTGATTTTACTTCAATATGACTTCTGCTAAATGTGAAAGTTTTGGCATGTAATCCGCTTATGTGATATAATACATTTGGTGTCAATATGCTTCACATGTGTAGGATAACCCGTGTACGCGTAACATATATGCAGATATGGGTGTTGCAGTTTTTTAAAATAGTCTAAGAAATGTTGTATTATGGACTGGTTTGCACAGCGATTTCTGAAGATCGGCAAGACTTGCGAGAGGGTACACGTCTTTTAGCAAATTTGGCGCATAAACACAGCATTCCGATTACATGGGGAATTTCTGCAGATACAGCACAGTTCTTGGCAAAAGACTTAACAGAGTGGCATACAGAATTCGGTGATGAACCTCTGCTCATGTTAGATATAAAAGGAGTATGGAATAAGCACTGGTTATCACTCACAGGTCAATCTGAGACTGACAGTGAACATAATTATAGGGAACATACTATAGAGACAGAAGAAATCATCGCTCCACCTGAGATAGTAGCAGAACATCTGGTCAACATGCGAGAAGTTCTACCGAAATATATCCGGACAGAGTGGAAGAAAATTGTACATGCAATGGATTGGGTTGAACCGAGTATCGTTGGTTCTGATTGGAAACATCAGCTCTTGGTAAATGCGTTGGAGCAAACCGGTTTCAAAGGTCTATGGGGTTATCAATATGATGCACGCGGAACAGATGCTGAAGCAGATCGGGGATGTCCATTTGGCTGCTTCTATCCATCCGGAGAACAGCATAATTTCAGTACGCCTGCGGCGGGTGGCATCGCTGCTATACCGTATCATAGTGCTGCGCATTTGCAGAAGACAGAGAGAAGTTTGAGGGCATCCCTAATTGGAGATAGCATTCAAGACTTCTATGACATCTATTCAGAAAATCAGAAGTGGAATAGATGGCTAAGTTTTGTTGAACATGTTAAGTTGTTGGACGTAAAACTGTTAGGACAGGAATCATTGGAGAAATTGGATACATATTTTGAACATGTATCCAATAGTAATGTAACGAGGGTGCTACCACTATCAGAAATTGTAGATGATTATTGGACGAATTGTCAACAAACTGAATCGACATTCATCGTATCTGATGTTCCAGATGCAGAAGTAGCGTCTTCAACAGATGGAGCGGATCCATCTGCGACAGTTGAAACAGATGATGTTGGCGAACACGAGAACAAGAAACTGTTCCATTATTATGATGCAGAATGTCAATTCACTTTTGTTGAAGGTGAGATGGAACCGACTCACATGAACAACTATATCTCACCACCAATCATTGAAAGTCATGGAAGAGATTCCTTGCATGTTTATGGGTCTATGCATGGGATTGAGTTTCATTTACCGAAGATTTCAGGTTTCAGATCAATCAGAAAACGTTCTCGTTTGCACATTGTTTTTTCGGTAGAATCTACGAAATCAATGCCTTACGGTATTGCGGTTTGGGGAAATCATCTGGGTCTACAGTTGGAGAATACGAATACCAAAGAGATAAAATGGGTAGATGAGCATCTGCTGTTTATCCGTCTCGCTTTGGAACACGGAAATAACGAATTTGAGATCGTATTGACGATATAATACCATTGCTAATTATTTGGAGGAGAATGTGGCAAAAGTCTTAGGTTTAAAATGTAGAGAGTGTGGAAGGGACTATCCGAAGGAGCCGCTTCATGTTTGCGAGTTCTGTTTCGGTCCTTTAGAAGTGAACTACAACTACGATGAAATCAAAAAGTCTGTCTCAAGGCATTCAATAGAACAGGGACCTGAAAGTTTGTGGAGATATGCTGACCTTTTACCTATTGATGGTGATCCAACAGATGGACTTAATTCCGGTTTTACACCCTTGATTCGCGCAAAGAATCTTGGTGATGCGCTTGGTGTATCAGAAATCTATGTTAAGGACGATTCTGTGTGTCATCCAACACTGTCATTCAAAGACCGTGTCGTTTCGATTGCCTTGAGCAAGTCTAAGGAATTTGATTTTGATACGGTTTCATGCGCGTCGACAGGTAATCTGGCGAATGCTGTTGCAGCGCATGCTGCGATTGCCAATCTCAATTGTTACATCTTCATTCCAGCAGACTTGGAAGCAGGTAAAGTGGTTGCTTCTCTTGTTTTTGCGCCTACAGTTGTTGGCATAATGGGGAATTATGATGATGTTAATCGTTTATGCAGTGAGATAGCAGGAGTATATCCGTGGGCATTCGTGAACATCAATATCCGTCCATACTATGCAGAAGGTTCAAAGACGTTATGTTTTGAGATAATAGAACAACTGGGTTGGGAAACACCTGACCATATTGTTGCTCCCGCTGCGGGGGGTTCACTCATAACAAAGATAGGAAAAGCCATAAAAGAATTTCATCTATTAGAATTGATTGAAAAACCGAACACAAAAATACATGTGGCTCAAGCAGAAGGATGTGGACCGATAGTCAATACATACAAGGAGAATAGTGATTTTGTCAAACCTGTCAAACCTGATACGATTGCGAAGTCTCTTGCCATTGGAAATCCGGCAGATGGAATCTATGCTGTTGATACCGTAAGAAAATCGGGTGGTGTTGGTGAACATGCGACAGATGATGAGATTGTTGAAGCGATAAATCTTCTGGCTGCGACAGAAGGTATTTTCACAGAGACAGCTGGCGGTGTTACGCTTGCTGTAACAAAGAAATTAATAGAGAGCGGCGTCATTGGTCGTGATGAAAGCATCGTTGTTTCTATTACGGGGAATGGTTTCAAGACGATTGAGGCAATTGAGGACAAAATGGATCAACCCCATATAATCGCACCTCAACTAAATGCATTTCGGAAACTCATGACGAACATTGAATGATTTTACTTCGTATGAGTGAGAACATGGATACATTAAATGGTATTCTTGAACGCATCGTATATGAAAATCCTGATTCAGGTTATACAGTCGGAAGGTTTTCTGCGCGGGGTCATGCAGAACTCATTACTATCGTTGGAAACCTTGTCTCTGTTAATCCTGGAGAAAGTCTGCTGCTAAGCGGCGAATGGGTCAACAATCCGAAATACGGTAGACAATTTCAGATTGAGAAATATGAGACAATTCAACCTGCAAATGTACTCGGTATACGGAAATACTTAGGTTCTGGACTCATAAAAGGTATTGGACCCAAAATGGCAAATCGTATTGTTAGTAGGTTTGGGTTGGATACGATTGATGTGATTGAACAACAACCGCAGAAGCTTGCGAGTGTACCTGGCATTGGACAGAAACGTGTTAAAATGATTAAGCAAGCATGGGATGATCAACGTGAAATCAAAAATGTCATGCTTTTTCTACAATCTCATAATGTTAGTACGTCACATGCGGCGAAAATATACAAGACCTACCAAAATGAAGCGATTCCAATTGTAACTGAAAATCCCTATCGTCTTGCCGATGATATATATGGCATCGGTTTTGTTACTGCTGATACGATTGCACAGAAACTCGGTATTGATAGTAACGATCCGCATCGTATACAAGCAGGTATCAAGTATGTTCTTAGTCAGAAAGCAGATGAAGGACATGTCTTTCAACATCCCGATGAATTAATCAATGCCTGTGAAGAGATGCTTGAACAGAATGCTCAGACAGTAGAATTGGGTATAGTAGCACTGACACAAAAAGAGGAAATAGTACTGTCGTCAGGAGAAAATACGGTTGAATTCGTCAAAGAACACAACATCATAAATGAATGGTTGAACAGTAGTTCTAAAGCAACAACATTATTTGAGAATGAAAACAAATACATTGAGACTGTAGACGATAATGACGTTTCTACCGAGATGAAACTATCTGAAGAAACATCTAAATCAATTGAGAATTCTGCGGTATATCTGTCTCCATTTTACTATGCCGAAATAGGCGTTGCCAATCAACTCACGCGTCTGTTGTATAATAATCTAAGGAAAACGACTGAATTGGATATCAATACATCTTTGCAGCAATTAGAAAGTGAATTGCAGATCGAATTTGCTCCACAACAAAGAGAAGCGATTCAAACGGCACTTTCAGAAAACGTGATGATTCTCACAGGAGGTCCAGGTACAGGCAAAACGACTACTACGGTAGGCATGATTCATCTGTTTGAGAAAGATAAGAGGACAATTGTATTGGCAGCACCAACGGGCCGTGCAGCAAAACGCCTGAGTGAAACTACAGGTCGGGAAGCGAAAACTATTCATCGTCTACTTGAATACTCTTTTCAAGATAACGGATTTAAGCGTAACAGAGATAATCCATTAGAAGCAGATGTCGTCATAGTGGATGAGATGTCTATGGTAGACCTCGTCTTAATGAATAGGTTGATCCAAGCGGTACCAACAGGTGCAACCGTTATCCTGATAGGGGATACAGACCAGCTCCCATCTGTTGGCGCGGGGAATGTTCTGCACAGTCTAATTGAATCAGAAAGAATACCCGTTGTAAAACTTACGGAGATATTCAGACAGGCACAGCAGAGCATGATCGTTACAAATGCACACTTAATTAATTCAGGTGAATTCCCAAAGACATCAGGGGCAGCTGAAAGGAATTTCTTCTTCATTGAAGAGGATGAACCAGAATCCTGTGCTGATCAGATAATATCTTTGATCTCTAAGAGATTACCTGAACATTTTAACCTGCATCCTATAGACGATATACAGTTGCTATGTCCTATGCGGCGGGGAATACTCGGTTCAGAGAACCTAAACACGTGTTTGCAGGAAGAACTGAATCCACACGCTGAAGGAGTCATACGCGGGTGGCAATCATTCAGACGCGGTGATAAGGTGATGCAGATACGGAATAACTACGACTATGATGTGTATAATGGCGATATCGGTAGGATTCTGGACATTGACTCTGTTGAAAAGCAGGTTAAAGTGCGATTTCCTGAAAAGAGTGTTGTTTATGATATGGCTGACCTAAATGAATTAGTTTTAGCGTATGCCACAACCATCCACAAGTCACAAGGGAGTGAATATCCTGCTGTTGTCATTCCTGTACATACGCAGCATTATATCATGTTACAGCGAAATCTACTTTACACAGGAATAACACGTGCAAAGGAACTTGTCGTGATAGTCGGCACAAAGCAAGCACTTGGAATATGTATCCGCAACAATCGTGTGATGGAACGTAATTCTTATCTTGCCGAACGACTAAAATATGTAAGAATTTAGGATAACATCCTACGTTATGATGACATGAATAAAGAACGCAATCCCAAAACTACTTACAATAACGTGAGTTTGATAAATGTAGCGTAAACTTTCAGTTTGCGCCAGATATGCTACAAACTGAAAGTTTGTGCTACAATTCACGCCTCTCAAATACAAAAATGGAGTGAGTGAACGCATCTGAAATGATTAATCAAACTGACGTTACAATAAAGGAGATACTTATGAAATTAGCAGTAATCGTTCTGATAAGTGCATTATTGATGTCACACAGTTTTGCATTTGCGGAGGTAAAACTACCCCGTATTTTCGGTGATAACATGGTGCTGCAACGTGAAATGCCTGTACCAATCTGGGGATGGGCAGATGCAGAGGCAGAAGTTACGCTGACGCTTTTGGATGGAAACACGAATAGTGAAATTGAAACAAAAACAGCGGTAGCGGATGAAAAAGGCAACTGGCGTACTGAACTACAAGCCAGACCAGCAGGTGGTCCTTACACACTCAAGGTCGTTGGAAATAACGCTGTAATCTTCACTGATATACTATTTGGTGAAGTGTGGGTATGTTCTGGACAGTCGAATATGGGTTGGACGGTCAACCAATCAAACAACAGCCGGGAAGAGATCGCTGCGGCAAACTATCCGAATATTCGTCTCTTCCATATACCGTTGCAAGCTTCCGGTTTACCGTCAGAAGATGTGAATACGGAGTGGCGACCAACATCCCCTGATACAATCCGACACTTCTCCGCTGTTGCCTACAACTTCGGCAAACATGTCCACAAGGAGATTGATGTTCCGATAGGACTGATTGACACGTCTTGGGGTGGTACACGTATTGAAGCATGGACAGCACCCGTAGGGTTTGATTCTGTCCCCGCGCTGTCATCCATTTCTGAGGAAATTCGCGATATTGACAAAAACTATCGCATGGGTTTACCACAGAAGATTAGTGAAATCGAAGAATGGATCGCAGAAACACGTGAAGCATTGGAAACTGGTGGCACTATCTTTGAATTACCCCATAATCCGCATCCCTTAACACCCCACAATCGTCCAACTGCCATCTATAACAAGATGATCTATCCCATTGTTCCTTATGCAATACGTGGTGCGCTATGGTATCAAGGTGAGTCAAATATGGGTGATGGAATGATGTACTTTGAGAAGATGAAGGCACTAATTTATGGATGGCGTGAAATCTGGGATCAAGGTGAGTTTCCGTTCTATTTTGTTCAACTTGCACCGTGGGGTGGTTATGATAGAAATGACCACACGAAACTTCCACGGTTGTGGGATGGACAGACCGCCACGTTGTCTGTACCAAATACCGGTATGGTTGTGACAACGGACATTGGTAACGTCAAAGATATTCATCCACGCAATAAACAAGATGTCGGTTTGAGACTTGCTTATTGGGCACTCGCCAAGACTTACGGTCAGGATGATCTCGTTTGTTCGGGCCCACTATACAAATCCATGCAGATAGATGGGAATTCAATCCGTCTAAGTTTTGACCATGTCGGCAGCGGTTTAGCGGCACGACATGATGAAGCGTTGTCTTGGTTCGAAATCGCTGGTGAAGACCAAGAGTTCGTTGATGCTGTTGCAGTTATTGATGGTGATACTGTCGTCGTATCAAGCGATGTAGTTGATGCACCTGTCGCGGTACGTTTCGGATGGAATCAAATTGCTGAACCGAATCTTATGAACAAAGAGGGGTTACCAGCCTCTCCATTCAGAACAGATTCTTGGTAACGATTTGGACTTATGGTAGAACATAGAATTAATTTGACATTCTTTTCTGTAGGAGGGAATTCCGATTCCCGACTATCAAAGCGTTCAGTCGGGAATCGGAATTCCCTCCTACAGAAGATGTGTAAACATATTTACATATTTCACCATAGTTACAGAAATTAGAGCGAGCCAGTTGTCAACACGGTGTTGTATATAACTGGCTTGTTCTATTTTTGAAGACCACTATGCTGCTAATGCTGCAAACAGAGCTTTAATGTATCCAACAGAATATGCTAATCCAACGTCACCTTCCAGTCTTGGAATATGGTCAGCATTGATACATCCATCAAACCCTACCTTTTGAAGTTCCTTTATGATCCTGAACATATTCATGTCACCATCATCAAGTAGCGTTTCCTCAAATGCACCTGCAGTCGCGAGACTACCTCGCACATTGCGGAGATGGACCATAAAGATACGTCCTTTGCGTCCGTAGTTGTTTATTTCATCAAGTACGATTGCACTGCCACCTGCTTCAGCGCGAGTACCACAACAGTATAGATAGCCGACATTCCTACTTGGAAACGCATCAATGACGCGATGAAATCCAAGACTACCAAAGGGTGTATCAGGATTCGGTACATCTGATGGATGAATGGCGAGTTTGATGTCGTATTCATCTGCAATCGGTACTAATGCACCGTAGACTTCACAGAAACGCATCCACCATTCGTCAAGTTCTTCCAAAGTCGGTGTGTCGGGAGGGTTCTTTGTTGCAGCGCGACTTTCTCCCCGAGAGGTATATCCGCCACGATGAACAGCTGCATATCGCGTCATAAGGTAGTCAAACGTATCCCCCCAAAACCTTTGACGTGCGATCGGGACTCCCGCTTCTGCAAACACTTTAAGAGCATTACATGTGTTTTCCAATTCTATTTCACTATCGGGGAGTCCTTTCATATACTTTTCTGTGATGTTTGGCAGTGTCACTCGGTTGATGTCCAACCCGTAAGAGTGGATCTGTTTTTTGATCTTTAACAGTTCATCCAGATCGGGATATCCCTGTTCCTTGACCCCTGGAAACGAACCCCCATTTCCAAAATCAATGCAGTCTGCTCCGAGTTGTGTTACCTGTTTCAAGTATGAATCTGAAAGTCCACCATCCCATACAGATAGTTTCATATTATCCTCCATTATAGTGAAACCCAAAAATATAGATCACTTCTTGACACGACGGGCAATGAATTGCCCTACTACAAACGCATATTTGCTAATGGATAAGTGTTTACAAATAATTCTAAGTTTAACTATTTAGTGGTAATTGAACGGGTTTTCCAGTTTCCACGGATTGATATGCGGCTAATGCGATTTCAACAGCAGCACGTCCATCAACTCCTGTAATAGGAGGCTGTGTATCATTTCTGACAGCTTCAACAAATACACGAATTTCCTGTTGTACAGGTGATGGTACTCTAATATCGCCGATCCTGATGCTCCTGCCTTCACTTTCAAAAGGCTTTATTTGGATGGCAGCGTCTCCACCCCAAATTTGTGGGAAGTAGATACTCCCCTTTTCACAATCCACACGTCCGCCATATCCACCAACTGCTGCGACATGACTTGAGTGTAGTAATCCGACAGCACCGTTCTCGAAATTGAGTGAAGCCAATACGATGTCAGGATAATCTGTATCTTCCTGAATGTACGTCCCGCCAGTAGCGTAGACAGATTTAACATCTCCAAAAGTCCATCGCATGAAGTCTATTTCGTGTGCATTGATCTCCATCAGACTGCCCCCAGATTTCGCGCGTTCCAGACGCCAAGGTGTTCGGTTCCCACCCCGCCAGGGACCACCAATGCGGTGCACCATCATGTTGACCGGTGCACCAAGTTCTCCGCTATGTACTATTTCTCTTACTTTTGAATGTGTTGCATGATAGCGACATACCAATCCGATTGTGAGTTTGACACCATTCTCAGATGCAGCCTGTAGCATAGCATCGCACGCTTCTAAGGTAGGTGCCATCGGTTTTTCAGAGAAAACGTGCTTACCAGCTTTTGCTGCATCAACAGTCATCTGTGAGTGTAAGAATGGAGGTGATGCGATCAATACAACGTCAATCTCATCATTTTCAAGCAGTTCATGGTAGTCGGTTGTGTATTCTGTTTCAAGATTATCGGCGAGGGTTTGTGCCAATTCCGCTTGAAGGTCGCTAACGCAGATAATGTTGACTCCTTCAACAGTGTTTGCGGCATTTGCAAGACTTCTTCCCATCCCACCACATCCGATAACACCAATACCGATTGTTTCCATACAAATCTCCATATAGATTCTTGTTTCAAAGTATAATAGGAGCGTGTCACAAACGCTCCTATTTTCAGTTTATATATGTTCTTAACGTTCGGATGCGTCTTATCCAATAGTGTCAATGCTTATCTCTTACTTGACTTTATGTGTGCCCATGTGACACTCAGATGATTTGAAGTTGGAGCAACATCAAGACCTGTAGCATCCATATTATTTTGTACTTCGGCTGCAGTTAGAGCGCGATCATAGATTCGGAATTCGTCTACGTAACCTTGAATAGCATCACAATTACAACCATCTGATCGATCACCGATAGACAGTTGGAGACCACCTTTTGGGATCTTCCCTGCGGGTACGTTATGTGTCTTCGCAAGTTTTCCATTAACATAGTAGTTTGCAACTGTTCCATCATAGGTGCCTACAAGATGTAGCCATTCTTCAAGTGGAATATCTTCTAAAACAGTATGTTCAGCAGCTTGTGTTGCTTCTCCTCCTACTTTTACGAATAATCCGTGTCGGTTGTCGTCATCATCATAGTAGAGGCTTACAACTTTAGAATTTGTTGGCTGATCATCAAGTGAAATTATTCGATTCCAACTATCATCTAATGCATTTATGTATGTCCAACATTCTAATGTTATTTCATTCCAATCACGGTCTATTTTCGCTGGTAAAGTATCTTCAACGAAAAAGTAATCCCCATTACCGTCAAATAGAATACATTCTCCGACTTTGCAGTCAGATGCTGAAGCAAGTTCTGGATCACCATTGACTGTTGCTATGAGTCCTGAAAAGATGTCTTGTGCGCTTTCTTGGATTTTTACTGTTTCTTTGTTGAATGACCAATATCCTACGAGACCGTCTTCCACCGCTCCCTTGATGGCGTTTACTTTTGGTACATTTAACAACAACATAACCAGGAAAGAAACTATGCAGATTATTGTCTTTTTGAACATTTTGCGCCTCCTATAATCTATGTTGCCACATAAGTAGCACAAACTTCAAAATTCACTAAATTGTGTTAGATTGCGATTCGGAGATATCTTCCTACAGAAAAACAGTGCTGAACAATCTACCCAGATTTCTAATATAGATCTCTGGCTGCGCGTCGACGACGGTCAGCAAGATCATCTTCTCTTTCCTCATCTGACACTTGGTCAACCGCGAAAGCATCAATGGGACGGTATTGCGATACTTCATTTCTACGTTTAAAGAGTCTGAAATAGTCAAATCTTGTTAATGTTGGTGGTATATTTCCAGGACAGAGGGAATGCAGACCAACTTGAACTCGGGGTCCCATCGCAACGCGGGTTACGCCGACACCTCTCCAATGAATGCCATCCTGACTTGCATACGCCATGAATTGATTTCCCCGGCGTTCCAGTCGCAGGAAAAGTTCTCTGACTCTCCGCATCCCGCCGCGTGCAACAAGAGCAAACCGTCGGTTAACGTGTCTTTCAAAACGGACATCTCCTCTAAAAGCATGTGGACCGGAGGTCTTTTCTAAACGGAGAAACTGGTTTTCGTTTTTCCAAATAATTAAACCGCCGTGCTCTCTAAGTTGTGGTGAAATCCGCATACGTGTTTCAATCGCGAAGTCCTCTGATACTTCCATCAGGAGTCGGGGAGCGTCCATATCACCACCCCGTCCGTTTGGACCGTGCCACAAGTCTTGACCTGGATCAGTACGCATTTCAAGGTATCCTTGTCGTTCTGCCCATCGTCCGCCCCCTTGTGGGTCTACCCAACGCCATTCAGGACGCATATCATTCCCGATGAATTCATCGTCAAACACCATCTCTGTAAATTCACCTGATGATGCCCACCCCTCAATTTTTATAGCCGATATTGAATCACCGAAACTTTGTGGTAATAGATGTAGGTTTGGAAATTCTTTTTTGAATTCGGAAGGTTCCATCCGTACTTGGAGTTTCTGTCCTTCAAACTCTGGGTGTTCATAGAAGATGATATCTGCCCCTTCGGCTGGAAAATCGGGACCCTTAAAGATACGTATAGATGATATCCTGTCTTCAAACCAGGTGCCACCTTGCGGATCACGTAAGTTTGCTATATCCCGTAGTATTGTAATCTTTCTGCCCCTAAATTCTACGTGTTCATAGCAGTCAACGATGACAGGGATCGTACCCCATTCTGGACCGACAACGTCAATGGATGAACCGAAATTGATAGAGGAGACTCTGTCTGCGAAATTATAGGCGACATCATGCAAATTGGGGTAAAATCCAGGTCCAAGTGATAACTTTTTACCTTTAAAGTTCGCGTGCTGATAAAGATTTACTTTGTAATTTGGACTGCCTGAGAAATTCGGACCTTTAAAAACGCGTAGAGAAGAAATATTGTCCTGAAATCCAATTCTACCTGTGTGTGGAACCGGTTCTAAGACATATCCCATCCTACCACGAAAGTTAACATGCTGGAAAATCTCTACGATAAGGCGGGGTATTACGACTGGCATTTTATTCTCCTAAATATTGAAAAACTTATAGATTGTGCAATTGTTTGAATATATTGCAATAGTGCTGTCCGGAAACCGAAGCAGCTCTGCATTTATCTGTTCATATTGTTTTAATGGTTCATTGATTGTCAGACATGATAATTGTAATGCTTTACTGATTTTATAACCTAAATAATAGTTCTATACAAGGATTAGACCTTATAGTCTATAGACCAAATAGGTGCGTCTCGGTTAGATGTTCAGGCTCAATTGGATATTCACGTGGCAGATAAATCTCAACAGGAATACCTATTTTATCAAGATACTTACACATTAGCGGTGCAACATCTGCCCAATTTAACCCTCCTAACGCACAACCCAATGCAGACATAGCAAGTGATTGGATACCTTCTTTCTGGGAATTTTCTTGAACCCATCTCAATCCGCTTTCTATGTCATCCAAACGTGAGTGATTACGCCAATGACGTTTGGTGGCAAACAGCAAGAACCACTTCTTTGGATTTTTGATGACTACACGATGTGGTTTGGTGTCAGTCAATTCATCAGAAACGGATTCTTCACGTTTATAAATATACGGACGTTCGACCGTGATTTTCTTTGCGCGGCATACATTCTCATATTCTACGTAGACATCCGGAAACTGTTCTCTTGCACGTAGAGCTAAGCCTTTACCCATAACACCTTGAAGGTTGACAGTAATAGTTAATGTTTGCATTTCAGTGCAGAAAATATCGCCACCATCAATAAGGGTTATGTTCTTGCCAACACGTATATGGCGATTAGGTTGAAAAAACATCTTTGGTTGACTAACAACAGGCAATGTAACATTACTAAATAACATCTGTTGCCATGTCTTTGTGCCATCATCAGGAATGATAACAGAACGGATATACTCAGGTTTGACACGCCCTGGCACTAAACATTCTGCCATGATTTTACGTTTTGATCCATCATATTTCTTCCACCATTCACTCTGTATTACTTTACGCTGTTGTTGAATTCTTTTTAGTCCTTGAGCGCATGGATAGAATTGTGTTAATTCATCAGTTGCATTGCCATCTGAGATGAAAATCCCTGGTTCATTTAATACTGAGTTTGCAACCTCAAGAATTGCAAGTTCTTCTGTGCCTGTTTCAAAGATTGCTCGATACATCAATGGATTTCGAGGTTGAAAGTATAAACTTGTGTAATCTAATAGGCTATTTTTACCATTCAGTGGTTTAATTCTTCCTCTTCTTTTAATGTCATTTTTGGCATCTGTTCTCCCTTTATACATTGAGACAAATTGTGTTATTTCAGAATCAATCCTATTAGCAGAAAGAATCCCTTGTTCACATAAAGAAGGTAGGTTCGCACTATTCGTAATGTAATAGAGACTTTTTACGTTCATCGTTAACTCCCAGAAGTAAATCGTTCCTTCCGTTTATCAACAAGGTCTCTCTGATCGATTGGAATGCTGTGAACACCTTCTGTAGTAACCCTTTCACGAGAAAGGATACCTTTAGAAAATATAGAAGGCAAGTTATCTGTATGCGTAATGTAGTATAAGCCTCTTATATTCATAATGGCTTACATGTAGAATATCATAGCAGTCCTGTTTAACAGCATCCACGCAGCAAATAGGTAATTAACCTAATAGTTCCAATTATTCCTCAAAAGCTGCATCGAATGCGACAGCAGAAGGTTCAAAATCAAAACCCTTTACAGCACCGCACGCTTCACTTGCACCGTGTTCACGATCCATCCCGCTATCTTCCCATTCAATTGAGAGTGGCCCATCATAACCTATATTGTTTAACGCACGGATAATCTCTTCAAAATTGATGCTACCACGACCAATAGAACGGAAATCCCAAAAACGTTTTGAATCCCCAAAGTTGAGATGACCACCAAAGACACCTGATAATCGGGGTGTGTCTGCCCACCAAACATCCTTCATGTGAACGTGGTAGATTCTATCACTGAGTCGTTCAATGAATGCAACGTAATCAACACCTTGGTATCCGAGATGACTGGGGTCATAGTTGAAACCGAATGTCTCTCTTCCGTTGACTGCCGCAATCGCTCTTTCTGCCGTGACAATGTCAAATGCTATCTCAGTCGGATGAACTTCAAGACCGAATTTGACACCGACTTCATCAAAGACATCAAAAATAGGATTCCACCGATTAGCGAAATCTTCAAAACCTGCATCAATCTGTGCTGGGTCCACAGGTGGAAATGAATATAGCAGATGCCAGATAGAACTACCTGTAAAACCGTTGACAACATCAACACCGAGTTTTGCTGCAGCGCGTGCAGTGTTTTTCATCTCTTCAGCTGCACGTTCTTGAACACCATCTGGATCACCGTCACCCCATATATCCTCCGATAAAATAGATTGATGCCGTCCGTCAATATTGTCGCAGACTGCTTGTCCAACAAGGTGATTGCTAATTGACCAGACTTTCAGATCATACTTTGCGAGTAGGTCATGTCTCCCTTGACAGTAAGTATCGTCAGAAAGTGCTTTGTCTACCTCAAAATGGTCTCCCCAACAAGCGAGTTCTAAACCGTCATATCCCCATTCACTTGCTTTCTTTGCTAAATCTTCAAGTGTTAAGTCTGCCCATTGTCCTGTAAACAGTGTGACAGGTCTTGCCATTATAATTCTCCTTTATATTTGATGCCAAAAAAATATTAATTGGGTTAAAGTCTCTCAATCTTCTTATGCAGGTGGTGTGTAACTTGCATCAACCCATCCGCGCTGTTTACCACTTTCAACAGCAGTATTTATGAAATGGACACCGCGTGCACCATCCTGAACAGTTGGGAAATCGGTGTCAAATTCTCCAAGACTTTCGCCTGCAATTTTTGCTGCCATTGTGCGGGAAGCGTTGACATAGATGTTGGCGAAAGCTTCAATAAAAGCCTCAGGATGTCCAAACGGTATTCTTGAGTTGTGTTGCACGATTTCTGCAAGATAGTCATTCCCCCGTTTGTAGACCTGCTCGGGACCATCGGGGAAACGGACAGATAGATAGTTAGGATTCTCCTGATGCCATTCTAACGAAGCATCTGTTCCATATACGCGGATGCGTAGATTGTTTTCCTCTCCAACCGATATCTGTGATGCGTATAAGACTCCTCTGACACCCTTCTCATAATGAACTAATATATTACCATCGTCTTCTAACAAACGTCCTTCAACGAAGGTCGTCATATCAGCACATATCTCTTCCATTTCAAGTCCGGTGATGTAGTGTGCCAAGTTTTCAGCATGAGAACCGATGTCTCCGATACATGAAGACGCGCCGGCTTGTTTGGGGTCAGTCCGCCAGACAGCTTGTTTTGCACCTTCGTCTTCCAAGAATGTTGACAACCAGCCTTGTGGATATTCAACGACAATTTTTCGTAATGTTCCAAGTTTACCCTCTTTAACAAGTTCACGCGCCTGTTTAACCATCGGGTAACCGGTATAATTGTGTGTTAAGGCAAAGACCACATCATTTGATTTTACTAAATTGCAAAGGGACTCAGCATCTTCAACTGTCGTTGTCATTGGCTTATCACAGACAACGTGGAAACCGGCTTCTATGAAGGTTTTTGCGACATCATAATGTACGTGATTGGGTGTAACAATTGAGACAAAGTCGATGCGTTCACCCTCGGGTAGTTGGCTCTCTTTTTCAGCCATCTCCTTATACGATCCGTAAGTTCTGTTATCATCAAGAAAGAGTTCAGCACCTTGTTGTTTTGATTTTTCTGGTGACGATGAAAATGCACCCGCAACCAGATCAATCTCACCATCCAACGCAGCAGCCTTCCGATGCACTGCTCCGATGAAGGCGTCCGGTCCACCACCAACCATTCCATAACGTATTTTCCTACCAAGCGGCATAGTGTGTATCCATTCCTTTTTCTTTTGCGATGACGTCTGTAATCTACTGTCAACAATACATCAACGCACAAGATAGATTAAATTCCTTGTATAAGAATTATGTCATGTTTTCTCTCTGTTTTCAAGGTAATTTTATCATGAACGCTGAATTCCTTTTTTAGTCTGAAAAGAAATTTGACATCATGTAGGCATTCATGTTATAGTAAAGTTAAAATTAGAGACAATTCAACGTTTACGATGACCACCCAGCGTAGGGGCGAGGTTAACTCGCCCGCTGTGGCATGTATCATCAATTATGAAGTCCATCATATAACACTTTAGCATTAATAGTTGACAGCAATAACAACAAAATGACGTGCTCACATGAGGAGGATTTTAATGACACAACCGAAGTATGTTTACTTCTTTGGAGCCGGTGAAGGCGAAGGCGACGCAACCATGCGAACCCTACTCGGTGGTAAAGGAGCAAATCTTGCCGAGATGACGAATCTTGGTGTTCCTGTCCCCCCAGGTTTCACAATCTCCACTGAAGTATGTAAATTCTACTATGAAAATGATAAAAAGTACCCCAGCGGACTTGACCAGCAGATTACCGAAAACCTACAGAAATTAGAAGACGCACTTGGCGAAAAATTCGGAGATACTGAAGACCCGCTCCTTATTTCTGTTCGTTCAGGGGCTGCGGTGTCTATGCCAGGGATGATGGATACGATTCTTAACCTCGGTTTGAATGATGACGCTGTTCAAGGACTCATCGCAAAGTCTGAAAACGAACGGTTTGCTTATGATGCATACCGTAGGTTTGTTCAGATGTTCGGTAACGTAGTACTGCGTGTTGACCATGACGAATTTGAACATTTACTTGAACAGAAGAAAACTGATAAAGGGGTTACATTAGATACGGAATTAGAAGCACCAGAGTTGTTGGAACTTGTGAAAGAATTCAAACACACCATCAAGCAGAAAACAGGTAACGATTTCCCGGACGAACCACGACGACAGTTAGACATGGCGCGTGATGCTGTGTTTGAATCTTCTGGGAATCCACGTGCCATTACATATCGTCGCCTTAACGATATTTCAGAAGAACTCGGACGTACCGCAGTTAATGTACAAGCGATGGTATTTGGGAACATGGGTGGCAGCTCAGGAACAGGAGTCGCATTTACACGAAATCCATCCACGGGTGCAAATGTGTTCTATGGAGAATTCCTGATGAATGCTCAAGGGGAAGATGTCGTAGCTGGTATTCGTACACCTTTACCAATATCAGAACTTAGAAACATTCAACCTGATGCTTATGATGAGTTGGTTGAAATTGGGTTACGACTTGAGAAACATTATCGTGATATGCAGGATGTAGAATTTACGATCCAAGATGGTACTCTTTATATGTTGCAAACCAGAAATGGAAAACGTACTGGTCAAGCTGCCGTCAGAATAGCAGTTGAGATGGTTGAAGAAGGTTTGATTGATAAAGATACTGCCTTGACACGTGTGCCTGCAAACGATCTTGATCAGTTATTACATCCGAGTGTTGACCCAGACGCATCTGTTGAGATAATTGCTCAAGGATTACCAGCGTCACCAGGTGCGGCTGTTGGCAAAGTTGTTTTCACAGCTCTACGTGCGGAAGAACTCGCAGCAAAAGGTGAAAAAGTGATACTCGTCCGATCAGAGACCTCACCAGAAGACATCGGTGGTATGGATGCTGCACAAGGAATCCTCACTGCACGTGGCGGTATGACAAGCCACGCAGCTGTCGTTGCGCGCGGTATGGGTAAATGCTGTGTCGCTGGATGTTCTGATCTGTTTATAGATGAGGGGAAATTGGAATTCTATGCCGCCGGAAATCGCTATGCTGAAGGTGATTTTATCACACTCAACGGTTCCACAGGAGATGTACTCAAAGGACAAGTTTCTCTCATTCAACCTGAGCTGAGTGGACAATTCGGTATCCTGATGGAATGGGCAGATGAAGCGCGAACACTGGACGTGCGAACGAATGCAGATACACCAGAAGACACAAAAACTGCCCGAGAATTTGGCGCAGAAGGAATCGGACTTTGTCGTACTGAACACATGTTCTTCGGAACAGGTATTGACGCTGTCCGTGAGATGATACTTGCAGATGATACAATTGAACGTAAACATGCCTTGGGTAAACTCCTCGAACATCAACGAACAGATTTTATCGGTATCTTTGAAGCAATGGCTGGTTACCCTGTGACGATACGGACACTGGATCCACCATTACACGAGTTTTTACCGAAAAATGAAGCTGAGATCAATGAACTCTCTGGAAGAATTAACGTCCCAGCACAGAAACTTCGCGAACGCGTGGAAGAACTACACGAATTCAACCCTATGCTCGGTCATAGAGGGTGTAGACTCGGTATTGTCTATCCAGAGATTACAGAGATGCAGGCACGTGCTATTTTTGAAGCTGCTGTTGATGTCGCAAAACGCGGGATCAAGATTTTACCTGAGATTATGATTCCGCTTGTTGGACACATTAATGAATTCTCGCTGCAACGTAAAGTTGTTGTGGATACTGCTGAGGAGGTATTTAATGAGACGGGAACTCGTGTTAAATACCTTGTGGGTACGATGATCGAGCTCCCTCGTGCAGCACTCACTGCGGATAAAATCGCAGCGGAAGCAGAATTTTTCTCCTATGGTACTAACGACCTCACACAGACAACATTCGGCATGAGTCGTGATGATGCAGTCAAATTCCTTGATGACTACGTTGAGAACGGTGTTCTTGAATATGATCCGTTCCAAGTTTTGGATCAAGAAGGGGTCGGTAGTTTATTACAGATAGGGAACGAAAAAGGTCGTTCCGCACGTCCTGATCTGAAGGTAGGAATCTGTGGTGAACATGGTGGTGAACCGAGTTCTGTTAAGTTTTGCTACGGCTTAGGGTTTGATTATGTATCATGTTCTCCATTCCGTGTGCCAATAGCACGTCTGGCTGCGGCGCAGGCTGCCATTGAAGCAAAAACGTAGTTTATATTTTCTTGTTTAGTTCTTTTATAGGCGTGTATGTGTGTTCTACATACGCGCCTTTATCCTTTTGAATACATTCCATTATATAGATATACTTAGAATTATGTAAACACTTATCTGTTAGCAAATGTCTGTTCGTAGTAGGGCAATTCATTGCCCGTCGTGTCAAGAAGTGCACATATATTTTAAGGTCTCACAAGATAAAGCGGTTGAAATATATCAGCATTATGTGGTAAATTATAATTACATTGAAGATAAGCTAAATACCAAGTAAACAATGGAGAAAATGTCATGAATTCACAAGGCATTTATGATTACAAACAAGAATATCTAACTCCTAAAAAGACAAACATGACCTTAGAGGAGTTCCTTGAAAGCGACTTAGAGGGTTATGAATACCTAAATGGAGAGTTAATTCCGCTTGCTCCAACATCAGTGGAACACGGTTACATTAGTGTGAACCTAATCTCGTTGCTACACTTGCATGTTCGTGAAAATCAACTGGGACGTGTTCTTTCAGAAACAGGTTTCCGTGTTGGTGAACGCCTGCTGATACCTGATATAGCCATTATTTCAATTGACCGACTTCCCGATGATCTTACCAAAGCGTCCCCTGTTCCACCGGACCTTGCCGTTGAAGTAGTCTCTCCAACAGATGCCTCATCCAGTATTGAAGAAAAGGCTTTCGCCTACCTTGAAGCAGGCACAAAGTTGGTTTGGGTACTGAAACCCCGTTCTAAAACGGTGACTATCTATCGTTCTGAAACAGACATCACGACTCTCACACGCAATGACACGCTCAGTGGTGAAGAGGTGGTAGAAGGATTCTCTTGTCAAGTAGTAGAACTTTTTGAGTAATATTCAAACATATAAGGTATTTTGAGAAAGGACATGTATAATGTTAATTGCAGATGTAAATGAAATGGAAGGTCGCACATATCCCGCACGTAGATTAACCAGAAACCTCGTCGGTGGCGCATCCCCTATACAGATAGACGAATTCTGTCTGGGGTTCGTTGTTTTAGAACCTAACGGCGGACAAGTCCCATGGCACAATCACGAACAGGAAGAGATATACTTTATCGTTGAAGGTGAAGGCGAAATGTGTCTCGGTGAGGAACGTCAAACGATTTCTTCTGGACAAACTGTGTTCATTCCATCATGGGTTTTCCATCAGTTGACGAACACAAGCGACACACCGATGAAGATGGTCTATTGCTACGGACCCGCAGGAGATGTTGACCATTGGAAACAGGAACTCGCTGGCACACTGCCAAAAGCCGGTATAGATGTGCCACCACTCCCCGAAGGTGCAGCCCCGCAATGCACTGACAAACCTAAGTTGTTGCAATAGTTGCAAAAACTATATTATAGTGAAATCTATAATTACTTGCACAAATTGTAGCGCAAACTTTTAGTTTGCGTACACGACTGCACAAACTAAAAGTTTATGCTACAGCACGGTCAAGTCTGTCGGTGAAGTCCAATGGACCAAAAGTGTGCATTTGTTTTTGTATTTCACTATAAGATTCAGATTCTCATTCCCTGATTTCTTAACGTGTCATAAATTGCCCTACTACGCACCCATCTGTTTGTAGTAGGGCAATTCATTTGCCGTCAATTGCCGACTCCCGACTGTTTTTAAAATTAATCCCGAATCGTAGTGCATTCCTACAAGCATAGTGTCTAATTATATTATAACAATTCAGTATCATATAGTAAATATGATATAATTTGACAAACCACGCGAATTAGCATATTATTACTGTAGTAGATTCTATGGGTAATTGCCACGTGAGCTGATATATAGCCAATTCTAAACACAAAGGTAAATGAACATCTGGGTTGGTGTGTAAATATTTTACCCCTCTTTGTCAGAATCGCAGAGAGCACAGAGAACACAGAGAACACGGAAAAAGAGATTTTTGGTCCTGCACACATGTTTACTTGTGAGATCAATATTGAAGACACAAGAGTTCCTTCCGCGTAATCCGCGTCCTCCGTGCCTTCCGCGATTCTGACGAAAATAAATGTCTGAATCGCAGAGAGCACAGAAGACACAGAGGACACAGAAAAAGAGGGTGTTTGCTTAAAATCACCCTATCTTGTGAAAGGAAACTTGAAATGCACAAGAACCACTTCCGCGTCTTCCGTGTACTCCGCGCCTTCCGCGATTCTGACGAAAATAACCGTCTGAATCGCGGAATACACGGAGAACACAGAGGACACAGAAAAAGAGGGTTTATGTTAAAATCTACGCATCTTGTGAAGGTAAACTTGAAATGCATAAGAGTCCCTTCCGTGTCTTCCACGTAATCCGCGATTCAGAAAACATTAGAATCAAAAGGAGAGATTAACGATGAAAACAACTTTAACAGCATTTATGCTTTTTACTGTCCTTACCTTAAACATCTTTGCACAAGAGATTCCGTCCACCGTTCTTAGAGGTCACACTGATTGGGTCAAGAGCGTATCATTTAGTCCAGATGGACAGATGATCGCAACCGGCAGTGATGACAACACCATTCGTTTTTGGGACGTGGCTACGGGAAATGAAATACGCACGCTCAGAGGGCATACAGGAACTGTCCGTAGTGTAGCGTTCAGTCCCGATGGAAATACAATCGCAAGTGGAAGTTATGACAACACCATTCGCTTGTGGGAGACAAGCACGGGAGATGAACTGCGATTACTCACAAGACATACCTCTATTGTCGACAGTGTCTCTTTTAATCCTGATAGAAATACAATCGCAAGTGGAAGTCGGGACGAGACCATCCGCCTATGGGAAGTGGAAACAGGGAATGAAATACACACACTCACAGGGCATACCAGTATCGTCTGGAGCGTGGATTTTAGTCCTGATGGACAGACACTTGCAAGCGGCAGTGGGGATAAAACCATTCGCTTGTGGGAGGTAAGCACGGGAGATGAACTGCAAATACTCATAGGGCATACGGGGCCGGTCGCGAGCATCGCGTTCAGTCCGGATGGACAGATGCTTGCAAGTGGCAGTTTGGACAATACCATCCACTTATGGGAAGTGGAAACAGGAAATGAAATACGCATACTCACAGGGCATACGGGTGCTGTTGTCAACGTGGCATTTAGTCCCGACGGAAATTCAATCGCAAGTGGAAGTCGAGACAATACCATCCGCTTGTGGAAGTTACCGACTAATAAGGTCAGCACTACACCTAATCCTGTGGTACCCTCAATTGTCAAGGCACAAGATATCACGTCTACCGTCCTTACAGGACATACGAGTGAAGTCAATAGTGTAGCGTTCAGTCCAGATGGAAATACAATCGCAAGTGGGAGTTCGGACAACACCATCCGCTTGTGGGATGTGGAAACAGGCACAGAACTACGAAAACTCACAGGGCATTGGCATTATGTCAATAGTGTAGCGTTCAGTCCGGGTGGTAGAACGCTCGCAAGTGGGAGTCATGACCACACCATCCGCTTGTGGAACGTAGAGACGGGGGCAGAACTACAAAAACTCACAAAGCATTCGAATTATGTCTTTAGCGTAGCGTTCAGTCCGGATGGAAAAACACTCGCAAGTGGGAGTACTTACACCATCCGCTTGTGGAACGTGGAGACAAGTGCGGAACTACGAAAACTCACAGGGCATAGTAATGATGTCATGAGTGTAGTGTTCAATCCGGATGGGACAACCCTCGCAAGTGGGAGTGTTGATGGCATCCGCTTGTGGAATGTAGAAACAGGTGCAGAACTACGAAAACTCGGTGAGCATTTGGGTTGGGCCTGGAGCGTAGCGTTCAGTCCAGATGGGCAGACACTCGCAAGTGATAGTGGAAACACCATCCGCTTGTGGGATGTAGGGACTGGTTCGCAACTAAGGAGACTCACAGGGCATACGGGTTCGGTCTGGAGCGTAGCGTTCAGTCCGGATGGACAGACACTCGCAAGTGGAAGTGGTGAATACCAGGGTGATGACCATACCATCCGCTTGTGGGATGTGGAGACAGGTGAAACCATCCTTACGCTCACAGGGCATACGAGTTATGTCAGAAGCGTAGCGTTCAGTCCGGATGGAAAAACACTCGCAAGCGGGAGTGATGACAACACCATACGCTTGTGGAAGTTACCGACTAATAAGGTTAGCACTACACCTAATCCCGTGGTGTCCCCCATTCTTGGAGATGTGAATAGGGATGGTCTTGTGAACATCTTGGATTTAGTGCAAGTTGCTTCAAGTTTTGCACAACCGGTCCCAGAAGAAGGAAATCCTGCTGATGTCAACAAGGATGGGGCTGTCAATATCTTAGACCTTGTTATTGTTGCGGGTGAGTTTGGCAGTGGGGAAGCTGCACCATCAGCATTGCACCTTGATACGGACAGCACTATCACAAGGGAACAAGTGCAGCACTGGCTCACCCAAGCACAGCAGCTAAACCTAACAGACCCGACTTCACAACGTGGTATCCTCTTTCTACAACAACTCTTAGCAGCGTTGACTCCGAAAAAGACATCCTTACTGCCAAACTACCCAAACCCATTCAACCCAGAGACGTGGATACCGTATCAGTTAGCAACTCCAGCAGATGTTAGCATTTCTATCTATACTGCAGATGGGAAGTTGGTTCGGACGTTAGACATAGGACATCAGACAGTTGGTGTCTATCAAGGCAAGAGTCGTGCTGCACATTGGGATGGCAAAAACGCACTCGGTGAGTCTGTAGCAAGCGGAGTCTATTTCTATACATTAAAAGCCGGCAATTTCTCTGCAACGCGCAAAATGTTAATACGCAAATGAAACTAAACTCATAAATAACCGTCTGAATCGCGGATTACACGGAGGACACAGAAAACACAGAAAAAGAGGATTTTTATCACGCATATAGGTTTACTTGTGAAATCAAATATAGGAGACACAAGAACACCTTCCGCGTCTTCCGCGTCATCCGCGCCTTCCGCGATTCTGACAAAAAACACCTGTCTGAATCGCGGAATACACGGAGAACATAGAAAACGCGGAAAAAGAGGGGTTTGGTCACGCTTACAGGTTCACTTGTGAAAACAAATATAGCAGACACAAGAACCCCTTCCGTGTCTTCCGCGTCATCCGCGCCTTCCGCGATTCTGACAAAATCATAAAAGGAAACAAAAAATGAGTAATAACCTGAAACATGGAGACATCACTGACAAGATAATTGGGGCAGCGATTGAAGTCCATAAGTTTTTGGGAAACGGATTCCAAGAGGTGATCTATCAGAGAGTGTTAGCTGTTGAAATGCGGAGTGCAGGACTGGAATTTGCTCGAGAAGTTGAGCATGATATATATTACAAGGACTTCCCAGAACCTATTGGCACTCGCCGCGCTGATTTCGTAGTGGAAGGAATTGTGTTGGTGGAACTAAAAGCTATCACAAAGTTAGAACCTGTTCATGAAGCACAGATATTAAATTATCTGAAGGCATATAGATTAGAAATAGGTTTGTTGATCAATTTCGGTAAGAAAAAGATAAATGTCAATAGATTGATTCTCTCACAACCTAATCTTAGGTAACGCGTTAGAATCTCGGACTATTCTGTCTGAATCGCGGAGAGCACAGAGAACACAGAGAACACGGAAAAAGAGGCTTTTGGTCCTGTATACAGGTTTACTTGTGAAATCAAGTATAGAAGACACAAGAACCCCTTCCGCGTCATCCGCGTCCTCCGCGCCTTCCGCGATTCTGACAAAAATAACCATCTGAATCGCGGAAAGCACAGAGAACACAGAGAACACAGAAAAAGAGGGTTTGGTCACGCGTATAGGTTTTCTTGTAAAATGAAATATAGGAGTCACAAGAGTCCCTTCCGCGTCATCCGCGTCCTCCGCGCCTTCCGCGATTCTGACAAAAAAGTGGCAATGACTTGACACACCCCAATTTGAATCATCAGTAGCACAATCTAACAGATTATGCTACTATATGGCAAATAAGGTTTCAAATAAGGATTGTAAATGACAAATCATACGCAGAAAACACATCGTGTCGGAATCATCATGAACGGAGTCACGGGGAGGATGGGAACGAACCAACATCTCATCCGTTCCATCCTGTCAATAGCAGAAGAGGGAGGCATTCCAATAGGTGAAGGCGAAGTGATTATGCCTGAACCGTTTCTCGTCGGTAGAAATCCTGCCAAATTAGAGAAACTATCAGAAACGACAGGCGTAGAAAAGTGGAGTACAGACCTTGATGCTGCACTCGCAGACGATAATTATTCCATCTATTTTGATGCACAGGTTACATCCAGGCGGGTTGATGCCGTGCAATCTGCTATCGCTGCAGGAAAACACATCTACTGTGAAAAACCGACTGCAACGACAACTGCTGAAGCATACAGTCTGTATAGACAAGCAGCAAATGCAGGACTAAAAAACGGCGTCGTTCAAGATAAACTCTGGTTACCCGGTATCCTAAAACTGAAACGTTTGATTGATGCGGACTTCTTCGGCAAAATCATCTCTGTCCGTGGAGAATTCGGTTATTGGGTTTTTCAGGGAGATGCAATTCCCACTCAACGTCCATCGTGGAACTATCGGTCAGAGGATGGAGGTGGAATCATCCTTGATATGTTTAGCCACTGGCGATATGTGTTAGACAACCTTTTTGGTGCGGTGAAAGGTGTATCCTGCATCGCAACCACGCACCTACCACAACGATGGGATGAGGAAAACGAACCGTATCAATGCACAGCGGAAGATGCTGCTTACGCTACCTTTGAATTGGAAGATGGGATTATCGCTCACTTTAACTCATCCTGGGCAGTACGGGTGAGACGTGATGATCTGCTAACAATACAGGTTGACGGTTTGAACGGTTCCGCAGTTGCAGGATTACGTGATTGCTGGATACAACCCCTCTCTGGCACACCGCGTCCCGTTTGGAATCCTGATATAGAACAACCGATTGACTTTTTTAATGGATGGCTTAAGATTCCTGAACAGGAAACCTACGAGAACGCTTTTAAAGCACAATGGGTCTCGTTCCTCCGACATGTCGTTGCAGGTGAACCTTTTCCTTGGACGTTACTGGAAGGGGCAAAGGGTGTGCAGTTAGCAGAAAAAGGTATGGAATCTTGGCAGAAACGGAAATGGATGGATATACCGGAACTTTCAGCACTAAGCACCAGCGGTGCGAAAGGTGTATAGAACGTGTGAATAACAAAATTCCAAGCACCAGCGGTGCGAAAGGTGTACAGAACGTGTGTATCTAATTCCCTAACCTGATATACCTTTCGTCCCTCTGGGACTTACTATGGTAATGCCAACGTTTTCTATACACCTTTCGCCCCTCTGGGGCGTGGAATTTTACAGAAACTTTATTCCTCCCTTTACTCATGTGTTTCAACAAAGAATTTACACACCCTCCGAGATTTAACAAAGATTGCATTCTGAAGAAAAATGCTGTATAATTAACATTTGGTCTAACATTCTGACTTATGTGGGATGTGCGTCGGGGTTGCAACACCTTTCACACTGGTAAATTATTTTTAAGGAGATTCTCTCAATGGCGTATAGCAATTTTACCTTAGATACAGTTCTGGTCTCCCAGTCCGATATGATATTGGGGATTCTTGCAAGTATGGTGGAACAAAAAGCGTAAAAAGAACTGAAAATAAACAAACACAAGGGAGGGACTATCATGGCAGAAAAAGTAATTCTACAAAAAATTGACGACTACCGTTGGCGTATCCCGAAGAGTTACATGAAAGGAATGCGTGTAGATGGCATAGTTTACGCCAACGAAAAACTACTTGAACAAGCTAAAAGTGATGAAGCACTGCAGCAAGTTGCAAATGTCGCGCATCTTCCTGGGATCGTCAAACACTCGCTTGCTATGCCAGACTTGCACTGGGGATACGGTTTCGTCATCGGCGGGGTTGCCGCAACTGACCCAAAAGCTGACGGTGTCGTTTCTCCCGGCGGAATCGGTTACGACATAAATTGCGGTGTACGCTTAATCAGAACAAACTTAAAGGACACACAGTTAGAAGGCAAGACAAAAGGACTCATCGGAGAATTATTTGACAGTGTGCCTTGTGGTGTTGGTTCAAGAGGACAGATAAATCTATCCTTGAATGAAGAAAAATACATGATAGAAAAAGGCGCGCAATGGGCAATTGAACGTGAATACGGACATCCAGATGATCTGAAATATACAGAAGCGACGGGATTCCTTCAACATGCAAGTGCTGATGCTGCAAGTCAACGTGCATTGGAACGCGGGAAGAATCAACTCGGAACACTCGGTTCAGGAAACCATTTTCTGGAAGTACAAGTTGTTGATCGTATCTTCTATCAGGAAGCAGCGGATGCAATGGGATTGGAGGTCGGTAATGTATGTGTTATGATTCATACCGGTTCACGTGGGTTCGGTTATCAGATCTGTGATGAACATGTCAAGAGTTGGGTTCAAGTCACTGAAAGATACGGATTAAACCTACCGGATCGGCAGCTTGCGTCTGCTCCCATCAACTCCCCAGAGGGACAAGATTACATCACTGCGATGGCGTGTAGTGCGAATTATGCGTGGAACAACAGGCAATGTATCATGCATCTTGTCCGCCAGACCTTCATGAAGTATTTTGACACGACAGAGGATGAACTCGGTTTGGAACTTGTGTATGACGTTGCACATAATATCGGCAAGTTTGAGAAGCATGATGTTGATGGTGAGGAGCGTGAGTTATTTGTTCACCGTAAAGGTGCAACCCGTGCGTTTCCTGCTGGTCATCCTGAGATTCCCGATAAATATCAGAAAGTCGGTCAACCTGTGTTGATTCCGGGTGATATGGGAACTGCGTCTTATGTGTTAGTCGGTAATCCGGGTGCGATGGCAGAGACGTGGGGAACAACCTGTCATGGCGCGGGTAGAGTGTTATCAAGACGCAAAGCCATTGCATTGACTGAAGGACGTTCAATACAGAAAGACCTTGAGAAACGGGGCATCTACGTCCGAGCAGAAGGCAAACGTACTTTACAGGAAGAGGTACCAGAGGCATATAAGGATGTTGATGAGGTCGTTCGTGTGGTTGATGAGGCAGGACTTTCTCGCCGCGTCGCGCGTTTGCGTCCGATTGGTGTTGTAAAGGGATAAAAGCAAACCTCAAGACAGATTGTCTATTTTTTCATCAATCTGTTGAAAAAATAGGCAATTACGACAAGAAAGAACGCATTTTATCACATTTTTGTTGGCATAATAATTGTTAAGTATCACATAAGCCTCCTTAGGTGGGTCGGAACTACAACCTCTAATTTGTGCAATTGGTCGCCGCATTTAATATGTGTAAGGTTAAATTCCCTGATATTCCTTAACCAAATAGGGGTGTAGTCTCCGACTCTTTTCCCAACTTCCCAAATTAAAAAACAGACGATTTTAACGATATTCATGGATGCTGTTAATAACATTGACGCAGTCTATAAAGTGTGTTAGAATATGTAGCAGTTTTAACACATGCTTGGAGAATCTCATGAAAAAACTATCTGATATGTCGCATAGCGAATTACTTCAGTTACTTGAAATGCTTATTAATGATGACTTTTTTCAGTCTCGTGAACAACTCATTGCACTGCTTAACCTTGACCTGTCATCAGAGAAAAAAACAGAACTGGATGCAGAATTCCGAGAGTTCTTCTGTGGGTACGAGAGCATCGCATTCTGGCTCGAAGAATATATAGAAGACCCGCTGAACGGTCTTGACCCGCACACATCATTAGCAAAAAAACTAAAACGCCAACTTGAATACATCCAATCTAATCGGAATACAACTCTTGAAGAACGGATGTGCAGACGGATGGGAGGTTACTTGGAAAGCGATCCGATGCCAGAAATTAAAATCTCCGAATTACCATTCAATGAATTTTGCAAAGTTATACGATCACTTGTTACACAGGAAATTTTCAGTGTACGCGAAAGGCTTGTAATTCTCTTTCAGCAAAACTCTTCCCGTCAGCAGTTAGACGCAGCATTTCGTGAGTTCTTTGTAGCTTATGAACTTTTTGAGCTCGCACTTGAGGATTACCACTATGATCCAGATGAAGGATTAGAGATAAAACCCGAAATTGAAGCCGAGATTGACCAAAGCATTGCTGATTACGAATCTGGAAAAGTTAAAACAATTCCCGTTGAAAAATTGTCTTACCTTGATCTAATCAATTTTCGCAACGTCTGAACCAACGTCCCTTCTGATAACCACTTAGCTGCCACCCGTAACACACTCGTAGCATAAGTCGGATACACATGAATCATACCGCTCAATTTGCGTAACGGAATCCCTTCCTGCATTGCTAACACATACTCATGGAGCACTTCCCCTGCATTGGTACCGACAATATGAACACCTAATATTCTTCCCCTCCATCTGCTTGCTATGACTTTCGTAAACCCCTGTGTTTCCCCATCAGCAACAGCTCTGTCAACATCAGATTGGTCCAGCCTGAACACATCAACATCACCATATTTCTCTCTCGCTTCAGCTTCAGTCAGACCACATCGGGCAACTTCTGGGTCACAGAACGTCGTCCAGGGCACAACACCATAGTTGATCTTTTGACGAAAAGGGAGTAATATATTCTTGATGAGAAGTTGTGCTTGAAATGCTGCGACATGGGTAAATAGGTAATGTCCGATTACGTCCCCAGCAGCATAGATGTTCTTCACATGGGTCTGAAGTCTGTTGTTAACGACAATTCCACTTTTCCCAACCTGAATACCAATTTCTTTAAGACCTAACCCCTCAACATTTGGAGCACGACCGGTGGCAATCAGTATCTTATCAAAAGTCTGTTTCTGATTGTCTTCGTTTTCACTGCGATCTGTTCCAGTGCCAGAAAATGTTACAGTGATATCATCGTGTTTCTCTACTGCATCTATACCGGTATTGAGTCTGATATCAATACCATCTGCACTTAGGTAATCAAACATCTTCTCGGAGACGTCCAAGTCCTCTTTATTCATGATACGGTTGCTTCGTTGTGCAATCGTTACTTCCGATCCAAGTCGATGAAACGCCTGTCCCAATTCAATTCCAATCGGACCGGCACCGACAACCAAGAGTCGTTGTGGCAGTTCGGTCAACTCCCAAACGTTTTCACTATCCAGATGATCGCATGAATCTAAACCGGGAATAGAGGGTACCAGAGGACGCGATCCTGTACTGATAACAAACTTCTTGCTGTTGACCGTTCGTGTTTCACCATTTTCACGATCCTTGACTACAAGTGTTTCACGTGAGTCAAAGTGTCCTTCACCGAAGATGACATCAACACCCATATCTCGGAATCGTTCTGGGTTATCGTGTTCTTCCTCAATATGATTCTGTGTGCTTCGGACATAGTTCATGACCTGTTGAAAATCTGGTTTTATCTCACCTGATGGGATTCCGTATTTTTCGCTGTTTTTGAAGTAATTCGCAACTTTTGCTGCCTTGAGCAGTGCTTTAGACGGAACACAACCTGTCCAGAGACAATCCCCTCCGAGGCGGTGCTTCTCAACCAGTGCAGTTTTTTTACCAAGTTTCGCGCCAGCGACAGCAAGCACGAGTCCAGCACTCCCACCACCAATGATAGTAAGGTCATATCTATCCATAGGTCGCTCTCCTCTATCGTGTATGTCGCAGCACTCTCCCCGGTAACTTGTCAGTGACATTAGAATTTTCAATCACTGGAATACCGTTGACAAGCACCCAATTTATCCCTATAGGAGGGTTCACAGGTTCAAACCAAGTAGATTGATCCGCAACGGTATCTGGGTCAAATATGACAATGTCAGCAGCAAGACCTTCAGCGATTCTACCGCGATCCGTCAGTCTAAATCTTTCAGCGGGGAAACCGCTCATCTTATATACTGCTTCCTTTAGTGAGACTATCTGTTTATCTCTTACATACTTACCAAGATACTGCACGAAACACCCATAACTTCTTGGGTGTGGATGTGGGATGTTGTAGACACCATCGCTTGCAATCATCATCCGAGGATGCCTTGCTGTTCTGTCTAAAATCCGTTCGTTTGCTTCAGGTGGTGTTCCCCATGGCATAATAAAGGTCTCAATGGCAGCCTCCTGTCTTATAAAATCATAAGCGAATTCTTCATTCGTCTTCCCTTCCGCTTCAGCTGCTTGGAAGAGTAACATACCGATATATCTACCGGAATTGTTATATCCTATAATCTGATTACCTTCACCCAATTTCTCACGCAAGTAAGGGAGAGATTGCTCTCGCACGTCCGGATTCTCCAAATTCTGCAACATATCTTCGGGTGTTCCTGTTTGATATTTCATGGGAAGCAACATCGCAAGATGTGTCATGCCAGCAGGATAAAGATAGGATTCAAAGGTCAGATCAATGTTTTCACGGTCAACTTCTGTAAGGATCTCTGCTACTTCATCATCAACACGTTCATGTGAAACATGGATAGGTATGTTTGCTTGTTTCGCAATTTCAATTGTCTCTTCCCATGCAGCCTTCCTACCGATAAGTTGGTAACGGATATGTGCAGCATAAATTGCATCATAACTTGCAGCCACCTTTGAGAGATATACCAGTTCATTCAGATCAGCGTTCGCAGAGGGTTGATAATCTAATCCTAAGCAGAGGCAACATGCCCCAGCATCAAGCCAATCGCGCGTTGTCCGTTCCATTGCTTTCAGTTCATCTGTAGTAGCAGGACGTGCATCCCACCCCATTGCACCGAGACGGACAGCACAGTGCGGTACTTGTGGATAAAGATTCGCAGGTATCCTACCGTTGAACATATTCAGATATTCATCTGGAGTCTGCCAGTTAAGCGGAACTTCATCATCCCCATAGGCAAATTGTGTATAATGCCATAGTTCTTGTGCAAGTTTAGGAGCAAGTGGAGCCCACCCAAAACCGTCGGGTGCTGCAAGATGCGTTGTAACACCCTGCATGAGGGTGGCATATTGGTCCCGCCCCCCGAGTAACGATATTTCAGAATGCACGTGAACATCAACAAAACCGGGGCACACAACTAATCCATCAGCAGATATACGACAGGACGTATCTGCTTTTTCAAGGTCTCCAATCTCAGTGATTTTATCGGATTGAATGCCGATATCTGCGACATAAGGATCGCGTTTCCCTGTTCCATCAACAATGCTACCGCCAGATATAATAGTATCAAACGTCACTTTTCCTCCTATTGTCATCGTCAAATCTTCATTATCGTGTGAAAATGATGAGTGTATATAGGTTTATTTCATCTCTTGGCAATTATACCAAAATATACGTGAATTTTGAAACAACTAAATTTGACTTGTTCGTTGACATACTAACTAAAAGCATGTTAAACTATTTCATTAGCAAATGACCTGATTAGACTCCGCCAAGGAATGAACTATGTTTCCATTTATGTGCCTTATTCTGCTGAGACACGCCAAGGTATTAAAAAAGAACTAATTCAACGTTTTAAACCACCTCTCAATGATCAGTTTAGATAGAATCGTATACACCAATATCTTCGCCAAAAATAGATTTTCTGTTAAATTATCTGTGTATTGTAGTACAGTAAGCATCAATTTAAAGAAATTAATCTGTTATTGATGTGTCTTTAGTCCCGTAGGGACTGAAGAGTGGACACTCTAATCACAATGCATATAAATGATAATTAAAAATACTTCAGCAAAAACCTGAAACTATTTTTATTCATGTAAACCTGCAATATCACATTTCAATGGTAGCTTAACACTATATTCTCATTTAACTGAAGCGTTCAAAAATGGCGAAGGTATTGATACACCACTAAGTAATTGTAATTAACACTCTTCTGTCAAATCCTCATGCTTTAGTTTGCGGGATGTAAACAGTTAAGTATCCTTGACAAAAAAACAAACTTGACAAAGGAAGAAAATGTGATATACTATTTAGACTACATCAACATTGGTATTACGAGCATCAACGACCTCCCGTAAAGGGATGTAGAAACTTCACAGATGTAGGATACTATGAGCAAGACGTATAAATATAAACTTCAGTCCCAAAAGAACACTCTTAAGTTAGGCAATATGCTTGATGATATGTGGCACATCCACGTGCATATCATGACATTGCAGCGTAGGTATTATCGCAGGCATAAAAAGAACATATCTGCTTATAGGATGAACCGTCATGTTACCAAGTTGAAAAGGACGACTAAACCGCATTGGAGACAACTGCCGAGTCAAGTTATTCAAGATGTTGTGTTGCGATATGGAAAGGCTTACGATGCTTTCTTTAAAAATATCAAAGAACGCGAAGCAGGTTTGACAACGCGTAAAGTAGGTAGACCGCATATCAAGCCGCGTCACAAATATAACTCCATGACTTTTACACAAAAAGGCTATACGATTTATGACAACAGATTTAAAGTCAACTGTATTGATACGTGGTATTCCTTTCATAAACATAGAGAAATGAAAGGTGAGATCAAAACGATAACGATCAAACGTGATAGATGCGGAGACTATTGGATATGCTTTTCCTGTGATAATGTTGACGATTCAGAACCCTTTGCCAAGACAGATAAGAGAGCAGGCTTTGATTTTGGATTGACAACATTTCTAACAAGCAGTGATGGTGGGAAGATAGAATCTCCACAATTTTTGAAAAAGTCCTTGAATAAGTTACGTTCGCTAAGTCAAGCATTTTCATGCAAAGTTAAGGGTTCAGGCAACTGGTATCGTGCATTGCGTGCAGTGTGCAGACAATATCGCGATATCTCTAACCGACGCCTTGATTGGCACTGGAAACTTGCCACACATCTTTGTCGTGAATACGATGCACTTGTCTTTGAGACCCTAAATATTGACGGTATGAAAAGACTTTGGGGACGCAAAGTATCCGACTTGTCTTTTGCACAGTTCTTGCCGATAATGGAACAGAAATGTGCAAAACATGGCAAGACGTTCAAACAAGTAGGCAAGTGGACTGCAACAACTAAACCTTGTAGCGACTGCGGATATAAGAACAAGGACTTGACTCTCTTAGATAGACAGTGGATATGTCCTGAGTGTGGCACACATCACGACAGAGACATAAACGCTGCTATCAACATCAAACAGGCAGGCTTAGCTGCCTAAAGTGGAGCAGACATAAGACGTAGCTCAGATCGGCTGTCAGCGAGGAAGCACAAACCCCTACCTTTAGGTAGAGGGTACTATGACTTCTCTTTACAGACAATACTATGTTATGATAAAATTATAGGCGATAGATCCTGAGATTGTGGACAAAACGTTTGATATTGGGTGAGAAAGTTGATTGATAGGAAACTATTTCTAAAGAAATACCTGCATCATCTTATTAACAACCCCTTCGTGATTTACCCTTTCGCTGCAGGGGCGATTACTGCCTTTGCGACTTGGGTGTTTAATCTTGACCCGAAGATTTTCTATCTATTCGCAAGTGCTGTGATGGGGATAGCAATTCCGATAGGTAGTCTGATTACGAAGTGGACGATCGGTACTGATGATATTGCGAAACGCGTTCACGAAGAGTTACTTCACAATGCACAACACAAACAGGAGGAAGAATTAAACGCGCTACATATACAACTAAAAGAAGATGGTGACATGAGAACAGAACAGATGTTAGAAGAATTACGCACCCTACACCAATCCTTCCAAGAGGATGTCAGTGATGTAGGGTGGATGGGGACACTGCCTATGACTGTTCGTGCCGAAATCACAGATAAGGTTACGGAACTCTTTACGCAAGCTGTTCAGTGTTTGAAAGATACACTACGGATGTACGAGAAATCGAGAGATTCAAAAATAAAGAATGTTAGACGCGTCCTACAACAACATAGAGAACAACTCATCGCAGATGTTGAGCAGACGATAGTGCAGCTAACACACCTCTATACGCGTGTGCTGACACTGAGTTCTGATAGCAATGAAACAGAATTGTCACGCTTACGATCCGAACTTGATGAAAGCCTTGCATTTGCTAAGAAGGTTGATGAGCAGATACGACTATCTATACAGGAACCAGATATTGAAATTCCACAATCCATAAACACAGATGAAGACACACAGACTTTGACAGGTCATCAGAATGTTGAGTCAACTGAACAGAAATCACTTCAATGATACATGAGTTTAGAAGAAACAGACATTTCGGAAGGAAAGTAAATATCACATCGGAGGAGTACCCAAATGGTAAGGTCAGTTTTATCTTTCTTCAAGTCATTTACAAGAAAGTTCAAAGGTAAAACAAAAGTTCCAAAGCTTCGTGGGGAGATCGATACTGAAATGTTACGGTTTGCTTATGAAGTTCTGATCCAACATAAAAAAGAGAGTATCCAGCATTACAAACAGGCAATAGGCATGTTGATTGCCCAGGTGGAAAACAGGAAGTCCTCGTTGCGTAATGTTACAGATGATATAAACAAATTTGAGAAGATACTGGCATCAGCCAAGAATAAGATACGCACTTTAACCGCTGAACTGCAACAAGCAGGAATGTCTCAGGAGGAAATAGAACAACATTCAGATTACATCCGACTTCAATCAGATTATAATGCTATTCAATCAACTTTGGATGAGAAGAACGCGCGTTTTTCAAAACTTCAACAGGACATCAAGAAAGCTGAAGACAGATTTGAACCTTTTAAACGTCAGATGCATCAACTGCATCAGGAAATAGCGAAAATTAAACAGGAACAAGATGATACGATTCAGGATCATCTTTCAAAATTGAATGATAAGGTAATCGCAGATGTACTGGCAGGTATTCGTTAGACTTGCACTTGTCCCAACAGTATAATTTGTCTTATATAACCTTAGTTGCCACCTTGTAGCACAATCTGTTAGATTGTGCCTGTGAAACGCAAACTAACAGTTTGCGCTACAAATACTGACTTATTATTAGCATATTTTTCATTAAAGACGGACTTTCTATGACGAAAAACTAAAAGGTAGCAACTTGGGTTATATAGAAGAATATAGTTTTTTTTTTGTGTTTATGGTAGTATATGCATGAATATAATACGGACATTTTAGAATTATAAACAAAGACAGAGGTTTATCTTTGAGTGAAACTTTATTCATTATCAGGAGGAATTACAATGGCAAACGGTTTTACACGCTTTTTCAAAGCAATCTGGTATACGCTAACCGGTCGCGCACATGAGCAGGCTGATAAATTAATGGAAAACCCAGAGGCTGTAAGAGGTGCTTATGAGGACATTATCCGTGATAAGATGGATAATATCCAACGTTATAAATCAGCTATAGGACAACTCATCGCACTTGTTGAAAACAAAAAGGGCTCGTTAAAGGGTTTGACTGAAGACGTTGAGAAATTTGAAAAATTGAAAACAGGTGCAATACAGAAAGCAAAGTCGACTGCAGCAGAATTACAGCAACAAGGGATCGCTGATGAAGAGATCAAACAGAATGCAGAATATGTCAAATGTGTAACTGCCTATCAAGACTTCCACTCTACATTGGAAGAGAAAAACGCTCGTATCACTGAACTGGAAGATGATATTGAACGCGCACAAAAGGACATTGACTCACATAAGAATCAAATGCAATCGTTACATCGTGATCTGAATAAGATTAAGGAAGAACAATCTGAAACAGTCGCTGATCTTATCACTGCAAGAGAACAGGAGCAGATCGCTGATATGATGTCCGGCATAAGCACGGATGGCACCTCGCAGGAATTAACACGGATGCGAGAAATCCGTGAAAAAGCAAAAGGTCGCTCTGTGGTTGCACAAGAACTTGCTGGAACTGACTCAAGAGCAGAAGAGGAAGAATTCCTTGCAGCAGCACAGTCCACAGCCGCATCTGATGAATTTGATTCCCTTATTTTTGGCGCGCAACAGTCAGATGCACCTGTAGCAACCGATGACACCGCAGAGAAAAAGGAAAGCGATTCAGAACTTCCACTTTAGTTGATTGTAAAGTGCTATTTTGTAGATCGGGTAGAACGAAGTGACACCTATAAATCAACACTATCAATGCCTTATGGCATTCAGTCAAATCAACGCCAAATGCGCGTATGGCATTTATAGGGTGTAAAGTTAAGACAACCTTTTTATCATAATGCCCCTTCTCAATACCTATTGTTATTGGGATTGTCCCATATTCAGTCCCGTAGGGACGGAATGTTTATAGAAAGTGGTTGAACAAGAACTTTTTAGTCCCGTAGGGACGGAATGTTTATCTAACGTCTTTGTTCTACACATATCATCCCTACAGGACTAAAGGGTGGTGTCAACGTTTATCTATAAACATATCGTCCCTACGGGACTGGAGAAACTCTCTGTATGGGAAAATCCTTAAGTTTACACCTATAGGTAGAGCGAAGCGACACCCGACCTACAAATAAGACTGGATAGAAGATTAATATCCCGCGCTATTATAATAGGAGACGATCTTGAAAATAAACACATGGCATCAGGAAAACACACCCAAAAGTTGTGAAATCCTGTTGAAAGGACTGAAAGACCTTGAAACCCAAGCACAGCAGATTAAAGAAATAAAAAAGAGCAATTCAGTACCGACTGAATTGCTTGAAAAATTTCATGATCATCACAGTGATTTACTTGCAGAAACTGCTAACGTCTCGCTGCTATCTTATCAGGATGGATTAATGTCTTCTCTGTCCGAAGACATAGATACGATTTTTATTGAGGCGGTCTGGCTTGCACTTGAGCAATATCCAGCAATTGTCCACCATCCAGATATTGAGAATATTGACACTGCAGGTTCTAAGATTTTTAAGCGTTTCCTTCCTGATTGTCCTGTTGAAGAATCTGAACAGTTAAAACTGAAATCCTATATACAAGACCTGTTTAAAGTAGATTTACAATTCATAACCAGACTTGAGCAGAAACTCATTACACGTGCTGCACCTCTACAACATAGACATCAGATCATGCGTTTTCTGCAGTCTCACTTCAAATTAATATCAGACAATCCACAACTTGATGCTGATGTGCTAAAACTTTTTCGATACCTGTATCCCGATGCACCATTTGAAGTGGGAGAAGTAAAGTTAATAAAAACCTGTTCAGCACTCTATTTCTGTTTACCATCAAAACTAAAAGAACCAGCAGCTATACCAACGCATCCGAATGTGAAGAAACAGAATTCCAAGAAAGTACGTTATTTTGAGTTTTTGCGAAAGATATGGGAAGTTGAACCCTTCGCGAATTTCCCCGTTTTCGGAACATTTGACGCAGATGACCTAGACATAACGTTTCGTGAGCAGATCGCTAATGAAACCGGACTGACGGTAGAACTGATTACCACAACCCTGACGAGAATGGTGGGGTTCTTACCATTGGAGGAACTTGATAAATATCTTATTCACGACACGTGGGGACATCAATGGCAAGAGAGTCTTCTCGATTTTGAAGACCTTTACACCGAATTATCACTATTTGATCGTCCGTTATCCTTAACTGAAAGTGCATCCGTCATGGGTGAACAGAAAACATTTTCTGAAGCTTTCAGTAAATCAGAATCGGGTGAGATAAGTCTAAATACCGAGAAACTGACTGCTTTTGTTGATGCAGAACTATATGAACGGTCAATCATCGCTTTTACGCCTATACTTGCTGAAATGTTGGCAGATGTCGTGGAGTATAAGTTCCTGGAGCTATATCCAGAGGAAGCACACTTAATGCCGAGCTCATCCCTACTCAAGGCATATCCGAGCAAACTTGACCTAACCTTGGAAGACCTGCGAAATTGTTTCAAAAAAGCCTCTGAAGCTTTCCAAACTTGGGTAGATTCTGATGAAGCAAAACACAGCATACATGCCGAGCTCTGTGAACAGTTAGGTATTACTGATGATGCAGAAAAACACATTGAAGTGGACAGTGCACTTGAAGAGGCGGTGCAATTGTGTAAGAATCGACTGGATCTGTTCTATAAACCGGATTGGTATTGGGAGGAAGTCGGTGATAACTGTTTAAAACTCAATGCATTCACTTTTGCTGCCTTGAACTTTCTCCGCATACATAATGCGTTCCTGAACACATATCAGAAACTATCACAGACCAAAACGCAATACGGTTTCAAAGATGCACTTATTTTAGCAATGGGAACATTTTTCGAATTAGAACCGCAGCGCAATATTTGGTACCTTCACGAGTTTTTAACGGAAGGGTTTCTGCCACGTTGGATAAAATTAACCGAAGCTTATGAAAACAATTGAAATATCTGGGGTAACTGACGGGCAATGAATTGCCCTACTACAAACTGGCAGGTTCGTAGTAGTACGATTTATGGCATGTTGATATATTACTGAATTAAAACCTTAAACTACATAAGTGAAGGTTAAACAGAGCTCATTCCTGTAAACGGGAGGAAAAGACGATCGCAATTAAGGAACCTACCTACAAATTCCGCACTGAAGCAGGCATGCTGATTAATTCTGGGACATCGCGCAGTATCGTTCTACACGGGAATATACATGATCTTTTCTTTGTTGAGAATGATGATGCGGAAGATTACATACCTTTAGTTCCCTTTCTTACCAGAAGTTGGGATATATCGGGTTTCATCTTGATAGTCTATGAACTCAATGGACCGCTCCGTTTCCTTCGCGCATCTGACCGTGATAAAGTCAGAACGGCTTTTGACCAATGGCGCGGTGCAACAGAACCTTCACTCCAGGAAACTTCCAGTCATTTTGCGTTCCCAAGCAGATCTAAAAGGTCAAACGACAACACAGGAAAAAGACGAGAAACTGACGACAATAAGTTTGCAGAATATCTTAACGATGCAATTGGGAGTCCAACTTTAGCACTTGAACTACTCAGACAATTCTGTCTTATTTCACGTTCAAAAAATCATCTCGGAGAGAAGTTCCTTAATGAAAAGCTATTGATTATTATAGAAGCGACAGATATGATGTTACCTGAAGGTGAAATTCGTAGCCTCAATTTAGCTGATAGACATAGAATTAGCATTATTCAAGACTGGATATCAGATTCTGAATTCATGAAAGCGACAGATACAGTCGTATTCATCTCAGAATCCAAGAGTTTGGTCAATTCACGAGTTGTACGTCTTCCACAAGTCGTTGACGTAGAGATTCAATCACCCGAAGTAGAAGCACGACGCCATTTCATCTCTTGGTTCAATAGAACACAGAAACCAGCGAACAAAGAACTCAATCTGTGGGGAAGTCAATCGCAATTGGCTGTATTAACAGCGGGGTTATCAATTCAAGCATTACGACAACTGCTTGTATCCGCATGTTATTCTGGTGAAAAACTCCGTCCAGAGACTGTGATTGAGAAAGTATCAGAGTTTATTCAGGCACAGTTAGGTGAAGATGTTGTTGAGTTTAAGAAACCCTCTCATGCATTAAAAGATATTGTTGGCAACCAAAAACTTGTTGCGTTTTTGAAAGACCAAATCATCCCTCGCATTACTTCAACAGGAAAAGACGCAATCTCTGGATTAAGTGTCTGTGGTCCTATCGGAAGCGGAAAGACATTTATCTTTGAAGGACTTGCAGGTGAACTTGATATCCCTGTGCTTGTGTTGAAGAACATTCGTAGTATGTGGTTCGGACAGACGGATGTCATCTTTGAACGGCTTCGACGTTTGTTGATGGCTCTGGTCAACGTACTGATTTTTGTTGATGAGGCAGATACGCAATTTGGTCAAGTCGGTAGAGATGCACACGCGACAGAACGTAGGTTAACAGGAAAGATCCAAGCGATGATGTCTGACCCACAGTTAAGGGGAAACATTACGTGGCTTCTGATGACTGCACGCATATACAATCTCTCCCCCGACCTACGTAGAGAAGGTAGAGTTGGTGACATTGTCATTCCAGTCCTTGATCCAACAGGTGAAGACCGGGAGACATTCCTACGTTGGACACTTAACAATGTCCATAAAGGTGAAATACCGCATGAAACTTTTGACCACATGCTTGTTCTGACAGAAGGTTATTCTGCTGCGAGTTTTGCCTCTCTCCGTGCTGATCTTGAAGCTGCTAAAGCCCGCGAAGGTGCTTTATCTGTGGACGAAATCGTAGATGTTATATCTGATAGAATCCTTCCCAATATCGGACCTATACGACGTTATCAGATGCTTCAGGCATTCCTGAATTGCACCCGTAAATCACTCCTGCCGATGGATTACTCTCCCGAAATACGTGAATCATGGCTTCAACAAATTGCGCAGCTTGAGGCGTTGGGAGTTAGAGGATAGGTGCATATTAGAATTATAGTTCTGTAGGAGGGAACTCCGATTCCCGACTGAACGGTTTGATAGTCGGGAATCGGCCAGAATCATGTTAACTGGCCTCCTACAGAATGCGTATAAAATAGTTTGTATACTTAATCATAGTTTACGGTAGGTCTCTTATTTCACCATTTGCAGCAGATTCGTATCCTGCACAAATGATTTCAACGGCGTGTGCTGCGAATTCAGCATTCATCTCACTTTCAACACCATTCTCAATACAGTCGACAAATGCACTAAACTCCCGTTGTCCATCATCATGAATGGCGATATCGATCCAGTGCTGTTTTGGACGCATTCCTGTTTCCGCGGTTGTGCTACTCCACATACCCATCGGGTCAAGTGGGTGAGGTGTCGGTGGTTCAAAGGCTGGTTCTGCAGCAAAGACTTCCAGTCGATTTGAGGATGCATCAAAGGTCAAGGTTGCTTCTGTACCAACAAGATGAACTTTTCGCACTCCCCCTTGAGGATGACTCTGCCAACCGTATCTACCCGCAGCAATAGTTGCAGTAATCCCATCTTCACACGTCAGAACCATTGCACCAAAATCTTCTAAATCACAAGTGTAATGTTCTTTAAAGAAATAATTTGCAGTTCCACAGAACACCTTTTTTACACGTTTTTGTGTCAGCCAATTTACCATTGAAACGGCATAAACCCCAATATCAAACATTTCAGGTTTTGCTTTAACAAAACTATAACGTTCCAAATTCGAACGTTGTATCCGTTTGTTACCGATTGGCGCAGTTCCTGGGTGTCCTTTCGCAAACATCACATCACAATGTATTGCTTTCAGTTCACCAATTCTGCTGCTCTCCAACACTTGTTTTACCCTACGTGCCCACATACTATGTATATTGCTGAACATCTGTGTCCGCACACCACTTTTTGCGACTGCATTAACAATCCGATTTGCATGTTCAGGATTGAGTGCCATCGGTTTGTCAAGGTAGACGTGTTTTCCTGCCTCTGCACACTTTGCTCCCACCTGTCCGCGTCTTTCCACTTCAGTACAGAGACTGACAATGTGTATATCATCCCTTCCTAATGCATCTTGAAGATTGTCTATAAAGGGTAGGTTTAATTCTGCTGCCAGTGAACGTGCTAACTTTACCCGTTCTCTTGGTGCATCGTGTTCATCAGCGAAGGCAATTAATTGACATCTCGGATCATTGGCAAAAAGATGTGCATAGTTTTCTTGGTGTGTGCGATGTCCTCCGAGCAGCAAAATCCCATATTTTTCACTGTTATGCATGCTTATCCCTCCACTATTGCAGGTTGTCCGCTTGCAAGTGACCTTGAAATGATTTCTGACAGTTCACCTACACCACCCAATTTTGGTGGCGTTCCACTTAGGAAGTGTCTACCGATAGGCGTCTCATGGTAGATAACTCCTCTGTTTCCAACCAACATTATATCTATTGCTGTTTCAGTGTCAACACGATTCACTGATAACAGAGCCATCTGTCCGTTTACATACTGTACCATAGTCGTTACCTGTGCTCCCTCAACATCTCCTGTTGCATACACGTTTTGCGGTATTGATGGAATCCACGCGTTAGCAAGTGAAACAAGTTCAGTAGTTGGAAGCAGGAGGCTGCTCTCATTATCTACTATGTTTAAGACCCCTCTTAAGAAGACCGGACTCCCAATTCTATCTTTCTCTATTTGAGCCTGAACAGATTTTCTTAACAATTCCATATTTCTCCTTTCAAATAGGTGTGCAGAAATAATTTGACTGTTACGCTGTGATATGCTATATTCTTCTTACATTACAACTTCAACTGAATTTGAGGACAACGATGCCATTGAAAACACTTGATGAACTGCTTGCTGAAGCAAGAGAAAATGTCGGACAAATCTCACCAGATGAACTTACAGAGGCTGGTGATTCAGTTATACTGTTAGATGTCCGGGATGAACCTGATTACGAAGAAGAACATTTACCAAATGCTGTGTCACTTCCCCGCGGTTATATTGAACTTGATATAGATGATGTCGCACCTGAAGAAGACACACACATCGTCACATACTGTGGTGGTGGAACGCGTGCCACACTATCTGCATATACACTAAAGAACATGGGTTATCAGAATGTATCAGTCTTGACTGGTGGTTTCCGAGGCTGGAAAGCAGCTGGTCTGGAAACCGAAGAGTCTTAGAATTCAATAACCTTTACCTAAATTAGCATATATTATGTCCCTTGTCAATTCTTCTATTGACAAGAACGTCTGTTAGTGAAATACAAAAGTACATACGCGCTTTTGGTACGTTGGACCTAAACCGACAAACTGAACTTGCTGTAGCACAAACTTTTAGTTTGTGCCGTAGTGTACGCAAACTAAAAGTTTGCGCTACAATTGTGTGCAAGTATTTATAGTTTTCACTATGAATATCTGAAAAGTAATAATTCTTCCTCGAATTAACTACCTGATGGAGCAAGACATGCTGTATTTTTCTAAAACTTATTCAATTTGGTGGATGCAAGTACAAAGGTCCTTCATCATCGGATTTCTTTTGCTTATATTCTGCGTTAGCGGATGTGGTGGAGATAAAAAACAGCAGCTCAATATTTTTACATGGGCTGGCTATATCAGTGACGAAATTCGTACCGGCTTTGAAGAGGAATTTGATGTGAAAGTGAGTGTCGACATATTCGCTAAAAACGAAGACCTACTCGCGAAATTACAAGCTGGCGCAACAGGTTATGACATCATTATGCCATCCGATTACATGGTTTCTATAATGATAAAAGAGGATATGTTGGCAGAATTAAATCGAGACAATATACCAAACTTTCAAAACATCAGTTCCGACTTTCTGGGTAAATACTTTGATCGGGAGAATAAACACTCTGTCCCTTACACATTTGGAACAGCAGGTATTGCTTACGACTCTTCCGTAGTATCGCCTGCACCTGATAGTTGGCAAGTCCTTTGGGATGAAAAATATAAGAATAAATTCAGCATGCTTGATGACGAACGTGAAGCGATCGGTGCAACGCTAAAACTACTTGGGTACAGTTTTAATTCAACAGATCCTGATCAACTTAGACAGGCAAAAGAGAAGTTGATTGAGCAGAAACCGCTCCTAAAAAGGTATGAATCAGATCCGCGGGACATTCTTATCTCTAAGGAAGTTGCATTGGCACATTCATGGAGTGGGGATGCATTCCGCGCCGCAGAACAACTGCCAACAATAAGATATGTTATACCCAAAGAGGGTTCCAGTCAGTTTATTGATACTGTTTGTATACCTAAAACTGCTCAGAATAAGCCTCTCGCTGAAGAGTTTATTAATTATCTACTCCGTCCTGAAGTCAACGCAAAGATCACAGAGTTTACAAAATACGGCACATGCGTTCCTGAAGCGAAAAAACACTTACCTGAATACCTTCAGAAGCATGAATATATCTATCCATCCGCTGAAAAAATGGAGTCTCTTGAGTGGATTAGAGATCCTGGAGATTTCATGAAAGAATATAGTCGCGCGTGGGATGAAATTAAAGCAAAATAGAATTATGTTAAGGAGAAATAAGAGATGAAAACATTGCGATTTATGATGCGTCATTATTCAGTAAAAACAATTTGTATAGCAGTATTTGTCTGGGTAGTTACGTTGCCAACTGTTCTGATTGTTCTTGAACTCATAAAGGGCTGGGACAGTTTCACAGCAGCATTTGATTCTATCGAGGTAGTTGCTCCAATTTTTGCATTATTTGGCTGTTTTTGGGCTTATGAATACGCCAATGGTAAAATGAAAGGCATAGAAGATGGCATGTTCACTGAACGAACAAAGTGGACTGCTTGGTACAAAAAGCATCAAGAACAGATAAAAGAACATAACATAGACCTTCAAGAACCTACAACATCAGAGTTACGGTGTCCTAAATGTGGTGCCAACCACGATTTGCTCAAAGTATAAGTAAAGGAGAAACAATTGAGTAGACCCAATATTCTTTTTATAATGTCCGATGACCATGCCTCACATGCGATGAGTTGTTATGGCAGTCGTATCAATCAAACACCCAATCTTGATCGTATCGCGAATGACGGTATGATCCTACAGAACTGCTTTTGTGTCAATTCTATCTGTACACCAAGTCGTGCAAATATATTGACAGGTAAACACAGCCACCTCAATGGTGTAAAGACATTAGGCGATCCACTTGATGGAAGAAAACCGAATGTTGCAAAGATGCTACAAGCAGGTGGTTATCAGACTGCAATGGTTGGGAAATGGCATCTCGGTCACGGTGGTAATGCTGACCCAACAGGGTTTGACTACTGGAACGTTCTACCTGGACAGGGGTCTTATTATGATCCGGTTATGATTGAGGAAAGTGGGAGAAGCCAACATGATGGTTATGCAACCGATATTATCACTGACTTCTCATTGGATTGGCTGCAAAACAGAGACCGAGATAAACCGTTCTTCCTGATGTCACACCACAAAGCACCGCACAGACCGTGGGATTCGGACGAGAAACATCTCCACATGTTTGCAGACGAAGATGTACCGATGCCTGATAACTTCTTTGATGATTATGCCAATCGCTCAAATGCAGCGAGGGATGCAAAAATGCGTGTCTTCGGACATATGAATGACAGAGATTTGAAAATAGAGAAATTTGGTCCTCCACCTGAAGGCTTGTCTGAAAAAGAGTTGGCTAACTGGCAGTATCAACGTTATATCAAGGAGTATCTGCGTTGTGTCGCTTCTATTGATGACAATGTTGGAAGACTGCTCGATTATCTTGATGAAGATGGTGTTGCCGATGATACGATGGTGATATACACTTCTGACCAAGGCTTCTTCTTAGGAGACCACGGTTGGTATGACAAACGGTTCATGTATGAGGAATCGTTACGCATGCCGTTTATTGTCCGCTATCCGCGTGCTATTGGCGCAGGAAGTTCCACGCATGCTTTGTCTCTGAATATTGACTTCGCTGAAACATGGTTGGACTATGCTGGATTGGATATACCTGAAGATATGCAGGGTAGAAGTTTGCGTCCAGTACTTGAAGGTAATGTCCCCGATGATTGGCGGGAGTCTATGTATTATCGTTACTGGATGCACCTTTCACATCATTATGTTCCTGCACATTACGGTATACGGACACATCGCTATAAACTCATTTACTACTATGGTGAAGCACTCGGTACCTCTGGCTCAATAGATGAACCGAAGGAACCCGAATGGGAACTCTTTGATCTTGAGAAAGACCCGAATGAAATGTGTAGTGTTTACGACGACCCAGAATATGCTGCCGTTGTAAAAGAACTGACAGCAGAACTATATCGTCTCAAAGAAGAAGCAATGGATGACGAGTAGATTATAATATGAGAATGTGCTAAGAAGTCTTTGCTTAGCACATTCAACCGAAATTGACAGGAGACACAAAATGGCAAAGAATAATCCACTGGATAATATTGCACCTGGTATGAAGGTTACAGCACAGATGTCCCCTGAACCGAGTGAGGCTGACTTAGCATTTGCAAGACAGATGGATGTTGAGTACGTCGTTCTATGGACGAATGGTGCAAACGCGAACTACGACTATTTTATGAGTCGCCGAGAGATATTCGAAAACGCAGGTTTGAAAATATACGGGTTTGGCAACAGTGATGTACATAACCAAGATGGTATCGTCCTTAACTTAGAAAACCGTGATGCCAAGATTGAACAGTATAAGACGTACATACGCGACCTCGGCAGAGCAGGTATCCCCTATACAACGTATGCACACATGGGAAACGGTATTTGGAGTACTGAACGCGAGACAACTCGGGGTGGTGCAAGTGCACGCGCATTCAATCTTAAGAAGGCAGAAGAAGGACATTGGGGTGGCAACAGGTATAAGATACCATTATCACATGGACGCGAGTTTTCTGAAAAGGAAATTTGGGACAACTATACCTATTTCATCAAACAAGCTGCACCTGTTGCAGAAGAAGCAGGCGTGATGATCGGTATCCATCCTGATGACCCACCGGCACTGAACCTCGCTGGTATACCCAGATGTATTTTCAGTAGTTTTGAAGGATATAAACGTGCGCTTGAAATTGCTGACAGTCCGAACGTTGGCATGTGCTTCTGTGTCGGATGCTGGTTAGAAGGTGGGGACTTAATGGGAAAAGATGTACTTGAGTCTATCCGCTATTTCGGTGAGAGAAATAAAATCTTCAAGGTACATTTTCGTAATGTTGACAAACCACTACCACACTTCGTAGAAACATTCGTAGATAACGGTTATCAGGATATGTATGAAGTCGCTAAAGTCTTACGTGAAGTAGATTTCAACGGTGTGATGATACCAGACCATATCCCCAGTATGGCAGGTGACCATCGTGTCGGTACCGCATATACGATTGCTTATATGAACGCGCTTGTGAAAAGAGCAAATGAAGAATATGCTGCTGCGGCGTAGTCTATCCTGTCGAGTTTAGCTTCGTTGTATCTATAGATGTAAACTAAAGGATTTTTCCCATGCAGATAACCTCTTCAGTCCCGTAGGGACGATATATTTATAGGAAATGGTATTACAATCCTTTGAAGATTATACGTCTTAATAGAATTACAACAATGATTGAGAGGAAGATGTATAATACTGTGAAGCATAAGAATGGCACAATGAGATTTGGCATGGATGTCACAGCATCTGCCGTGCGCATGTAACCGTAAACGACCCACGGTTGTCTGCCGACTTCAGTTACCGTCCATCCCGCTTCTATCGCGATAAATCCAAGCGGCGTGCATACTGTAACGAACTTGAGATACCAGTTGTTTGTGGGTAATCCTTTGCGTCTCCAAGCTAACCATCCACCGAGAATACCTGCGACCATCATTACCAATCCACAAGCAACCATGATCTGAAAGGCGAAATGTACGATAGCGACAGGGGGACGGTTTTCGGGTGGTACATCCTTGAGTCCCATAATTTCTGCGTTGAAATCAGAATGTGCTAAAAAACTGAGTGCCTTGGGTATTTCAATGGCATATCGTGTCACTTCTGCTTCCTCATCCGGTATCCCGCCTATACGTAAGGGGGCACCACGTTCAGTTTCCCACTGTCCCTCCATGGCAGCAAGTTTGATAGGTTGATGTTTGGCAAGTCGTTTTGCACTTATATCACCTGAAATAGGCTGTAGTATTGAAACGACAGCACCGACACTCAAGGCAATCGCGAACGCTTTTCTATGGAAAGGGTTTTCTGGATCGCGTCTCAGGAAATAGGCGTGAATACCAGCAACAGCGAATCCCACCGCAAGAAACGCGGCTAATGTCATGTGCAGTGCTTGTGTGAATGATGATGGATTTAGCATCGCAGCGATGGGGTCAATATTCGTAAATTCACCGTTCTCAAACGTAAATCCTGCAGGTGTGTTCATCCAAGCATTTGCTGTAACGACAAAGATACCGGAACACATCCCACCTAACAACACCATCATACCCGCCAACCAATGGACTTTTTCTGGAACCCGTTTCCAACCGTATAGATAAATACCTAAGAAGATCGCTTCTATAAAGAATGCCAGTCCCTCTAAAGAGAACGGCATGCCAATTACGGGTCCCGCATGTGCCATGAAAGTTGGCCACAGTAAACCGAGTTCAAATGAGAGGACGGTCCCAGATACTGCACCAACCGCAAACATGATAGCAGTACCTTTAGACCATTTCTTAGCAAGTGTGAGATAGGTTTCATCCCTTGTCTTTAGCCATAGTCCTTCAGCAATAACCATTAACAGAGGCATTGCGATACCGATAGAAGCGAAGATAATGTGGAATGCAAGAGACATTGCCATCTGCGCGCGGGCTGCCAATAGGTCTTCCATGTTCTTTCCTCTATGATAACAGAATAGGCGGGTTGTATGAAGATTAAAAAATCGTTTGGGTAATGAACGGGCAATGAATTGCCTGTCAGAATACCGTTTGGTATTCTGAATTAAACGGGCGGGCAATTCATTGCCCGTCAAGATATTACCCAATTTAAATCTTAATCTTCATTTAACCCGCCTGCAAACATTGTGTGTTTCTAAGCTGCCCAAGGTTCAAGTCCAAGCAGTTTCTTCCCTAAAGGCGTTAAATCAGCAGTCTTGCCTTGATGATGTTCTTTCTCTTTCTGGTTTTTCCCCAATCCTGTTAGACGTTCCCGCCATCCAGTGACACGATGTTCGTTTGTGTTCTTTCCCTCATTGGGAGCGGGTGACATTGTAATGTATTGCGCCATACGCGGACGTTCGGCGGAGTTTGGACTGCTACCGTGCGGTAAGGCACTATGCCAAATTACCAGATCCCCTGCTTCTCCTGCGATAGGAACCGCTTGGTCTTGGTATTCTCGGATAACACGTCTTGGATCCGTATCAGAAGGGAGGTCTTTCAACCACTGTTCGAGTTTCTTATGGAAACCTGGGATACAGGTGAATGCGCCTTGATTAGAAGGGGTATCAGCAAGATAGAGAACGCCTTGCACCTTTAGTCTGACCGGCATATCATCTAACGACATATCCCAATGCAGGTATGGACCGGGAAATTTCCAATTATCGCGTTCAGGTGGGTTCATACTGGCGCGGTCGAAACTCACCCATAGCCTATCTGTCCCCCATATTTCCGTGAATGCCTGATGCACTCTCGGATATTGACGATTATCCCACAACGCTTGGTGTTGATATATCTCAACCATGATCCCGCGTCTGGGTGGATCTTCAGGATACCAACTATCTGGATTGTCTCCATCCATTTCCAGAAAGTCCCATACAGCTCGTTCCGCTGCACGACAATTTTCAACTGGTACTGCTTCACGGACAACGACGTATCCATGTTCTTCCCAATATTCTAAGTCTTCTTTACTAAATATTGGCATAAGTGCCTCCAATGTATACAGACTCTTGATAGTGAACAAAAACACTCTCTGCTTAAACAATTTTACGATAAATGTGATGTTTCGTTACCAATAGACTATTCCACAAAATGCTTTCTGGCATATTCTAATCGTTCTGGAACACCGATGTCAATCCATTCTGCCGATACTTTGTAGACATAGAGTTTTCTTGCGTAAGGAAATACCTCTTTTTCAATCGAGAAAACCTTTTTCTGTGGAAAGTACTTCGTGATAGAACGATTGAACAGAAAGACAGCTGCATTTGCAATACCCGATTTTGCTTCCTGCTGTTTCTCCTTGAAAGCAGTGATGTGTCCCTCTGAATCAGCGACTATTTCACCATAGGAAGTCAAGTCAGGCACAGAAACACCGAGTAGTAATCCGTCCATTTCAGGACGAAGGTGTGTAAACATATCTCGTAAAGATACACCTTTCAACAATATGTCACCATGCAAAACAAATAGTGGGAACTCAATCACGAAGCTTAGAGCATTTTTGATTGCACCACCCGTACCAAGTCTTTCTTCCTCTCTGGCATATTTTATCTTTAAACCCTCGTACGTTTCCCCCACATGTTCATATAATACATCATGGAGATGTCCGGTTGCAAGGATTACATCTTTAACACCTGCTTCAGCTAAAAGTGATAGCTGCCATTCTAAGACTGTACGTGTCCCGATTTTTAGGAGTATCTTCGGAAGTTTTTCTGTCGTTTTACCAAGTCTGGTAGATAATCCACCGCAGAGTATGATTGCCTGCATAGTGCTTTGTTAAATCCTCATTTGTTGTTCTACCCGACCTACAAATGTCCGAGCAGACAGTCTATTAGATTTTAATGTACATAATCAAAGGCACTTTCTATTTGCACAAGTTTTACTAATTCAAGTTGAGGAGACAAGTAAATTGCAATGACATCAAAACGACAAGGTGTGTCCAGTAAGTTTTTTGATTGTAAATACGCTAATGCGATTTTTGAGATTTGTCGTTGCTTCTGCGTTGTTACTGCATGCTGAGGTAAACCATACTTTATATTACGACGGGTCTTCACTTCAACAAAAACGATTCTCTTTTCTTGTTTAGCGATTAGGTCTATTTCCCCACGTTTGTAACGGTAGTTTTGCGTAAGAATCTGATATCCCTGTGCTTTTAAATGCTCAGCAGCGAATGTTTCACCGATTCTTGCTATATCTTGAAGTGACCGTTGCATGTGTTTATCTCGTAGCACAAACTTTCAGTTTGTGGCACATCTTCGCAAACTGGAAAGTTTGCGCTACATTTATCAAACTCACATTATTCAGATAACAACCTAAAGGTTTTTCTATGTATATCAGATGGTCCGTGTTCTGCTATTGCTTGTCGATGCTGTTTTGTAGGATAGCCTTTATGATCTTTAAACCCGTAGTTCGGATATGTTCTATCAAACGCAATCATCAATCTATCGCGTGTGACTTTTGCCATTATTGATGCTGCTGCGATGGATACACTTAGACTATCACCCTTTATGATTGCTTGACCTGCAATATTAATGTCCGGATATCTGTTGCCATCAACAAGCAGATAATCTGGTCTTATTGTCAATTCTTCTACTGCAAACGCCATTGCGCGAAGTGAGGCTTGTAGGATATTGAGTTGTTCAATCTGCGAATTGTCTATGGTACTGATACCTACAGAGATTGCGATGTCACTGATTTCTTCATACAACTTTGAACGGTGGTTAGATGTGAGTTTTTTGGAGTCGTCTATGCCAGCAATATGACAATCAGCTGGAAGAATGACAGCAGCTGCAACAACGGGACCGGCTAAAGCACCTCGCCCCGCTTCGTCGATTCCAGCTATATTATTATAGCCTTTCTCTCTACATGAGCGTTCATAGGCATTCATGGACTATCTTCTACGCAAGAACGGCACAACGGAGTGTGCCTACTACTATTAAGATCATAGGCATTCATGAACTACCTTCTACGTTCCTTGACACGTGCTGATCTTCCTGTACGATCTCTTAAATAGTATAACTTTGCACGTCGGACAGCACCGTATCTGACGACACTGATGCTCTCTATATTTGGTGAATGTAGCGGGAATGTCCTTTCGCTACCGGTACCAAATGCGACTCTTCTAACAGTAAAAGTTTCACGCGTTCCACCATGGGCACGTCGTATAACAGTACCTTCATAAGCCTGTATACGTTCCTTCTGACCTTCACGGATACGCGTGTTGACTCTTACAACGTCTCCCGGTCCAAACTCTGGAATGTCAGATTTCAGATGTTGATTTTCTACAGATTCTATCAAATTCACTTTCTCTTCCTCCTTTCAATATGAAAAAAAATGAATACGTTTGCCGTTGACTCAGTTTTGATTTACTTTTGATTCATCAATGATGGCAACTTCTTCATCTGTTAACTCAATGTTTTCAAGTAAATCAGGACGACGTTGTGCTGTTCTTTTAAGTGCTTCTGCATGTCGCCATTTTTCTATGTTCTCGTGATGTCCTGTTAATAGCACGTCCGGTACTTTTATCCCCGCATATTCAGCGGGACGTGTGTAGTGCGGATGATCCAGTAAGTCTTTACTAAATGAGTCATCGTGTGCTGATTCATAGTCTCCTAATGCTCCGGGTAAAACCCGTGCAATTGCATCTATCAGGACAAGTGCTGGTATTTCCCCACCACTTAGTACGTAATCTCCTATTGATATTTCCTTCGTTACGAGTTTATCTCTGACCCTTTCATCTATCCCTTTGTATCTTCCACACAAGACAATAATATGTGCTTCCAAAGACAGTGCTTCTACGAGAGGTTGTGTCAACGGAATGCCTTGGGGAGTCAAGTAGAGTATTTGTGCGTCTGATGTGGGATTTAACGCTGCGACAGCTGCGAAGATCGGTTCAGGTTTGAGTATCATCCCTGCACCGCCACCATAGGGATAGTCGTCTACAGTACTATGTCTATCTGTGGTCCAGTCTCGAAGGTTATAGAGATTTATGTTTAGTTTATCATGGTCTTGTACACGTTTTATTATTCCCGTATGCAAAGCGGGTGCAATAATCTCTGGAAACAGTGCAAGCACATCCACTTTCATGTTAATTTGCCTGTAATCGCTATGCTTCTTCTCTCGGTTCCTCTATGAGTTCAAGGATAACCTTCTTATCTGCTTTTAAGCCAGCGGTATACAACAAGGTTCTTATCGCTTTTAGTGTGCGTCCGTATCTACCGATGATCTTTCCCAAATCTTCCTCAGAGACAGTCAATTCAACGATTACGACTCTCTCACCTGTTACTTCGCGGACAACCACGTCATCAGGATAGTCAACAAGTGAAATTACAATATACTCAATCAGTTCTTTGAACATAACCATCTATCAGTAGTTGTGCCATTAAAGTATGAGGGATGGATTTATTAGGAAACATTTCTGAGTTTGAAAGACTACTCTTCTTCTACTTCGGATGCTTCCTCAATGAGGCGAACCTCATCAAGTTCAGTCACTTCGTTTTCAGTTATATCAACGGTTTCAACTTCTCCATCTTCAGGTAAAGGTTTTCCCAGTTTTTCATAAGTGAATTTCTTCCAGATGCCTTTCTGTGAAAGCAATCTTTTAGCTGTATCTGTAGGTTGAGCTCCCCATCTTAGCCACTTCATTGCCTTTTCTTCGTCAATAACGACATCCGCTGGTTCCGATATTGGGTTGTAATGTCCAAGTCGTTCCAAAAAGACACCATCTCGCTGTGCACGTGCATCGGCAGCGACGAGCCTATAAAAGGGACGTTTCTTTCTGCCGAGTCGTTGTAATCTAATTCTAACTGCCAAATATTACCTCCTGGTCATAACCAATCTTAAGTTTGCTATCCAATTCTATGTTTACCTACGTCTTTTCCTTTTTTTCGGTTTTCTTGCTTTTCGTTTAGGTCGTGAACTCCCAATAAATTTCTTGCCGATTTGCGGTATCCCAAATGATGCCTGCTGATTTAACATGTTGTTCATCATGCGTAGTTGTGAAACTAACTGATTTACTTGATTGACAGAAGTGCCGCTGCCTTGAGATATCCGTATTTTTCGGCTCCTGTCTAATATTGATGGGTTCTGTCGTTCTGCAGGAGTCATGGATTGTATCATTGCCTTTGCATATTTTAAGTTGCTTTCATCCGGACTGATGTCTTGCATTGGTAATTGGCTTTTAAACGGAACAAGGTCAAGCAATTGGTCAAGGGGCCCCATGTTTTTTATCTGTTCAAGTTGCGTGAGGAAATCGTTAAAGTCTAATCCTTTTCTTTCAGTTAACTTTCGTTCTAATTCGCGTGCTTGGTCTTCGTTGAAAACAGCTTCAGCCTTTTCCATCAAAGTTTGGAAATCACCTTGTCCGATGATACGCGATGCCATGCGTTCTGGATGGAATTCCTCAAGTGATGATGCATCAATCTTCTCACCAACGCCGATGAACTTAATTGGCTTCTGTGTGACAGATCGAATTGAAAGTGCTGCGCCACCACGCGCGTCACCATCCATTTTTGTTAAGATGACACCGCTAATGTCTAAATCTGCATTGAAGTTCTCAGCGACATTGACAGCATCCTGACCTGTCATTGCATCAACAACAAGCAGGATTTCAGACGGATCAACAACATTCTTAATAGACTGTAATTCTGTCATGAGTGTTTCATCAATATGTAGCCGGCCAGCCGTGTCAATGATGATACAATCAAAACCCCGTTTCATGGCATCTTGGACGGATTTTTTCGCAATATCCACGGGTGATACATCTGTCCCGAGTGCAAAGACGGGAGTATCAATTTGTTCTCCCAGCACCTGTAGCTGCTTGATTGCAGCGGGTCGATAAACGTCAGCCGCAACGAGCATCGGGTTGCGGCCATCTTTTCGAAATTTGAGTGCTAACTTTGCGGCTACTGTTGTTTTACCAGCACCTTGCAAACCTGCTAACATGACAACTGTTGGGCCGCTTGGTGCCATCTGAATCTTTTCAGATTCCGTACCCATCAGTGTGGTCAGTTCCTCTTGTATGATCTTGGCAATCTGCAATTCAGGCGTGAGACTACCCATCACTTCCTGACCAAGGGCGCGAGTCTTGATGTTTTCTATAAAGTCACGGGTGACCTTATAGTTTACGTCTGCTTCTAAGAAGGCGCGACGTACCTCACGCAGGGAATCAGAGATGTTTTTCTCAGTTAATTTTCCCTGACCTTTTATCTTCTTAAAGGTGCTTTGTAAACGGTCAGATAAACTCTCAAACATGTCAAAAAATCCTTAGTTAAAAAGGAATTGCATATAGAATTATATCAGATATATTGGTGTCTGTCAAGTATTTTTCAGGAGTTGCCAAGGTTATTCAGTAACTAATACTCGTCAAAATTGACGACCTTCCACCGTCTATTAATATTCTCGGTTGTAATCACAACTTTTTTTGTACGCGTTGTCGCTCCATCTCTGCTTTTGATTGTCAATTGATAGTTGAATAACACGTAGGTTGTATCCTCTACCTCATTTGCAGTTTCTTTGCCGATCTGCTTGTATGTAATATTTGGCATTTCTTTTTGGACAGTTTCGTTAGGACCGCGTATTTCCTTTAACCTCTCAATTTCTTTCTCTAATTCCTCAGTTGCTAATCCTGAACTCAACTGTATAGCCGATTCTTGATTTGCGCGTTTGTAGTAATGATAGACGAAATCTTCAGCAACTGCTTGAGGGTTATTCCTGTTTGAGCAAGCGACTAAAATCAGTAATGGAAGGAGAAGGATTCTTGGTTTCATGGCTGAATCACTATTTTTCTCGTATCAGAGCAACGTTAAAGATAGGTCGTTCATAGTCGTGTGCGGGCCGGTTGACAATATCCCCTAATGCCCACAATGCAGAGGAGCTACCACCGTCAAAATTGATTGCATGTTTGATGCCTATGTCGCTGAAAAAATCCGCCATTTCATATAACGTCATCCCCATACTGTGTCCGGGTCGTCTACCATCAACAACGATAAGAAACAGTTTGTCGTCACTAAAACCCAAAGCACTCCTTGGATGCCGTTGTGAAGCATTGCCGTGGCTATATGCACTACTTCCTCTACTATTTCTAAATTTAACCAATTCTGGTTCAATTTTTCCGTTTCTTAGTATCCTCAGATTCCCGCCAATTCCTGTCTTAACTGTCTGCCACTTTTCAGGTGTCAATGCAATTTCTAACGTTCCATTTGTCCCTTGTTTAAGTCTCTGATACCAACTCCGTCCTGATCCGGGAGCAATTGCGAGTACAACGGCATCTGGCGGAATTACGCTGTTTCCTCGTGGATTGACAGCGGTAACAACGAACTGACTATTGTATTTTCCAGTGAGAGGAAGTGTTAGTTTCTTTAATGTGAATTCATAACAACGTCGTGTCAATGTTGTTCTACCGAAACGTGGTGTATATAAAACTGCAGGACAGTAAGAATCACATATTTGGTTTATAGCACTTATCCTAAGGTTATGATTATCAATTTTAATCGTCCCGTTTAATCGGACAGCATCTAAAAGGAATTCACCGTCAGGCGCGACACCGAAACTTGTTTCTCCCCACGGTGAAGGTGGTGAAAACCCCCATCTATCCAACAGTATCGGAATACTTACTAACTCTCCATCCTGAATATGTAGGTTGAAAATCATACCACCGCGTCCATAACTATCTTCACGGATACCGAAACTACCGTTTACGCCTGCATGCGGCTTAATTCCTTCTCTCTTAAGTCGTCTCGTTGCACTGGTGACAGTTTCACGTCTAAGGATTTGGGAATTTGAAAGTTCTACATCAAAGCGGAGATTGTCGGCGTTCCGGTCCATCTCTGCTACGAACAGTGTTGCATTTCTTGTCCAACGATAGCGGTATAGGCTGAATCCTTTGGGCCAATACTTAGAATAAAGACGTTCCTTGCTTAAGACCGATTTTGGCAGTTTTCTTTGCTCTGAATTGGATATAATATCTTGGACTGCAGGTCTTTTTGTTGTCGGTCTTGGTATTGTCGGTCTTTGTTCGGGTTGTTTGACTGCTAAATTGGGGATAGGTGGTTGTACCATCTCTCTTTGTAATACACGGACAGCATTAATCCCTAAAATAAAAAAGATAAGTAGACCACAAAGTGCAATTAGTTTTGGTAAAGGGCTGCGAGGTTTCTGTTCTTTATACATGAGATTATCCTACATACTATGGGAATTGATGTGATTTGTGGTTATATTACCGGTTTATGAGGATACGAGTTTTGTAAGATGGTTCGTATTACGTACAATTTTATTCAGGTGGCATAGGTTTTGTGATTTTGATCTTTATTTCTCCTGGCTTCACATATCCGAATCTTTTCCTTACGAGGCGTTCTTTGGTTAACGTGTCGTTTTTGAGCAATTCAACTCTCTTTTTTAGATTATCTCGTTTGCCTTTAAGTTCATTTATTTCTGTTTCAAAACCTTCTTCAACGATCAGTGCATGCTGCCAATCTTTATATCCATTCATGAACTGTTTAACGCTAAATATTAGCAGTGCTAAAGCGATGATAAGTAGGATTGCACGAAAAATACGCATAGAACGGGTTCTCATGTATGTGACTTGTGGACGGCACACGGCGTGTGTCTACTACTATGAGACAGCACAGAGACGGCACACGGAGTGTGCCTACTACTTTTAACGGAAGTCTGGTAAGTTATAGAAGACTCTCTTACCAGCAAAAATGGCACTATCATCAAGTTCCTCTTCAATACGAAGGAGTTGGTTATATTTTGCTACACGGTCGGTCCGGGATAACGAACCCGTTTTAATCTGCCCTGCATTTGTGGCGACTACCAGGTCCGAAATCGTGGTATCCTCAGTTTCACCCGAACGGTGCGAAACGACTGCAGTATAGTTGAATCGTTGCGCAAGTTGAATGGCATCAAGCGTTTCCGTCAAAGTACCAATCTGATTGACTTTAATAAGTATTGCGTTTCCGATATATTCATCAATACCTTTCTGTAGTCGTGTGGTATTTGTGACAAATAGATCATCACCTACGAGTTGAACTTTATCTCCGATTGCCTCTGTGAGTTTTTTCCATCCTTCCCAATCGTTTTCATCCATACCATCTTCTATAGAAATGATTGGGTATTTTTCACAGAGTTGCGAATAGAATTCTACCATATCATCTGATGATTTGTTAGGTTTCTCCTCTGCCTCTAAGATGTATGTCTCTGTTTCACGGTTGTAAAACTCACTTGATGCGGCATCTAACGCCAATAACACATCCTCACCTGGCGTATAATTCGCGCGTTCAATTGCTTCTATGATGACTGAGACAGCTTCTTCATTGGACTCTAAATCAGGAGCGAAACCACCTTCGTCTCCGACTGCAGTATTGCAATTTCGCGCTTGTAGGACAGCTTTCAGGCTATGAAATATCTCAGTACCCATTCGTAGTGCTTCGGAAAAGGAGTCTGCCCCGGCTGGCATCACCATGAATTCTTGGATGTCAACGTTGTTGTCGGCATGGGAACCCCCATTTAGGATGTTCATCATGGGCAGTGGTAGTTCTTTAGCATTTGTTCCACCGATGTACCGATACAGTGGCAGAGCGAGTTCAGCTGCAGCAGCCTTTGCGACGGCAAGTGATACCCCTAAAATCGCATTTGCGCCGAGATTACTCTTGTTCTCTGTCCCATCAATTTCACACATTATTGAATCAATCTCATTCTGTGCAAAGACATCAGCACCAACAAGTGCATCTGCAATTGTTACGTTGACGTTATCAACTGCCTGTAAAACCCCTTTGCCGAGGTAGCGATCCGAGTCCTTATCGCGTAGTTCTACTGCTTCGTGTTCACCAGTAGATGCGCCTGATGGAACTACCGCGCGTCCGAATGCACCTGATGCTAATTTAACGTCTACTTCAACTGTAGGGTTACCTCGTGAATCAAGGATTTCACGGGCATTAATATCTATTATTTCTGACAAGTTGCTACTCCTTTTTGAATTACAGTGTTCTTCTTCAATACGATCATTCTGTTTATTGCTCTATCACGACATCTGCCAGTAGGTATGCTGACGCGAAAAATACAAGACTTGAGACGATTAGCATAGTCAGCCAATAGGTCTCTTCCATTGCTCCGGTAGTGAGTATAGAAACGGTACACTTTGCTCCACTCATAATGATGGGTACCACTAAAGGTAGAAGGATAACAGAGAGTAGACTTTCGCCGCCGCTTGTCGTTGTTGACATCGCTGCCAATAGCACCCCAACTGCACAGAATCCAATTGTACCGATACTCAATATACCGAACAGCGTTAGCAGCCTTCCTAATGTTACAGCCTGAAACAGGTCAAAGAACTGCAGTGTGATGGGTGTGATGATAACTTCCAGACTCATGAGGAGGACAACATTGCTAATGACTTTTGACAGATAAACGTTGCTTGCATCAACACCTGTGAGTCTTATGCCGTGTAAAGCACCATGTGTCCGTTCTAATGCAAAAGACCTATTCAGTGTGATGATGCCTGCGAATACAAACGTTGCCCAAAGCACACTTGCGACTAACTTTCCACGATCACTCGCCTCAGTAGGGAATACTTGTCCGTAAGCGAATGCAAATATAAGAACAACAAGTATACTGAAAACGAATATCAACACCAACGTTTCTTTTGAACGAAATTGTAGTTTAAAATCTTTACGAGTTAACGCGGCAATCTGTCGGAGTGCCTTCATGTCTATCTCAGTTTGTTCCGGTATCTATCAACCTATCCTGATACTTTTGTAATAACGTCTCTTCCGATATATCGTCTTTATCTGTGCTTTCTTCTAATGTGCCATCTATCATAAAATGAAATCTTGTTCCTATATGATACCCTAATTCTGTATTGTGCGTTGTGATGAGAATTGCTTTACCTTTCTCCTGCTCCTGTGCGATTCTATCCATGACAAACTGCCTTGCAGACGTATCAAGTCCTGAAAAGGGTTCATCAAGTAATAGTATTAGGGGATTATGAAGGAGTGCTTTCGCTATCATAAACCGTTGCGTCATACCGCGTGAAAAGATGTGCAAAGGTTCATGTATAAAGCGGCTTAATCCAACCTCACCAAGAAGTGTTTTACAACGTGCGTCTAAGTTATCAACACCATACATCTGTCCAAAGAATCTGAGATTCTCTAAGGGTGTAAATTCGGGATATACCAAATGTTCATGTATAACGACTCCCACCAAGTGCCGGACTTTTGTATAGTCAACGATGACGTCTATATCTTCTATATGAATTCTTCCGGAAGTTGGTCTGAGGAGCGTTGCTAATATTTTGATGAGAGTGGTTTTACCAGCACCGTTTGGTCCAAAAATTGCAACGACTTCCCCCGCGTCAATTGTCAGCGAAACATCATCTACAATTTTGCGATGTCCGAAGTGCTTTGAAATCTGAGAGGTTGAAAGACGTCGCATAGCGTAAGGGAATAGACGTTATACCAGATTAACGCGATTCATAACGGTAGGTGCGATATCCTTATCACACCAAGCGGTAGGTGCGATTTCCTTATCGCACAAAATAGAAGACAGGCAATGAGACCTGCCCTCTACACTATCCATTACATCACATCATACGTTGGAGTATCGCTGCACCCTGTTCAGGCGTAACACCTATCGGCTGATTTACCATGGGTCCATCCTCCAGGACAGGTTCCATCTGATCCAGGGAGGGACGACTTGTGTCGTGATAGAACAGACCGAGCTGTGTTTCATGTCCAGTCTTAACTGCCTGTTCAAGAGCTGCGACTTTATCGGTTATGTCATGATCTTCCAGTGCGTTGACTCGTTCCTTCCAATATGGAAATATTTCATCACTCCCACCTTTCCATGTTACACATGGACTAATGACATCGATAAAAGCGAATCCTTTATGATTCATTCCATTATACATCAATTCAGCAAGTTCCTTCCCCTCAGAACTAAATGCTCTTGCGACATAAGTTGCACCCCCAACGATTGCCATAGCAACCGGATTAAGTGGTGTTTCTAAATTACCGAAAGGTGTGCTGTCTGTCGCCTCACCCACTTGGGTCGTCGGTGAAGCTTGACCGACCGTAAGTCCATACGTCTCATTGTTCATGACAATGTAGAGCAGATCAACATTTTTTCGCATCGTATGCAAGAAATGGTTTCCACCGATACCGTATCCATCACCATCTCCTCCAGTGACAACGACGTTGAGGTCGTGATTGGCAAACTTAGCACCTGTCGCTACGGGGAGTGCACGTCCGTGTAGTGTATGCATGCCGTACGTATTGATGTAGCCGGGGAGGTTAGAAGAACATCCGATGCCACTAACGGTGAGATGGTCATGATTTCCTCTTCCAAGTTTTGCATAAGCGTTCTGTAGTGCTGCAAGTACGCCAAAATCACCACAACCGGGACACCAATCTGGGTTGACATTCCCTTTAAAATCTCTCGCTGTGGGAGCTCCTTTTATAGGTCTTTCTTTTCTTGCCATCTAATTCATCCTCCTTTTTAGACAACTATTTCTTGGAACGGGACATACAATTCTGACTTGCTCTCAAGTAGTTCACGGGTGCCATCTACGATATGGTGTGGCATGAAAGGTTCACCATCGTATTTTCGTATATGTCCATTCGCTTTAAAGCCGGTTTCTCCGCGCAAGAAGCGTGCAAATTGACCGGTGTAGTTACATTCAACAATGATTACATATCTTGTTTTGTCCAACACCTCGTTTACAGCATCTTCATCCATCGGGTACAACCATTTGAACTGTATATGATTAGTTTTAATGCCTTCTGCAGTTAACAGTTCCACTGCCTCAGAGATTGCACCGTGGGTGGAACCCCAGCCAATGAGCGTCACTTCAGCGTCTTCAGGACCTTCAAGTGTTGGGGGTGGAAGTTCTTTAACGATACCATCCATCTTCCGTTGTCTCTTTTCCATAATGTCTCTACGTTTATGTGGGTCGGTAAATTCATCACTTATTAATCCCCCATCTTCATAATGGTCATCTGTAGAGACAACATGCATGTGTCCTGGTGTACCTGGGATAGCACGTGGTGAAATCCCACTGTCTGTAATCAGGTAACGCATGTATTCATCTTCTGTCTGTCCTAACCCAGTTATCAACTCCCCACGCTCAATTTCCTGATCCCATTTGATTTGCTCAGTGTCAAAGGTTGTATATCCTTCTCCGAGCATGAGGTCTGAGAGGACCATTCCTGGACATTGGTATTTGTCAACAAGATTGAAGAGTTCTGGTATGGTATTGAATCCATCAATCAACCCGATGGGAGCGACAACGATTTTCGGGAAATCTCCTTGACTGGCACCAAGAACCTGCCACAAGTCTCCCTGTTCAGTCTTTGTTGGCAAACCTGTGGAGGGTCCACCGCGTTGGACGTTAATCACAACGATTGGAATTTCCATCATTGCTGCGCTGCCGATTGCTTCGGACATCAGTGCGAATCCGCCGCCAGATGTTGCACACATCGCGCGAACACCTGCATGTGCTGCCCCAATCACCATGTTAATGACGCTGATTTCATCTTCACATTGCCGCACCATGATATTGAGGTCACGCGCGTTTCTCGCCATCCAGCGCAGTACACCCGTTGAAGGACTCATCGGGTAAGCAGCATAGAATTTCACACCTGCTGCAGCACCCCCCATCGCCATGAGTTCATTGCCTTGCGCAAAAGCGAGCGGTTTCGCCTGTTTCACTATTTTGGTATCAAATTGCGTGAAGTGTTTTGCAGCGTGTTCATATCCAGCTCTTGCCACCCCGATGTTAGCGTCTACAGTTTCCTGTCCTTTTCTTTTCAGAAGCGCGCTGGTAATGACTTCTTCAAGCATTTTTAAATCCGCATCAACGAGCTGCAGTGCTGCACCGAGGAGACACGTATTGAGACATGCTCTTTTTAGTTTTCTATCTTCAATTCCTTGCGAGAATTCTTTGTAGGGAATGGGACATAATTGGATATCGTCTCGTTCGGGGGGTTGTTTTTTGGCATCATCGCTGTTATAGACAAGGGCACCACCGGGTCTAACATGGGGTATATGCGTCTCTAAACTGTTTCTATCAAGGGCAATGATAAGGTCAATCTCGTCGCCGTGGTTGGCAACTGGCTCTGAACTTATTCGGACAGTAAGGAAGGTATGTCCACCTCGGATAATTGATTGGTATGCGCTGTATGAAAAGGTATAAAACCCGTTTCGTGCACACAACTGATTAAAGGTCTTTCCTACTGTATTTATACCCTGTCCGGGTTCCCCACCAATAGCGAGTACAAAATCAAACTTTGCCATCTTGACTCCTTTCTAAAATGTAGAAAAAATGTTCAATTTCTGAATAAATTATATTATTTTTTTCACCTTCTTATTTCGGTCCGTAAATTTTCCTTTTTGTACGTTCCTTAATAATCTTCTTTATGTAATTATACCATATTAACATTTCGTTTTCAAGTATTAATTTTAGACGGGCGTGTAAAATTCTTGTAGAAACGCATAAGTAAAGAGAAGGAAGGTTTCTATAAAAATATTAAGCCCAGATGAAGATTAAAAAATCCTTCGAGCAATCAACGGGCAATTCATTGCCCATCAAGATATTACCCAATTTAAATCTTAATCTTCATGAAGGATAAAAGGTCATTGATACTATTTTAGAATTAACATCTTCCGCGTGGCAGTGAAATCCTCTGCGGTAATCGTATAAAAATAGAGTCCACTCGCAACATGTTCACCTACGGCATTGCGTCCATCCCAATACGCAGCGCGTCCCTGACTATTATAGAACCCGGTGGGTTTAAAACCGATCGGAAGGGTCCGAACTAACTGACCTGTCGTATCGTAAATGGAGACCGATACAGAAGCATCTTTCGCGAGCTGATAGGGAATCCACGTCTCCGGGTTAAACGGGTTCGGGTAGTTCTGCAACAAGAGATTCTGAGTCGGTTGACCGATGCTATCAAGACTGACAGGCAAAACAGCATTTGCCAGGTGTTCAGGTGTCACTTTGACATGGAGGGTCTGTGCTTCAACATTTCCATCGGGACCGAGGACGCGCACTTCAACCACGTCTCCAACTTCAACAACACTCCGTCGCGTCAAATCGGCAGTTGCAGCAGCAAAGTAATCACCTTCCACCGTGGCGGTCATTGTGCTGTTTGTTCTCAGGTTACGCGCTATTACCTGATAACCGTCAAACGCGGATTTCCCTTTTAAATGCCCACTAACAACGAACGCCCATGTTTTCTGGGCAACCCCCCTGGCCCCCCTTATCAAGGGGGTAATGGCAGGTGCTGCTGCATCCTCGGTCTGATCTGTCCACGGTGCGCCGACGAAAGCAAAATTGCGAGTCTGTGGGACATTGACGATATAACCTTGTCCTCCTTCAATCGGAAATCCATCGTTGGGTGCACTTGGTGTCCAACCGATGAATCGTTGATTTTCAGCATCAATTGTTATTACAACCGTTGCCCCCGCTATCCCCGCAAGTGATTTTGCGGTCATCGGTTTCGGTGAGGCTAAAGGCAGGGAAAGCATGTTCAACCCTTTCGTCAATGTGACGTTAAAGATGTTGCCATAATGATCGCTTTCTGCTTTGGTAGTGGGTCTTGCGATAAAGCCGTGTATACGACCATCTGCTGATTTATAGTGTCCGACGACAGAACCGTCCTGATTGATATTCCACCCCTCCGTGCTAATACTGCCCGGAACCTTAAGTTCCTGTAGTCCGTGCTGGAATGTACCGACATAGGTGCGCGGGACACCCCCCACTAGTCTGCCTTGTGCGACTATAACCCCTGCATCGCTGATACTGTGCACAAAAAGGTATTCAATTTTTGCGGTTTGTGGTAGGGGAAGGTTGAGAGAAATAAAACTGCCATCTGGGGCACGCACATAAGAATGATATAGGCCGTCAGCATCTACGTAGCTGCCCACCATACGACCACTTGCGTTCACAAAATCGGCGTAAGTTTCCGGTGCCCCAGGGAACTCAACGATTACGTCCCCTGAGAAGCCGCGTCGTATGCCCGAAGTATCGGTAAAATTACCTGTCAGTGCCCCCGTCGCATCACTGATACCGTATATTTCCGTTTGGACAGCACCGGGAAAATCGTATTGCCGCATTTCACCATTTTCCAAGACAACACCGTGGTAGAGTCCCTCACTATCCTCGTAGTGTCCGGCAGCTTGTCCATTGTTAGCGAGCGCATAGAAGTAAGTATTCTGCGAACCAGGGAATTCATAAGTCTTAAAAACGCCATCAATGATGGTAAAGGCGACCATCTTTTGACCATCAGCACTCTGCGTGTAGCCTGCGTAATCTTCAAAGTCGCTACTCGCTGTCAACGCTAAGAATGCTACACCCGGAACATCAATCCCCTCAAACATATAGTTGAAACCTGTGGGTGTCACGACGGGTTGTCCAGCGTCCTGCGCGGGTCTGGCGATAAACCCGTGTCTACGTCCATCTACTGAGTCATAGTACCCGACGATAGAACCGTCCTGATTAATATTCCAACCCTCCGTGCTAACGCTGCCCGGAACTTTAAGTTCCTGTAACCCGTGCTGGAATGTACCGACAGAGGTGCGCGGGACACTACCCACCAGTTTGGCTCGGGCGACTATAACCCCCGAATCGTTGATACCGGGCAAAAAAAGGTATTCAATCATTGCGGCTTGTGGAGAGGGACGCTCGAGAGAGACAAACCTCCCATCTGGGGTACGCATGTATACATTATATAGACCGTCAGCATCTACGTAGCTGCCCACGATAGTGCCTTCAGCGTTCACGAAATTGGCATAAGTCGCTGTTGCCTCAGGGAACTCAACGATTATCTCTCCTGAGAATCCGCGGCGAACACCAGACGTATCTGTAAAATTACCTGTCAGTTCCCCCGTCGCATCACTGATACCGTATATTTCCGTTTCGACAGAATTCGGAAAATGGTATTGTCGTAGTTCCCCATTTTCCAAAATCACACCGTGGTATAAACCCTCGCTATCTTGGTAGCGTCCGGCAGCTCTGCCATCATTACCAAGCGCATAGAAATACGTGTTTTGAGCACCAGGGAAATCGTAGGTCATAAAAACACCATCAATGAGCGTAAAGGCTACCTCTTTATCACCATCGACATTTTCCGTGTAACCGGCATAATCCCCAAAGTCGCTGCTGGCAGTCAGTGCTAAAAAATCTACACCCGGAACGTTGATCGTCTCGAATGTATAGTTGTCACTGGCGGATCCGATAGCGGGTCCATCGGTGACTTGTGCATCGGTGTTAGTTGGGAAAAAGGAATTTAGGAACAGGAACAGCGTAAACGTGTAAAATAAAAAACTGGTTTTGATCTGATTTTGCACAACAATACCTCCCCTTATTCTTGCAAAAAATCAAATTATATATGAGAATACTTCTCAACTTTATATGATTGTGCCCTATCTTTCAGTTTCTGTAATCTGAGCACAATGTGAACACATGTCTTTGGAAAGTACCTCCTTTTTATCTATCAACATTGAAAACTATATTCCACTACCACCTATCATGTTATGTCTATTTAGGTTCGCTGCGGACCTATCCCACTGTGCGACAACAATTTTCCGTGGAATTTTACCGGTTTCCCAATAGTATTCCAGCACATCACGCCTCTGATACTTCTGAAGCAGTGAGATAAGTGTCGTAGAAAAACCTGCAGGAGACACCAGAAACGAATATATAGGTTGTGCAATACGACTGTAACCCAACAACTGTGACAGGTGTGCCAATGTAAGTTTGGTGTTTTTGCATTCCACAAAAACTAAAGCAGATGGTTTATTCGGAGCATGTACAAATCCAACAACATCAACCTTGATGTTCCAAGTTACCCATTCTTCAGGGAACTTTCCGTGGTCATAAGTTCTGAGGAAATTAGAGATTGGGTTTTGAGAAAGTTCATACACCTCAATATGTGCTTTACTGAATCGATCCTTTAGGAAATTCGTTAACCAAATGCTAACATCAGGATACATATCTTTCTTAGATTTAAACTTCATTCTATTGTTCCTCAGTTGTATTCTGATCGTTAACTTGCCAGTTTCCTTGTTCCAGAATTTTGGGTGTGCGCGGACATCCTAATTTCTTACATATTTGCCAATAAGCATTGAAGTGTCTACCATTTAACCGACTATCAAGTTTGTCAGATTCTTCTCTACTATCCTTTGGCTTTCTTTTGCGCAAATTTTTTCTACCAGTGCAGGGTTTAAAGGTTTTATTAGGAAATTCATCCTTGTCATCCTTAATAAACTCCTCTAATATAGTTTGCTTGTATGGCAGTGAAAAACCGATTTTTCCATAAGGTACAGCAAAGATATTAATTTGATGCTCGCGAAAGTTTCTACCTAAATTGGGGTGTCCCCAAGTGATCAGCTGAACAGGAACTGTCAGATGCTCTTCTAAGAGGGTACAGAGTTGAACAGGCATGTCCCAATTGGTTGGATAATTCAATACATCAAGTCGAACTCGGTTTGAACCATCTATATAGCGATTTGCTCTACGGACGTTTCCAGCAACATCAGCAAACCCTCTGAGAAATTCTCGCTTCCAGTCGTAAGGAACAGATTTTGAAAAAAATATCTCAGGTACTCCAAAATACTCATATCCTGTCCGGTTCTGTGTATGCATAAGGATATTTCTCCACACCATTGTATTTCTCAGAAAACGTAACACAAGACTGATACTTTTCTCGCCGCTAACAATGCTGACATCACTTCCCGTTAGCTCCAAAACACGTTCCTGAATCTGCTGTAAACCGAGTTTGATTGCGTCATTGGTGTGAAAAGTACCTGAAAACCCATCAACTTCTAAAGATCTATAGGGGAATTCGATAATAACCTGCTTTACGCCGCCGCTTTCAGATATTCTGCCGCGTGCTATAATCAAACCTAACAGATAGGCAACATCCGCATCAATATAGTCTAATTCCTCAATTGGACTCATTTGATATGTCCCATTTCTAAGATATGGTTGTTTCTGCTGGTTTCTGGAATATCAAGATAAATTCATGGACTTTATTAACACGAAATACACTTGGATATCCTAATGGTCTTAAATTGTTATATTCTTGCGCTCGGTCCCATATAATGGTATCGTCAAAAATAAAACCTATTTCAGTCATCAATTGTGCAATATCAATATGATACGGATAAAACTGGCTCTTTTTTCGTATGTCCATTACGATAACACAACAATAGCATTTAGATTTCATCACACCATATACTTGCTCAAAAATCTTGCGAAGTTCTAACAGAAATTTTTCATAATCTCGAATTTTTCCTAAATCTGCTTCTGTGTCACCATAGTCCCGTTGTTCTTTATTATCTGCAGTCCTTTTCTGTAGCAGTATATCCCAATAAGGCGGTGAGGTTATGACCATATCCACACTGTTTTGGGGTACATAGCGATAAAGTTCTCTACTATCAGCAGCATGTATTTCCGTCTCCGTTTTTTCACCAAATAGTGTCAATTGACTTAAGCGTCTTTGCGTAATTTGTACGAATTCTGGTGAAATTTCTAATCCAATACTTGGTTTGCCTAATTCTCTTGCTGCAAGTAGTGTAGAACCGACACCAGCGAAAGGATCAAAAATGATTGAATCTTCAGAATGTGTAAAACACTCAATAAGACGACTTGCTAAGGTAACAGGAAACATTGCAGGATGTTTCAGGGCAATTTCTTCTTTTGTTTTTCTTATATCATCCCAAACTGATACTGAATATTTCAACCATGTTTTGCCATCAAGATTATTTGCGCGTTTTCGGGGGATGCCTTTTTTCGGTATGTTCTCATATTCCTGTTTCAATTCAGTCATAGTCTTCTCCTTCTTTATGAAACCCCCTTAAGTGCATTGCGTGCTTCGGGGGTTCCAATCTTACTTAACGCAAAAGCGACATGATGTTTAACCCGATCAGACTCGTCATCAAGTGCTTGGATAAGCGCGGGAACAGCATCTGCTGCAGCAGCTTCCATTTTAGATAGCGCATAGGCAGCATAAGTTCTAACTTCGTCTTCTGGATCTGATAAAGCTTCAATGAGTGTGGGAATGGCACTTGTCGCTTTTGTCCCCATACCACCCAGTGCGCGAACAGCATATTCCCTTAATTCTTCATTGACTCGATTTGTTGCTGCTTTTAGGAGAACGGGGATTGCAGGTTCCCCTATTCGGGTAAGCGCACTCGTAATTGCATAAGCCTGATGTCTTGCTGTATCCTCCAGTTCATCTATGAGGGGTGGTATTGCCGGTTCTCCGATCGCTGCTAAGACATCAGCTGCTTGATCGGCGACCTCATATAAGTTGTGCCCAAGTGTGTCAATCAATTGCGGTATTGCTGGTTCTCCTATTGCGATTAACTCTTCTTTTGCGGTTTCCCTGATATCTTCGTCAAATTCCTCAAAATCTTCCAGTAAATCAGCAATCTGCTGTTCTATGCTCATGTTATTTTGTCCTAATTACTCGGTTATTCTTCTTTTCCTTGATCTTTATGTATATCAAGAATTTCTGTGAGTCGGTCAGTCTGTTCTTTACGTAATCGGTTATATACCCGATCAGATATTTTCTCATTTTCATGCAATTCGTCAAGCCGTGTTATGATCTCTAAACGTGTCATACGTGCAAATTCAAGGTCTGCATCGTTCAGTTTTCGTAACCATCCAACATCATGTTGCCTAACATCATGTTGAATCCCTTCTGAAGTATCTGTTTCCATAGGCTTATTTTTTGCCGCTCGAAGTGTAAAAATAGCAGCGGCAAGAAAACCTCCTGCCAATGCCGCAGCGATTGCAATGAAGATCAACTGTCCAACATTAGACTCTTGTCTAACTTCAGAACCCGGTATGACTATTTCTAAACTCAAATCAACGTCCTTACCGGGGGGAAATCCTAATCGTGATGATGCGCTATATATCGTAAAAATTGCTCCATGTATCGGTTGACGGTCAACCGGAGTGAAAAGTTTTGGATTGGGTACAAGATTAATGCCTTCAGGGACAAAAATCGATATTTCATCTGTATGGAAACTCATTGAACGGGAAAGATCAAGCGTCGTTTCTTTTCCATGTATGATATAGGTGAATCCGATCTGTGTTCTACCAGCAGGCAGTGGTTTGGTGAGGATGGCATGGTCTGTGTTGGCATCTAACGTCAACGACTCGGGGGCACGAGGTAGAGGTGCAAATCCTTCATATCCATCGGGGAGTGGGAGATAAATACCTACCTTTTCGGTTCCATGTGTATCCAAAAACAGCTTGTCAACGCTGTTCTCAACATCAATTGCTTCCATTATTGATAAAGCACCATCAACTGGATGGTCATCGGGCGCGCTTCCGAGGACGATGGTATACGATTTTATCCGTATAACTGATTGATCATCAGTAAAATCCATAAAATCAATGTTAACAGTTACATTCGGTACCAATGATATAAGTTGTATTTTCTCCTCTTCATAGTCGAATCCGTTATAGTTTGTGGTTATTGTGTAGTGTGTCTGGGAATCTATTGTAAGGTTTTCAAAACGATATTCACCGTTATTATCGGTTGTTGTCTCTTGTTGTGTAGTATCTCCTGCTTTATGGATATGGAGCGTTAATGTATGGTTGCCGACAAGTTCTCCTGTCTGCACATCTGTCAGTTTCCCCTGGATAACGCCAAGACCGTCTTGTGAATAGGAGATAGAAACACCCAACAGAATAATGAGTGCCATTGTCAACAAGAGGTTAAAAAGGTAGATAGATCGAAAACGATTTAAAATATTAGTTCTCCTTATTAAATTCAAATTCTGAGTTAGATACACAGTCGAGGTGTCATTTATCCCTGTCTCCGTTGTTTATATTTTTCAATTTCAGATTCAACATCTAACTCAGCGTCAGCTTCCAATTGACTAACGATGTCTGCTGTTTCCTGCAAGAGTTCGGTACGTAGTTTCTGATAGTCTTGAATAGACAGTTTCCCAGTTTCAAAATCTTCATCAAGGTCTGCTAAGGCAGTGTAACTCTGTTCGCGTTCAATTGCAAGTGTTTGTCTTCGCTCTTCAACAAGGTCTACTTCAGGAAAGGCTTGATTACTTTCAAGAAATGGATAGTATAGGTAAACGAGGAGCATTGTGCCAAGAATAAACAACCATAGTATCAAAAAAATCATATTCTACCTTTTAATTGAAGGGTGTGCTTTGAAATTGCGGACGGCACACCGAGTGTGTCTATTACCTCTAACGGCACACGGCGTGTGCCTACTACTTTTAAGTGCGATCCTTAAATTGTTCCAATTCTGATTCAATCTTTTGTTGAAGCTCATCGGAAAGCTGCTTGTCGTCTTGTTGAGGAAATGGTTTGTATTCTCGTGATTGCCGTCGGACTAACAAGATAATACCACCGATAGTTAATAGAATAACTACCGGCATTGTAAAGGCAAGAATATTGATACCTTCAGGTTTCATGACTGCAGAAAACTGGGGTCCGTAGGTCTCAAGGTATACTGCTGTAATCTCTTCCACGGATTGTCCATCCGTTAGTGCTTGACGAAACTCCTTCTTGAATCGTTCTGCGGTTATGCAATGACAAATCTCAAATGTCATACGATCACACCCGCAAGGACAGTATAAATCCTTTTTGAGTTGCTCTAATTGGGTTTCAACGTCTTGACTCTCTGGTGCATTGGATTCTTCTGGTTTTTCATCACCCTCTTGGGCATCCCTCTCTTGGCTTTCTGATGTTACTTGATCATCTTCTTGCTCTTGTGCTATTGAAACAGATAACAGAGTGAATATGCATACAAGCACAATCAAAATACGAATTCTATTTTCAATCTGAATTAGGTTTCGGTATCTCATTATTGTCACCTATTCCAGGCACCTATGCTGTAGATGTACGTGGTTTGTATTCCTGTTTTTCAGCAATTGCGACAAGTCCGCCGATCACCATTGCAGCGATACCGATCCAGACAAGTTTGATAAGAGGGTTATGATATATTTGGACGTTGACATAACCGCCATTCCTAATATTCGGTGGTATATCCCCGAGTGCAATATAAAGGTCGTTCATACCGATGCTATGTATTGCGGATTCAATTGTGTCTGTATCACCTTGTCCTGTGGTAAAGTAATAATGTCGCGCTGGCTTCATAGTGGTAACGTGTTTTCCGTCTTCCTCAACATCAAAAATCAACCCTAAGCGATCATAATTTCCATGATTTTCCTGATATGTGTCTAAGAGTGTGAATTGGTAAGCTCCTACTGTCATTGAGTCTCCGAGTTGTAAACTTTTGGACTCAAGTTGGAAATATCCTTTTGATCCCATAATACCGATATACACGATAACTATTCCGATGTGTATAATGTACCCGCCGTATCTCCTCTTATTGCGTAGTATAAGTAACCATAGACCTTTGAGGAAGTTTGTCGTTTGCCGTTTTGCTCTAAGTTTTGCTCCGCGATAGAACTCATTAAAGATCGCTACCACTACAAATACACTCGCGAAAATACACAGAAGGGAATAGATAGGTATAGACTTTTCACCGAAAGTAAGAAAGTTCCACATATCTGAAAATATATTCGTTGTTGTCGCCGTTCCAACCTGCAAATCATTAGAAACTTGAACAACCGCATCATCTAAAGTAACAACCGCTGCGTTTGCTCTAAAGGCAAGAAATAGCCAAGAAACTGCAGCTGCTATCAAACCGATAAAGATAGGGGACAGGAACATTCTGCGAAAGTTGTTAGGGGTGATCTTTTTCCAAGATATAATTGGTCCGGCCCCTGTTAAAAACAGCAGTAGCAAACCGGGAATTACAACGACCTGATTGAAAAATGCTTCTGGGACTGCAGCCTTTTTGTCCTGAATTGCTTCTGAAACGATGGGCCACAAAGTTCCCCACAGAATGATTAATGTTAACCCAACCAACAACCAATTGTTTAGGACAAACGCGCTCTCACGTGAAAGGAGCGATTCAAGTCTATTTGCACTTTTGAGTCGTTGCCAACGGTAGACAACAAGAGCTATCACACCTGTAGTTGAGACAAGAATAAATCCGAGAAAGTACCAATTAATATCAGACTCTGCAAAAGCGTGTACTGACTGTATGATGCCGCTTCGTGTGATATATGTGCCTAAGATGGTAAATTGGAAGGCTAAGGTAATAAGTAGTATATTCCATATCTTGAGCATACTCCGCTTTTCCTGTATCATTACAGAGTGTAGAAAAGCGGTGACAAGTAACCAAGGTAGAAATGAGACATTTTCAACGGGGTCCCATGCCCAGTATCCACCCCATCCGAGTTCTTGATAAGCCCAATGTCCACCAAGCGTAATACCGACTGTTAAAACGATCCACGAAAAGAGTGTCCAGCGCCGGGAACGAAGGATCCATTCACTTGAGACTCTACCAGAAGCAAGTGAACCAACAGCAAAAGCAAATGGTACAGTAAGACTGATCCATCCAACATACAGTGTAGGGGGATGAAACGCCATGCTGGGTGTTTGTAAGAGGGGGTTCATACCCTGACCATCGGGTGCTACCAGACCATTGGGAAACCGTTCAAGCGGATTGTATATACCTTGAACTAATCCAGTAACAAGTACGATAAAGAAGAGCTCAACTATTACGATAGGAATAAGGGAGTAATCTGCCAGTGTATCTTTTGCTTTTCTGTTTTGCCAAACAACTATAGCACCGCAGAAAGTTAGCACCCATAACCAGAAAAGCAGTGAACCGGACATGCGTCCCCAAAGCGCAGTAATTTTATAGAGGAGGGGTTGTGCAGCACTGGATACTTCTTCCACATACCGCAGCGAAAAATCATCGGTTACAAAGCCAAAAATCAGGGTCCCAGTAGCAACTGAAATGAGAATGAAGGTAGCAACTACAGCATTTCGTCCACTCTGCAAATAGTTGGGTTTTCTACGTCTTAGTCCGATACTGAGTGCAACAATTCCCCAAATCGCTGAGAGAACTGAAAGCCATATCGCTGCCTGTCCAAGTTCAGCGGTAACCTGTTGTATGCTATTAACAATTTTATCTATTAACATACTCGACCTCTCAATACTCGGTTACTGCAAGACACTACATGCCCTTCAACGTAGCCTATTCGTAGGTCTCCATATCTGTGCCACTTTCTACGCCTTCATATTTTGATGCACATTTGGTCTGTACCTTCGTAGCAACGACCCGGTTATTTTTTGCATCATACCTACCTTCCACAAAAACACTGCCGCCATCATTGAAATTGTCCGGTTTAAGATTGTCTTCATAGATAACGTTCACAGTTTCGGTACCTTCACGTTCGCGCACGGCAAATGTTAGTTTGAAATTAGCAGCGTCCCATGCAGAACTTCCCTCTGAGATAACACCGTCGACCTGTATGTTCTGATCGTTTGCCGCTTCAGCATTCGCAATAAGTCCTGCAGGTGAAAAGTGCCTTACGCTTGTTTGTCTGATACCAGAAACTACCAATAGCACCATTGCAGTCAGTATAATGATGCTGGCAGCGAGAACTTTCAACCTTCGTATCTTCATGTGAATATCCTTCTTTTTTCGTTGAATCGTTTTATAGATATACGCTAAGATCAACCATAAACAATAGGAATTCTGTTTAATATTGTAGGATAAAATCAGTTCAATGCATTATAAAAATAATACTTGACTTTGTTTTCAAAATCAAGTTAAAATCAGTTGATATTATGTAGCACAACGGAATTCCGTGTCTATCCTGTTAGAAAATGATCCTTTCATAAGTAGTCGCGGCAGTTTCTTGCAAAGTCATTATACCATACTAAGACCTAAGTTGTCAAAATTGGAATACGGAAGGGGGGTGTGTAAAGTAATTGGCAAAATATGTACAGAAATCCTGTAGGAGCGATCTCCGAATCGCGACCTGTCGGGAATCGGAGTTCCCTCCTACAATGAATTCGTCGGTTAATGCCAAAAACTTTACGCACCCGTGCAGGGGTGTGTAAAGTAATTGGCAAAATATGCACAGAAATCCTGTAGGAGCGATCTCCGAATCGCGACCTGTCGGGAATCGGAGTTCCCTCCTACAATGAATTCGTCGGTTAATGCCAAAAACTTTACGCACCCGTGCAGGGGTGTGTAAAATTCTTGTAGCAACACACATGTAAAGTAATCTAAAATAACCTTGACTGAATTAGTAGAAATAGTGTATCATTTAACACATCATTTTTCTGTAACAATCACAATTGGTACTCATCATCTCCTATTATATAGGCGCGAATTGCGTAGCGATTTAGGGCATGACGGAAGAAGGCATGCGGAAAAACCGTATTGAAGAAGCAATTGAATTGGCTGCAATAGCACATAATGGTCAACTTCGTAAAGGAACGGATACACCTTATATTATCCACCCTTTTGCTGTTGGATTTATGTTAATGGATGCAGGTTGTTCTGAGTCGGTGGTGATTGCTGGCATACTGCACGACACAGTCGAAGACACAGAGTTGACATTAGAGTTTATTCGTAAGAATTTTGGTACTGCTGTTGCTGACATCGTTGAAGGCTGTTCTGAGAATAAGGATTTAAAGTGGACTGCGCGTAAGACAGAACGGATAGAGGCACTGAAAACCGCTACTACAGAAGTCTGTATCGTAACATGTGCTGACAAACTTCACAATTTAAGAACTGTTTTGTCAGAATTTGAAGACATTGGTGACGCAATTTGGGATCGTTTCCACGGAGGATATGAGTCACAATCTTGGTATTATCGTAGTATTTTAGACAGTTTAAATATACACAGGCATCAAACATGTGCCAACAACATAGCAGAATGTGATAACAAAACAATTGAACAATTTTCTTTCTTCTTTCAACAACTTAATCAGATAGTTACATTTCTCTTTTAGAGTCATCAAATAATTGACTTTCTCTGAAATTTATGTCCAACGATTAAAAATTTCACAACTTTCTCAGCAGGTAATCAAACATTTTGAAAACAAACATCATGACTTCCAAAAAAAATGGCAGAAATGTCCGTCTCACTAAGACAGTCAAGTGTGCAGGTTGAGCATCAAAATTAGCTCCGGGTGAGCTAGCACACATCTTAGAGAACCTACCTAAATCTACCGATCCGAATCTATTGGTTGGCACGGAAACATCTGATGATGCTGGTATTTACCGATTATCTGATGATATTGCACTTGTCAATACTGTGGACTATTTTACGCCTATAGTTGATGATCCGTATACATTTGGTGCTATCGCTGCAACCAATTCACTGAGCGATGTTTACAGTATGGGGGGGCACCCTAAAACTGCACTAAACATTACATGTTGGCCCAAAGATAGTCTTGAACTTTCTATCTTGGGGGATATAGTGAGAGGAGGTGCTGATAAGGCTACAGAAGCCGGTGCTGCACTTCTTGGTGGTCATACAGTTGATGCGCCAGAATTGATGTATGGTCTGGCTGTGACGGGTGTGGTGCATCCAGAAAAATATGTTAAGAACTATGGTGCACGTAAAGGTGATGTCCTGATTCTAACAAAGAATCTTGGCATAGGCATACTTACAACCGGCTTGAAGTTTAATAAAATTAAAGATCATGTATTACCGCAATTAGTAGAGTCGATGACTCGTCTGAACGCTTCGGCTTCTTCTATCATGCTGAAATATGGTGTGAGTGCGTGTACAGATGTAACAGGTTATGGGTTGCTTGGACATGCTTCTGAGATGGCATCAGGAAACAGTATACGGCTGCGTATTGAGAGTAAATCTGTACCGTATTTTGAAGATGCCCCTGAACTTGTGGCGAAAAATACATATACACAAGCTTATATTGCAAACAGCGCGTTCTTATCGGACTGTGTGTCCTTCGATTCATCGGTATCAGAAGAAATGCGACATATTCTAATGGAAGCTGAAACATCAGGTGGTTTGCTATTTTCAGTACCCGCTGAGAATGCAGATGCAGCAGTGCAGGAACTTCATGCTGCTGACTGTCCAGAAGCGGCAATAATTGGAGAAGTCATCGCAGAGGATGGCGCACACATTGAGGTGCATTAGCCAACTGTATAAGTGAACATGCCGTAATGGTAAACGCAAATGATAAAAAATGAGTTAATACAGCAGATTAGAGATGTTTCATATTTGACAGGAACGTTTAAACTTCGGTCAGGTACTATAAGTAATTTCTATTTTGATAAATATAGATTTGAAAGCAATCCACAACTACTCAACGCTGTTGCTGATCTGATGGTTAAACTGCTACCTACAGAATTTGATGGTGTAGCAGGTCTGGAATTGGGTGGCATTCCACTTGCTACTGTTATTTCTTTACAATCAGGTTACCCGTGTTATTTTGTGAGGAAAGAAGCAAAAACCTACGGTACATGCAATCTTATAGAAGGAGGTGCTAAAGAAAAAAGCAGACTTGTTGTTATTGAAGATGTTATTACAACTGCTGGACAAGTGTGTAAGTCAATTGAGCAGATACGGGGAGAGGGACATGTTGTAGAACATGTGATAGCAGTAATTGATAGACAGGCAGGGGGAGAGGAGAAGATTAACGCTTTAGGATGTTCATTCGCGTCTGTTTTTACACTTAGTGAATTAGAATCTGAAAACTTTAATTAATTACGAGAAGATAAATAGAATAAAATGAAAATACTTTTTATTGGAGATATTTTTGGAAATCCGGGGAGAAGGGCAGTATCTGAATACTTGAAAGCACTAAATACATCATCCGAAGAGGCGTATGCCGAAAAACCTTATGATTTCATCATTGCAAATGCTGAAAATGCTGCCGGCGGAAAAGGTCTAACGTTCGAAATTGTTGATCAATTGTTGGCTGCAGGTGTTTCTGTGATTACGACTGGTAATCATGTTTGGGATGTAAAAGAGATACTTCAATTCATTGACACTACGCCACAGTTGATTAGACCTGCTAATTTTCCCACTGAAGTGCCGGGACGAGGTTTTACTATCGTTGCATCTCCTGACGGTGCATCTAAACTTGGTGTTATTAACCTCGCAGGACAGATATTCATGAATAGGTATACTAATCCTTTTCACGCATTAGATTCAATACTCTCTGAAGTTAAAGCAGAAACTAACTTTGTGATTTTGGATTTTCATGCCGAAGCAACATCAGAAAAGATTGCAATGGGATGGCATGCAGATGGTAAGGTTAGTGCTGTCATCGGAACACATACCCATGTTCAGACTGCCGATGAAAGGGTTTTACCGAAAGGCACGGCTTATATATCTGATGTTGGTATGACAGGTTCTCACGACTCTGTGATAGGTAGCAGAATTGATAAGGTACTGGAGAGTTTTTTGACTTTAATGCCTACTCGTTTCGGTGTTGCTCAGGATAATGTTAAGTTATGCGGCGTTGCGGTTGAGTTGGATGATGCAACTGGTTTGGCGATCAGCATTCGTAGAATCCAAGCACAACTTCAAGTTTAATTTTTTTAATTTGAATGGATATGCAGTGGATAAACAGTTAAGTCTAAATATTTCGCCTCCACGCACTGTTTTCAGTGTTACAGAAATTGCCAATACTATCAACCGTATTATTCAAAAAGAACCAATCCTCCAGAACGTGTGGGTGCGTGGTCAGGTCTCTAATCTAAGTCGTCCTAACTCCGGACATATCTATTTTACACTGAAAGATGAAAGGAATAGCATCCGGTGTATTATATGGAATAGTAACAAAGCACGCATAAAATACGTTGTGCAAGACGGTGATGAAGTCTTAGTTCATGGCAAGATTAATACTTATCCTGCCAATAGTATATACCAGATAAATGTAACCCAAGTAGAGCCTCTTGGAGTCGGATCTCTTCAAAGAGCGTATGAACAGTTAAAACAGAGATTATCAGATGAAGGACTATTTGATCAGCAGTATAAGAAACCTTTACCAGTATATCCGAAGAAGATCGGTGTGATCACATCAGAAACTGGCGCAGCAATTCAAGATATCATCAGGCAGTTGAGTAGACGGTATCCTTTAGCTGAACTCTTACTTCATCCGAGTCTCGTTCAAGGAGAAGGGGCAGCGGGTGAAATTGCAAATGCAATTCTTGCTATGAACAAAAGAACTGATATTGATGTGTTGATCGTCGGACGAGGCGGAGGATCTATAGAAGATCTTTGGGCATTTAATGAAGAAATCGTTGCACGCGCAATATTCAAATCAAGAATTCCGGTGGTCTCGGCTGTAGGTCATGAATCTGACCACACCATATCGGATATGGTGGCTGACCATCGATCCTCTACACCATCAACTGCTATTGAGGATACTGTACCAGATAGATTGGAGTTACTTACCTCTTTAAACAGTGTGAAAAGCCGATTGCATGAACTTATTAAGCTGAGACTCCATGCACGAAGGGATGAAGTTGAAGGATTATATAAAGAGTTGTCTCCTACAAATCGTCTGGACTCAATTAATCAACTGAGTCAGATCATTGATAGTTTAGAGACTACATATCTTGGAACGATGAAGACCAGAATGAAAGAGAAAAAAACACAATTGCAATCTTTAGCAGATCAATTAAATAATCTCAGTCCCTTAGCAACGTTAAACAGAGGATATAGTCTATGTCGTGATTCATCGGGAAGTATAATTACCTCAAGTCAAGATGTGAAGACAGGTGATAGCATAAACGTAACACTCTCACAAGGCAGTCTAACCTGTTCAGTTGACAAATGTAGAGATTAGAGATTATAAAAGGAGAGACGATTTGACGTTTGAAAAAAAACTTGAAAAGTTGAAAGACATTGTCGAGAAGTTGGAAACTCCAGACACCTTAGAATTGGATACTTCCCTTGAATTATTTGAAGAGGGAGTCGGTTTAGTGCGTTCCTGTAGAGAACTTCTTGAAAATGCAGAGTTAAGAATTCAGAAAGTGTCGGATACAGAGAACGACACCGACGAAATGGAAACAGCATCCGAGGATGAATAGGATGGTATGCGATGGTCTTGGATAAGATTAAATCTCCTATTGACTTAAAGGAACTTTCTATCAGCGAGCTTGAAACACTTGCTGAAGAGATGCGTAGTTATCTTTTATCTGTCTTGTCAAAACATCCCGGGCATTTCGCGCCTAACTTTGGCACAGTAGAATTAGCGATTGCAGTTCATACTGTCTTTAATACACCTCACGACAAATTGATTTGGGATATCGGTCATCAAGCGTATCCACATAAGTTGCTAACAGGACGTCTTGATTCATTTGAAACATTGCGACAGACAGATGGTATTAGTGGTTTTCTGAGTCGTGATGAAAGTAAGTTTGATGTATTTGGTGCTGGTCATTCAAGCACATCCATATCCGCTGCGTTAGGAATTGCTGCTGCGCGTGATGTAAACGGAGATGATTTTAAAGTCGTTGCAATCATTGGTGATGGCGGATTGACTGGCGGGATGGCACTTGAAGGTCTCAATGCTGCTGGTGACTTTAGGAAAGATCTTTTGGTCATCCTCAATGATAATCAGATGTCAATATCTCCGACAATCGGCGCAATATCTAAGCATTTTCACAGGTTAATCAGTTCACGCGGCTATAATCGTCTTAGGACGGGTGCCAAAGAACTGATGAATTTTATATCGTCTGATGCTAAGGCGTTGGCGCAGAAGATTGAATCATCACTAAAACCTGGGACACTCTTTGAAGAATTTGGGTTTAGGTATTTTGGACCACTTGATGGTAACGACCTTGAATCTCTAATTCCTGTTCTGACAGGTATACGTGAGTTGTCTGGTCCGATGTTAGTTCATGTTGTAACGAAAAAGGGAAAAGGGTATTTACCCGCAGAGGAAGACCCAGTCAAATTCTACAGTGTGAGTGGTCAGTTTGATGTGAAGACTGGTATTTCACAACGGCCGGTGTCTGCTATTCCTAAGTATACTGATGTTTTTAGTAGGACACTCATTAAGGAAGCGAAACAGGATTCCCGCATCATCGGTGTAACAGCAGCCATGTTAGGAGGAACGGGTTTAGATAAATTCGCTGAAGCCTATCCGGACCGTTGTTTTGATATTGGTTTAGCTGAACAGTGTGCAGTTACCTTCGCTGCGGGTCTAGCTACAGAAGGACTAAAACCTGTCGTTGCAATCTATTCGACGTTTCTGCAGCGCGGATATGATCAGGTACTCCATGATGTATGTATTCAGAATTTACCCGTTGTATTTGCCCTTGATCGTGCTGGACTTGTTGGGGCAGATGGTCCTACGCATCATGGTGTTTTTGATATTGCATATCTTCGTTCTATACCGAATATTGTATCAATGGCTCCAAAAGATGAAAATGAGTTGCAACACATGCTAAAAACAGCACTCGCCTATGAGATGGGACCGATTGCATTACGTTATCCACGTGGAACAGGTGTAGGGGTAAAGTTAGAAGAGGAACCAACGGCACTCCCCATAGGAAAAGCAGAGGTCTGTTGTGAAGGTGAGGATCTGTTGATCATCGCAATTGGTAATAGAGTCTACCCGGCTCTTGAGGCAGCACAGACTCTCACAGAAACGGGGATTGAGACGACAGTGGTGAACGCGCGTTTTGTGAAACCCTTAGACGCATCACTGATAGTAGATTTAGCAAAAAGAATAGGTAAAGTGATAACAGTTGAGGATGGCGTAGTGATGGGTGGATTCGGTGGTGCAGTCCTTGAACTACTTGCAGCAGAAGCAGTTTCAGATGTTCAAGTAAGAAACTTAGGTATTCCAGATAGATTTATAGAGCACGGTGACGTTAAAACTTTACAGGAAAGGTATGAATATGATACTGAAGCAATCATACGTGCAGGTATAGCATTAGCTGTCAGATCGTAGCCAAATTAATAAAACTGGGCCAAGTGATAATTGAAGACTGTTTAGAAAACCATTACAATATTAGATTTCAGAAATGGAAAGATTAGATATTGTTCTTGTAAAGCGGGGATATGTAGAAAGTCGCCTTCAAGCAAAACGTCTGATATTGGCTGGAGCAGTAAAAGTTAACAACAACTCTAAGGTTAAACCCGGGGAAACCGTTTCTAACGAAGATGAGATTGAAGTTAAACACTCGTCAAGATATGTCAGTCGTGGAGGTTTAAAACTTGAGAAAGCACTTATAGAATTCAACATCAATGTGCAAGACAGGATTGCAATTGATGTGGGTGCTTCCACAGGCGGTTTTACTGACTGTCTATTACAGCATGGAGCAAAATACGTCTATGCAGTTGATGTCGGCTATGGACAACTTGCTTGGAAACTAAGACAAGATCCGCGGGTAGAAGTCATTGATAGAACTAACATCCGCTACATTGATCCGGACCTATTTACATTTCTTCCTGAGATAGCAGTACTTGATGTCTCATTCATTTCAATCAAAAAAGTATTACCTGTTTTGTTTCAGACATTAATGATTCCAGATACCATTGCGCTTGTGAAACCCCAATTTGAAGCAGGACGCGTCCATATTAAGAAAGGTGGCATTGTTGATGATCCGAAAGTACACAAGGAATTATTGGAAGATTTGGTTGAGTTTGTGCGTAACGATTATTCTGTTGAACTCATGGCTTTAACTTTTTCTCCAATATATCAAGACATAGCAAATATTGAGTATCTGCTTTGGTTTAGAGATAGAGATAAGATTAATGACGATATTACCGATATCAGCTGTCCAGTCTATAAATCGCAATATACCGACATATCAGACTATATAAGTCAAGTTGTTGATGCTGCACATATAAACTTTTCAGCACACAGATAAAATAATAGGCATAAAAATGCTAACGCGACGTAGAAAGATAATACTATATATAGCAGCTACATTACTCCTATTAGGTATAGGTGGATATTTCTATATTAGTTCCGATCTGTTTTTGAACGATTTTGTCAAACCCCGACTCATCAGAGCTTTAGATGAACAGATTGATGATAGGTATACTATGCAGATCGGTCATTTGCAGGGAAATATATTGACGGGTGTGAAGATAGACGATTTTTCAATTGATGAGAAAGAAGGTAATGGACAATCGGTGATGTCAACTGACAGCATTGTCCTAAGATATAATATCTGGGGATTACTTCAACGGAAGTTGCTTGTGAGTTCTTTGGATATACACACACCGATTGTTAAGATATATCGCGGTGCTGATGGACAGGTCAATATTTCACAAGTATTCCAAAAAACAACGTCTGAATCCGATACATCCTTTGGGTTTGCAGTATCTAAGGTTAGTCTCATCAATGGTGCAATGCATTACACAGACGAACAGAGAAACTTGGATTTTAAACTTCCTGACATAAAAATAGCCATTGAAAATATTGATGGGGACGGTTCTTATGAACAGTGGAATCATACCGGTCAATTCTCTATTGGTGAGGGGAGTCTGTCTATAAATCAATCAACATTTAATTTTGACAACATAGATGACATAAAGTTCTCATTGTCTACTGAGAGGGATACGTTGAGTAGATTTAAGCTAAAATCTGGAGAGTCAGAGATTGATGTTGAAAAAGCAGATTTTGATCATGTGAAAGGTGAATGGAATACGTCTGTCAAGTTAACGTTTAATGCTGAAGACATTCAGAAATTACTTGATGAGGGAACAAAGATTGATGGTTCAGGTGTAATTGAATTGGATTTACATGGAACTAAATCCAACATTGTTGGTCAGATCAAAGGTTTTTCTGAAGGCCTCTCTTATAGCCATAATCTTCATGCAACATCTGATGTTGCTGTAGATCGCCATTTAACAAACATGGCACCTATAAAGGTATCAGCTGTAAATATAGACGCAAGTTTGGATCTAAATGAAGAGCAACAACTTAAGATAAATGAACTGAGTACTGTGATTGCTGACGGTTCAATGTCAATTAGTGGAGGCGTGTCCTTTGCTAATACATCGGAGACAAATCTGATTCCACGTTTACGGTACTATGCAAATAACATAATTTCATATACAGGACAGTGTAAATTTGATAAGGTAGATCTTCACTCGTTCCTCTCAATGTTCACAACCTTACCGTCAAATTCCCCTCGTATAGAAAACGGGACAATTCAAGGTTCAATTCAATTCAATGGTGATTCAGAAGGAAATTACCATCTTGATAGTTTGACACGACTGTTAGATGTAAGTCTTTTTGTGGAAGGAAATATAGATGATCTCATTTCTTTAGACGATTCTTATGTGAGTTGCAAGGTATCTGCCGATTCTGTAAACGGTTCCAGTGTTAATGCATCTGGTGTATTTGATAACATTCAGGTTGAGGTTGAGGGTTCTTTTGAGAACTTTGATACAAGACTCAGTAATGTAGACTTTGGAAAACTCTCTCGTATCGCAAACTCAATTCCTATTGAAGGTGTTGGGAGTGTAAGCTTAAATGTAAATAGTGCCAGTAATAATATTCATGGCGTCATAACGGGAAACGCAGATATTCCGGATACATACTTTTTACAAAATGCAGGTGATCCGATTCCAATAGGTCATTTATCAAGTGACTTTAGATACGCTGACAAGACCGTTCACTTTGAGAAGGGTAGATTGACCCATAGTACTGACAATGGGGACAGCAAGATTCAGTTTGATGGCAAGATTAGAATGGCTGAAAACATGCCAGTGAACTTTAACATCAATCTTGATCATTTCGTGCTGAATACAGACTATGTTAGAATTTTATTCTCTGAAAACTATCCAATTGAGGGGATTCTAAAAGGGGATCTTGTTTTATCAGGGGAGCTCATAGATCGGCTTGATGGCATCGGTAGGTTTACTTATGAAAATGGTAATGCTTGGGGTGTCAACTTAGAACCTGCAAAGTTACATCTTGAGATTGATGATTATGCGTTAACAATTCCCGATTTTATTTTGAGCGCGCGTGATCAGCGTTTTATTCTGAACCTTCATGTAGCAAATAATGGAGATTTTGATCTGTCTATAAAGAATCCACAAGAAGAATCGATACAATTGGCAGAACTTGCGCTTGCATCTGATATAACCGATTTCCCGCTTGATGGAAAAATGGTTTTTGACCTTAAATCTTCAAAAGTATCCACAGATGATTTTAAATTCACGATAGATTTCGATTTTTCAGAACTGACATTTGAAGACCATCCTCTTGGTGATGCTAAACTTCGCGGAATCCTTATAGAAGAAGATCAACATTTTAAGTTCACTGGAAAGGCATTTGCCGAAACCGGGATAATTGAAGGGACAATAGCGAGTCAAGTTCCCAACGCGTATCACTTTACGATAAAGCATGAACAGACCCCTGTGGATTTTTTCCTACCCATCATTAATCCATCTCTGGAGGATATAAGCGGTACTTTTGATGGAAGAGTTGAAGTTGAAGGCACACTGCTGGAATTAACATCTGTTGATAATGTTGAAGACTTAGAGGGTCGTATTTATCCCTACAATGTTGATATTCTCATAGAGGAAACCCAACTTCAGTATAACAGTATGCCAAGTGTCAAACTTACCAACCCAAAACCACTCTCGATTCATTTAGTAGATGATCTCCTGAGTTTCTCTGACTTTTCACTCTCAATTTCTGATGATGAAGCTGCATTTATTCAGACCAAAGGTGAGCTTGATCTAAAGTCTGAAGAAATCAATTTATCCTCTAAGGGTAATCAGGTATTGGAATTAGCATCGATTCTTGATCCATTGGGATTCCCAGTTACAGGGAAACTTTATTATGACTTTGAATATAAAGGAACATTAAAGAATCCCCGTTTGAGAGTCAATTGGAGAATACCAGAATTGATATTAAAGACAGAGGTTGGAGACATTTTCATCAATGATATGAAAGGTAATTCAGTCCCTAACATAATTAACTGGCAAGATGGAAAAGTAGACGTTCAACCTTTTGCTATACAGGTTCTGGGTAATACAGTTGAAATTGGAGGAAACATTGTTGTCAATCAACGTAAATTTGAGGATTCTTCACTCATTGCTTTCATCATGAGCGATAATCTTGACCTGAATGGCTTCAATGAATTACTGAAGGAAAACCTGAATGAGAGATTTTCTGGATATTTCTCTTCTCAACAGAATCCGCCTATCAAGGGTAATTTAGGAGTTCGTATTGATGTAATGGGCACAATCACAGAACCGTTGTTCGCTATTGATACGCAGACATTAGAAGGCCACTCGATCCGCATTGGCGATTTTACCAATCCGATTGCGATAGATAGACTTCGGACATTAATGACCTACAGTCAAGGTATGGTGAGTGTTAATGAACTTGATATATCTGGAAACTGGGGGGAAGGAGCGTATAAAACTGCTGGCAAAGCCACATTTTCACTTCATGAACCTGCTGAAATGCAGTATGAATTTGGTTTATCATTTAAGGATTTTGTGATAGATGATTTTCTGTCTCTGTTGATGCCTATTGAAGGTGTTGTAAGTGGTACTACACAAATCACTGGGACAGGTTTAACAAGCGACCGGATTATATCAAGTACGATTATTAAATCACTCAATCTTAATATCCTCAATTATAGAATAACGAACGTTCATCAGTTAGACATCAGTTTTGACAAGAATCACATCACAGCTGCTTTGCCATTGAAGGTAACCAATGATATAGACTGGGCAAAATTAACTGCTCTGATTAGTGTTGAAGCCAATGGTACACTTGATGATCCCAGACTGACCATAGATTGGGAGGGTGGGTTGAAAACCCATAAAGGGATTAAGTCAACTTCTCCATTACAATTTACGGGTAATATGACATATTTGAATGAACTGATATCGCTCAATACACAACTGACGAATAACGGAGATAAACTGATACTCAAAGGTGAAGTGCCGATCAACCTTTCTTTTACTGATATAGATATGTCTGAACGTTTTCTTGACTCTGCCGTGAGTTTACAGTGCGTCGGTAGTGAGTTACCTCTTACCTTTATATCGGGTGCTAATTCTTTTCTTTCTGAATCATCAGGTGTTTTTGATGTAAATGTTGCAGTAGACGGAACGACTCGCAATCCTTATTTGAAAGGGGATATATTCATTGAATCTCCCAAACTACAACTCAAGAATATGCAGCAATCACTTGAAAACGTTAGTATTCACGTTGCTGCCAGTCGGGATCTGATCGCGTTAGAGAAGTTTCAGTTTGATGTTGAAGAGGGCACTTGTAGTCTTAAGCAATGTGAATTGCAGCTTGATGGCATAACTCCTAAAGCATTTCTCATAAAAGGACTGACTTTTGAGCAATATCCACTCGGTTCAATTCTCAGTGAAGCATTACCTAAAGAGATTTTCGATGACGTAAACGGTTATGTTACAGCAACGTTGAAACAACTGAGGATACCGTTTGAGTCATTTTTTTATTTTGATGACTTAGAAAACTCTCAGAATTCGCCTTTGCCAAAAGCAAAAAATAAAATTACATTTGATAGAATTAGTCAGAAAGCGGCAGCGGAAATCTCCATTGATGAGATGGCAATTGGTTTTGCCAGTTCTATAAGCGGACTTGATAAAGAGTTCAAGTTTACTAACTTAACACCCATTCCTATCACACTGGAATCTGGTACTTTTATAGTTAAGGAGATGAAACTAATTGATGCAATAGAAACTAACGCAACTGATGTAACAGAACCGATGCCACCCACAACAACTGTCAGCTGTTTTGGCCGATGGAACATGCAAGGTGAAATGTTTGGTAATCTAAAATTGGATAACTTCAACATGGACTTAGTTCAACAGACATTTTCAGATGATATTCGTGAAAAATATAACCTTAGCGGACTACTGTCTGCTGAATTAAACGTTAAAGGAGAATATGCAGCCCCAGAAGTAACAATAAAGCTTGCTGGCAGGCAAATGAGGATTAATGAAACTGACATTGATGAATTCTTCGGTGTAATGCAGTATATTGATTCAAAGAAGCGGTGGACTATAGCTGAGTCTAATCCGGCAAGAATAAAGATAGGTGATAATCGTCTGAGCTGCTATGGATATATACCTTTCCTACTATCTTTTTCAACAATGCAGGCCCAACCCTATCCATCAATATTGGCGGAACAGATGGAAATGACGGTAAATGTTGCGTTAGAGCAGCTCAGTAAATTAAGAGATATTGAAAGATATATTCAATCAGCTGATGGTCAAATTACTATAAATGCAACGTTGACAGGTACACCAGATGCTTACCAACTTAAAGGGAAAGGTAGCGTCAACCAATTAGACTTAAGTTTAACTGACTCTCCCATTGCATTTGAGAATGTTGACGCATCTTTCGATTTCTCACACGAGGGAATACAGATCGAAAATGTTGATGGAGTGTTGAACGATGGTAACTTTTCAATCGATGGTATAATAACCTCAGATTGGTTAAACTTTAGGACAATAGACATTAACGCACAACTTGAGAATTGTAGTTTTATAGAACCTGGCACCTATCAGATACTGTTGAGTGCTGACAATTTGCATCTATATGGAAATGTAGATAACCCTATTCTGGATGGGGATATAAGGATACTATCAGGTAGGTATGAACAGAATTGGAATTGGATAGATTTATTAGAATCGTTTGCTGCACCCACTGTCAGCGACACAGATATTATCTCAGATGCTCCGATATTGCGCAATCTAAACTTAGATTTAGGAATTGAAGTGCCAGATAGTTTTCATTTACTATCCTCAACTGGTGGGACTACGAACATAGAAATAATCTGTAATGGTCAATTGAACGGTACAATTCAACGACCGATTTTTTCCGGTACAGTTACTATTCCTCAAGGGATAATCAGTATTTATACACAGATTTTTGAGATTGATGAAAGTGTTACTTCAACAATTATCAACCAAAGCGATAAATCATTTAATCCAGAGTTGAATATCTACCTGAAATTACCGAACACTATTAGAAATGTACTACAGAGCGATGGCAGTACAGCCGACTATGATTTTTATGCGTCAGTAACGGGAACACTTGAGAACGGTAATCCTGATCAGGCAGTATTGAGTTTAAGAGCTGAACCTATTAATTCATCAACTACTGAAGAATTGACTGAAGCGGACCTTCTGGCACTTCTTTTACCTGGTAATACTTTCTCGCAATCATTGGTTGGCATAACCTTCACTATCACATCTGGTTTAAATGCAAGTGAACGTCATATTACTGCAGAAATACCCTTGACACTTCTTGGTAGGAATATCCCGATCACAGTTGAAGGTAATGAGAAAAAAGGTGAATTCGGTGTAGATATCCAACTGTTGCAGGGGCAATTCTAATGACCTACCGTTGCTTATTGATCCACCATGCAGTTCCTTCCGACAGTTATTTTGACTTTCAGTTAAGAAAATATATATCTTTCGTGATTATTGTTTTGGCAGTGAGTCTATTTAGTGTAAAATCAGTTATAGGTCAGAATACCCAGCTATATTTGATGGCCCACCCATACTCTAAAGTTGCCATCCAAAATAAATGGCAAACTTTGCGTACCCTACAGATCACCAAAATAGAATATGTTGTTGATGGTAACCTAATAGAAGATTCTGATAAACTTAACCAATTACATCAAACGTCAAGAATTGAAGTTGCCAACCAAAATAAATGGCGGTTTTCTCGTTATGCTATTCAACAGAGCGTTATATCCCTTTATGCGCTGCAGGAATACTCACAGATTAAGGTTTTTATTGACACAACGACTCGGGGGATCGTGTTAAGATATGAACTCCAGCGTGTCTTGCGCGTTCAAAATATAGAGGTAACAGGTAAATTGTCAGAGGAATTCAAGCGAAAGATTAGGAATTCAATAAAACTGAGATCTGGAGATATCTATACCTATACAAGTGTTCAGCAAGATATCAACATTGTGAAACAACTTTGTAGTGAATTTGGTCATTTTTTTGCCATAGTTGAAACGAGTATGGATCATGCTGCTGGCACTGTTAGATTTCATATAGAATTAGGATCTCCATCATACATCAGGGAAATACAAATATTGGGAAATAAGGCTATATTTACAGGACGTATCTATGAATTGTGTCATACTCTAATAGGGAAGATCTATCAGAAAAAATTAGTTAACAATAGTCTGAATAGAATCAATGAACTCTATCGTAAAAAGTATTATCCAAGCACGAGAATTACGACATCGTTTGATCCGGAGAAAGAACTACTCAAAATCAATATAGACGAAGGAATTCAGTTACTGCTCGATTTTGTTGATGAGAAAGGCAAACCGATTTTTCGAGAATCTGTCTTGTTAAATTTCCTTGCTAAGATTAGAAATAGAAGGGTTACATCTGAGAAAGATCAACTGCGTAGTAAAATAATACAACTCATCAATGATCAGTCTTATTGGATACAGATAGTAGATGCACATTTTAAAGCTCAGGGTTATCATGGCACCGAAGTTAAACTGCAAAAACTAACGAACTCACCCGTACATATTCAATTCATTATAAAACTTGGCACACGTTATATTGTAGATAAGGTTGAATTTATTGGAAACGAAGCATTTACGGACAGTGAATTACTTAGAGAAATGGAATCTAGACCCGTTAAAATTTTTTCAGGAAATTTCTCACGGCGTATTTTTTCTGAACAGACGCTTGATAAAGATATACAAAGGTTGAAATTGTTGTATGAGAAAGCGGGATATCCTGATGTCTCAATACGTCACGAACTTGTTAAACAGGATGTTGAAAACAGCAATATAGGAAAAACCTTAATAAGACTAAGTTTTATTGAACCTTACAAAGAGGTGATATTTCGATGTATCTTTTCAGGAAACAGTGTTATTGATTCTGAAACACTATTTAGGACTCTACCCGTGACGCCTCCGATTCCAAATGCGCGTCTATTCAAGAAGAATTACGAGAACGCTATTCTTAAAGCTTATCAAGAACTTGGTTATATAGATGTTAGAATAGCAAAAATTGAATTTGTATCAAAGTCTACCCAGCCAGTTTTTACTATTGAAGGGAATTTTACGAAACAATTAGATGCTGGTATAGAGCCAAAGGAATTACGGACTGCCTTTGAAAGGTCGAAACTTCAGTTATCTGACAGCGATATTGCAACAAAGATGGGTACCGAGTGGAGCATGCAAGATATACAGGGTCATGCAAGATATACACTTAGACAAGGGTTGAATAATCTGGAAGTTTATGAACATGGCATTCTTAATATTGAGATAGATGAGGGTTCGCGGTTCCAATTCGGAAATTTTTATTTTATTGGTGACACAGGCGTTAGACCTTTTGTACTCAATCGAGAAGTATCTCATCTTTCGGGTAAACTGTTTTCATTAGGTAAATTGAACACAGCAATCCAGCATCTCTATAGTACTGGGGTATTTGAATCTGGAATCCGTTGGGAAAGATACCAACAACCGACTATTGGTAGTACCCCACAACTCATAGATGCAGAAAATACGCAAATTGGTGCGTCTCCCCAAAAACATAAGACTGCCAGAATTGAAGATGTAGAGATACGACTTGACAAACGCAAACCAGGTTCCTATGCAACAAGTCTTGGATATAGTTCTTCGGACGGACCTAGGGGCACATTTGCACTTACCCATAGGAATCTCTTCAGACGCAATATGTTATTTAGATTGCGAGCCAGGTGGGGGACCCTTGGATATCTATATGATACCACACTTACTGAGCCGTGGTTAATTGGCAGAACAAGTGGTAGTGTTCAGTTCTTAGGTAGGAAATTGGAGGAGGATGATGATGTTAGAGCACTACAAGGTAGTTTTGGTATCAATAGGAAGTTGATGGAATATCAAAGACTTAACCTGCAATATAGTTTTCGGTATTTAAGGGATACATCAATCGCAGCAATTCATCCGCAATCATCAACAACTGTCAGTAGTCTTACATTCTTGTGGAGTCAAGATAGTACGTTTCCAAAGTTGAATCCTATAAGAGGCACGTTAAATGAAGTTACAATTGAATATGCAGGAAGGTTCTTAGGTGGGGAAAGTAGTTTTATCAAGACTGTCACTGACACACGCTATTATAGACAACTAACTGATTTCGGTCTTGTGCTGGCTACCGCACTCCGTTTAGGAATCACAACAGGACTACAGACAGACATCTTACATGACGGGGGCACAGAATTGATCTCATTTGAGAGATTCTGGGCAGGAGGCAGTACCACAGTCCGCGGCTATGAAGATAGAGGCTTGGGACCTGCGGATAGCACTGGGAAACATCGTGGTAATCTACAGTTTATCTTTAATACAGAATTGAGATTTCCAATATTTGATCCTATTCGAGGTATTGTTTTCTTGGATTCTGGGAATGTGTGGAATTCCGTTCAAGATATACAATATGAATGGTTACCATCTTCAGTTGGCATAGGTATACGTTTGCATATTGGTCCTCTGATTGGAGGGGTTGATTACGCCTATCCCCTTACTTCAGTACAGGATGTTCCGACGAATTCAATTTATCTGCGAGTTGGTAGTACATTTTAGTTGCCCCAATTTTATAAGTTGGCATAAACAGGCTCCTATGCTGAAGGGTTGTATGGCTTACCTAATGAGAGAGGTGCTTGCCCTTTTTCTACACCTTTCTTATACGAGTTGGCGGTTAAGACGATTAGACATAACACATAAGGTAGCATCAGAAACCACTGATATTGAATTCCCCATCCTGACGCTTGAAATAGAGCGTCAAGAGCAAATCCGAGTCCAAACAGTAGTGCTGCACCGAATACTTTTATTGGATGCCACTTACCAAAAATGACGATTGCTAATGCTGTAAAGCCGCGACCGGCAGTCATACCTGGTGTGAAGATTGGAACATCTGCAAGTGAAAGATAGCCACCGCCTATTCCTGCCATAAATCCCGCGAACAACAGACACATTGACCTTAACTTAACAACGTTTGAACCGAAAGTAGCGATTGCTTTCGGATGTTCACCGCATGCCCGCACTCGCAAACCCGGTTGCGTATGAAAAAGAAAGAAGTACACACACGGAACGAGTGCCATAGATAGATAAACGATGATGTTGTGTGAAAATAGTGCTTGACCGATCAGTGGTATCTTTGAGAGTATTGGAAGTTCGAATTCTTGAAAATAGGGAACGGACTTTGGACTACCCGTTCTACCAAAAAGCCGTTGATATACCACTTGCGTAAAACCTAATGCGAAGAGTGTGATTGCAGTGCCGATGATAACTTGATCGCCTCGTAATTTTATCGCCAGAAATGCGAAAACACCGGCAGTGACAAGTCCTGCGAAACCTGCAGTGAACATTCCAACACACGGGCCAAACCACGGTGCGATTAAGGGGATACCTGATGTATAAAATGATGCAGTCATCCCACACAGAGCACCCATCAACATCATTCCCTCAATACCGATGTTGATCACACCTGAACGTTGTGAAATCACCTCACCCAAAGCGGCAAGTAAGAGTGGCGTTGCTGCGTTGATAGTTGCTGCAAGGGTCTCTTCAAGAAGCACTTTTAATATTTTCCTTTTTAATCTCAGATTTGTCTTATCAAATTACAACTTCTACCCAGAAGACCCTTTTGATTGGAAATAGTTTATGGATGTAGCAGCAACGACAAACATTAGTATTATCGCCTGCATCATCCATGTTATTTTACCAGAGATACCAACTTCGGCTTCCATTCCAAATGCACCTTGTGTGAGTGCACCAAATAATAGGGCAGATGCGACAGTTGCAAGAGGGTTTAATCTTGCCAATAAAGCGACTGCAATGGCTGTGTATCCATAACCGGGAGAGAAGTTTTTTGTCAAGTGTGGTGCGAGAGCCATCAGTTCTATAGCTCCACCGAGTCCTGCCAGTGCACCACTCAAAAAGAACACATAAAGTGTGTTCCGTGTAATAGATATGCCTGCAGCCTGTGCTGCATCAGGTCCTTCACCCACAGCACGAAGGCGATAACCAAAAGTCGTTCTGAACAATACATACGTCAAAACGACAGCCAAGATCACTGCAAGGATGATCCCTGGATGAATACGGTGTGATTCGAACAATCTCGGCAGTTTAACCCATTCGTAAAGCGGATTGCTTTGCGGACCTGTTTTTGATGCTTCCTGTAATGGCCCCCCATCAACCATAGCACTTACAAAATTGATCGCTATGTAATTTAACATTATGGTGCTAATTACCTCATTGACGCCACGTGTGATCTTTAGGACAGCAGAAATTAAACCACACATACCTCCTGCTACAATTGAGAATCCGATGCCTATCGGTATACCGATCCAGGCGGTATGGGGTAGGTATGCTGCCAACTTTGTACCGAACCATGTTGCTGCTAATGCTCCTAAAAGAAACTGTCCTTCAGCACCAATGTTCCAGATACCACACCTGAAGGCAATTGCTACAGAAAGACCTGTCATCAGAAAAGGTGTGCTTTTCACCAAAGTCTCACCAATACCGCGGGGAGACCCAAAGATGACATCAAGTGCTGCGATATAAGTTCTTATGGGATTGTAACCACAGAAGAAAATAACAATTGTGTTGGTCAGGAATGCACAAATCAATATCAACAGTGGCATGAGCACCCAATTTTTGAGATGCGGATTAGCCTCAAGAATAGAACTACAGTTCATCTGGAATACGTTCTCCGTTGTTTAAAACTTATACAAATCTAACAAATATGGTAAAATGTATTAGAATTTGGACATATCTATCAGTTTGCTGTTTAATTCCTGCTTCCGTCTCTCGTGCCTCCGATTGAGGTCTTACTTGGACTCCACAGGCGTGTATTCC
>JAAXGN010000005.1:15280-89676 GCA_012267415.1 Candidatus Poribacteria bacterium | reverse complement strand
CTCCTTACTCATTTGTTTCTACAAGAACTTTACACATCCGAAAGATGTTCATTATTGAATTTCAAATTAGAAGGGGTGATCATGCCAAAAACTCTACGCACCCCACATGACTTAATAGATTGACATGCTATATCTGTTTGTGTTATTTTAAAACATTACAATCTTCATATAGCAGGTGAAATAATGAATATAAAACAGCACATAATCACAACCGTGTTACTTCTCACAGTGAGTGGTATAATAGTCGGATGTGCATCAAAACTCACAGAGGAACAAGCTATAGCAGAATCCCACGCATTGTCGGATGGAATCAAGAATCGTAATTTAGGAAATCCAAATTCTCTAAAAATTGAATTGCCACCGACAAGAAAAGTTGGAAAGACAAATCAAAGATTGGTGTTACTGAGCCCCAGAGCATCATTAAGATGACTGCGTGAAGCAGGTTTCAAATATCACATAAACAACCATGCAGAAACAATATCTCGAAGAAAAGGGAATAGGTATGGTCGATCATATAGATCACCCGGTAGGAGATTTGTAAAGGTAGATGACCCGCAATACATATACTTCAATAATTCACGCGTGCTCATTACTGGAGTTTCATATACGAGAGATACTCAAGATGGAGAAGAAATACTTTGGATATACGACCAATTCAGTAATCTCCGCGTGGTAACTTATGAGCAATATTGATTATAGGCAACGGAAATGAGAGTTTCTTACCGACCCGATAACATATCTGGCGGAATATAACGCTTTCCATAAGTATACATGATCCGTTCATGAATGAAGTTATATTTATCCATATTACAGGCACGAAGTTTATCAGGATATACGAGATAATATGCAAAACTTTCCGCCATATCCTCATCCGGGTTCTTCTCAAAAGCGTAGTCCGTTACAAATTCCGCACGTTTTTTATGTGTTGACCATCCCTCTTCGTTTTCCTTGTCTTCATACCAACCTCCAAGTTTTATCCAATCTTCCCTTAATTTATTGTTAAATAGATGTGTCCATAAAAAATGCGTTTTTTCATGTGCCAATAACCTTTTAAGTTCGTCGCTGTCAGGTATATCAAGGATAGATTTTTTGATTTCTATAAAACCATTTGTCCTCCAAGCATAAGCCGCTACCGCGTCTCCTAACTCCTCATCTCTACATACGATATACTTTAATTCTGGTGTTTTGTGCAGTACTTCCGGAAAGTCCTCAAGTATTGAGATAAAAACCATAAGGGATGCATTATCAATCGCAGTAAATTTTTTTGGGTTTCTCTTAAGTGCAGCATAAGCAGGTAATAGAACATGCTCCATAACATCTGCAGTTATATCTACAGTAATACCGTACCTTTCATGCAATATGCGTTTTATCGCATGTCTGTTCGTTCCGTTTTCTGTGATGAATTGCACTGCAGCTTTAAACAGCCGTTTGTTAGATAACGTAGCAGATTGAGACGCATCAACGACAAATACATCTCTACTAATCGTAACGGATTTCAGACCAACTTGCGCTTCTATTTTAATATCATTTTCTAAATCGCCATCGCTTATTTTCCAGATAGAGGCAGGAGCAGTCGCATCTGGCGATATGGACCTAAAGATCTTTAGAAGTTTACCTGCTTGTTCAGTTGTCCACGTAGAATCTAAACGGACAAAATAATCCTGTCCGAGTAGAAACTTAGGATCATCATTCTGTGATTCAAATTGTAGGCTTGAAAGACAACCTATCTGAAATGCAACAATAGCAAAGAGTATGATACTGATGTTTTTTGTTTTTTTCATAATGTGTCCTTTTTACCGCGTCGTAATCGGAACGGATCGCTTTTCACAATTTCAGTGATCAATACTGAGACCTTATAATCATTCGCTTCAAGTTGTGTGACGATCCGATCCACGGTCGGTTTGTCGTAGTATTCTAATCCTCTCCCTAATGCATAAATCAGCATCTTTTCTGTTAAACATTTAGCAAACTGTTTCTTTCTGTTTATAAGAATCTGTTTTAGGTCTGCTATCCCTTGAAATGATGTGCCATCCGGTAGTTGTCCTGCAGTATCAATAGCGAGTTCACCATCCTTTTCACGGAACTTTCCGATTGCGTCAAAGTTTTCCATTGCAAATCCAATTGGGTCCATCTTTGCGTGGCAGTTTGCACAACCCGGATCATCACGGTGTTGTTCAAGCCGTTCCCGTAAAGTAGTGCCAGTAATCGCTTCATGATCCTCTTCTAATTCAGGAACATCTGGCGGTGGTGGCGGCGGAGGCGCACCGAGTATCTGTTCAAGAACCCAACGACCCCTTTTGACTGGAGATGTGCGGGTCGGATTTGAAGTTACCGTCAACACACTGGCATGTGTCAGGATACCACCACGGATTTGGTTTTTTAAAGCAACGCGTTGGAACGTGTCTCCCTTGATGACTTCTCCTTGGTCATTTCTCCAGATACCGTAATGTCCCGTCAAACGTTGATTGAGAAAAGTATAATCTGCATCAAGTATATCAATGATACTCTGATCTTCGCGAAAAATTGATTCCAGAAACAGTTCTGTCTCTTTCAACATTGATGCACGTAACTTATTGGAAAAACTTGGGAAACGTTCAGGATCAGGCGTAACGGTGTCTAACCTCTGAATTTGTAACCATTGTGTTCCAAAGTTACTTGCTAATTCACTCGCCTTCGGATCTGCAAGCATTCGCTGAACTTGGGCATCAAGCGATTCAGTCAACTGGTTTTTCTCTGCCAATTCAAGTAACGTATCATCTGGAATGCTGCTCCACAGGAAGAAAGAAAGTCGTGAAGCAAGATGCCATTCATCTATGGGGTGCGGTTCGTCAGTCTGTGGACGATCATCTAACTCCAACCTAAACAGAAACTTCGGTGAGCAGAGAATGACCTTTATGGCTTGCTGAATGCCGGCTTCCCATTTAGTGCCATCTGCCTGAACAGATTCAACATATTGCGTCAGCTGTTCTATCTCGTTTTCTGTTGGTGGACGACGATATGCCTTGCGCAGCAAACGGGTTAGGACTTCACGGGTCTGGTCTATTTGTGGAATGTCTGGTGTACATGCTAATATTTCCAGATGCGATTTAGGTCTTGTTTCCAAAGGTCCTACCGATGTGATAGAACGTATTTGGAGTTTCGCTTGTGGTTCACCGTGTTCAGATTTGACCATCGCTATTCCTGCGTTGTCAATATTCTCAATGCCGGTAACAAGAAACCGAATTGTTTGAAGTTTCTTGGGATCACGTGAAGTGATATTAAAGATTTTGAGAATCTTGATTCTATTGTTTGTAGAAGTGTCATAACCGACTAAGCGTGCAAGTTCAGTTTGGGGGGACACATCTTTCAAATTTCTACCTTGGATGTATAGCGCGACCTGAACTGGTGTTTCGTTGGCTGTTTCGGCATAAAGCGTAGCACGGAAATATGTTTCTGCGTCGGGTAAGAGTTTGAGAGGACGCGCAGGTGTAAAGAATGGACCTGATTTCCACTGTTCAGTTGCATTCGGATCAAGAACACGGTAACGCGCATCAGGAACATCTTTATGCCGCGGATTAAGATACTTCACGTTAATGTAGTTTGTGGATGGTTTCGGTGGATTCAATATGATAACACGCGTAGCAATCGCTTCCGCAGCCTCAAGATAACGTTCCATCAGTAGCGGTGACATTGTTAGAACATCACCGATATTATCAAATCCGTGTCCAACATCGTCTGCGGGGAAGTTTTCGGTAGGATCGAAATCTGCACCCAACAGATCGCGAACGCTGTTCTTATATTCAACTCTATTGAGTCTACGAACGGTGATGCGACCCGGATCCGGTTTTGCATGACGACTTGCCTCTTCAATTGCAGCTTCAACATGCTGGAAGAAAGCCGTCATCTCTTCTGCGGGGGGTTGATCACTCCCCTCTGGTGGCATCTGGTCTGTCCTTAGCATATCTAAAACTCTCTCTATGACATCGTGATTCTTTAGCAACGATTCGTTGTCTTCAATAGCATCAAGCGAGAGAGCCGCTTCAGGTTGATCGCCAGAATGGCAACTATAGCAGTATTGTTCTAAGAATAGGACTCCTTCATCAGCAAAGTCTGATGTGTCTTTTTCACTGAAACCCGGTTTCAGCACAACAAACACCATCAGCACCATTAGAAAAATCGGTAGTAATAGGTAGTTGTTGGAGATGATTGATTTTTTACGCAAATTGAGGTGACTAAAATATTTCATGTTGTAGACCAGATCCTTTTTGCTTTTCTGATTTCCGAATAATATTGTGATAATGTATGTTATCCTGAATGTAACTTTTGGTTGAACGAGATTGTTGATTTTCAATAGTGAATATCTGCGTAGTTTTCATTTTATCTATTTGCTAATTGAAAAAGTAGTTCTTGCACTGCCATAGATAGAAATCTGTTGATTTGCCAAGGTTTTTGACTTAAGATTAGAAGTAAGAATCCCAAATATAGCCGGGGAATTCAATCGCCATTTGATTTCTCTGTAATGTCTTTCACTGTCAGTTCTTATTTCTATTTCTCCTAAATTCTTATTGTTGAAACGGAAAATCACTTTTTGATTGTCCATTTGTTGAGAGTTTCGGGCTTTTGAGTTTTTAATTTCCAGATGGGTAGATAAAAGGGTAACAACATCCTTTTGAGAAAATATATGGAAATGTTTTTTAGCTAGTGGTAAGGTATTAGGTAAATTATTAGGAAGAATACTGAGATAATTGACTTCGCCACCGTTGAAAAGTGACTTTTCAAGCAATGCGGGAAAAATATTAGGTTTTTCAATTTCTTGTTTCAATAGATGCATTGGTTGTTGAAGGCGAGTTTTCGAGAGTTGTTTATCTTTAAGATAATCGTTTCTATTTTCAGGAAAGGCATCTATGCACTGAATCATTATGTTGGCGATGTTTCCGAGTCCTTGGAAAATAGTATTTGTTAATAGACGGGATCTCGAGTATAGGAAAATCTGCCACCATGTACCTCCTTTAACAGAGTGGAATCTGTGTTGTTGATCAATTACATCTTTCTTGTCAGTTGGGGAACCTAAATTGACCTCTCCACCAATTATTTCAGCAAAGTCGTATTCATTTACATGGCCGCTTATTTTTTTTAGAGATGCTTGTTCTGAAGTCATAGCCCTTTTGCGCATAATATTAGCATCCTTTCACAATCAAAAGTTCATGCGATTTCTTGACATGTCCAGTTCCATTTTCAATCCGGTTCTTACCAATCCGGGTTTCACCTTGTCCTAAAGTATACTGCCATTTTACCTCAAGAATCCGAAAATCAGCATACCATTCCCGAATCGTTTGGCAATCGTTATACGATAGCACGAAGCCTGTTTTATGTTGATACAGCAGGTCGCGCAGTAATTCGTGGTTAAAACCTTTGTGATGGACAGGGAAATTACGTTGCGGATAGATACCCTTAAACATTTCACCTTCATCAAGATAATACGGAGGGTCGCAATATAGGAAGTCTTCAGCATGCATCGGCAAAGTGTCCTCAAATGTCCCTTGATGAACAGACAAATTAGGACATCTGAAATTACGCACAGTTTGCAATGTGCGGCTATATCTTTCTGGAGATTCGTAGATTTTTGACATCCACCCCAGAAACCCAGGACCATAAGACAGGTTATGATTAAACCAGTAATGTGCCGCCAATTCTAAAGGATCGGATATCAGGGATTCACCATTCCAATGTGCTTTGAGGCGAGTCTTGATCTCTGCATATTGTGTTTTTGTGGGCTGCCACTGCTCAAGCCGTTCGGCAAGCGTGCTGCCATGTGAAAGCTGCATCTGCCAATAATTGACAAGTATATCAAAAATATCATAGGCACGAACCTGTATATCAAGTTCTTTGGCACACGCAATTTCAACTGCACCCCCTCCCATAAATGGAGACACAAGTCTTACCAGTCTATCAGGTAGTTGTTCTACTATATGTCCAACACCAAGACTTTTCCCGCCAGCGTACCGTAATGGCAAACCCCTATAACGGGCATACTTATATTTCCCTTTGCTTCTAAGGGAATCTAAAAACAAACTTCTTAAAGGTGTTCCAAAGAGATCTGACTGTGATTTAAAAAAGTTAAGTTCGACTCTAGTCATTATATTAATCTCCGTTGAATTATAAAAAAAGGTTTAATCAATAGAGCAATTGTCTTATAGTCAACTTGAGTTAAGTCACGATTCGGCGATCGCTCGTAACATGGACTTTGTATCATTATTTTCAATGTTCACTATAATTTTCCTTTGAGTTTTCCCCACGAAGTTGACAACTTTTCATGAGGTGACACAGAAAGCACACCTTCAACGCCAGCGTTCATCAGATGCTGAATCTCTTTCTGTGAACGCACTACATTGGAGATTCGCACCTCGTCTATATATCCATCTAAATACGGATTAGAACCACGTCCAAGCCAAACCGATCTATTATTTGGCACGATATCACCACCAATATTCCGTTCATTGTCCAATTCTCCATCAAGGTACAACTTACCATCACCAGAATTTGCATCATAAGTGCCAGCTATATGTATCCAAGTGTTAAGCGGTAAAGGTTTTTCTCCTAATACAGTTGCACTGACCCAATCGTTAGTAGTTGTCGTCATTCGCAGTATAGATCTTTGATTGCTTCTTGGTCCTATTTTATAGGAACTCTCTTTTGTAACCCCGGTGCCGCCAGCTGATGAATGTGCATTCAGATAGACCCACATCTCAATTGTGAGTTGGGTGACAAGATCAAGACTCTCGCTATCAGGTATATCAACAAAATCTTTTGGTCCGTTTCCTCCAAAAACGAGTCCGGATCCAAGTTTCCCATTATCCCATTTCGTACTTGCCATGAGTGTACCATGGTTTTCGTATTCAGATAAATCTTTGACAACATCACCATCACCGGTTTCAAATGTATACAATAGTACGGTGTTTGTATCTTGTGCATAAATAGACTGTGTTAGGATTAGTGCCATAGATACAGCACATATCATCAATATCCCAAAACGTAATAAATTATCCTTCATTATACATCTCCTATTATTGTGTAACGCGGTTAAAAAATTGTGTAACGCGGTTAAAACGTAACCAAAACTTTACAAACCCGTGACAACACAAAAAAATGGTAGAAAGCCAGGTACCTAGACTGTCTAATCCTATTTTTCAGGCAGGACCAAATAGTCGGGAATCGGAATTCCCTCCTACAAGAGGCGTCTTTTCTGTAGGAGCGATCTCCGAATCGCGACCTTTGCCCGTAAATTAAGAATAGACACTCTACTAAATATTGACTTGAGTTGAGAATAAGCCGGATTCTGTATTTGATGATCATTCATCTGGGATCAATGTTACCATTAACCTCAAGCGGTTACCCGGGGACGAGGCGGGCACACCTTTGAATGTCCCCCATTTTACCTTGCTCCAGATGGGGTTTACCGAGCTCCATAAGTCACCTTATGGACTGGTGCGCTTTTACCGCACCGTTTCACCTGTACAACAATGTTATTAAACACGTTGTAGTCTACTCTCTGTTGCACTTTCCATAGCGTTACCGCTCCTGGGAGTTACCCAGCATCCTGCCCCGTGGAGTCCGGACTTTCCTCATCCTGATTTCAGGACGCGACCATCTACTCAACTCAAGTGTTCTCTAAGGATACCATATATTGGGTCGGTAGGCAATACAAATTGGCGTGCAGTATGTCAACATCAAATATTATATATCTCGAACCTGCTCAATAAAAATAGGACTTACACAACCATTTACGCAAGTTGTGCAAGTCCCATCTGTATCATTATAGTGAAAATTTATGAACAGCCGCTCGTTGCACCGCAATTAGTGCATCGGTAGCAGATACCACTACGCACCATAATTGTTCCACATTCATGACATGGCGGTGCATCTCCGTGTCGGAGCGTTATAATCTTCTCACGATCTGCCCACGGATTTGATTCTCCATTATTCCCGTGTGCCTGGGATTGTGTGTCCGCGGGTATCGCCATCGGTTCATCTAACTCAAGAACTTTAGCAGCCCTTTCTTGTGCTTCTTTCGGGAGAAACTCTTTACCGAGCCAGCGGAAAACATAGTCAACAATTGACTTCGCCATCGGAATATCAGAATCTTGTGTGAAACCTGACGGTTCAAACCGAACATGGCTAAACTTATCAACAAGTGACTCTAACGGCACGCCATACTGCAATGCCACAGAGATAAGGATAGCGATAGAATCCATCAGTCCAGCGATCGTTGATCCTTGCTTACTCATCGTAAGGAACACTTCACCCGGAGTGCCATCATCAAAAAAGCCGACGTGCATATACCCTTCATGCCCACCGACACTGAATTTGTGTGTTCTGGAATCTCGGGTGTCTGCAAGGCGTCTCCTGACGGGTTGTGCGCTAACTTCAACTTCTGTGTCCTGCTGACTACTGGTTGAAAGCGGTTGACTGCCTTTACTGCCATCACGATAAATCGCGAGGCATTTCACGCCAAGTCGCCACGCCTCAACATAAAGTTCTTTTATATCATCGACTGTTGCTTCATGAGGAATGTTCACAGTTTTTGAAATCGCACCAGAAATAAATGGCTGTACTGCTGCCATCAACTTGAGCGGTCCCATGTGATGAATAAAACGCGTGCCGTGCTTACCACATTGAACTGCACAATCAAAGATAGGATAATGTTTGGATGATAGATGCGGAGCACCTTCAACAGTACCTGTACCGCAAATTATCTCCTCAGCACTCGCAATCTCACTCGGATTGAAACCCAGATACGTCAACAGATCAAAATCCTCAGCTGCAGCTTTATCAGCAGATATTCCTAATCTTTCAAGACACTCTTCTCCAAGGAAACCTGGTGCGAAAGCAAGATTAAGGTCAAACGCACTGGGTAGCATCTCCTCAACACGCGCAATATCTTCATCTGTAAAACCTTTATACTTAAGAGATTCAGGATTGATAAAAGGTGTCCCTTCAAGTGTTCCCGTACCAACGATATGCGTAACGATCACCTCAATATGTTGCGGTATGTAACCGAGTTTTTCCAATGCTTCTCGGACACTCTGGTTGACAATTTTAATATAACCACCACCTGCTAACTTCTTAAATTTTACAAGTGCAAATTCCGGCTCAATACCTGTTGTATCGCAGTCCATGAGCAGCGCGATAGTTCCAGTTGGTGCGATCACACTAATCTGCGAATTGCGATATCCCCAGATTTCTCCTTTTTCCTTGCAAATATCCCAATCTTCGCGCGCTGCCTCAAAAAGTTCTGATGGACATGTCGTCGCATCAATCTTATATGCAGCATCACGATGCATGTTGATAACACCTAACATCGAATCACGGTTCTTCGCATAACCCGAAAAAGTACCGATACTTTTAGCGATTTCTGCACTCGTCAAGTAACCATGTCCACTCAAGATAGCCGTAATAGCACCAGCATGACTGCACGCTTCGGGACTATCATAAGGTATACCTAACCGCATCAACATTGCACCTAAGTTCGCAAAACCGAGTCCGAGCGGACGGTATTCATGTGAACGTCTCGCTATCTTCGGCGTCGGATATGAAGAGAGACTCACGATGATTTCCATCGCTGTGATAAACACACGAACAGTTGCTCTAAATCCATCAATGTCAAAAGTGTCATCATCATTGAGAAACTTGACAAGATTGATACTTGCAAGGTTACATGCAGAATCATCCAAGAAAAGATATTCACTACACGGATTGCTTGCATATATGCGATCAGTCTGTTTACAGGTATGCCATTTCTGAATTGTATCATCGAATTGCACACCAGGGTCAGCGCAAGCCCATGCAGCTTCAGCGATCTTTTCCATCAACTCCTTCGCTTGATACTCACCGGAAACTTCACCTGACACGCGATAGGTTGTTTGCCAAGGTTTGTCTTGGAGGTATGCGTCCATAAAGATGTCAGGAATTCGTACCGAGTTATTACTGTTCTGTCCACTGACGGTACCGTAAGCTTCACCATTAAAATCAGCAGGATACCCAGCCGCAATAAGTGCCTTCGCCTTCTCCTCTTCCTTCATCTTCCAATCAATATAATCGACAATCTCTGGATGGTCCATATCTAAAATGACCATCTTTGCAGCGCGTCGTGTTGTGCCACCAGACTTGATACTGCCTGCCCATCTGTCAAATCCTTCAAGGAATGAAAGGACACCGGAACTTTCACCACCACTGGAGAGGTGTTCACCTTTAGCACGAACCCTACTAAAATTAGACCCTGTTCCACTACCGTATTTGAAAAGTCGCACTTCGGCTTTTTGAAGGTCAAGCATAGAGTCCAATGAGTCGTCTACGCTTTGAATAAAACAAGCCGAGTTTTGCGGATACTGATATGCATTTTGCGTTGTGCTTACTTTCTGTTCTTCACGATCCCAATAATAGTTCCCGCCGCCACCTTTAATCTCATATTCGTGAAATAAACCGCAGTTAAACCATACGGGTGAATTAAAGGCACCGCGTTGTGTGACAAGAATATGTGTGAGTTCCATTTCAAACGTTTCAGCGTCTTCCTGTGTGGCAAAATACCCGCCGATTTCTTCACCAGCGCGACGAAGTGTGCGTGCAACGCGAGTAACCAATTCACGTGCACTGCTCTCTGATTCTACATCAGGAACACCTGCTTTACGAAAATACTTTGAGGCAGCAATATCAGTCGCAAGTTGAGTCCAGAAAGACGGAACCTCAACCTTGTCCTGTTTAAATATGACGTTACCCTTCTCATTATAGATGGCAGAATCACGATTTTCCCATTCCAGTTCATCAAACGGATGAACCGCTTTTTTCGTAAAATAGCGAGCAAAGGTAAGTCCGGTCCCGTCACCTTCTTTCAAATTTTGTGCTGCTTCATCAAGGTCTTTGGTATTATCAGCAGCCATAATTACCCCTCCTATTTTGTGCTGCTTCATCAAAGTCTTTGATATTATCAGCGGCCATAGTTACCCTCCTATATTGACACTTAATGAATTAAAGCATTATCCCTTTTCTACAATTTTATTGTTTGCATTTTAGCAGAAATTGTAAAACTAATTCAATACAAAAATTAGATTAAAATGAACGAATTTGATGAGGCATCCACGTGGACTTAATCAGGGACTGGATTCTCGCAATACTATAAATTTGTAGTAGGACACAACCAATAATTTTCCAATCCATAATTTTAAATATAATACGAAAATAGTTGGAATTTGATACAGGTTTATACTGTAATTTTGTCTGTTGCGTTTGTGTAAAATTTTGGTTACTTGTCAGAACCAGGATTTCAAGATTACCAAGATAAGACTCGGACATCAAGACTTGTTGCTATTGTTGACGACTTTGGTATAATTATGATGATATTGTAACACAAAAAAAGCTGCCAACGTTTGGCAGCTTAGAATTTTGTTTACAATATTATATTTTGTATACAGAATTCTTGATTATAGTAGATATGAATAACCTGTCCCTCACCTATTTAAGACCGTAAACTGCTTTTATATCTCCCCACTGGGTGGGTAACTTTCCGCGTGGTGATACGTGTAGCGGTCCCTCAATCCAATCAGGTTCTACGTCATGATACCGATACGTTGTTAGTTTTGTCAACTGACCAGTTTCAATTCCATACCGATAGATGTCATGGTATCTATCTTTGTCTGGGACATCTAATCGTCCCGCAGAAAAAAGTATGGCTTGTCCATTATCCATCCAACACGAGCCGGAACCGACCCATCTTCCCCCGAATTTTTTATCCATATCAATCTCTGTTCTACTTACGCTGCCACGTTGAATTATAAAACGTTTCTCTCGTTTATCAGGGAACCCTCTTGATTCAATAAACAGCATCCGTTTTCCATCTGGTGCCCAATTAGGATATGATCTGAAAAGTGATGGTGCTGTTTCAAGTGGTTCTGTAAGGTAAGGTTTTTGATTTTTCCCATCTGCGGACATGACCCAGATAGTTCTGTGTGAAAGTCCAACCTTACTCACGGATCTCTCATAGGCGATTTTTGTTCCATCCGAAGACCAATGCGGCGAGTATGAACCGGTTTCATCTTCAATACCTGTTAACTGAGTGACTTTTTGCGTCTGGAGATCCATCACGTGAATCTCAAGGTCTCCGCTGCGATTACTGTGAAATGCAAGGAAACGCCCATCTGGAGACCAAGTAGGATGACCATTCCTTGTGCCTTCGTTGCTGTAGGTCAACTGCTGTTGATTAGTACCATCCGCGTTCATAATAAACAGTTGGTATCTTTGTGTATCTTTCTCAAGACTTCTCTCAAAAGCAATTTGTGTGCCATCCGCAGACCAACATGGCCGTCGGTCCTTCCCATCGGTTATCCTGTGTCTATCGCTGCCATCATCGTTCATTACATATATTCCACCAGCCGAGGCAAAAACAATTTTTGCCTCGGCGTTATTTTGAATAGACGACACAACGAGGCAGCATAGGATCAGACTAGTTGATACTTTTAAGAATATAAATGTGTATGTATTTTTTAAGAGGCTATATGTCATGGTTACTCCTTAGTTATTGCGGTTAGGATATTTCTAATAGGTGTATTTGTAAGTGCGCGGAATTCCGCGCACTTACTGAAAGGAGTAGGGTATTTGATAATATGATACATCCTATTCAGTTATCAAAGGTTTACCAATCGTCTATCCCTAAATTCTCTTCTTGATGTTCGAAATTTTCAAGTATGGCTTCAGCGCGCCATTCATCATCCTCACGGTTACCTTCTCCATCAACGTTAAACCTGGCAAGGATGACAGACTCTGCTTCAAGGGTGTATATACCCCATACTTCATCAGTGAGGTCAAAATCGAGGTGTTTGTAGTCTATCCACCAATAACCAGGACGGTCATTAGGATCATTCAATTCAATAATATGGTAACATTTGTTCCAAAAAAAATCAAGTATAATATTTACAATACCTTAGCCAAAAATAGATTTTCTGTTGAATTGTGTATTGTAGCACAATAAGCGTCAATTTAAGGAAATTAATCTGTTATTGGTGTGTCTGTAGTCCCGTAGGGACGATATGTTTATAGAAAAACGTTATCCTAGCTTTCTTTAGTCCATACGGACGATATGTTTATGTTTTGCTTAATGTTACACATATCGTCCCTATGGGACTAAAGAACGGGTGTTCAACCCATGATCTATAAACATATCGTCCCTACGGGACTGAGGACACTAATCGATTGGATTCATATCCTTAAATTGACGCCTATGGTGACAAAATATTTACACATCCCCTATTGATTACTGGTTGATATCCCTACCTATCCTTGCTATAATAACATTTATTTATTAGCGTTGACACTCTTAATTCATATCTGCATCCGTTTCGTTTCGTATGAGAAATATAACGAGGTCACTCCAAATGACATTCAATTATAAAAAGTGTGTAATTTACGGAATTATCGCAGATTTCGTGCTGATTGGTTGCTTATTTGGTGTTATCCATTTTACTACATCAGGAAATCGGCAAGAAATGTATGATTTATTTGAAGCATTTTTCCGTTACAAATTTGAAAACAATGACTCTGGAGCACAACAAGGGCTGAAGGATATTTCTTGCAAATTGAAGGAAAAGACCCGTCTCCAGAATTTATGGCACGTTTTGCAGGACACTCACGACCCGTAAGAAAGGGATCAGAATTTGTATCGGAGTGGACAAGAATTCCACAGGATGACGGAACTCTTATATTTTCCGATAGGAATAATGGTCTCTTATTTCGAATTGATAGTTGCCAGTGGGTTGGTTGGGGCTGGTTTACCAGGGATCATGCAGAAATATGCGGTGGATATGATGAGGCATCTCTAAGTGCATCTTCGGCTTCCTACATTTGGAAAAGAGACAGATTTGGGTGGGCATTGGACTCTGTAGGTCCAGTATTAGTAGCACAGAACAGAAAAGGTCACAGCAAGAGTGGGATATTCTCTATACCTGCCAAATTAGCGAACACGGAAGACGTTGATAATCATACAAGAATGCGTAAATCCTGCTAAAATAAAAGTGTTGTTTTATGGTAGAGAGTATTTCAGTTGGTTGGAAGATTTTTGGCATTTGGTAGTTTGGTGGGAGAGTCATGCTGAAAACTATTTAGGTTTCGTGCTTCTTGCATGCATATGTATATTGATTAGAATTTATTTGTTACGCTGTAATAGATATTGTTCCTTTCAGTACTGGATTGTAAAGTCAAGATTCCGTATGAGTAGATGTTGTTTTTACCAATTGTTTTTGTTGAGCATGTTGTTGATTTAGAAACGAACTATACGATGGCATTCCCAAGTATAATTGCTGCGTAAGGTCGGCTAAAACTCTCAAATTATCTGTTCTTGCCCATTCTTGCTCAATTAACATTTTGTGTCTACCGCCCTTTTCTTTCCAAGAAGCCCTCAAAGAATAATCTGAAAATAACTCTGTCTCTGTAAGGACTATTACTGGGGCACGCGTTTGTTGTCTTTCCTTATCATATTCTCGCCCCCATTCTGCCAATTCTTTGATTCGATTAATTTCTCCTTGAGTAATATCTTTTGCTTCTCTCATTGTGGCAAATACTAAAATAGAACCAGGGAAAGTTTCAACCAGCAATTTCATTTTATCCACATCATCTTTCTTAAAAGCTGATTTAGCAAAACTTTTAGCCTCACCAAAGATCATATCAGTAGGATGATCTTGTCCAAACATCTGTGTCCGCTGATACCATATCAACAAATCGGCTTCCACTTTTTTACCTGAAGGCAACTCCAACTCTTGACCAGCTGACCAAGTTATCACCGATCTTCCTGGTTCTCCTAAAATATCTGCAAAAAAACGGATAGCCAAAGCAGCAGCATATCCTCCCCGAGCGTAATCAGGTAGAGCGAACGGTCCTATAACGCGATATGCCCATCTGGATTGTCTATTGTCTTCAGGATTGGTAACAGGGAAATTAAACTGTTTAAGACAGAGATTGCAAATTAACGAGTAATCAAGTTGAGTCATTGAATACCAACTTCGGCTGCCACATTTACTACATTTTATCTCTAATCCAAGTTCAGCAGCCTTTCGTTCTACCAATGTCTCAAAAGTTCGTTTTGCCCACATCTGGTTATCAATCGCACAATCAATCTTTTCTTTGAATTTCTCAAACCGACAAGTCTTGGTGAGAGGTCTGTTTGCCATTTTATTAAGTAATTCAATTATACCTTTATATGCTATACAACATTCGCTAATAAAATCTGGGAAAATTGGCTCAAATTGAATTTGAGGATTATCCTCATTAACTTGTATTTCAATCTTTTTACTATCAGCATTCAGGGTTGGACGTCTGGGACTTATTACCTTCTCTGAAGGTTTTTGCCAAATCGGTGGAAAACTTGTTTGGAAACTGCTCACTTGTTTTACAGCAGCAGTAAAATAATTATGTTCTATTTCTTGTATATCATTTTCAGCGATTGAACGTGAAAAAAATAAGATAGGGTGCTTCACATGTTCAGATAGACTTCTGTTCATAGAACGATAATTGTTCAGAATGAATTCTCTACAGAAAGGAAATAATTCTTGAATCCATTGTACAGGAATTGCTACAACATTTTTTGAAAAACAGCGTAAATTCCAGAAATCAACAAGGTCTTTTGACTGCTCAACATCTAATATAAACAACATAGAATCTCGACGACTATGATAGTCTATCCTTAGTTTTTCATTGCCTATTCCTAATGCAAACGCATATCCAGAGCTATACAGTTCTAATAACTTATTAGCATCCAATATAATTCGCTCAGAATTAAAAACGTTTTTGTAGTTACGTTCAAAATATCTAAATTGTTCTTGAATAGGGAAGCTGCCAAAATTAGCAGCAACAAAATTTTGAAAAATTGGATCTGCAGCTTCTACATCAATAAAATTGTATTTGTGACGCAGTTCAAACCGAAATTCTTTTTTATATAATTCCATATACAATTCATGGGCACTTAATCCGTATTTATCCAAACCTGTTTCATGTGGTTGGGGAAGAACATCTGTAAGCTGTAGTATCCTTTTTGGATCATAACCGAATCCATTTGATATCCCCTCTTCTGCTTCAACAAGAAAATCAGGTTCAAAGAAATCAAGATAACCGTTAATAATTTGTTTTTCATCCTCAAAACTATAATCTCCCCTTTCCCACCAAGTGGGAACACTTTCAAAGAAAGGAATTATTGGATTGAACATTCCTCCCCATAAACACGTGTTGACACGAAAAATCTCAAGTATGTTTTCTGCGTCGTCTGGTCGAACCATAAATCCAAATCTAATCGGTCTAAGGCGGATATCAACTTGAATGTTATTCATTTTATTTCACAAAAAATAGGTATTGGTAAGAGATATAGAATTAGACTTACCGATTCCTCATAATCTTTTCTAAGTCCCAAATCAAAATTGGTCCGTCTTCACTCCCACTTGCCAGTATTTTTCCATTAGGTGAAAATGCTAACGCTCTAACAAAATGAGAACCATTATGTCTGGGTATAGACAAAGTTGTGATAAGATTTCCAGTATCTACTTCAATTAAACCAATATCCCAACCGTCTCCTATGGCAAGAACTTTGCTATCATTAGAAAACGCTAATGCCCTGCCCTCAAAACTTATCTTAGGGTGGAGTCGATAGAGTCGGATAAATTCATTAGTGCCAAACTTCCAAAGACTACCTTCATCTTTAATATGAATGTCTGTATATATCGCGAGGAGCTTACTGTCTGGTGAAGATGCAAGAGTATGAACCCTTTGACTATGAATACTTTCAAAAAAACCAACAACCCATGGATCGGTACGATCGGTATATCTTTTCGAAAACTCAAGTTTCAAATTATTGCAGTATTCAACATTTTCATGAGGTACAAACTCAAAGCTAAGGCGCGAAGGAAATATCTTCCAATATTTTACTTTTTCCTTAGTTGCGAAGACAAGCGTTTCTCCATCTTGTGAAAATGTTGTCCCTGTTGCATCAGGAAAGTTCTCTATGTCAATTGAAGTATATTTATTACCAGTATCAATAGACCGAATAATAATTTTTTCATTATCTTCTTCAAAATAAGAACTTCTACAAGCAAACAAGTCTTTGCCAACGTGAAATGCCAATATCCTTTCGCCATAACGACCTACCAAAGTAGACGTGAGTTGACCTGTCTCTATATCCCATTTATGAATTGTTGCGTCAGTAATACCACTAATTAACGTTTTACTATCTGCAGAAAATGCCAAAGCATCAATACCTCGCCAATGACCAGAAATGTTCAAACGTTGCTGTTTAGTTGTCGTATCCCAAAACCGCACAGTACCATCATCACTTCCACTCACGAGGGTTTTATTATCAGATGAAAATGACAATGCTCTAACTGAAGATGTGTGCCCACTGAACATATGAATGTGTTGACCGGAATGTGAATCCCAAAGATGAATTATGTTTTCCTGCCCAGAACCGACTAACATTTTGCTATCAGGAGAGAATGCTAATGTTGTGATGTTTTTATTATGTCCGCGCAATCTCTTTAAGAATTCACCATTACTGCCATCTAATAGATATATTTTTAGATCCCAAATAAAATCATCGTTAGCGCGATTCCAAGTGAAATCATCGCCCACGCAAGCAAGTATTTCTCCGTTTGGGGAGAATATTATGGGAGAAGCTGCATCCACGTTTTGTTGAGAAAACATTGTTCTTCCAGTTTCAACATCCCACCAATATAGTGCCTTCTTCCCTTGAAAAATAGATCTACTAACTATAGTTTTACCGTCTGGTGAAACTGCGAACGATGTAATTTTTGTATGTCCTGTAAGGGTTTTAGAAATAGTCCTGTTAGTGATATCCCAAAGCTTAATTATCTTATCGCTTGCACTAGCTAATGTTCGTCCATCGGGAAAAAATACCAAATTGTTACCTTCTGATTCTATAAGTGTAAATAGATGTCGACCAGTGTGAGGTTCCCATAGATGGATACCATCTGGACCATAACTTGCTAACATTTTACTATTCGGCGAGAATGCCAATGAAGCGTCATAGATGGGTGGATGTACTTCATAGATATGCTTTCGAAGCAACCTAATCTCTTTTCCTGTATCTGCATCATATAGCCAAATTCCAATAGAAGTTGCTACCGCTATTAGGTCATCATTTGGTGAATGTTTTAAGTCGTATATCATTCCTTTTCCAAGACGAAGCATAGCATTTTCAGGAAGTTCCCATTTTATGTAGTCCTGATGACATCCGCTTACAGAAAACAGAATCAAGCTTATCAAATAGGTAATAATCAATACATTTTTCATATTTTATCTTTCAAAAACATCTTTGATTTCAGTCATGGATAAAACTAACATTACCCTAATTCTGAATTAATGAACTGCGTTCCGTTAAGATGCTTTTTCAATAACCTTCCAGACAAGATTTGTGCACCATCGCAATATCCTCTGATATATGCCATGTCTTGATGGATATGTATCGGATATATCAAGATGGCCATCTTTGATATAGCAATTTGTATCATCAGGTGTTCCATCTCCGATTCTAACTCGTGACCTGTTCAGTTTCCCGTTTACAAGGCACTCTGATCCACTTATGAACAAGTGCAAATATAATACCGCAAATCATCTTCAAGTACAAATATAATACCGTAAATCCTCTTGTTAGTCAAGTGATTCACTTTACAGGGTGCGTAAAATTTTTGTAGAAACACATGAGTTTGTGTAAAATGCCAAGCTCAGAGGGACGAAAGGTGTATAGAAAACGTTGATATTACCAGAATAAGCCCCAGAGGGACGAAAGGGATATCATATTAGGGAATTAAATACACACGTTCTATACACCTTTCGCACCGCTGGTGCTTGGTCTTTATTGTTCACACGTTCTTATTCTGTAAATCCTCTTATCCTGTAAATCCTGGTTCAGAATTGTAATTGGTAAAATTGGTAAATTTTCGGATAGACGAATCCAGTCACAGTCTATAAAGAGCAATTTGAAAAATTACCAATTTGGAATCTTGGGACATACCAATGATAAATAAAAAGTGAGAACTGCCTTGAATTGACGCTTATGGTGACAAAATATTTACACGCCCAAATTCAAATGTTATCTTGAAATTTTCAATATGATCTGCTATTATTAAAGTGGTTTTTAACTATGATTAATATGCATTGTGATTGGAGTGTCCCTCTTCAGTCCCTACGGGACTAAGAAATCCCGAAATTTGTTCACACATGCAATTTGAGTGAACATGGAGGTCTATGAATGTCTAAACGAGGATACATATCAATTACTGTCTGTTTGATATGTCTTTTTCTACTGCCCCTTTCTATAATTACAATATGTATAGCGCAAGATGTTACAAATGATGAGATCATCATACAACGTTATAAACAGTTACTTTACCAAAAACCCAAAGAAGGAAGTACTTTTGACCGCGTCTACCAGTTTTACCTTGAAGGTTCTGGTTTAGAAGCAATGCTAAACGATTATCAGGCAGAAGTCCAAGCAAATTCTAACGATCCTAACCTTCATCTCATTTTAGGACACCTATATAAACGGCTTGGTAAAGACATTGATGCGGTAAAGGCATATCAACGTGCGGTGGAACTCAAACCTGAAAACTACTATCCACATTTCGCATTGGGTAAGTTTTATGCCACACTTCAAAACAATGAAGAAGCCATCAAATCATTAACTACTGCATCAAAATTGTCTGTACAAGCACAGAATGTCCCACCCGAAGAGTTAACCGAAATCTATAAGGCACTTGGACATGCATATTTTCAGCGCGACAAAGTAGATGAAGCAATTCAGGCATGGAAAAAGACCACCGAACTTGATCCTGATGACATCTTTGCACGAATTGAAATAGCCGAACTATTCGTTGAACAAGAACTCTTTTCACAGGCAATATCACAATACAATGCAATTATCCAACTGAAAAAGGAGGATACCTATAGAGTCTGTTTGAGCCACAGAGAAATCGGTAACATACATGAAGCGAAAGGGAATTTTCAGGAAGCAATAAAGAGTTTCGATACGGCATTGTCGTTGACTGTTCCAGGCAATTGGCTACGTAAAGACCTACAACACCGTATCATCGGCATTTTTGCTGCTGATGGTAATTGGGAGGGGCTCATTCAATACTATCAAGAAAAACTTGAGGTAACCCCAAATGAACCTGAACTCCTCGGTTTACTGGCAGCAGCATATATTGAAAACCAGCAGGTTGATGAAGGTATCAGCACTTATGGAAAGGGGATTGAACTTGCACCTACAGACACAAATCTGAGGCTTAATCTTATTGCTACACTCCGAAACATTGAAAAGTTTGATGATGCTGCCGCGGAATACGAAGTTCTCAGTGAACAATCCCCTGACGATTTCGGTATTTACCGTGAACTCGGTGAGCTATATCTGCAAATTGGAAATCAGGATAAAGCAAAAGATGCATATCAACGCATGATTGACCGTTCTCCTAACAACCCGACTACACATCTCATTTTAGCAGAAATATACACTGGACATGAATGGATAGAGGATGCGGAAATTCAGTATGAAAAGGCAATCTCACTTGCACCAAACAACCTGGATTATATTGAGTATTTTGGCGATTTTTACCTGCGACAAGGAAACAGAGAAAAAGCACTTGAGACATGGAATCAGATGGTCGCAGATGAAAAAGCAACCGCTGCAAATTATGATCGGCTTGCACACCTGTTAAAAGCAAAACATTTTATACCTGAAGCTGGCACCGCTATTGAAAAAGCAGTTGAGCTGATGCCAAATGAATACAAATATCGTGAGGCTTTAGCAAAATACTATTTTGAAAATGAAGATTATGATGCATCCCTTACTGAATACACTGCTGCAATGAAACTTGCACCGAATGCGTTTTTTGCTGAAAAAATGGATGACAAAAGAATCGAACTTTACCGAAGGCAAGGCACGCTTCAAGAAAATATCAAAAAACTGGAAACTGAACTTCAGAAAACAGACTTAACCGCTGAACAGAAATTCTTACATCAAAAACAGATCGCAAAAATGTATCTCAAACTGGGTAATATCACCTATGCATTAGAAGTACTATTGAATGCAAAGAAATTGAAACCGAATGATGTCGGTGTGAACCGATGGCTTGCTACAGTCTACAATCGCCAAGGTAGACGGGATGATGCAAACGCCATTTACATCCAACTAATTGAGATAGACAGCGCAAACGCTCGTGAATACCACGCACATATCGCAAAGTCTTATTTAGATGTGTTAGATTATGAATCAGCAACAACTGCTGCAAAACAGGTCATCGCAAATAGTCCTCGTAATCCAGAAGGACACAAACTTCTGGCACAAATTGCAAAGCAGTCAAAAGACTATGATGCCGCTATAGATAGCTTGAGACAAGCAATCCGCCTGCGACCAGAAGAGATTGACACACGCACAGAATTAGCAAAGGTCTATAAGCTCTCAGGAAAACTTCAGGAAGCAATTGCACAGTATTGGCGATGTTGGAACTTAAGCGATACTATTCACGACAAACTTACGCTTGTCAAACCGCTTTCTGATGTCTATTATGACATAGGTAGACGCGATGAATTTGAAGAAAAACTAAAGCAGTTAGCAAAATCAAACACCGCCTGGGTAGCACCTGTCCTTGCACTTGCTGAACTTCATCGTATGGAAGGTGACCTACCGAAAGCACGTTTCCAATTAGCACAGGGTCTAAACAAACAACGTGAAAACCCTGAACTCCTATCCAAATTAGTAGAAATCAGTTCTGATTTAGGTGATATGCAAGATGCACTGACATATCAACAACGACTTGTCAAAGTTGACCCAGACCCAAATCACCAACAGAAACTCGGTGAGTTATTGTTTGATGCTGGACGTGAACAGGAAGCAATACAAGCTTGGACGAAATTACTTCACGCAAAAAACCAAACACTTGAGGCAGAAGTGAAACTTGCTGCACTGTTACTACGTTACGGATTGTCCGAAGAGGCTTTTCTTGTTCTCGAACGCGCATCTGAAAAGATTTCTGGAACTGATGCACATCTGCCACTCTATAGGTTAGGTGTGTTGTTAGTTGGAATGAATGAACCAGAACGCGCACAGACCTACTTCCACCGCATACTGGATATGTCCGAACCGGCAGAGAACACCGCAAAACAGACTACAAGATATAGTGAAATTTATAACTATTCTTACATCCCAGGTATTGACTTTAATAAATTTGAGATTTCTCAAAATGCTATCAGTGACATACAGAGTAGACCCACTTTTGCTGGAAGAAATGTGCAATGGATGCCGAAAACGATTGAAGAAGCACAAGTAGGTTCACTCGTGCATCTAACTACAATCGCACAGCAGCTTGGAAAACTAAATGAACTCATTCAACATTTTGAAGATGATGTTCAAGCAAACCCAACTGATATCCAAGCACTTGAGACTTTAGCACGATTTTATACTTTGATACAGCAAAAAGAAAAGGCACAAACTGTCATAGAAAAGTTGATAGATATTTCCCCCAATGATTTAGCATATCAACCACTTCGGTTGCAGCTGCTATTGAAGGATAACTTTAATTACGAATCAGTAAAGAAAGCAATTGACGATATACCCGGTTTAGTTCCGACTGTACGAGCTCGCTATCTTGCAGAATATGCCACATTACTCCATTATGAAGACAAGAAAGAGGACGCAACAAAACTCATAAAAGAAATAGAAGATGTAAAACTTACCGATCTCACAGCCTTGGCTAAGTTAGTTGATGCGTTCGTAATAAATGATAGGACAGAAATAGCAGAAGAAATCCTAATAAATCTACCATCACCGTCACAAAAGCAGTTGAGGGAATATAGATTACTCTTTGAAGAACTCTCTGATGCGTACATTGAACAGGGGAACACTGAAAAAGCAATTGACGTTCTCTGGACCTTCCTTGAAAGAACGAAACCCACTACTATAAATCCTAGACGTGTTGCTGCACTCGCACAGTCAGCATACTATTACTACGGCTATTATAACCCTATCAACTCCAGTTATCCCGTACCAACAGCATATTTCAATATTGAACGATTGAACTACCTTAAATCAATTTTCCGTGAGGTGTGGATACGGAATCAACAGGAAATACTCTACGCAAAACTGCAAAAACAGCTCGACACTGCAGAAGGTAGAGATAGTATCTATCCTGGATTAGCACTCAGTTACTGCTATTGGTGGGATGCAAATCATGATAAGGCGCGACAGATTCTCTCTACGCTCCACAATGCTTTTTCAGATGACCTAACGTTAAAACTAAACATTGCTTACATCTCAATTCAGAGCGGAGAATATAGGGTAGCACTCACCATGCTTGAAGACCTTGCAGAGGCAGAGCCGAGAAACCGCCGACAGTATCACGACCTGATACTCCAACTCGCCATACACACGGGTGATACAATTACCTTGCGTGAAGTCATGAACAACCTCTTAAACTCTCCTATCAGTTCACAGGAACTTTACGATATCTCTATCACACTTCAAGAATCGGGTTTCACCCAATATGCAATCGCTACTGCCAAAAAAGCTATGACATTGGCAATGACTCAGGCAAACCCGAACTTTCTGATGTACCTCGGAGACCATCTGGCAGACCTTGGCAGAGGACAAGATGCTGCTATATTAGCAGAACGCGCATTAAGATTCGCCAATAGACCCGATCAATATGGACGCATGATGTCAACATGGAACTTTAATCAAGCGAATAGTTTAGTCGGCAATGTAAAAGAAAGAAAGAAAAGGGAAACCAAAATTATTGAGGACGCACAGAATAACCCAACATCATTCAATGCACAACTCAAATTAGCGATGTTTTATGAAGGAACAAATAAGATACAAAAAGCCTCTGAAGCATTTGAAGCAGCACTCAAACTACGTCCAAAGGAAATTAACACCCGACTCCGTTATGTCCAGATGCTTGAGCGAAGCGGTAAAACTAAAGACGCAATCCCACACTATAAAATACTTCTCAAAAGAGATGCATCCATACTTGGATACAACTATGAAGATGCAATAGATGCTTTTGTACATTCTAACAAATTAGATGAACTGATTACGTTAACAAAAGAGATTATACAACCTGTTGGGAGATATTATGGATATGAATTTACCATTACCGTCGCACGACGATGTCTCAAGGAAAAAAGAAAAGATGCGGCTATTGAACTATTTCAAAAGATAATTGAGGTTCATCCAAATCGGTACTACCTTTATCAAGAATTGGCTACCATTTATGCTGATAACGGCGAACCTGAAAAAGCTATTCAGTTCTTGACTGAGGTGTATGAGCAGAATGAAGCCGCAGTGACACCGACCTCTTTTGAACTAAAGATTGCCGAATTCCATGAAACAGCAAGTGGGACAGGAAAAGCAATTCAATACATGCGGGAGAAGGTTGATAAGCAGGATATCACCAACATCAATATAGCATATCTTCTAAGACTTGCTAACCTCTATAAGAAAAATGAAGAATTAAAGAAACTAATAGCAGAATACGATGCAAAACTTATTCAAAATCCATCAAACACGTCACTCCTATATGTTGTGGCAAGAATGAAACTCATGGATGAGGATATTGATGGAGCAAAGACACACGTCAATCAACTGGTAGACAATTACCTAACTTCAGTTAGCACACAAACATTGTATAATCTTGCCAATGCATGCGATGGACATGATCTTCAAACCCACATACTTGAGGCAGTCGCAAGAAAACTTGAACAAGAAAACTCATGGGCTGTCGTTAGGTGCTACAACAAACTCGGGGAAGCTTATGCAGCAAACGGCGAATTGGAAAAAGCACAGAACGCCTTTCGTAAAATGGGTAATGTCCAAACTATGCAAGATGACGGAACAGATATATATGAGAGAAGAAGATTGGCTTCAACATACATGAAATACCAAATGTGGAATGATGCTGAAACCGTCTGGGCAGGAATTATCAATGACCTCGCAGCAGACTGGTGGGATCGCGACTACGCACAAAGAATGTACATTGATACTATAGAAAAACGGGGTGATCTCGCTTCAAGAAAACAGATCGTTGAACAGACACAGACATTGAGTATCGGGTTGCAAAGGGCAATTGCAGATGAACTCACACAACTCGGACAAGTAGCAAAAGCGATAAGTATATACGAACGCATTGCTACATCCACACCTGAAGACTTTGCATCGCGTTCTGAACTCGCAAAGCTTTACACACGTTTGAATATACATGAAAAGGCTTCTGAAACCTGGACATCCCTACTTAACGCCGACCCAGAAAACACCAAATTTCAGGACGGACTTGTCAATAGTCTTGTATCTGCCGGGAAGCTAAAGGACGCATTAGAACTATCCCAACAATATATACAAGCCGAACCAGAAATTAACGTCCATTACGTGAGACTTGCTAAACTATATGCTGACGATGATAGGATTGATGAAGCTCTCGCAAACTATGAAAAATCTCTGGAACTTGCCGCCGGAGATAGACAAATTCATATTGATATGGCAAACTTATACCTACGGACCGATAACTTAGATGCCGCTGAAAACGCTTACAAAAAGGCAATTCAATTCACGACATCACAGTGGGAAAGAGAAAACACAGAAACGGATTTGATCAATTTGTACCGTTTTCAAGGAAAATTAGAAGATATGCTGCAAGTGGCTGAAGAAGAAGGCACTATGACATCTGTCATGCAGAGAGAACAAGCACAAATCTATCTAAAAAAAGGTGAATTGCAACAGTCGGTTGATGCTTTCAAGAAAGCTCTTGATTTGACAACTGACACCTACGATCGAAATAGTATTAATGATGAATTGCTTGCGGTATATGCTAAACTTGGTGAAAACGAAGCCGCTTTAGAAATCTTTGAAAATACGCTCGTTTCTGGCAGTCCATACCGATCCTCAAATTCCAGTAGCGCAACCATTACATATAGAACTAAGGAAGAAAATGCTCGCGATAATCTAATAAATGCTTATAATAATGCTAAAAAACTGGAGACTTTAAAAACGCTATTTGAAAATAAGAAAAATGAAGATCCAGAAAATATTGATGTTCTTGAATTACTCGCAAAAATCTATGTGAGTGAACAGAACTATTTATTAGCCACTGATATCTATCAGAAACTCCTCCAAATTCAACCTGAGGATGTAACGTTTCTCTTTGCTGCTGGGAATGCCTATAATAACAGTGGACAAAAAGGATTGGCGCAAAAAACCTTCAGAGAGGCTGAAAAAGTGTTCAATCAAAAGCATAGCAGTAATGATATGTGGTTTCTCGGTTCACTTGCTTCTGAGTGCTTTGAGAATGAACTGTATGATGCGGCAATTAAATTCGCAAAAACTGTCATAGACAATAACAGTAGTAATTATCGAAGCGTGGTTGTTGATATTAGTTATGAAATACTCGCAAAAAGCTATCACAAAAAAGAAAACTATGAAGAAGCTGTTAAAATATATCAAGAACTTGCAACCGATGCCAATAATAGTAACATACGATCAAGAGCGAATGCCGCTGTCTCTGAGATTGCTAAAACCGCAAATCTTTTTGAAAAATGGATCCCACAGTATCTGGAAAAGATTGAAAGAAACCCAAACGATACCAACACAAGACAGACCCTCGCAGAAACCTATGAAACTACCGAACAAACCGTATTAGCTGTTGAACAGTATGAAAAATTGAGTGAACTACAACCCTATAATCCACAATGGCAAAAGAAACTCGGGGACCTTTTTCAAATACTATCTACAGAGAAGCAGAAAACAGTTAAAGTACTTGAAGATACTGCACTTACACTCACCGGAAATCACAGTTTCGTTGAAATCAACGATAGTGAAACTCTAAACAATATCACACAACAGGTAACAATATCTTTTTGGATCAACCCAACAGATTTTTCAAACAATTACATGCCTATTATTTTTAGAGGCGATGAATGGGACCCAGGATTTAAGCTACGCAGCTACACGCTACAACTCATAGATGATGGCAGAATTCAATTTGCATCATCACCACAAGACGTGCATGATGTCTCAATCTATGCACCACCGGGAACAATAAAACTAAATACATGGACACATATCGCTGGCGTCGTTGATGCAAAAAACAATTATATCAAACTTTTCATTAATGGCATTGAAATCAGCCATAATAATTACAAAGGACAGAACAGAATCCATAAAAGCAAACTTCCACTGCGAATCGGTTGGACACATGAGATTTTTCATCCTATGCACGGTGTTTTTGTCGGACAGATTGATGAGGTGCGAATCTGGAACATCGCTCGTACACAGAAACAGATCCGCGCTGATATGAATACACAACTGAACGGTGATGAAGAAGGCTTAAGCGGATACTGGAAATTTGACCAAGAAAAGAACGGACTGATCTTTGATACTACACCGAACAAAAACCACGGAAAACGCATAGGTAATGCAAAACTTGAAGCATACAAACGTCCTATACTTGAAACAGTAAATAGTGATGTATTGACAAAGGCAATTTCTGCTTACAAAAAGGCAATTGCGCTTGAACCCGCAAACTATCAAAACTATGACCTATTAGCAAAAACTTACAAAAAAATGGATCAGATTGCCGATGTTGAACGGACCTATCGTCAAGCGTTAGATGCACCCCTATCATTAGATTCACACGAGTCCGCTATCCAAGAAATTATCGGGCTTTATACTGAAGAAGATCATCAGCAAAAGCGAATTGCAATACTTGAAGAAATGCAACCGAAGATGCTAAAGAGTGATGTCTTACACGACCTATTAGGAAATCTTTACAATGAAACGGGTAATACAGAAAAAGCTGAACTTGCTTATACACAGTGGCTAAAGATACGGCAGAAGAATCTATACGACTCCGAATATTACTATCGCACTTTTGCTGAAGAACTTCTTGAAAAAGGGATTTTCCCAAAAACCGCACATACATTCGCCAAACGAGCAATGCAGACCGATTCAAACTCAAGTTACTACTATCCCACAACACTTGCTCAAACATGTATTGCCAACAAACAGTTTGATGATGCTATAAAATACTTTAAACAGGCATTCTCAATTGCTTCAACAGAGTATTCTTATGAACGGATTTGGGATAGAATAACTGACAGTAGTGGGTATATTGATGACAAGGAAAAGTTTAAACAGATGTTAGATGAACTCTTGGACACTTTTCCTGATGAAAGTTCTACATCTCGAGCAAACGGTTACCGTAAAATCGCACATTATTATAGTAATAAAGGCGAAAAGGAAAAGGCGATAAACTATACCTTAAAAGCCGGACTTGTTCCTGAAACAAATTGGATAACACTCGGTCCCTTTGATAATACTGATGCTTATGGTGTGCTAAATGCTTATATTCCAGAGGAAACAACACAAATAGACACAACTGCACAATACTACGGTAAAAGGGAATTAATTAGTTGGGAAAAATCAAAATATCGTTCATTAGATGGACATTATGTCTTTACAGGTGATACTGAATGGAGCGCATCTTATGTATGGGCAACTGTTGTCTCTCCAGATGAACGCGATATCATCATACGGTTTGACAGTGATGACCAAGGGGCAATCTGGTTAAATGGGAAACAGGTGTTCAGGCATGGTGGAACCAGAGCCGCAATATTTGACCGATACACAATTAATACAACGCTAAAACAGGGAGAAAACACTATCCTTGTCAAGATTTGTAATCAAAGTGCAGATTATGATTTTTACTTCCGAATTACAAACGTTGATGGTATTCCTTATAATGATCTGCACTATAAATCTGCTGATGTACTCCTCAAAACACCATCCCCAGAGACTACATTCCATGTCAACGTCAACTTAGGTTGGGCTGAATACTACGAAAAGCACAACATGCACGATAAAGCTATGGAACAGATGCTACAAACGGGTATGATCCATGAAAAACAGTGGTTAGTTCTCGGTCCGTTTGATAACACAGCAGGCATAGGGTACGATACCGCTTACATTTCCGAAGATGCCATACAGATTGACAGAAACGCTCAATACGATGGATCTAATGGAAAGATCAGTTGGAAAAAACATACTGATGACGCTTTTAACGGATTCATCGATTTCGGTAGGAATGACGATTGGCTTGTGTCTTATGCCTGGACAACCGTAACTTCACCTGATGAACGCGAAGTACAACTCCGTATTGGAAGTGATGACCAAGCAAAAGTATGGTTAAACGGTGAGCAGGTGTATTCTTTTGATATGGGTAGATGGCTTGTTGTTGACACAGATATTGTTACTGTCACACTAAAAGCAGGTGAAAACACCATTCTCGTCAAGGTCTGCAACGAGGAATTGCGTTGGGGATTCTATATGCGTGTTACAGATGAAGATGGTAAACCCTATAACGATCTGAAAATAAATGAATTTGAGAATGATGAATAATAGTGTTGTCTTGAAAATTTGAATATGACCTATTATTATTAATTCAGTAGGACTTACGCATTTTACTCGTTATTAGAAGTTAAAGCGTTTGTAGTAGGGTAATTCATTACCCGTTCTTCGTGATATACTTTCAATTCGTTGTGAAATCTAATCTTCTGCGTAAGTCCTGTTCAGTATGGATACACAAAATTCTCCCCTCAGCGTGAATATCGGTGGGATTCGGATGCGGAATCCGGTCATGACTGCTTCAGGTACTTTCGGATATGGCAGTGAATACGCAAACTTCGTTGACCTAAACAGACTCGGTGCGGTTGTCGTTAAAGGTGTTACAAGCGTCCCGTGGCAAGGCAATCCGATGAACCGAATTATGGAAACCCCATCCGGTATGCTCAATGCAATTGGATTGCAAAATGTCGGTGTAGGCGGTTTCATTAAAGAGAAGTTACCCTATCTACGCGATTTTGATGTCCCTGTCATAGTCAACGTCTGCGGTAAGACGGTGTCTGAATACCTGATAGTTGTTGAGAAGTTAAGCGAAGCGGAAGGTGTCGCTGGCGTAGAACTCAACATCTCCTGTCCGAATCTGGATTGTGGCGGTATGAGTTTCGGTGTTGATCCGACTTTAGCACATCAGCTTGTAAAAGAGGTAAAAGCAAAAACACATTTACCACTATTGGTAAAATTATCACCGAATGTCACCGATATCACCGTTATCGCACGTGCCGTTGAAGATGCTGGGGCTGATGCACTGTCCGCAATAAACACCTTACTCGGCATGGCAATCAATTCAGAGACACGAAAACCGGAACTTGCTAACGTCACAGGTGGTCTCTCCGGTCCCGCAATTAAACCTGTCGCTTTACGATTGGTATGGGAGGTTTATAAAAACGTTTCTATTCCGATTGTCGGGATGGGTGGCATTATGAACGCAACAGACGCACTGGAGTTTTTCATTGCAGGCGCATCCGCAATTGCAGTCGGTACAGCCAATTTTGTCAATCCGAAAGCATCAATGGAAGTGGTAGAAGGTATCCAAACCTATCTTGAAAAAACGGATATGCGTTCAATAAAAACGTTGGTCGGAAGTTTGCAGGTAGATTAAAAGTAGTAGGCACACGCCGTGTGCCGTTACCCCAAATTCGTAGATAGTTTATCATCGTTTGACTTTCCCTTACACAGGAGGCATTGCCATGAAATGTAAAGTATCCCCAAAAATCACCATCTGTCTTATTGTATTCATCGCTTTTTGCTTCTCAGGACAAATTGCTTTTGCGGAAGAGATAGAAAGAACGGAGTTCAGTGTTGAATCTTTCAGGCGTGGGACACAGAATGATAGCATGGCAGATTTTGTGATAACCCTTACGAAACGCGTCATTGGTGGTGAATCGCTTTATAGGGATTTACCAGATGATGCGATTCAGATTACACCTGCACTTCAAGGAAAAGCGAGATGGATAGCACGTAATCAGATCGGGATCTTTTTAGAAAGCGCATTGGCACCGGGCGTTAATTATACATTTGAACTCTCAGAAAAACTGAAAACATCAGAAAATTTTACGCTTGCCGGCTTGCGAAAATTCACCTATCCAACATCACCTTTTAAGGTGGAAAAAGCCGAGATCGGTTTCCAATATGATAAGGAACTCAAAAAAGCGAAGGCTATTGCAACCATAACTTTTAACTACCCAGTTGCCATTGCCGGTTTAGAGAAACACCTTTCAATACTATCAGGCAGAGGGGATGAAATACCTTACAGTTTCCAAGAACAGAGCCCTACTACAAGAACTGTGTTAATAGAAATCGAAGATATACCCCCACTACTTGAAGGACGTTATCTACAGGTCAAAATCGCGGAAGGATTTAAATGCTCTGGCGCAGAAATTGGACTTAAAGAACCGAGTGTCGCACCCATACAACTCGGAAATATAAGAGAACTTCGGACTGAACGGTCAGACTTTCAACAGCGGGATGGTAAACTGTTTGTCAATATACGTTTCTCTTCACAGATAACCCTTGAGATGTTTCAAGAAAACATAAGTATTGAACCAGAGATTCCGTTTCAGTTGGCAGTCAACTATCGTGAATTAGAAATACATGCAGATTACAAACATCGCGCCAATTATACAGTAAACATCAAAAACGGCATCGCATCTGAAGATGGGAGTATACTAAGAGATACTTTTGTGAAAAGATTAACAGTGCCAGACCTATATCGCGGGATCCGTTTTACAGATAACACATTTTTCCTACCGAGAAAGGGAACGTTGAAACTCAACGTTGCAACGACGAATCTGGAACGCTTCGGAATCGGAATCGCAAAAGTCCATCTTTCCAGTCTACCCACACTGATACATCAAGGTGAATTGATTGTCGAGTCAAAACTAAACGAAGAGATCATCACACCTCTATCGCTAAAGGATTATCTGAAAGACAACAACGCAGGCGTTTTTAAGGTGGTCGTCCATGCTGATAGTGGTAGGACAGGATATGCAGAACAATTGGTTGTCGTCACAGACCTCGGTATCGTTGCGAAAAGAATAGACAAGGAATTATATGTGTGGGTCAATTCACTTGATTCTTTAGATCCGATTCAGAAGGTGAAGGTTCAACTCATAAATAATCGCGATAAGAAAACATTTCTTACCGGAGAAACCGATGATGCTGGTTTCGCTAAACTCACCTTAGAACCAGAGATGCTCAAAGATAATCCAGAATTCCTGATAACTGCTGAGAAGGAAAATGATTTCTCTTTAATGCAACTACAGCGACACCACATGTCAACACACAGTTTCAATGTTGGAGGCGTCCCCTATTTAGTCGCGGGACATGAGGCGTATCTTTACACCGAGCGTGGTGTTTATCGTCCCGGTGAAACAGCACATCTCATCGGAATTGTGCGGGGCAAAAATAGCACAACTCCCAAGTCGCTACCCGTGCGGATTGAGATTGTTAATCCACAGAATGCCACACTCAAGGAATATCAAGAACAGACTGATGCTGAAGGGACGTGTGAAGTTGAGATTCCACTACCCGCCTATACACCAACAGGTTGGTATACTGTTAAAATGTGGTCAGAAGACAAACAAATTGGAACCGCTAATTTTCAAGTTGAGGAATTTATACCAGATCGCATGAAAGTTTCGGTAGAAGCAGATAAAGAATCCTATATGTTAGAGGATGAGGTTACGGTAGATGTGAAGGCTGAAAACCTTTTCGGGACACCAGCAGTCGGAAGAAAAGTGAGTGGTTATTACAGTCTTCAAGAATCGCGTTATAGTCCCCCTGATGAATGGGATTCGTTCACCTTCTACGATCCAAACCGCACTTTCAGCTTTGATGCCGTAAACCTTGACCAAGCAGTAACGGACATTGATGGCATAGCAACCTATCAGTTCACGTTACCGGAAGGTCTCAAGCCATCATCTTCACTGAGTGGTTATGTTATGGCAACTGTCCAAGAACTCGGAGGACGATCAGTTACTGCATCAAAATGGTTCACTGTCCATCCCTATTCCCACTATGTCGGCATCAAACGACCCGAAGCAGGAACGGTAAAACGAAATGAAGAGGTCACATTCAACTATATTGCTCTTGATGTTGATGGAGAACCGACAGCAGGAAGAACATTGAGAGCAACAATCTCTACTGTTTCGAATTGGCATAGATGGCGTAGACAAAGCAAACCTGAGGCAACAGAACTGAAAACCTTTACTCTAAAATCAGAAGACGAGACCGCTGATTTCAACTATACCCCTGTTGCCTACGGTGTCCATCGCGTAGATATTGAAGATGTTGATAGTGGGGCAAAAACTTCTATGCAATTTTATGTCTCAGAATGGGCAGGTGTGCCGTGGTCATTAGAAAATCCTGACACGTTGGATATGACACTTGATAAAGAATTCTACCGCGTTGGGGAAAAGGCACAACTGCAAATTAAACCACCCTTCCCCGGTAAAGTGTTGCTAACGATCGAACGGGAAAAGGTGTTGAGCCATCAAACAATCACGGTTAAAGAGAACACAGAAACATTGATAATTCCTGTTGAGGGTGGTTACGCACCTAACGTCTATCTCTCTGCAATGCTGATACGTTCTACCACATCGTTGGAAAAGGACGCGCCTGCCCGTGCATTTGGTGTTATTCCGTTGAAAATTGATGCAGAAGCACATCAGCTAAAGGTGGAGCTTGATGTCCCTGAACAGATTCGACCAAATCGTGAGGTGGACATAAAGTATCGGGTGACAGGTGAGAGGAAGGGGCAACCTTATAGAATCACAATCGCTGCAATTGATGAAGGAATCCTCCAATTGACGGGTATGCAAACCCCGGACCCACATGCACGTTTCTATCAACAGAGAAGACTTAGCACCATCTCTTATGAATTCCATAATGCGATTACAAGGGATAGTAGATTTCCTATTAAACCGATTGAATCCCTTGCAGATTTGATGAAGGTGGTAACGACTACGCCAAGGAATGAGTCGCGGGGACAGTTAATAGAACAGGAAGCGTTAGTTGGGGGAATTGCTGATTTTTCTGCTGATGGAATGGCTGGTTCGGTAGTGCTCAGTAGACGCGCACCTCAGGTTAGTTTTGCACGTCTCGGTACCGTAGCATGGGAATCACTCGCAGCGAAAAGGCAAAGTCGGTTGAATACGGATTCCGTTGTGCGGGTGATGTCTGTATCCCTCTGGTCAGGTATGATGGAAGCGGATGCCGATGGGACTGGGAGTGTCCGTTTCAAGATACCGCAATTCAACGGTTCATTACGTATAATGGCAGTCGCATTTGCTGGTGCAGATTTCGGTTCAGCCACTGAAGAGATCAAAGTGCGTGATCCGGTAATTCTGACACCGACGTTCCCGCGCTTTCTCACTGGCGGTGATCAGATTCGCGTCCCCGTTTCTATCTATAACGGCACTGATGACATAGGTGAATTCAGTGTGAAACTACAGGCATCCGGACCTATAAAACTCATAATGGAAGACGATTCTAACAATCGCACGGTTCTTGTTCAAGGGTCTTCCTTACAGAAACAGATACAGGTCGCAGCGGGTCAGGAGGGGAACGTATTTTTTGATGTCGTTGCACAGGATGCAGTCGGTATCGCTACGTTCAATTTGTCCGCATCCGGTAATGGTGAGGAGATAGAATTCGCACCGATGCGTCTACCCCTCCGTTCTGCATCACCCCCTATAACAAAGACAGGACAAGGTATTGTTCGGGAGGGTGAACCAGCAGATTTCATCTTTCCTTCAAACATTAGACCTGACATATCTGAATTCATGCTGACGGTGTCACCGCTTCCTACACTTAGATTCGCGGGAGGTCTTCGGTATCTCATACAATACCCACACGGTTGTTTAGAGCAGACGACCAGTCGGGTTTTTCCACTACTCTATCTTAGTGACCTTGCACGCATCGTTGAACCGATGCTGGCAGAAGAGGGAAAAATAGACGAATATATCAATGCGGGTATTACAAAGTTGGAAGATATGCTGCTACCAGAACATCATTTTGCATATTGGCAAGGTAGGACACAAATCAACAATTGGAGCAGTATCTACGCCTCTCACTTCCTTGTTGAAGCACGAAAAGCAGGTTACAAGGTGTCCGACCTTGTTTATTATAGGATGTTAGAAGGGTTGAGACGTCAAGCCAGAAACGGTGGTAATCTCAACAGACCGAATCAGAACGCGGATAGGTATAGGTTAAGTCAAGCTGTTTATGCCTGTTATGTACTTGCAGCAGCAGGCGCACCCGAAAAATCTGTGATGTACTACCTGAAGAACAACAGACTCAGTGAACTCAACGATTACTCGCAATTTCAACTTGCAGGTGCATTCGCGCTGAGCGGTAATATGGAGATGGCGATCTCAATGCTGCCTGAAGCAGTAGAAATTGATAAGATAGATCAGAGACGTGATACAGGTCGCAATTTTGACTCACCTATTCGTGCGAAAGCCATCATGCTGGATGTACTGATGGAAGTTATGGACGATCATCCCGCAGTCACGCCACTCGTTGAAAGTTTGACCGAAGCAGCCTCAAGACGACACCGTTGGACGAATACACAGGACAACGCGTTCGCGTTCCTTGCACTCGGTAAGTACCTGAAAAAGCAACCCAATCAGAAGTATACCGGAACAATCACCCGAAACGATGCTCACATGGGTAACTTCGATTCGACCGGGACACAATACACAGGTTCAGATTGGGATGGCACACAAATAAAACTTACAGTCAAAGGAAAAGGCACATGCTACTATTTCTGGGAAGCCTTCGGTATCGGACGGGATTCCTATATTGAGGAATACGGACGCGAATTGCAGGTCAACCGACGATATCTCACACCAGACGGTTCACGAGTCAAAAATGTCTTCCAACAAGGGGAATTAGTTATCGCTGAGATTAGCGTGAAGGCACTCACGAGCAATTTACAGAATGTAGTCGTTATTGACATGTTACCCGCAGGATTTGAAATTGAAAATCCCAGATTGGCAACTCGTTATAGAGCACCCTGGACAGAAAGACGTGACTACACACCTGATTACATAGACATTCGCGATGATAGACTTATCTTCTTCGGTGCGTTTAATTTCCAACAGGAGCAGAAGTTCTATTATCCATTAAGAGTCGTAACAGAGGGAACGTTTACAGTACCCCCTGTCTCTGCCGAAGCGATGTATGATCCAACAAAATCAGCAGTCGCATCAAGCGGAACAATACAGGTGGTTAGGTAATATCATTTCAAATTAATTGTATCGCATTCTTTCGTAGGTCCAAGTCAACGCAGATCCATAAAATTTATGCACCCGTTTACACCTTAAGTCGCGTCACAGGTTATGAGAGGTATATTGTAACCTTATGTTTCAAGAGGTGCAGAATGCAACAGACCGATACCGAACTTATCCAACGTGTCCTTACAGGCGATGATGACGCATTTGCGGTGTTAGTATCAAAATATCAAAAACAGGTTCATGCCTTGGCGTGGCGACTTGTTAAGGATTTCCATATTGCAGAAGAAGTTACACAAGACGCATTTCTAAACGCCTATAAGGAACTGAAAAACCTGAAGGAACAGCAGAATTTTGCCGGTTGGCTGTCTGTAATTACGAGACGTCAATGTTACGCACGATTGCGTAAAAAACGTTTATGGACACAGTCCCTTGAGTATTTGGAACAGACTGACATTGAGCAAATAGAAGAAGTAGTGTTTTCGGAGTATGTCGTTGAAGAGAGAGAACGCACTGCGATACAAGCACAGCGCGAAGTTGTCCAAAAACTACTTGCAAAATTACAAGAGAGTGAACGCACTGTCATTACATTACATTACTTCGGGGAAATGTCATGTTCTGAAATCGGTGAATTCTTAGGTGTATCGGCAAATACGATTAAGAGTCGACTTCGTCGTGCACATCATCGTTTAAAGAAGAATGAACCCTTAATAAAAGAAGCGTTCCTGCTCAACTTAGGTTTCAGTTAGATACACGTTTCAGTGTAGCAGAATATTATCGTAGCAAAGGCATGGTTGAGATGGCGGATGAACACGTCAAGAAAACCGGTTTTGTTACGGAAGATGCATGGATGGTGCTTGGACCGTTTGATAATGCTGATGGAATCGGATACGATACTGCATACATCCCTGAAGACATTACTGAGATTGATTTGAGCGTTATATATGATGGCGTGGATGGTCCGGTGCGTTGGAAAAAGTTCACTGATGCTGAATTGGATGGCTATATCCATCTTGGAGAACAGCATGTTGACTGGCAAGTTTGCTACGCTTTTGCAACTGTCACCTCACCTGATGAACGGGAAGTCCAATTCCGATTTGATAGTGATGACCAAGGAAAAGTACGGCTTAATGGAGAAGAAGTGTTTTCCCATACAAAAACTTTTAAGTCTATAGTTGACAGATACACTATACCTGTAAAACTCAAACCGGGTAAAAACTGTATCCTTGTTAAAGTGTGTAATGAGCAAGGCGGATGGTCATTCTACTTCCGCATCACAGATGAAGATGGACAACCTTTTGATGATCTGATAATCAACCGTCAATAAGACGACTTTGTAGTATCTATCTCCGATAAGATAGAAACCCTATCTCAACAATTGCGATGAGCATATACAAATAAAGGGACTTAGGTGGTTAAATTAATAAAATGTTGACTTTCTAACCCCCATATCTGAACACTTGTTCATTTGCAGAATTATGCACCCGTTTAATCCTTTAGTGTTGTCATATAAGTAAAAGGTAAAAACGGAGGGAACCCATGAGAAACAGTGATGCACAATTAATACAACTTACTCTTGATGGTGATGATGCTGCGTTTGCAGAACTTGTAGAAAAATATCAAAAACAGGTTCACGCACTTGCATGGCGGAAAATCGGAGATTTTCATTTCGCAGAGGAGATAACACAGGATACGTTCATAAGAGCACATCAGCAACTCAGAACGTTGAAAAAACCGCAACGTTTCGCAAGTTGGCTCTATGTAATTGCTTCAAACCTTTGCAGCACATGGTTGCGTAATAAGAATATACGGGCACAGCTGCAGGACAATATAGATATTACTGTAGATGAAGAAGAAACCTATTCTGAATATATCCTTGATGAAAACAATCGGATCACCGGAGAAACACAACGCAATGTTGTTCAGAAATTGCTTGCGAAACTTGGAGAAAGCGAACGCACTGTAATGACATTACACTATTTAGGTGAAATGTCATGCACAGAAATCGGTGCTTTTTTAGGTGTGTCAGCGAATACAATAAAAAGCCGTCTCCGTCGCGCACAGAAGCGTTTACGGAAAGAGGAACCGGTGATAAGGGAGGCTTTAGACAATTTCCAAATTACACCATATCTTAAAGAGAACATTATGCGTGAGATTTCGCGTATCAAACCTGCAACACCGTCCAGTAGTAAACCGATAGTTCCATGGGCAGTAGCTGCTTCTACTTTAGTAGTCGTGTTGCTGATACTCGGTTTGGGAAATAGTAAATTTTTGCCTCGTTTTCAAAAACCTTACAGTTTAGATGCCACCGCAGAGACATCGGTTGAGGTCATAGAAGTACCTATAGTCGCAAACTTAGAATCTAAACCAAATGTGCGAATGCCAATAAAAGATACTAACGTATTGGCACATCTGAATGATCCTGAAGATCAGCAAAATGATAACATTACCACTTTTACTGATGCCACACAAACAGAGGAAACAATGAAAGATTACACACAATGGGAAATACCCAAAAAAGCGAAAGCGCGTTTGGGAAGAGGTGAGATTACTGAGATTCAGTTTTCACCAAGTGGTAAAAAACTTGCTGTTGCAACTGACATCGGTATTTGGATATACGACACAAGTACCTATCAAGAGACCGCTTTACTCGGATCACACACAGTAAGTATAGATTGTATTGATTTCAATGCTGATGGTAGTATGCTCGCAGCGGGGAGTGGAAAGAATGTCGCTGTTTGGGACATGTCGGATAATACACAAAAATCAATTATAATTAGTGATCATGATTGGAATGTGAAGTGTGTTGCATTCAGTCCAGATGGAAAGACAATTGCTGGTGGCTTTCAAAGTGGCGTAGCATTTTTATTTGACATCGATTCAAGGATAAAAAAGGAAATTGGTAGGATAAGTTCACACAGTATTGAAGGTATAGAATTCAGTCCTGATGGGCAATCTCTACTCATTGAAGGCACTGACGTAACAAGAAGCAAAACAGTACATCTGATAAATGTCAAAACAGGTGAGGAGATAGCCACGGTAAGAGTAGATGATGATGATATGAACGGTATAGCCATCAGTCCTGATGGTAGAAAAATTGCATGTGCCAGCAGCAAAGAAGATCATTTACTGTTATGGGATATTCAACATCTACCTGATAATAAAAAGAATAAGAATCTATATGCTTGGGCTTCTTGGAGTGCAGCCTTCAGTCCTGATAGTAAATTACTTGCTGTCGGAGGATTAGGAAGGACATTCCTGTATGATGTCGACACAGGTCAGAGAATAGGCATCCATACCGAATTTGATCGACCCGTTATCAGTGTCGCCTTTAGTCCTGATGGCATGACGCTTGCAGGTGCATCTGACCATGAAATCTATCTGTGGGACATTGCCAATGCACATCCAATTACTACATTGAATCCTGTCAGTGAAGATGCCGTGAAAAGTGTTGCAGTGAGTCCAGATGGTAACACAATCGCAAGTGGTGGATTTGACGAAAGTGTAACTTTGCGGGAGGCTGATACTGGTGCTCAGCAGAGCAAATTTAGTTTTGATACGGGTGTTGTCCATACAGTTGCTTTCAGTCCTGATAGCAAAACGCTTGCAGTTGGAACAGATGGCGTGATTAATCTTATAAATATCAAGACTTCACAAGTGAAAGGAATCCCAACGGCACATATCGGACGTGTCCTTAGTGTGATGTTCAGTCCAGATGGCAAAACAATCGCATGCACCGGTGATAATTCTCTGGTGATATTAATAGATGTTGCTTCACATGAACAAAAGGCAGAACTAAAAGGACATAAAGGTTTGGTCAATAGGCTTGTCTTTAATCCTGACGGAACCTATCTTGCTTCCGGCGGTGATGATAAACGGGTGTTTCTGTGGGATGTAAATACTGGTACAAAAATCAGATCACTTAAACTGTTTAAGGTATGGAGTTTAGCGTTTAGTCCAGATGGAAATACGCTTGCCTGTGCAGGTAGAGAATATAAGATAATTCTATGGAACATAAACACCGATGAACAGTCTACTATATACACTGACGGTAGTTCAATAGCAGACATGTCTTTTAGTTCTGATGGGAAAAGCATCCTAACTGCAGGTCGAAATGGCCTTCTGATGTATAATCTTGAAGATAAGAAAATAAGCAATGTTTATGTCGGCCATATAGGCATAGTAGCAACTGCTCAATTTTATCCTGATGGGGGAAAGATTGTCAGTGGCGGTGTTGATGGCAGTGTCCGTATTTGGCACAAGGACAGTGGTGAGGTAAAAGAGATCACTAAAGGTTTTATTGAGGATGTCTCAGGTGTTGATTTCAGTCCCGATGGAAAAACGTTTGCTACGACTGGTGGAAAATTTGCAGCTCAGTTATGGGATTCCACGACTTATGAGTTGAAATCTGTTATCGGGAGATCTCGTGCACCTCAGACTATCGTCTTTAGTCCGAATGGCAGCCAAATAGCAACGGGTGGTTTGGGGGACAACGTTGAGTTGTGGGATGTAAATACTGGACAACAAACAGCCGTTCTTGAAGGACATACCGATGCAATTGAGACTATTACCTACAGTCCTGATGGAGAAACTATTGCCAGTGGTGGACGTGATGGATTAATCATACTATGGGATTCAATAACAGGGATAGAGACAGATCGGTTTTATGAACATAAGGAGATCGGTAATAAATTTAATTTTCAGCATTATATAAACAGTGTGGTTATATGATTCCGATGGCAAAACGCTTGTATCTGCAAGCTATGATACTATAGTATTATGGGAGGTAGGGACAGAGAAATTTACAGAAATAGAAACACCTGTTAATTTACAATGTGTAGCAATACATCCCTACGGTAGTCTACTTGCTTCTGGTCAGACTGAAGGTGTTTTTTTATGGCATGCAATGACTGGTGAAGAAATTGCAAGATTGGAGGGACATGTACATAAGGTTACGTGTTTAGCTTTTAGTCCGGATGGCAAAATCTTGGCAAGTGGCGGCGGCACTACGGATCATAAAGTAATTTTATGGAACATCACAACGACTGAAGTCATTACAACTTTAACTGGACATACAGAAGCTGTAAGATGTGTTGCTTTCAGTCCTGATGGAAACACACTCGTTAGTGGGAGTTGGGATGGAACTGCTCTTGTTTGGAACATCGCAGATTTTCAGAAATAAGATTTATTACACCCTTTTCAACAAGAGCCCGATAATACACAGTTACAATCTACAGAATCAGACAAGGAGAATAGAATGGAAAATTATCCACAATGGAATTTACCGGAACAGGCAAAGGCACGTTTAGGTAAAGGTGGTGCTTGGTCAATGCAGTTTACACCGGATGGTACACAACTTGTCTTGAGTAGTTCTACAGGTGTTTGGTTCTACGATGTGAAAACAGGTAAGGAACTGTCCCTATTTACTGGGAAACGTGGGACTCTTGCATTTTCACCAGATGGACGGTTCCTCGCAAATGGTGGAGACCAATTTCAACTGTGGGAGATCGCGACACAACGCGAAGTTCTACTACAGAGTGAGTTCCCGGACACGAATGCATTGCGGTTCTCAAATGATAGCAAAACGTTGGTTTGTCTTGGTGACAGAGGAGAAAAGATTTATAGGTACGATGTTGAGACTGGAAATCGCACAGAGATAAAACTACAAAAAGAGTCCACGGACCTACATCTTACTAACATTGCTCTGGCAGAAGGTAAAATCGCTATTGGAAATAGGGATGGTAGACTTGAGTTATGGGATACATATACAGGTGAGAAACTAACCACGCTCAGAGAAATGGGTAAGAAAGACATCGTCATCAATTATTTCAATGAGACAAACCACGCAATTACGTTGGAATTCTCTCCTGATGGCACACGAATCGCATCAGGGAACCTTGACACAACAATACAAATATGGGACACAACATCTGGAGAAGAATTGCATGTCCTACAAAAGGCTATGCCAGATAGCAATATGTGGTTTGTATCAGGCATAGAAGATGGTAAAGAGATCGTAAATAATCCTATGAAAGAGCATAGAAATGAGAGACCATCCGCATTGGCATTTTCTCCTGATGCATCACTACTTGCTTGTGGAAGTGAAGATAGCACCGTAAAACTGTGGCATACGATTACGGGTGAATTGATCGCTACGTTTACCGGACATCTCAGTAATGTTCATCAATTAACATTTTCACCTGATGGCAACATCCTTGCAAGTGGGAGTTCTGATGGCACTGTCAGATTCTGGGATATTGAAACGAAGCAAGCACAACAGACCCGTATTACAGGACACATGTGGATAAGGACTGCCTCCTTTTTAGGGATGGGTCTAAGTTAGCAAGTGCTTTTTCAAATGGTATCATCACCGTTTGGGATCTGCCAAACTGAAAAAAAACAACTCTAATAACGAAAGCAACACTTCAGGAACCGTTATTTTGGCGAACATACAGACATCATGTGTTATCACCTGATGGAACAATACTCGCTAATTACGGTAAACAGAGCAATCCATCTGAACCAAACTATGGTGAGGATGTCCTGCGTTTGACTGATGTTAACACTGGACATGAGGTGGCGACTTTCCCTGGATCTGATGGAACAGTATTCTCACCTGATGGGAAAACCTTAGCTGGTTGGGGTGGCAATAAGATCCGTCTGTTTAATACTGAAACAGGAGAAAAACGTGAGATAATTATAGCCGAAGAAACGGATGATGATTCCGAATACACATACACCCATGCTTAATGCTTTTGAATTCTCGCCTGATGAAAAAAAGATTGTCAGTGGAACAGATGGTGGACTTGTTCAGATTTGGGAAATGGAAACAGGCATTGAATTATCCTCTTTCTTTGAAGAACAACCCCCAATTGATGGCAGTTATCAGGATCCTATTACAACTTTTGCATACTCTTCAGACACGATAGTGGAGTGCTTGATAAAGCAGATGCGTATATTCAGAAAATACACGATATAGATGCTGAACTGGATTTGGATGAGCTACCTCAACTTAGATTTCAGTTAGATACACATTTCAGTTTAGTAGAATATTATCGGGACAAAGGTATGGATGAGATGGCGGATGAACACGTCAAGAAAACCGGTTATGTTACGGAAGATACATGGATGGTGCTTGGACCCTTTGATAATGCTGATGGAATCGGATACGATACCGCATACATCCCTGAAGGTATCACTGAGATTGATTTGAGCGTTAAATATGATGGCGTGGATGGTCCAATACGTTGGAAAAAGTTCACTGATGCTGAATTAGATGGCTATATCCATCTTGGTGAACAGCCTGTTGACTGGCAAGTTTCCTATGCTTTTGCGACTATTAACGCACCTGATGAACGGGAAGTCCAATTCCGATTTGATAGTGATGACCAAGGAAAAGTATGGCTTAATGGTAGAGAAGTATTTTCCCATACAAAGGCATTTATGGCAATCGTTGATACATACACTATACCTGTGAAACTCAAACCGGGTAGAAACAGTATCCTTGTTAAAGTGTGTAATGAGAGGGGTGGATGGGGATTTTTCCTCCGCATCACAAATGAAGATGGACAACCTTTTGATGATCTGATAATCAACTAACCTATGTTGCCACATAGTAGCATAATCTGTTAGATTGTTCTTGTGAGTACACTAAGGGTCTATCTGTTGATAGAACTGCTTCTCGCCGTCCTTGATAGTGAAGATCACTGCACTTTTTGTGGGTTGTCGGTTTTCGTTAAACATGGAAATACTTGTTGCGCCGACATAGTCTTGCGTTGCAGCGAGTTGGTCCCGTATTGCTTCAGGTTCCAAACTTCCTGCGCGTTGTATCGCCTCAATAAGCAATTTCACAGCATCATAGCTGACAGCAACCCCACCCGTAGGTGTTGCTTGATATGTCGTTTCGTAAGTATCTACAAAAGCGCGTGCGTTCGGTTCATCTGTATCAGGTGAAAAGTGACCGCTAAAGTAACTCCCTTCAATTTTAGCATTTTCATCCATGAACAGTAATGTACTATCCCAAGAGTCTGCGCCGAGAAAGATGGTGGGTTCACCGTCGGCATTTGTCATGGGGATAGCGCGTGCTTGTTCTGTGATAAAGGCGATGTCTTGGACAAATCCAGCTGTAAAGAGGGCATCAGGTTTCATCTCAGCGATTTTTGATAGCTGCTCGGTGAAAACTTCGGTCCCTACGTCAAAGAATTCACGTGCAACCACATCGCCTCCGAGACTGTCCAAATTAGTTGCGAAGAATTCGGATATGCCTTCAGTGTAAAGGTCTCCCTTTCGCGTAAGGATAGCAGCAGTCGTAATGCCGAGTTCGCTTTTAGCGAAATTTGCCATCACAGCACCCTGGAAACTATCCGTAAAGGATGCCATAAAGACGAAATCGCCTGCTTGGGTTACATTCGGATTCGTTGCAGTTGTTGTGACCATCGGTATGCCGTGTTTTTGTGCAACTGGACCGACCACAGCGGCGTGCGATGAACGGTTCGGCCCGATTAGAGCGACAACACCATCCTCAACGATCAATTCCTCAGCGAGTTGGACAGATACGTCCTGAATTGCTTCTGAATTGATGTGACCAATCAATTCAACTTGCATACCGAAAAGACCACCTTGCTGATTTATCTCTGCGACAGCCAGTTCAGCACCGTTTGGATAGGAAACTCGTTGACCCGCAACGACAAATCCGATCTTAACAGTGGGTTCTGGTTTTGGGGTTAATACTTTCTTGACATTGTCACATCCAATTGATGTTAATACTAACAGGCTCAAACAAAATGTTGAAATCAATCTATACATGTATAGTTCCTTTCTGCGGGGACATTTCTTCAAAAAAATCTTTCTATTCTTTACGGTTTCTGATAAAATGGAAAATTGAGACAATTTCACCTTATGGAAGCACTTTATTTGCAAAGACTAACGTCTGTTAACCATGATGAATTGTCGTAACTATTATCAACTATTATTTTAAAATTTTCAAGTCAATTCTATAGTAAGATATCCTATGCAAAGCTTAATCACAGTGATTGGTCGTGGTCACTCTGGGACACGTGCTATATCGCACACGCTCTATGCCAGTGGTGTATATATGGGGAGTCAGTTGAATCCTTCCGGTGATAAGATTCCACCGCATGATATGTATGATGCATGTAGAGTGTTGGCAAAATATGTCAAATGGAATGGGGGTTTATCATGGAATTTTGAACCGCTCTTTACCATGCCAATTGACCCGGATTTTGAACGACTGATCACTACATATTTGTCTGATGTGCTGCGTGCATCATCTACGTATAAAGGGTGGAAGATTCCGGAGACGACACTGGTATATCCTTGGATAACGCGGATGTTTCCAGATACCCGTTTTATTCATTGGATACGCGATCCCAGAGATTGTATTTTGGGAAGTCATAAAACAGATAATTTACGCGATTTCGGTATTGATTATCCACAGACAGATGATGTTTATGAACGTCGCGCGATCTCGTGGCACTACCAGTATCAATTGATGAAAGCGACACCTAAACCGAAACATGTTATGCAGGTACGTTTTGAGGATTTTGTGCTAAATCAGGAGCAAACGCTTGAACGACTTGAAGCGTTTTTAGAGATGTCGTTAGGTCGTATCATCGTAAGACCGGAAGCGGTTGAACGATGGAAAAGGGTTGAGGAGCCAAAACCGCTCCCATTTGCGTTTTTACGTGAAGCGATTGTTGAAAACGGTTATTCATTGAAAATATGAAATGAGGGACTATTATGCCAAAAAATGGAATTTACCAAGTTGGAATCGTAGGGACAGGGGGTATCTCCCGCGCGCATGGCAACGGACTTCAGCAAATATCATGTGCTGAATTGGCTGCAATCTGTGATGTGCATGAAGGGGCAGTAAATAATTTCGGTGAACAGTTTGATGTAGACCCCGCTAATCGCTATACTTCATTAGATGAAATGTTGGAGTCTGAAGATCTGGATATTGCGATTATTTGCACATGGGGTGCATTTCATGCGGAAGTAGGTATTCACATTTCAAAATCTCAACGCGTGAAAGCCATACTGTGTGAAAAACCTTTTACCTCAACTGCTGCGGAAGCGGAAGCGTTTGTCGGTGCTGCCCAAGAGAACGGTATTCTCGTCGCGGAAGCATTCAAGTTTCGTCATCATCCAATGCATATCAAGGCGAAGGAGTTAGTTGACTCTGGTGCGGTTGGGGAATTTATGACGCTTCGTAGTACCTTCTGTACAGGTGGCGGTGGCGGTGGTCCTGAAACTCGCAAACCGGAAGCAAACTGGCGTTTTAACAAAGCTAAGGGGGGTGGCAGTATCTACGATCTGGCATGCTATAACATACACCATGCAAGGTTTATGTTCGGTGCTGAACCGATTAGAGTCTCGGGTGCTTCACAGGCAGGGTTAGAAGTTGATGATGCTTCCTATCTGTTGTTAGTTTTTCCAAATGAAAAAACCGCACAGATTTCTACCGGCTTTAATTGTGCTGGAGGGCAGTATGCAGAGATGACCGGTCTGGGTGGTATGCTTCGAATTGATGCTGCTTGGAATAACAGTGGTTCTCAAGTTAAAATCGCACTACAGAATAGGGAAGGTCATCAAGTGCTTGATTTTGAGCCTGTTAATCAGTTTGCGAAACAGCTTGAGCATCTGTGTGAGTGTTTGGAAACAGGGGAACCACATCGAATCTCACCTGAGAGCTGTGTGAATCAGATGCGTGTGATTGATGCTGCATTTGAGGCGATGGCGACAGGCAGGACTGTTGAATTAGGATAGTCTTTGAACGCAAGGATATTATATGCCAATTTTTGCTGAAACCAAAGCACTCACATTTGATCTGTTTGGTACGATTTTAGATTTAGGTGGTAGTCTTACGCCTTTCATTCGTGATGGGTTGAATGCCAGAGATGTTACTGAGATTTCAGCGGATGACTTTTGGGAACAGTGGCGTTATAGACAACGTATCGAACAGTATCAGGATACGATTATGATGCTGGGACATAGTGGGTATCTGGAAACGGTGCGTCGTGCCTTACATTATACACTGAGACGAAACGGGATTGAAGCGTCCCCTCAGACGGTAGAGGAATTTATGAAGGGATGGCAATATTTGTCTCCGTTTCCTGAGGTGCTGCCTGCACTACAGATATTAGAGGAACGGTATAGTTTAGTTGTGTTATCTAATGGTGATCCTGTGTTTTTAGATTATCTTGTCAAGGAACGTGTTAAATGGGATTTTGATGATGTTATTTCGGTTACATCGTTTGGTGCGTTTAAACCGCATCCAGCGGTCTATCGTGGCGCGGCGGGTGAACTTGGTATTGACGTTAATACGTGTCTGATGGTATCTGCGAATTCATTTGATATTATGGGTGCACGGGGCATGTGGGTATAGAGGTGCGTTTGTCAATCGTTATAATATGCCTTATGAGGATACGCAGTATCAAGCGGATGTGACGGTGAAAGACTTTTCGGCGTTGGCGGAGACGTTGTTATAGTATCTGTCTCTATTCTACTTCCTTGAAGGTGTGAGGTCCCATAGTAGTATCGTTGCATCCATACTACAACTGGCTAATGTGTGACCATCTGAACTAAATTTGATACTTGTGATTGGTGCTGTATGTCCAGTGAGTGTCTTGATGTGTTTTCCTGTTACAACATCCCAAAGACGGATAGTATTATCCGCGCTGCCACTTGCGAGTATGCTTCCATCTGGACTATACGCTACACAGAACACATTCTTTGTATGACCTTTGAAAGTGAATATGGGTTCGCTTGTCAACACGTTCCAAAGACGGACAGCATAATCTGCCCATGATTCGCCACTTGCAAGTGAGCGGCCATCTGGACTATACGCAACGCATAAAATAGTACACATCTTTCCCTTAAAAGTTGTTATTTTCTCACTTGTTTGAATATTCCAGAGATGGATACCCTTGTACCCGTAGGAATGATCTTCTCCAATGCGTTCAACCTCGCCTCCAGTTGCAAGGGTTTTTCCATCAGGACTAAACGCAACACTGCGGAAATCTGATTCATTTTGTAGCGTAAGTTTGAGTTCTCCGCTGAGAATATCCCACATTTGTACAGTTTCAGGATTCAGGTGGGTAAAGTTACGGAGATCGGGACTAAACATAATGCTAAGCGCAGGGGAAAGAGGTGGATCGTTTGCGGTGAATGCGTGTTTCTTCGTGTATGTATCAGCATCCCATATAACAACAGTAGAATCGAAACTGCCGGATAAAAGTAAGCGACTGTCAGAATTATAAGCGATACATCCAACAATATTTTTCTGTCGTATGGATTTTTCTTTCCGCTTCCCTGTAGCAACATCCCAGAGAAAAATATTAGGATCAAAACCTCCACTGGCAATTATGCTATTATCGGGACTAAAGGCAATGTCATTAACAGGTTGTGAAAAACCGGTGAGTGTGTGCTTCTGTTTCCAGGTTGCTACATCCCACACCTTAATTGGATTTTCATTAAGGTTTACGCTTGCAAATGCTTTACCATCAGGACTGAAAGCGATACTTGTGGTACTTCCGGTATTATCAAGTGTGTGTATTGGTAGGCCAGAGGTGGAATCCCAGATTATTATATTGTGTTGTCCGCCAGTAGCAAGCAGATTGCCATCAGGATTGAATGCAGTCGTATTTAATACGGGCCCTAATTCAACGATTACACGTTTTTGTTGTCCTGTATTATAATCCCATACACGGATGTCTCCATCGTAGCTTGAACTTATTAACGTACCCTTTTCGGATCCGAAGACGACACTAGTTATCCAATCTTTATGTCCTGTAAGTGTTTGGCGTTGTTTGCCTGTATTAGCATCCCATAGTTGAACATCGTAGGTAGGCCACGCCTCTCCACTTGCGAATATTTTACTATCTGGACTGATTGCCAGGGAATTTACTTGTCCTTGTGCAGATAGTGTGCGTTTGTGTTTCCCCGTGGAGGTATCCCATACTCGTATTTCAGCACCAAAAATCTGTTCACCGTCACGTTCTCCAGTACTACCGCTCAAAAGTGTTTTACCATCTGGACTAAATGTTACACTATAGATTTCATGTAAATGTTCGTTGAGTGTCTGTTTGTGTTTACGTGTTGCTACATCCCAGAGACGAACGGTCTTATCCCTACTCCCACTTGCGAGGGTCTTTCCATCCGGACTAAAGTCTATACACATGACCCTTTCTGTATGACCTGTGAGTAGTGCGATTTCTCGGTAGGTTTTGGTATCATAAAGCCAGATGCCAATGGAACTGGCAACTGCTAAGTTCTTGCCATCAGGAGCGTATTGAATCTGATAGGCACTCCCTTTACCAAAGCGAGTAGTGGCACCCTCAGGCAAACTGAATTGTGACGGATTTTGTGCAAAACTGTTGGGTAAGAGTAAGTTTGATAGGAGGAATATTAAGATGAGCCCTGGAGAACGTTGCATTTTCATGTGTTTTTCACTTATTTGGTCATAATTGTGTTCTCCGCGTAACCCGAGATTCAGATAAAAACGGTGACAATTACTTTACCCGCCCGAGACAAGGGGTGAGTTGCTTCAATCCTACTTACGCCGTTTTTCTGTAGGTGGATCTATATATATCTTACCTTGGGCTCTGCGCTTTTTCTCTTGTGCCTTCAAGTAATCGTAGAGTTCTTCTATAGAATTGAATTGGGCAGCAAATTCTGCTTTCATTCGATAGCATTCTTCAAGGATAGGATCTGTCTGTCGTTCAAGCTGCTCTTTCATCTGTATCTCCTCAATTAACGCTCCAGGTGTACAAAGGGTTGTCGGTTTGTAACCGGCAGTTAGACAAACATCAGTGATATGCTGACGCTTGGTTTCATTAACAATATGCTTATAGTTCCAAGAAACGAGATATTCAACATTGTGGACAACGGCAATAGCAATATGTTGTGCATCCGGTAGGAACTGCGGTGGCACGGTACCTTCGTCGATCAACTTATGTGCAAGAGCAGCAGCCTCCAGTAACAAAGGCAATGTCCTTAGATCGTCTAACAATATAATCCGACGTTGAGCTTCTCCTGGATCACCCCGTTTAGCTTCACCGAGAACTATATCTGAAGTGACAAACTCAAAAGCGTCAAAGTATTCATCCCACAACTGCCGAGTTGATCGTTGTCTATCAAATACCGTTACATCGTTACTGGGACTGCAATTAGGTAACTGATCACTGTAGTCTCAATATAAATTTTCGGTTTACCTACTGTATAATGGACCATAAAACAGAAAATATAGCAAATCTATTTCCCAATCTAATGTTGACCTTATCTGATATTATATCGGAACCCACTAAAAAAAACAACTATTAAGAGCATAGGAAAACCCAAATTGACACTTATAGTGACAAAAACTTTACACACCCTTCTGTGTTAGAAAATGATATTATTTCCGTATCACCATCTTACGGGTTGCGGTGAATGTGCCTGCGGTGAATGTGTAGAAATAGATTCCACTGGCGACGGTTTCACCGAGTTCATTTGTTCCATCCCAATAGGCTGCGGTACCTGGATGATGATACAATCCTATCGTCTGATGTCCTAATTCTAATGTGCGGATCACATTGCCATTTGTAGCGTAGATATGAATAGTAACATCTGTGGGTTGTGCTAACTGATAGGGTATCCACGTTTCAGGATTGAAAGGGTTCGGATAGTTTGGCAACAGAGCAGTCCGGTTTGGTGTTATCGCTTTCAATAGTTTGATGAGGAAATCGACACCTTTCCGATTAATAGGATCCAAAAGGTTAAGTTGTTTTGCTTCGTTAATCCACGTTTTGACCTCTGCTATTGAAGGAACAATATTAATGTCATAACTGAGTTCAGGTTTTACGGCTGCGATTTCCAATTCGCTTGCGATTTTTATGAGATCGGCAATGTCAACGACTTCGTCATAATTGACATCTATGGGGGTTGTGCCTGTTTGACCGAAGTTTGCTGCAACCAATAATAGATCATGGATGCTGAGAATACCGTCGCCGGTAATGTCAGATTCGTGTAGTGAGAGATTGATGGCTGATGGCACGTCCCACAAGAGTATTGTTCCGTCCCAACTGGCGGTTGCGAGTGTTTGTCCATCGGGACTGAATACGATAGAGTCTATTCCGTTTGTCATGCCCGTTAAACTCATTGTGAGTTCACCATTTTCGGGATTCCAAAACCGGATTGTATCGTAAATTCCCGCGCTGACGAGTGTTCGTCCATCCGGACTGAATGCAATAGATGAGAATTTGCTGGTATGTCCCGTGATGATTGTTCTGATTTTACCAGTGGCAACATTCAATAGATGCATCTCATTTTCGTTATAGATCGTAGCGACAGTCTTCCCATCTGGACTGAATGCGATATTGCTGGATATGATATTCCTGAATTCGGATGTAGGACGCCTGAAAGTTGCTACAGTCTGCCTGCTTTCTGTGTTCCACAGACGTATTTTTGACTTGTTAGCACTCACAAATGTTCTTCCATCCGCACTAAATTTAATCTGTCCAACTGCTTCTCTATCTTGTGTACTGTTAGGTATTGGTTCTATCTTCTCGCCTGTGATTGACCATAGTGGATTTCCGGTTACGGGGTCTCTAAAAATAGCGTGCTCGTTAACACTGCTTACAAGGTATTGTCCATCTGGACTGAAAGTGAGATGATAGACTTCCCCTTTGTGTTCAAATAAGGTTGCAGTATTTTTACCAGTGGCAACATCCCACAATTTCACGGTGTATTCATCTGCAAACCAGTGATTTACCACAGTAAATCCTCCCCCACTTGCAATAGTGTGTCCATCGGGACTAAAAGCAACGGATTCAACATCAGCGATATGTCCGTAGAAAGTAGATGTATTTTCTCCTGTTGCTGTATCCCATAGTCTGACTGTTCTGTCCCTGCTACCACTTGCGATTGTCTTTTCATTAGGACTGAACGCAATGCTTTTCAAGCCATACATGTGTCCTGTGATAGTTATGTTTTTCTGAAGGTTCTGTGTATCCCATAGTATGATTCTACCATCTCTGCTTCCACTTGCTAACGTTTTCCCATCAGGACTAAATGCGATTCCTTCAATCTCGTCAGTGTGTGTAGTCAAGGTTGTTTTGTAGCTAAGCGTTTCAATATCCCACAAAACGATTGTATTATCTTCACCACCACTCGCGAGGATGCGGTTATCTGAACTGAAAGAGACGTGGTGAACACCGTTGGTGTGTCCTTTGAGAGAAGCACGTAACGTTCCCGATGCGACATCCCAGATATGCACCTTTCTGTCCAACCAACCTGAACAACCAGCAATGGTTTTTCCATCGGGACTGAAAGTGATTTTTACAATTTCTGACTCGCTCTCTATTCTTAGATCTGATTTAAGTTCTCCTGTATCTACATCCCACAGTTTTATGCTGCCATCTTCATCACCTGCAGCTGCGATCATTTTTCCATCAGGACTGAATGCAACCGTTTCAACACCACTTTTAAGTCCTAAGAATGTTTTCATAAGTGTTCCTGTTTCTGCGTCCCAAAGTTGTAGACCTTCTTCCTGCTTGCTACCCCCTGTCGCGATTGTTTTTCCATCAGGACTGAATATGGCAGCATAGACATTTCCTATGGTTAATGACCTAACGAGTTTAATTTCACCGCTTGTCACATCCCATACGATAAATTTGTTAGATGTGCTAATTACAACTGTTTTGCTGTCGGGACTGAATACGACACTTGTAACAAGACCCGAATTATCGGTGAGTAGTTTCAGTTCGTTCCCTGTGTGTACATCGTATAGCCAGGTGCCAATATAGCTGCCTACAGCGAGGACAGCGTTATTTGGTGAGAAAACTATATCTCCAGTTATCATACTTTTTCCCAGTCGCATTTTTGCACCTTTTGGCAAGCTCCAATGCGTGTAGTCTTGGGAAAAAGCACTTGACAAGAAGCAATTTACAAAGAGAAAAAGTAGTAGGATGCGTGATGAAATGTTTTTCATGGTCTTGTCTCCTATCTGCGTATTACCATTCTGCGCGTTGCTGAGTACGCGCCTATAGACAACGTATAATAATAGATACCGCTGGCAACAGGTTCTCCGAAAGCATTCTTTCCATCCCAATACGCCGCTCGATTTTTGCTGTGATATAACCCCGCTTGTTTGTGACCCATTTTTAGTGTCCGGACCAGTTGTCCATCAACGCTGTAGATATAAAGTATGACATGAGCGGGTTTTGCCAATTGAAAGGGTATCCAAGTTTCTGGGTTGAATGGATTCGGATAATTAGGTAGAAGAAGTGCTTGTAGTTCTACATTTCCATCTCGGTTGACATTTTCAGTGAGTTGTTTTGATTGTACATCACTTGCCGCCGCAATCGTATTATAATCCCATATTAACACTGTGCCATCCCCACTGCCTGTCAGCAGTGTTCTGCCATCTGGACTGAAAGCAACATTTATATCCCCATAAGTATGCCCGGAAAGGATGTTTTTTTGTTCACCCGTCTTGACATCCCATATTCGTACAGTAGGGTCATTCCAAAGGGCACCCCACCTGGTGCCGCCACTAATTATGATGTTGCCATCACGACTGAATACCAGGCTCTTAATCCCTCCTGTATGTTCAGTATTAATAGTTCGTGATTCACCAGTCGCAACATCCCATAGCACAATTTTTTTGTCCTTACCACCGCTTGCGACTAAACTTGCGTCGGGGTTGAATGCCACACTAAATACCACATCTGAATGTCCTCTGAACGTAGCAATTTCCGCTTCGGAGTTCACGTCCCACAATCGTACTGTATGGTCGTTACTGCCACTTACAAGGAAGCGACTATCGTGACTAAATGCGACTGATGTTATTCCCGCTGTATGTCCAGCAAGTTCTGCTTTTAACGTGCGTCCCTTATACCATAAATTGACCAATGTACTATATCTACCGCCACCTGCAAGAAGTTGACCATCCGGGCTGAATGCAATTGAAGATGACCCCGATTCATTGTTCTCTGTATCTCTACTATATTGATATAGTGCTGTAATGTGTGCTCCACGGGTGAGGTCCCACAGGTGAATATCCCTGCTTTCTTGACTGGCAAGTGTGTTGGAATCTGGACTGAACGTCAAACTTCTTTGATATGACCAATACCCTCCAAAGATCATCGTTTTGTATTCCCCTGTGTTAGGATGCCACAGATGTATTTTCTCTCTACTTGCAGTAGCGAGTGTGTTGAAATCTGGACTCACTGCTATTCCTGATATTCCGTTTGTATGTCCGTTAATAGACATTTTTCTTGCGCCGGTTGCGACATCCCATAGATATAGGATATCTCCACCACCACTTGCCAGGGTACTACCATCTGGACTAAAATCAATTCGATGGATACTGTTCTTTTGTCTATTAAGGTCGGTTATATGTTCTCCAGTTTCTGCATTCCATAGACTCAAACTATCATATCCGCTGCTTGCGATAGTTTTCCCATCCGGACTTATGTTGATGTTAGTGACTCTTTCCGTGTCAAACACTATTTTTTCAGTTTCAGTAGCAACATCCCAAAGCCGGAGTGAATCATCCCGGTCTTCACTTATAAGCGTTTTCCCATCTGGACTAAACAAGATTGAAGAAATGTCCGTACGATACTGGCTTAATATAGTACTATAGGTTGCAGTTTCAACATTCCACAACCGTACGGTTCTGTCGGAATCAGCACTCACCAGGGTTGTTCCATCTGGACTGAAAGCGGCATCCCTAATCCAACCTGTATGTCCTGTGAGAGTTCCTTTCTGTTCTCCTCTGGTGAAGTCGAAAAGATGAATTTCTTCTTTATGAACAAAGGCAAGTGTGCGTTCATCTGGACTGAACACTACGAAACGTATATCCTCAGTATCTATTTCTAAGGATGTAACAACACTGCCATCTGTGAGGTTGCGTAGGTGCAATGTGTTATCTAAACCAAAAGATACATAGATATTGTTGTATGGACTTATCTCAATTTTTTCGTTGGGTTTCTTTGTGATCAAGTTCAATTCTGCCCCTATTTGTGCATCATAGGTCCAGATTCCGATGCTACTATCTACATACAACCGTTTTCCATCGGGCGAAAACGTCAGATTCTGTACTCCTCCCTTACCAATCCGTAATTTTGCCCCTTCAGGTAGTTCCCACCGTGTATAGTCCTGTGCAAAAGCATTCTGCATAAAGAGAATTAAAAGTGTCAATGATAATAACCTGATAATAAGTGGATAGTTATTATATTCTTTGTTTCTGGTCCGCATGTTCTGAATTATATCATCTATATTTGCATATAACATAGATGTGGTCTCCTAAGTTGATGTTATTTCCGTATCAACATCTTCCGCGTAGCAGTGAATGTGCCTGCGGTGAATGTGTAAAAATAGATTCCACTTGCAACGGTTTCACCGAGTTCATTTGTCCCATCCCAATAGGCTGCGCTACACCGATGATGATACTTGCCTACAGATTGATGTCCCAATGCTAATGTCCGAATCACCTTACCATTAGCAGCATAGATATGGATAGCGACATCTACAGGTTCTGCTAACTGATAGGGTATCCACGTTTCAGGATTGAAAGGGTTCGGATAGTTAGGTAACAATGCAGTCTGAATCGGTGTCAATGTTTCCAATAGTTTGGTCAGGAACAGAATGCCTTTCTGGGTAACGGGATTTGTCAGGTCAAGTTGCTGTGCATCGTTAATCCATTTTTCAACATCTGCTATTGTCGGGACAAACCTAATGTCATAAGTGAATTCAGGTTTTACGGCTGCGATTTCCAACTCGCTTGCGACTCTTATGAGATCGGCAATGTCAACAACTTCGTCAGAATTGATATCAACCGCAATTGGACCTGTTTGACCTAAGTTTGCATAAACGAAAATCAGGTCATGTATGCTCAGCACACCATCACCGGTAATATCAGATTCGTGTAGTGAGAGATTTATGACTGATGGAACATCCCATAGTAGCATGGTTCCATCCCAACCGGCAGTTGCGAGAGTTTTTCCGTCGGGACTGAATGCGATAGTGTCTGTTCCATTTGGCATACTTGTTATACTTAGTTTAAGTTCGGTATTTTCTGGGTTCCAGAACCGGACTCTGTCATCTCCGGCAGTTACCAATATTTTTCCATCTGGACTAAACGCAATTGATGTAAATCTGCTGGTATGTCCTGTGATGAATGTTCTTATTTCACCTGTGTCAACATTCAATAGATACATTTCATTATCTTGCTGCATAGCGGCATACGTCTTCCCATCCGGACTGAAGGCGATATTGCTGAATCTGTGTGGAGGACTCATGAAAGTTGCTACGGTTTGTCTGCTTTCTGTGTTCCACAGACGTATTGTTGACTTGTTAGCACTCACAAATGTCTTTCCATCTCTACTAAATTTAATCGGTCCGACCGTTTCTCCACCTACTGTATAATTATTTTCCAGTAATACCCCGTCTCCAGTAATTGTCCATAGTGGGTTTCCTGTTTCAGGGTCCCAGAAAATAGCTCGGCTATCTCCACTGCTGCTTACCAGATATTTTCCATCTGGACTGAAGGTGACGTGATAGACGGACCACTTATGTGCATATAAGGTAGCTGTATTTATTCCAGAGTCTACATCCCATAATTTCACTGTGAAGTCATCCGCACTCCATCTATTTACAGAACTTGTCCCACCTCCACTGGCAATCGTCCGACCATCAGGACTGAAAGCGACCGATTCAACAACAGCGATATGTCCGGGGAAAGTAGATGTGTTTTTACCCGTTGTTGTATCCCACAGTCTAACCGTTTTGTCATAACTGCCGCTTGCGATTGTTTTTCCATCAGGACTGAACGTAATACTTTGAAAACCGTATATATGTCCTGAGATGATCATTTTTTTCTGAAGATTCTCTGTATCCCATAGAATGATTCTACCATCTCGGCTACCACTTGCTAACGTATTTCCATCTGGACTAAATGCGATACCTTCAATATGGTTGGTGTGTTCAGTTAGAGTTGTTTTATAGTTACCCGTTGCCACATCCCACAAAACGACTGTGCGGTCTCTACTCCCGCTGGCGAGGGTGCGGCTATCTGGACTGAAAGAGATATCGTGAACGCCGTCGGTGTGTCCAATTAGAGTTGTTCTTAGTTTTTCTGACGCAACATCCCATAGTCGCACTTCTGGTTCTGTCCAACCTTCAGAACTTGCTATGGTTTGTCCATCGGGACTGAAAGTTATGTATTCAATGTCTGATTTACTCTCTATTTTTAGAGTTGATTTAAGTTTTCCTGTATCTACATCCCACAACGTTATCGTGCCATTTTCGTCACCACAGGTTGCGACTATTTTCCCATCTGGTCTGAATGCAATGCTTGAAACATACCCTTTAAGTTCTAAGAATGTTTTCTTGAGTGTCCCCGTAGCTACATCCCAAAGTTGTAAACCTGCTTCCGATGCGCTTCCTCCTACCGCAAGTGTTTTTCCATCTGGACTAAATGCTAAGGCATAAATTTCCCTTATGTCTAATGACTTAACAAGTTTGAGTTTACAACTGACAACATCCCATAATTCAAACGTGTTAGCTGTGCTACTTGCGATTGTTTTTCCATCTGGACTGAATGCTACGTTTGAAACACGACCTGTATGATATGTGAGTAGATCCAGTTCTTTACCTGTGTGAACATCGTAAAGCCAAGTGCCAATAGAGCTGCCTACAGCGAGTAGAGAGTTGTCGGGTGAGAAAACTATATCTCCAGTTATCATACTTTTTCCCAGTCGCATTTTTGCACCTTTTGGCAAGTTCCAATGTGTGTAATCTTGGGAAAAAGCACTTGACGAGAAGCAAGTCACAAAAAGAAAAGGTAATAGAATCAATGATTGCATCTTTTTCATGTTCTTGTCTCCTATCTGCGTATTACCATTCTACGTGTTGCTGAGAACTCCCCAGTAGATAAGTTATAATAATAGATACCACTTGCGACAGGTTCTCCGTATGCGTTTTTTCCATCCCAATATGCCGCCCGATTTTTACTGTGGTATAGACCCGGAAGTTTGTTTCCTAATTGTAAGGTCCTAACCAATTGTCCATCAATGGCATAGATGTTGAGTGTTACATTAGCGGGTTTAGCTAATTGAAAGGGTATCCAAGTTTCTGGGTTGAATGGATTCGGGTAGTTAGGTAGAAGGCGGACTTGTATGTCTACATTTCCATCTCGGTTGACATCTTGAGCGAGTTGTTGTGATAGCACATCATCTACCCCCATAATAGTATTGAAATCCCATAATAGTACAGTGCCGTCTCCACTCCCAGTCGCAAACGTTTTACCATCTGCACTAAATGCGATATTGTACACACCAGAAGTATGTCCTGTAATGATAGTTTTCATTTTGCCTGTTGCCACATCCCATAGTTGCACAGTTGGGTCATACCACACAGCACTACTTATAAGTGTTTTTCCATCTTTACTGAATGCGACACTAATGATGCTGTTTGTATGTTCAGTCTTGATAATCCTTGATTCTCCAGTTGCCACATCCCATAGCATAATTGTTCTGTCCTTTCCACCGCTGGCAATTATGCTTGCATCATGATTAAATGTAACGGTAAACACTGTATCTGAATGTCCGGTGAATGTAGCAATTTCCCTTTCCGATTCTACATCCCACAATCGTACTGTATGGTCGTTACTTCCACTCGCAAGGAAACGACTGTCGTGACTAAACGCGACTGATGTTACTCCTGCTGTGTGTTCAGACAGTGTTGCCTTGTGTGTGCGTCCCATATACCATAAATTGATTAATGTGCTATATCTAAATCCTCTTGCCAGGAGTTTACCATCCGGACTGAATGCAATTGAAGATGAACCCCATTCACTGTTCCTTACATATTCTCTATGGTCAGAAAGTGTGATGATGTGTAATGCGCTGTCAGTGTCCCACAAATGTGTGTTGTATCCTTCTTGACTGGCAAGTGTTTTGCCATCTGCACTGAATGCTAAGACTACATGCAGATCACGATACCCCCCATTGAGTGTCTTTTTGTGTTCTCCTGTGGTAGAATTCCACAGATGAATTCTATCTCTACTTACAGTTGCGAGTTTGTTGTTATCTGAACTGAATGCCATAGCTCTAACTGCGTATGTGTGACCGGGTATAGACATTTTTCGTGCTCCACTTATGACATCCCACAGAAACAATGTATCTCCTCCTCCGCTGACAAGTGTACTACCATCAGGACTAAACGCGGTGGAATTAAGTGAATATGTATGACCGCTAAGTTCTGTTATTATGTCCCCAGTTTCAGCGTCCCTTAAAATCAGTACTGAAAATTTAATGCATGCCAATGTTTTTCCATCCGGACTGATAGCGAGAGATGAGGTGTAGGGAGCATCAAGCGTTAATTTCTCAGTTCCAGTGGCAACATCCCAGAACCGTATTGTGTCTCTCCAACCTACACTTATTAACGTTTTTCCATCCGGACTAAACACAAGCGAAGAAATCTCCGCACGATACTGGCTTAATATGGTGCTATACGTGGCAGTTTCAACATTCCACAACCGTACGGTTTTGTCGGAATCAGCACTCACCAGGGTTGTTCCATCTGGACTGAAAGCGACACTCCTAATCCAACTTGTATGTCCAGTGAGTCTTCCTTTCTGTTTTCCTGTGGTGAAGTCTAAAAGATGAATTTCTTCTTTATGAACAAAGGCAAGTGTGCGTTCATCTGGACTGAACACTACGAAACGGATATCCTCTGTATCCATTTCTAAGGACGTAACAATACGACTATCCGTAAGATCGCGTACTTTTAATGTGTTATCTAAGCCAAAAGATACATAGATATTGTTGTATGGACTTACCTCAACTTTTTCATTGGGTTTCTTTGTGATCAAGTTCAATTCTGCCCCTATTTGTGCATCATAGGTCCAGATTCCGATGCTACTATCTACATACAACCGTTTTCCATCGGGAGAGAAAGTTACATCCTCAACACTTCCCTTACCGATCCGTAATGTTGCATGTTCAGGTAAATGCCATCGTGTATAGTCTTGTGCCAGAACCTTCGGCATAAAGAGACTTAGAAGCAAAAGAAATGATAATAACATGATAATAAGTGGATAATTATTATATCGTTTATCTTCTTTTTTACGGTTCAGATTCAGGAAATGTTCAGGCATCATATACTCCAATTCAATGCGACTTAGTTAGTTATGAGCAAAATTGATGCCAATCTTTACGTTGGCAAGAAGATGGGAGATACAATGCGGGATAGGGAATTTTGCTGTTGCTAAAGGGATTTATTGGACAGCATGTGACATGTTTGTGTTCATATTCTGGACAGATGAGACATTTCACCCCATACGCCGATCACGAAGAACACCCAGCGTAGGGGCGAGGTAACCTCGCCCGTTGTCAAGCCAGTCAATATTTTAACTGACATTAATTCTAAAGTTCACTATAAATACTAACTATTTGAGAATGAGGCAGGTAGGCGAGGGATGCCTGTGCTACAGTTGCTATTTGAGAATGAGCATTTTTCGCGTTGCAGTGAATTTGTCTGCTGTCAAGGTGTAGTAATAGATACCACTTGCCACAGTTTCACCGAGTTGATTTTTTCCATCCCAATGGGCAGCGCGGTCGCGGTTTTGGTAGATTCCCGCTGTCTGATGTCCCAACGTTAACGTTCGGATCAACTGTCCATCTGCTGTGTAGATACGAAGTGTTACATCGGCTGCTTCTGCCAATTGATAGGGTAGCCACGTTTCAGGATTGAATGGATTCGGATAATTCGGTAGGAGCGCAGTTTTTTGCGGTGTGAATGATGCAAGTAGCTGCTGCAGCACTAATATCCCTCGTTGGAATGCCGGATCAGTTAATGTTAATTGTTGCGCGTCAGTTAGCCATTTTTCAACTTGTGATTTTGTTAGTGTCGTCTCAATGTTTGGAATCCAGTATGCTGGCGCAGCTGCAGGGTTTGCCATTGCTGCCGCAACCAAAGTCAGGTCTATGATGTCAACAATACCATCACCGTTAACATCGGCAAGGTTATCACCCTCTTGTGTGAAGTTTGAAGCGACTAAGGTTAGGTCTTGTATGTTAACGTTGCCGTCTCCGTTTAAGTCACCATATTGGAGGGATGGTGCGGTGATCTGTCCATTTTCAACGCGTGCATAATAGACCTGACCGGACCTGTCGGTTAGTCGCACGTTGGATATAGTGAGTAGTGATGCTTTAGGTGCAACAATCTCAAAGGTTAGGTTCGCAAGGATGCCGGAACCTGAACGCTCCTCATTTAGGGAGGTAGCAGCAACGGTAATGGTATTGTCTCCAAGAACGGGTGGGACAACAAACGCGCCTGATGGTAAAAAGGTTGAATTTGAACTCTCAATATAACGGAGCGCGGTGGTATCATATCTTATCGTTGCTTGGTATCCAGCAATATTAACAGCATCTGTAATGTTAAGTGAAAATGTAAGTTGCCAATCAATTGCAGGAGATTCAATTGCTGATGGTGAAAAGTTGACAGTTGCATACGGGGTGGATGATGGCGTATAGTTCCATATTAGAGCAGTACCATCGGCACTACTACTAGCGACTGTATTGCCAGTTGGACTAAAGGCAACGCTGAGAACAGTACTTGTATGTCCAGTGAGTGTCTGTAGGTGTTGTCCAGAAATCGTATCCCATAACTGAATGGTATTATCACTGCTACCACTTGCGAGTGTATCCCCATTATGACTAAATGCGATGCTCCAGATCCAATTTGTATGACCTGTGAGTATATCAAGTTCGACACCGAAAAAGGTATCCCATAGGCGTATTGTTCCGTCGTCGCTTCCGCTTGCGAGTATATCCCCGTTTGGACTGAATGCGACACTCCTGACATAATCTTCATGTCCGACAAGTGTTTTTATAGGATCTCCACTTTCTGTATCCCATAGTTGTATGGTATCGTCTGCACTCCCACTTGCGACTGTTTTTCCGTCTGAACTAAATGCCACGCTTAGCACGGCACTGGTATGTCCCCGCAATGTGTGTAGTTCTTCATGATGGACGGTATCCCATAGTCGTATTGTTCCATCTTGGCTTCCGCTTGCGATAGTGTTTCCATCTGGGCTGAATGCGATATTCCAGACCCAATCGGTATGTCCTGGGTATGTTCTGATGAGGTCCCCGGTAGATGCATCCCAGAGTCTGACAGTTCCATCATCGCTGCCGCTTGCTATTCTTGTTCCGTCTGGACTGAATTCGATACTCCAGACCCAATCGGTATGTCCTATCAATGTCCGCTGTAGTTCCCCTGTTGATGTATTCCAAAGGTTGATATTGGTGTCTGAACCGCCTGTTGCCACCACGTTGCTGTCAGTCGTATGATAGGCGATTCCTAACATATAGTCATTGTATCCGGTAATAGTTTGTCTTTGTCCGCCGAACACAGCATCCCAGAGTCGGACAGTTCCGTCGGCACCTGCACTTGCAATTGTTCCCCCGCTTGCGTTGAATGCGACGCTTCGTACAACGTTTGTATGTCCCGGTAGTACTTGCTGAGGTCTTCCTGAAACAGCATCCCACAATAGTATGGTGCGATCAGCACTTCCGCTGGCAATTGTATTTCCATTTGGACTATACGTAACGCTTAACACAGCACCTTCATGGTCTGGAAGTGTCTGTTTTAGGATGCCGAACGCGGTGAACCATAGCCGAATTGTGCCATCTCCGCTTGCGCTTGCGAGTGTTCCATCATTCGGATTGAAAGCGACACTATAGACAGCATCTTCATGTTCTGTCAGGATATGTAATTGTTCTCCAGTATCGGTATTCCATAGTTGTACTGATGTATCTAAGCTGCAGCTTGCAAGTGTTGCACCTGTTGTACTAAACGCGACGCTTGTTACGACATCAAAATGTCCATCAAGTGTTCGCAAATAGTCATTTGTAAGCATGTCCCATAGTCTGATTGACCCGTCCGCACTTCCACTTGCCAACATTTGTCCATTTCCGCTAAAGGCAACGGTTGTAGCAGTATCTGTATGTCCAATAAGTGTATCTTCTAATTCTCCTGTTGAAGTATTCCAAAGATGTATAGACCCATCTCCATTAGCACTTGCGAGTGTTTGTCCATTGGGACTAAACGCAGCACCGAAGACATTTTGTGTATCTTCAGTTAACAAAGCCGTTTCTTCATAAGTTCGTGTGTTATAGAGCCATACACCGATAGAGCTTACGACTGCCATGATTGATCCGTCGGTTGAATATTTTACTTCGCTAAGTCTGCCTTTTCCGATTCGTGTCAGTGCGTTATCGGGTAGGTTGAATTGTGTAGAAGTTTGAGAAAATGTGTCGTTAAGCAAAAGTGTCGTGAGAGAAATAAAGGTTAAGAATACAATTGATAGGTGCTTTTTCATTGCAAAATGCTCCTTGCTATTTTATTTGTTGGTAATTTCAGCTGGAAATGGATTGATGCATTTTTAATAGTATATCACAAGCGTAGTGGTAATGTCAAAATTGTGCATTTCAGTGGGTATGTAAATATTTTGTCACCATAATTGCCAAATTTATGTCTATGGTGACAATTACTTTACACACCCATTTCAGTATTCAGTATCTTATATTCTCTTGACAGCAAGATAGCAAGCCCACTGCTTTAGCTGTGGGTCTAAAAACGCTAACTAAGGGCAAAAAAAATGTTTGATTTTTGGGTTAAAATGTGGTTATAATATTTAGACTACTTCAACGTTGGTGTTGTGAACATCAACACACCTCTCACAAAGGGAAGTAGAAACTATTCAGGAAATAGTATCATGAAAAGAACACACAAGATTACCTTAAATCCGAACAACAAGCAACGTAAGTGGTTTGCTCAGCAGGTTGGATACGCACGTTGGTCATATAATCAAGCATTAGCAGACTTTAAGAAACACTATGATGCAACAGGTGAATATCTATCTGTTGGCAAGTTAGATAAAAGGTTTAACGCCTACAAGAAAGAACATGCTTGGACTGCTGATATGGATCAAGTTGTTTGTTCACAAAGTATCTATAAACATTTAGGTGCAGCGATAACGAACTGGATAGAGAAGCGTGCAAGATTTCCGGTCTTTAAAAAGAAAGGAAGAAAAGATTCTTTTTCTTCTAAGAATGGATCAGCAGAAGTAAGAGGAAAGTGGCTTAGACTGCCCAAGATGGGTTGGGTCCGAATGTTTGAAAGACTTCGTTTTGATGGTAAGATTAGTAGTTGGACTATATCAAGGACAGCCCATCGTTGGTTTGTATCTATCACTGTTGAGACAGAGAACACTCTAGCCGTTGATAAGACTTCAACGCACCCTGTTATCGGCATTGATGTGGGTATAAATACATTGGCGACCTGTTCTGATGGTAGTAAATACGCGAATCCAAGACCCTTGAAACGTCATGAGAAGAAACTGGCAAAGTTTATGCGTGTGCTAAGCAGGCGTGTCAAAGGTTCTAAGAACTGGCATAAGCAGAAGGATAAAGTAGCACGCTTGCATTATCGGATAGCATGTATCCGTGAAGATGCACACCATAAAGCAACTACGAATATAGTCAACCGTTGTTCTGGTATAGGTATTGAAACACTGAAAGTAACCAACCTACTGAAGAATAGGAAGATTGCAAAGGCATTATCCGATAGTGCGTTAGGCGGTTTCCTATCCATGCTGAAAACGAAAGCAGAAATGATAGGAATAAAACCTAAAGAAGCGGATCAATTCTTTGCGAGTAGTAAAACTTGCAGTAGGTGTGGTCATAAGAAAGATGATTTGAAACTATCAGAAAGAATATATCATTGCGATGCCTGCGGTATATCAATAGATAGAGATGTCAACGCTGCCATAAATCTAAGAAATGTCGCGGTAGGGCATACCGAGACACAAAACGCTTGTGGAGTCCAAGTAAGACCTCAACCAGAGGCACGCGAGACGGAAGCAGGAAAAGTCATTTGGAAGCAAAAACTGCTACCACAATATAAGAACTAAAGAACCCCAAGTCTTTAGGCTTGGGAGTATGTCAGAAATCTGATAGAATATGGAATTATAGTATCATATCATTATGAGATGTTTTGTTTATATGAATGTACCAAACTACTATCAAATATTAGGGGTCGGTCGCGATGCGACTGCCTCAGAAATAAAACATGCATTCAGGAAACTCGCGAAACGTTATCATCCCGATAAACTTGATACCGGTTCCGAACCTGCTCAGATTGCTGATGCTAAACGGATGTTCCGAGAGGTATGCAGTGCCTACGATGTGTTACAGGACAAAAAACGCAAATCTGATTATGACCGCAGATTACAATATATCGAACGGCAGACGAATTCAAAGCATTCGTTCTATGATAGGTTCAGGAACGTTAGTCAGGATTATGCGAAGTTAGAACTGTTATTCCAATCACTCCTGCATCAGAACTACGAAACAGGTATATCCATGTATGAGCAGTTGTGCAGTAAGTGTGAGAAGAAGGGACGCGAATGGTGTATTGACGATTTCTTCAACTATGAAGATAGCAGAGATTGTGAGTTTCTCATCGCGGAGGCGTATCAGAAACTCGGTTTTGCTAATGGGAATTCTTCTCTTACTGAACGGTATCGTAAAATTGAAAGAGCGATGCAGATTTATGAATCCTTGCTGTCCGCTGAAGGACAACGTCCCTGTTTTAAGCATTTTATTAGAGAAGTGAAAGACCGTCTCAAGCGAATCTACCTATATCATTTTAGTATTGAAGGATATCAAGAATCATCAAGAATACCTTTGTCAAAGATTAGTGCTTTAGAGTTGCCGAAACGTGAAACTGCTTGGATATATAAAAAAATCGCGGAATTCTACGTTGAAATTGAGTTGTATCCCGAAGCGCGCGAAGTATTACTGATGGCGTTTGAACTGCAACCGAAACTCGTTGGTGCAAAGAAGATATGTAGGATTTTGAATATCGCGAATCAGCAAATATCTTGAAATGAGATCATCAATATAATGGTGAAACAGGAGGCAACAGTTGTTTGAATCAATTGCATTCCCTTTTCTCGTGATATTATGTGGAATAGGAATTTGGGTTTATGCTTATCAGAAAGGTGTTAGGTGGTCATGTCCAAATTGTGCTCAACGGCAGACCGGTTGGGCAACACAGTGTCCGAGGTGCGGTGTTGTTTTCAAGGAATGGAAGGATTGAAGCATCTGGAACGCATGTTTTTTCTTGACAATTAAACGTGCTTTTTGTAGAATTAGTTTGTTTGTGAAATGAAATGAATCACGTTGATTTTTATATTATCGGTTGAACTGAAGAATAGAATCTATTGGTCAATAAATGGAGGTAACACGGTGAAGTTCACTATTTGTATATGTATTACAATCCTTATGGTTTTTGGAGGGCAATTGGTATCACTCGCTGCTGTCAGCAGTGATGGTTTAATCCTTTATTTAGGTTTTGATAGGGTAGAAAACGGCGATCAAGTTAAAGACGGTACCGGTGGTGGGAACGACGGCACCCTTACGGCTGGTGCAGAAATAACTACTGCAGAAAAGGTTCACGGTCCAGGCTCATTAGAAATCGTTGATCAGAATGCCAGTGTCCATGTTTCATCTTTCCCAGAGTTAGCAGCATATCAGGACAACAGCTACGTCTTTTGGATCAACTTCATACAAGGTTCAAACGGTGCTTGGAGCCAAATAATTGCTAAACCCGCTCCGGGAGAGGATCGCTCTCCAGGAATCTGGATCCGTCCTGCTGAATTAGGTATCCATTACCGGTTTAACCCAGGTAACGCAGGCGCAGGTTACGTTGGCCCCGGTGGTAACAACACGCAATTTGAAACTGACAAATGGTATCACATCGCTGGCGTTTTGGATGGTACAACACTATTCTTTTATGTTGATGGAGAGTTAAAGGCTGAATACGCCGGTATTCCAGCTAATATTGCTCAAGGTGCGGATTCACTCTATATCGGAAAAAGTCCAAGATATAGAGCTGCTACTTTCTATCTTGATGATCTTTATGTCTTCGACAGAGCGATCAGTGTAGATGAAGTCACAGAGATTAAAGACGGTCAACTGCTTCCTGTGGAACCAAAAGATAAACTCACCACTACCTGGGGAAACTTGAAACTGAAATAGCGGTCTTTTCAGAATATGGTAGAACATAGAATTAACTTTACATTCTTTTCTGTAGGAGGGAACTCCGCTTCCCGACTATCAAAACGTTCAGTCGGGAATCGGAGTTCCCTCCTACAGAAGATGTGTAAACATAATTACATATTTCACCATAATATGCCGCATGTGTAAGTCTAAAAAGGTTTTTGACTGTAGAAATTCTACAGTCAAAAACCTTTTAACAGTTTATAGCGAAATCTATAATTACTTGCACACACTTGTAGCGCAAACTTTTAGTTTGCGTACACTAATGCACAAACTAAAAGTTTGTGCTACAGCACAGTCCAGTCTGTCGGTTTAAATCCCACGTGCCAAAAGTGTGCATATATTTTTGTATTTCCCTATAAGGTAACGCAACAGGAAATTATGCGAAATGAAGTGCGATGGGAACGCATGTTCCCCGATGAATTAGAAGCTGCTTTTGAAAAGTGTCCAGGTGTGTATTTTACTTATGGACTCTGTGAACCCCACGGACCTCAGAACACAGTCGGACTTGATTCACTTAAAGCACACGGAATTGCATGCCGCGCAGCACAAACACACGGTGGTATTGTAGCACCACCTGATTATTGGCACATCCATGAACACGGGATGTATGCGAATTGGGCACAACAGCATGTGGGAGAAGTGCGAAATTGGATGACCGCTATGCCAGCATGGCAACATTTCAAGAACGTGTGTTATCACGTCCGCGCTGCGGATGCGCTCGGATTTCACGCTGCTATCTTCCTCACAGGACATTACGGACCAAATTGGCAAGACCTGAAAACACTACTGGAGATCATTCAACCCCATTTCGCTATGCGTCTATACGGATTGCCTGATTTTGAGGCGAATACACCGGGGTTCAGCGGACAAGGTGATGGGGCAGACCATGCGGGTCGCGTAGAAACTTCTCTATTGTGGGCATTAGAACCGGAATGTGTTGATATGTCACGGATGCCAGCGGACGATGAACCCGGTCCACATTTCGCTATGGGTAGCAATGCATATCAATCTGACAGACGTATCGGTGAACGGATGGTAGATGATGAAGTCACATGGCTGGGGAACAAGATGCAGGAAATGCTTGATGTATATACCCAACTGAATATCACTGAACGCCAACCTGTCACCTTTGAAGCAGTAGAAAAGATTTGGAGCGAACAGGTAACGCCTGCCTTGAAAACCTTTGAGACGATGCAAAACAATGATGAACCACCGCCTGAAGATTCACAATGGTTCGCACAATGGAAAATCCCTGAAATCACATAACGTGAGTTTGGTAAATGTAGCGCAAACTTTCCAGTTTGCAAAGATGTACCACAAACTGAATGAAGATTAAGTTATTAATTCGGTAATACGCGGGCTGGGAAACCCAGCCCCTACGGATGGATATTTTTGATAAGGACATCACATGGAAAAGACTAACGAGCAACTCGCTGAAGCATATCAGAAAGATGGATTCCTGACTGGTATACGGGTGGCGGATAATACTGAGACGACACATTTTCGTAAGGAATATGATGCTTTAGAGGCTGAAGTCGGTCCTGAGAAGTGTGAAATCGGTCTCATTGATTGGCATTTTGACTATAGGTTCATTTGGGATCTTGCGACGCATCCAAAAATCGTTGATGTGATTGAAGCACTGATAGGACCTGATGTGATGCTCTTAGCCACACACTTCTTTTGTAAGTACGGTCCCAAGGAAAAATTCGTTGCATGGCATCAAGATGTAACCTATTGGGGACTTGAACCGCCTGACGCAGTAACTGCTTGGTATGCAATAGATGATAGCGATACAGGTAACGGATGTATGCGTGTGATTCCGGGAAGTCATCATCACGGGGTGCAAGAGCACGGTACATCGGAACAGGAAGGGAACTTGTTGAGTATCAATCAGGAAGTACCGGTTTCCGAATCAGATGCGGAAAACGCTGTTGACCTTGTACTGAAAGCGGGTGAGATGTCTATACATCACGGGAAGATTATTCATGGCAGTCTACCCAATCATTCTACAAGACGCAGATGCGGATTAACCATTCGTTATATCCCGCCATCAGTGAAGCAAGCTGAGGATAATTCGCTTAAACGTCCGTGGAAACCGATACTGTTTCGGGGTGAGGATCGTTTCCAGAATTTTACCACTGTGTCAAATCCATTCCCGTTGTATTGACAACGCGTATTTCAATTTAATGCATCGGGTGTGTAAAATTTTGGTTACTCGTCTGAACCAGGATTTTCAGGATTTCAAGATTACTAGGATAAGAACGTGTGAACAATAAAAACCAAGCACCAGCGGTGCGAAAGGTGTATAGAACGTGTGTATCTAATTCTCTAACCTGATATACCTGTTGCCCCTCTGGGGCTTACTCTGGTAAATGTCAACGTTTATCTATAAACATATCGTCCCTACGGGACTGGAGACAATATTGGAAACGTAAGAATGCCGAGTCACATTTACGATGCAATCGTTATTGGTGCGGGTGGGATGGGGAGTGCAGCTGCCTATCATCTCGCTAAAATCGGTGCTGATGTTCTGGTGTTAGAACAGTTCCAACGTGGACATAAATTGGGCAGTTCACACGGTGAGACACGCATCATCCGTTTCTTCTATAATAAATCCTTCTATGCAGAATTGATGAAAACTGCTTATAGTGAATGGCGGGAGCTTGAATCCGCATCTAATAAACAGTTGTTGTTCACTACTGGAAGTGTCAATTTAGGTGCCAATTTAGATGGAAGAGGCAACCCTTATGTGCAGTCCATTAAGCAGAGTTTAGATGCTGCTGATGTAGAATGTGAGTGGTGGGAACAGACACAATTGTCAGAACGTTTCCCGCAATTTAGCGTGTCTGACGATATGGATATACTCTGGCAGAAAGACACCGGTTTTCTGTGTGCTTCCGAATGTGTCTTAACACATCTGCAATTGGCTGAGCAGCACGACGCGACGGTTTTAGAAAATACATGTGTCACCAAAATTGATTGGCAGGCAGGTGTTCCTACTGTTCACACTGCAGGCAAGCAATTTCAAGGTAGAAAAATCGTATTGACTGCGGGTGCGTGGACCTCTTATCTGCTTAAAGAACTCAACTTACCCCTCTCAGTTACCAAGCAGCAGGTCTGTTATTACAGACCTACCAATACCGCACTGTTCCAACCAAACCAATTTCCTGTTTTCACAGAGACGATAAAGGAGGGAGAGTTTCTTTACGGTATTCCGTGTTTTGGAGAAAACGGTGTCAAGGTTGCACGTCACGGTTTGGGTGCTAACGTATTACCGGATACCTGCAATCGCACACCTGATGCTGATTATATCCAGCGGATTGATGGTTATGTCGCTGAACGTATCCCTTCACTCGGTAAAACCGTCTCTGCAGAAGTCTGTCTTTACACTGAAACCCCAGATGAAGACTTCATTATTGACACCCACCCACAATGTCCTAATCTACTGATAGCCGCTGGTTTTTCTGGTCACGGCTTTAAGTTCTGTTCTCTTGTTGGTCGGATTATGAGCGAGTTAGTATCAAGAGGAGAGACAGATTTTGACATCAGTCCATTTCGTATTAATAGATAACAGACGGGCAATGATGAAGATTAAGAAATTAATAGGGTAAAACCGATCTCCCAGGCCGGTAGGTGCGATATCCGTATCGCACCGAGTTTTTCCCAACCCTTTCATTGAAGGTTTTCTCGTAATCCGGTGCGATTAGGAAATCGCACCTACCGGCTCGTTTGTAGTAGGGCAATTCATTGCCCGTTAATTAAATCCCTATTCTGAGTGCGACTGCAGTCAATATTATTAGCAATGAAACTACACCCATTGCACTTGAAACAATAGCCATCTGTTTGCGAATTGAATTAACGTTTGCTGGTAGTTCCTCTGTTTCTGGGTCTAAATCTTCAATTGCTTTGGACAATTTCGGACCGTAGAAAATACTGTGAAGTCCAGTGAGAATAACTAAGGTGATGAACAGCAACAGCTTAATCCCTAACGTTCGCCAAAAGGTCCCTACAATTAGAGAATCGTTAGTAGCGGATAGGTCTACAGAATTGAAAATATTGACTATTCCAGTGAACAGCAGGATAAGAACGCATAACCATACGATCGGTTCAAACCGTTTACCTATCAGTGTCAATATCTGTATACGTTGAACGGGTGGTAAGTTCTGTCTGAAATGTGGCACTATTACCATTGCTAAAATCAGGTTACCACCTATCCATACCACAGCGGCGATAACATGTATCCATCGAATAAATAACCAAAATATATCCATATAGGGTGTCCTGTCCAGTTTGTTTTGTAGGTGCGATATCCTTATCGCACCATAGGTGTCAATTGAGGGATGTTCCTAGGCCGGTAGGTGCGATATCCTTATCGCACCGGATCCTAAGAGAGAACCTCGAACGAAACAGATTAAGATAAACCGGTTTCATTGAAGTTTTCCGCGTAGGGTTCGGTGCGATACGGATATCGCACCTACCGGCCCTGGGAAAAATCGGTTTTAATTATAAACTTTACTATAAATCAGATGCTTTCAACGTTGTTAATGACTGTTTCTACTCGTGAGATTAATGATGCTCGTTCGTCTCCTGTAAGCGGTACAGGTGCAAATTTGTGATAATTGCATTTTGTAATGATATCTAATAATTCCTTCTGATCAGTTTCTGAGATTCCTATCTGTTGGCACATATCTTGAATTTCTTGCGGTGTCAATTGCTGTAAAGTCGTTTCCTGTCGATTACATAGATACTGGTGAATTATTCCTGTTAGTGATTCTACAAAGGCACTTCCATCTATTGCTGTTTCATTAGTACCCAGGGATTGCAGGGATGACATTGCTTGGACAGATGGATCCATCGGTGGATCGGACGGACTTTTGTTGTTTCCTGATCTTGTCTTATACTGAGTCTTAGAACGATAGATTAGGTACCCACCTACTGCTAAAACTAATATAGGAATAATGCTAAGAAGTAACCATAGTGCCCAATGTGAGGAATCAGATTCAATATCAACCGTCCCATTCGGGTTCGGTGTTACGGTTAACGAAATTAGACCTGTTTTTGATGTCTGATATGTTTCTTTGGTTGGATTGAAGTAAGAGAATTCAATTCCGGGTAGCTGTAATATGCCTGATTTGAGTGGAATTATCGCGTATTGATAGATTCGTGTATTGGCACTGTCTCGCTGTGCCAGAATTGGTGGGTCTGTTCTAAAACCGCTCATCGGTGTAATCTTCGGTGCCGTTACGGTGTTGATATTTCCAGTTCCTGTAATTGTGACCCAAAGTGTCAGTGCCTTACGAACTTCAAGTCTTCGTCTATCAACCGATGTACTTATATTATATTCACCGACAGCACCATCAAAATTAGCGGGTTTTCCTATTTCTGGTAAGGGTTGAACGTTGAGTGCGACCGACTTTGTTTTTAGTGTCTTAGGATTTCCCTTGATGGGTAGTTTTAACTGTGCCGGTGGAATAAGGATTTTGCCAGTCTTTTGTGGATACAGATGTCTCACGTATTCATCTACATGATATGTTCTTCCATTTATCCGTGTCGTTGTTGTGATATTATCGGATGGTTCTTCTACTAAGAAATCTGAAAATGTAGGAAGTACATAAGAAGGCGATTCGCGTGTAGGTAAAACTGTTGTATATAGATAGCGGAATTGATATTCAATTGCCTGATTCAGGTAAGGTTTGCTGTTGCTGACTGTGGCTTCTACTGTGTGGATACCGTCTGTTGCGATATCTATGTAACTATCAACAGAACCTACCGTAATTTTACCCGGATTAGCATTATAGGGGACATCTTGGTATGAGAAACGCACGTCGGACAGAGCAACTTCACCTGTTTTCTGCGGTATAAGTTCATAGACCCATGCCATAGCTACTGTGAGTCTATTATCAACTAAACGCGGTGTCGTTTTGGAATGCAGCGGAACGGCGAGAAAGTTCGGTAAGAAGTTGAATGACGGTGCCCCAATATGTTTCATCAACGTATTACCTGATATTTTGAGTTCTAACGTTGCTCTTTCATTCAGTTGGATATGTCGTGGAGTGACAGATGCTTCAACTTTGACATCATTGCTTTGGACGTCTGTTGTGAAAGTTATCAACAGCAAACCGAACGTGATAATATATGCAAGAGAAGGCACTAGTAGTCTGTCTACCTTTGAATTACATGTGAATTCGTTTGTAGTAGGGCAATTCATTGCCCGTTCTTCCTTCAAAAACGGGCAATGAATTGCCCTACTACAAACGAGGGCACCTAATTTTTTGATTGGACAGAACACTAGAGGGATATAAAAACTACCAATCTTTATCACGTCTATATCCGCTATCGAGTTTTTGTTTGAGTATCTTTTGTCGCTGTTGGTTTTCATTCTTGGTCAGCAGTTCAAGGAGTTGGTCTGTTTCCGCTTTGGAAAGGTTAGTCGGATCATTTTCTGCTTCTTCCGTTTTCTCTCCACTCTCTTTCTGCTGTTGTTGTGTCATGGTTTGTTGTTTAAGCAGTTGTCGTGCTAATGCCAGATTATGTTTGGCATCGGAATCATGAGGGTTTAGGTGCAAGGTGTTTTCGTAAGACTTTATCGCTGCAGTATAATCTCTCAATTGAAATTGTGCATTACCCAAATTGTAATGGACATCTGCTGGATTCTGAATGTCTCCCTTTAATAGAGATGTTTGGAAGGCAGTGGATGCTTTTCTAAAGTTGCCTATTTTATAGTATGCAGTACCGAGATTATGATATGTAATTGGGTTTTCAGGTTTTTCGGATACAGCAGTTTGATAAGCATTTACTGCTGCATCATATTCTTGTTTCCAATACGCATCGTTTCCCGTTCTGATAGATTGTTTCCAACTTCCGATCCATCCAACAAGGCATATAAACAACAGTATGGAGCATAAGTGAAGAGATATTCTATTGAACATATTTATATTATAATTGATAACATTTTGATTTGCAAGAAATTGTCAACAACCAAGCACCAGACTTGACCGTGCTGTAGCATAAACTTTTAGTTTGTGCAGTCGTGTACGCAAACTAAAAGTTTACGCTACAATCGTG